>CAIXJC010000031.1 GCA_903919715.1 uncultured bacterium | reverse complement strand
GGCATAGTGGCATTTGGGAACCCTATACCAAAAGTATTCGGCACTTCGTGGTGGCTTCGATCAATCAAGGTGCCGCTTGGTGGGATGACAGAAATTCGGGATGACAGGCGCAGACGCGAAATGATTGAAGTGCCAAAGGAAGAGCAAGTCTCCCCAGCTGATTGGGGCGTGATGACTCGTGACGGCGACTGGCTTCCACAGACCGAGTATGAAGTGTCACTCACCGACGACTCCTTCACGAATTCGCGTGAAATCCAACAATTCCGCGCGTTCGGTTGGCCGCTTCGCAGTGTGATCCTGCACGGCGTGATGCGCACTGTTGAGTGGCCGCGGTCCCCCGAGAACGATCGCTACGAGCGAATCGAATTCTGGACGGACGGGCTCGGTGATTGGGATGTTGGGTATCGGACGAGTTCGCAGGAGAGCCCTGCGGTCGGCATTGCGTGGAAGCCGATTTGGCCGATGTTTCTAGCGAATTCAGTCATCCTTGGTCTGCCGCTTGTGGCGGTGGGATGGTGCGCTGTTCGTGTGTGTCGAACCAGGCACGCGAAGCGGCACTGCCAATCGTGTGGATATAACCTTCGCGGTTCGCAATCATCTCATTGCCCTGAGTGTGAAGTAGAGACTTCACATCTCAGCGCCACCAACACGAAATGAATTGAGGGCGAGCGCACACCTGAACTGGTGTACTTTGGTGTCCACTGAAAGTGGGGAAGTCCACTGCGACCTGAGGAATGGGTTCCTGCTGGTCCTGATTGATAGGACTTCGCTTTTCCAGTGTCGCGGGCGGGCGCCCGACAAATCCACTATGAAGCAGCGGTTCAGTGTGTTGAATTTATCACCGCGGTGCTGAACTGAAAATGCGTGGCGACAGTGGCAACCTTCGCCCTCGCCGCGAAGTAGTTTCTGCTCGTTCCCGTTCATTGGCGGCGTTCGCGTGGGGGACATTGCGTGAAATTCTCATGCGACAGAAGCTCAATTTAAAATATCATCAAGATTTCAAATTTCGCGTGTCGCTCCAACTTCAGCGCGGTGGATTGACCTGCAGAAACCTATGGTCCTTCAGCACTTTGTTCGTCAAGCTGTCCACCAAATCTGGGGAGGTCCGGACCGCGGGATTCAGTGAGGAGGCCACATCATGGGAAAGCCGAAAATGATCAACAACACAAGTTGAGGCACTATAAGGATACTCAGTAAGAGCCAAGCTATTATTCGTGTCCACGGGTTCGTCAGGCTAATTTGTATAGCAAAAACCAGTAGAGGGAAGCAAACACATGACGTAAAGGTGAGAATATGGAATATTTGGCTCCTGATCACCGGGTAAAAAACTCCGAGTGCAGCAAGCATGAGGATGTATGCCGCAAGAACTGTGAGATGCCAAAAAAGAAATCCGAGGTTCACAGCGTATAAATTGCGCTCTTCATGCGATTGTTGGTTGTTGGGAGGGTTCATTTGCAACTCATTTTGCAGACAATCTCCAAACTCATATCGGTCGCATGAGCCGCAGAATTTCTTGAACGAGACCTTATTATAGCGGCTACGCTTAGAGTGGGCCCGCCTATTAAGGTGCCGCAAAGCGCGGTCATGTACTCAAAGGTGTGAATGATAAATTCAACCTCTGGCGAGAGCGGGTTCTGCCCCAAGCAACTCGAAGAATAAGACATCAGCCACGCAAGAAAATGGGCAAATCCACAACACCATGCCAAAATGCATGCAATTGCGGCTGGTGGTGCCAAGGTGGATGCACCGCACATGGCTGCCGCCGTAATGAGACCAGCGGCTTCAAATGCGAGCGCTGCGCCATCAATCCAACACGTCCATTGAGCGGTCCAGCCCGCTGCCGAAACCGCTGGACCGGTCAGTGCGATGAATCCCTCGCCGGTCGCATTGACATGGCAAAGATTCGCACAGATCGCCGCCGTCACCGTTGGGTTTTGCGATTCGACCTGCGCCTTTGCGGCGACCATCAACACGTCGATCACCGTCGTCTCGCCGTCAATATCAAGATCAACCGGGCAAGCCGCACTCGATTCGCCCATGGTCTCTGCCGTCATGGTCACGTCGATCGCGTCGACTTTTAAGTCGCGATTCTTGTCGCCTGCAACGATCACTTCACCTTCGACAACGACCTCGCCGTGACCATGTTTGACGATCCCAAGCAGTTGGCCGTCCATGCCAGAAAACACTCTGACTGCAACTTCGACGTGTTCGTCAATTTGCATTCCTGAAGCGACCACCAATTCTCGCACGCCATCGAAGTTGCAGTCAGGCCATGTGCCGACATACTCACCAAAGCAAAGTTCGTTGTGCGGCGAAACGAGTTCGTACAGCGACTGGTTTGTGGCACCATCGACAACCATAATTCGACCGTCGGCCGCGAAGAAGTT
>CAIXJC010000030.1 GCA_903919715.1 uncultured bacterium | reverse complement strand
GTCAGCCGTGGAAAGTTCTCTCGTGCGAGTTCCGCAGGCGGCCGACTGAACTTGATGTCGAACGGCGAACAAACGGATCGTGTCGGTCGCCGAGGACTGTTTGAGCACCGAGAGGACTTTCCACGGCTGCCGCAAATATGTGAATCGATCTGGCCACACTTGCACGATTCGCCGATTCAAGTCAGGCGTCGCGCAACCAAACAGTCATTCATCTCCGTCGACAATTGGCGATACTGGCTCGGCTCGAATCCAACCCGCCAACCGTTTGCACACAAATCTGCCATGATCGGTTCGATGTATCGATGACGACGCGGGGCGGAATTCATCGCCGCCGTCGGATAGAGACGAATTTCTCGCGCACTGACTCGAGCAATTTCGCGCACAGCTTTATGGTGCCACTGCAGATTCATATTGCTCGATTCACTAAAGCCGTCCTCTTCGACAGGCGAATAGACAAAGAGCAAATGCGCCGACAAGACCAAGTCGAACGATCGATCTGCGAATGGCAGTTTCGGCAGAGCAGCAGCAACATAGCGCTTGCGATTCTTCGTGTAATCCGCAACGAATCGTTCTAGCGCCGACGTTTTATCCACGGCATACTGATCGAAATCCATTGCGGGATAAAATGTTGGCTTGGCTTTCATCTGCGCAAGACATTCAGCGATATCGCTTCGGCCCTTCGCTTCGAGTTCGGTGGCGCTCTGGTCATACACCAGATCAACTCCAACCGCATCACCGCCGAGGGCATTCACTTCGGCCACAAACGAATCTGGACCGCTTGGACAATCCAGCACATGCTTGTCTAAAACATCAGCAGTGGTCAGCCCGAATGCCTGAAGATATTCCTCCATCGTTCGACCAAAGAATGCAACCCGATCGAGCGTAAAGCGATTTGGCATTTTTCAGCTGCTCCCTTCGCGCATTCGATCGACACCTGCTGGGAATGGGTATCGAGCAAAGACTCCTGTTCGGGGCGCATCCCACGCCGAAACTGGCGGATAGAAATCTCCCTGATACCCCGCGTCATACATCGCTTTCAATACGGCTTCGCTACTCGGCTCACGATTGTTGTGATCCAGCAAGCGATTGCTTTTCGCCCCGAGGAACGAAATAGTTGCGACTGGCCGACGATCGGCGCGACCATCGAGCATTTGTGAAATTGTCCGAAAGCCACGATTGATATCTTCCAATGTGAAGTGATCTCGACCAACGGGTCGCAGCAATGCCAGAACCAGAATTCGATCAAGGTCAAACTTCAAGACATACGGCTCGCGATCTTCCTTCGCATGCACGTTGACCGCCGAACGAAAGACCTTTGCATAACTCGTTGCGGAAGAAAGCGTCCACTGACTTGTTGGTACTAATTTAAGTATCTCGCCGAGGATCCCATGCGTATTGTCAGCGTCATTCACGCCACAGATCAATGTGCGGTAGTGACCCTCAACGAGATCATCCAACAGGTGTTGACCCCACATGACGCGGACATGACGTCTGGCATCGGCCAGACGCGGATCGCCCGACGGCAAAATTGTCACCTTGGGACCAGCGACAGGAATTTCGACGAGCCGGTCGCCATCGCCTTCATAGATCCTCGTGGCCGCAGAATCATTCGTCGCACGATTGGGTTTCACTGGAATTGTCATGTGCGAAATTATCCTCGCTCATCGATTCGAGCGCCATCCCAAAGCTGAAAAAACTTCGCCGACTACTGTGGCGGATTCGCAGGAAGCGCACTGCCAGTTTCAAAGAGCGGATTCAAGTGCCCTGCTCTCCATGATGGCATCTTGAAAACCCATCCGGTCCATTTCGCTGCTGATTTCGTCAATTTCGCATTCGGTTCGCCGGCGCACTCGCCAGGAGCAAGTCGCATCCACATCGCATCGCCCTCCCTCCAGAGCCGAGCATCAACGGCATGTTCTGGGTCGATGTGGATGATGACCGACAATTGATTCGGACGCAAAAGATCTTCTGGCGTTTCGTGGCGCGCATCTTCAGGCTGAAATCCCGAGAGTAAATATGGGAGAGTCCCCTTCATCGCCTCACGCTTCGGATTCGCTTCAGGAACTTTCGCGTCTGGACTTTCCGTACTTGGCTTCTCACTCTCCATGATCGGCGCAGGCTGCACGATCGTCCACTGCCCATCTTTGCGAGTCATCGTCAGTCCATCGAAGTCCACCTGTTGAAGTTCATCTGCCGAGATATCAGCGACGGGCCCATCCATCCAGGAAGACATTGATTCAGGAGATCCAATATCGCCGCCCGCACCGAGCGCACCAACACATCGCCACGTTTGATCCTCCCCACGATTGCGAACATACAACCCCGCGGGCGACTGCACCGTATGACCGACGATCAGATCGGCGACTGGCTCAGTCAAACCTTCTGCGAAAACGCGAATACGCCGTGACTCATTCTTGGAATCTGGCCAAGTCAATCCAAGTTCGCTGTGTCGATCAGCCTTCGCCGTCATCCGCTGAGATTTCTTCAATGAAATAAGACCGCGAACCACTTCTTGAATCGTCTCTGCCTTGGCGGGAAAACCGCTTCGAGAAACAATTGTCCAGCCGTTTGATCCACGTTCCGCGCGGATTGAATTCAAGCCATTTTCAAGCTCGATTGCGTTTATTTTGGGCGCAAGAGTCGCAAGGTTGGCCATCGAATCGCCAATCCCAGTTTGATCGACCGTATTTGGTCCAGCCATACGAAGCATGACCGCTATGACAACGATCACAAACACCAAAGCGATCAAGATGCGCAACATTTTCGATCCGTTCATGCCGCCGCCTTTCGCCGCCAGAAGCTGCGGCGCAATCCAAATCCGACTGCGATGATTGCAACGACGATTGGCCATGCCACGACATTCAGGAGCATCAAACGATGTCCAAGCGATTCCACTTCTTCACGCAGACTGAATTGCACCTGACGCAGTTCTTTGCGAGCGTCAATGACTTCATTCTGTGCCGCGGCCAACTGGGATTCTTGCTCCGCTGTGAGAATCAGCATTTGATCAGGCGCCTTCTGCTTTTGCAGTTCATTAATACGCGTCTGTGTTTGTGCGATACGCGCTTTCAGTTCTTCTTCTCGCGTGCGGTAACGATCCTCTGCTTGCCGCTGCAATTTGAGCACGACATCAAAGGGGCGTTGACTTCCGCCGCGTGACCTCAGTGAAAGCAGCGAACCATTCCCGCAAAGTTGCTCGACTGCGTTCACGAGAAGCGATCCGTTATCCGCAAAGGTTCTCCAGCCCAAACTCAGAGAACCAACGCGATCTTCTTGAGTCCACGCTTCATTGCGGAGCAAATCTGCATCGGCGACCACAACAATCGTTGCGGGAGCGGGAGCCGCAACAGGACCATTTCCCGCAGCGCCTGCAGCGTTGGCGGGGAATGCGCTCTTGACTTGCCCCGTGAACCGCGCCCCAATCACGCGCTGTGTATTGTCCGGCTTGAAGTCACGAAGCAACGCCGCAGGATCCGCGAATGCTCCGAGTTTCGAACCATCGACCATCATCGAGTCTGCCGAACTTTCGATCAACGGTGTCATCTCGAGTGGTGATCCTTCGGTCGTTTGCAATGAGCCCGCCGAAAGCATGACAATCGTTTGCAGAACTCCAAACGCAGGATCATTGCGAAGGATTGCTTCTTTGTTCAAGAGAAGCCATGCGACATAATCGATCGTCGCCAAGCCCCCTTCGGAACGAGCACGTACGCGCTGCGCATATTTGCGATCCGCGACGACTTTCCCAGGATTCCACGAGAAACCCCATGCCGCCGGCAGCGTTCCCAGATCGCTCGCTCCACCACCTGCA
The DNA here is from genome assembly GCA_903919715.1 of uncultured bacterium. Lineage (GTDB taxonomy): Bacteria > Planctomycetota > Phycisphaerae > Phycisphaerales > SM1A02 > F1-60-MAGs104. The sequence goes on along the minus strand of CAIXJC010000030.1, from coordinate 26,710 downwards.
CCGAATCCGCCAGGACCGCTGGCCTGTGCATCTGATTCGCAGTATGGATCCAGAAAGAGCAGCATGCGTCCACCGGCGACGGCGTATGCATCGATCGCACGAAGGAGTGGCTCGCTGAGTTCCTTTGGATGCGCGATCACAAGTGCGTCAAATTTCGCTGGCAATTTATCAGCGGTACCAGCCACAACCTCCACATCGAACAGTGTTCGCAACTGAGCGAGGATCTGCCATGGCGGAGTCATCTGCTGCGACCGAGGATCGAAACTTGAATCCATCGGCATGCTTGTGATGAGGGCGACACGCGCTCGTGATTGACGCGACACGCTGATGATCGCACGAGAGATGTCATATTCCAAATACGCTTCGTCAGCAGGATTGAGATATGGGATTCCTTCGCGGCGATCCGTCGCGCCAGACACCACAAGCCCAAGCATCAATTGCCGACCCGCTCCATCGGCGGTGATTGGTGCAATTCCTGCGCTCTTTGCAGCATCTTCTCCTTCGGAATATGGCTGAGGATCAATGGTTCGGACCTCGACTCGACCATTCGACGCTCGACTGAGTTCGTCAAGAAATTCTTGAACGCGCTGGGCATGATTGCGAATCACCGGGATGTCTTTCGCCGCGTCTTGAGAATAAAAAAAGTCGATTCGCACGGGCTCTTCCAGCGACTGCAACATCGCTCGAACTCCAGGCGATAACGTGTAGATAGATCCCTGGGTGAAATCCGCACGCAGCGGAATCGCCACCGAAGAAAGTATCGCATTCAGTGCGAGCCAGCCCACCAACAACAGCGCGCTCGCCAAAATTGCCATCGATCGCTTATTCACGTGCTTCATGTCAGACGCTCTTTCTCCAGTCGATCACAAACGTTGTGGCGACCATCAAGGACAAGATCCCAGAGACGAAATACACGACATCTCGAAACTCCACGACGCCACGCATCAAACTATTGAAATGGGTCAACACGCTGACACTCGCGATGGCATCCACGGCACCAGGAGCCATCCAGCCTCGAAAGAAATTCAGAACGAGAGGGAATCCAGAAAGAAGAACAAGGAAACACGCGACGACCGTAACGACAAATGCAATCACCTGATTCTTCGTCAGCGCTGAAACGAATCCGCCAATCGCAAGAAAGATTCCCGCAACCATCGCGGAAGCGATGTATCCCGCGACGATGACTCCTTGATCTGGGTCGCCCAACCACGAGACCGTGATCCAGAGTGGTGCGGTCAGTGCGAGTGCGACAAGCGAGAAGCACCACGCAGCAAGGAACTTGCCGACAACTGCATGCCAAAGTGGAATCGGGAGTGTGGTCAGAATTTCGATCGTGCCAAGCCTGCGTTCCTCAGCCCAGAGTCGCATGGAAACTGCAGGCGCGAGAAAGAGAAAGAGCCACGGCACAAATTGAAAAAACGAGCGCAAATCCGCTTGGCCGCGTTCATAGAACCCACCCATTGAAAAACTGAAAATGCCCGCCATAAAAAGAAACACAACAAGAAAAACCGCAGCGAGCGGCGTTGCGAAATATGAACGAAATTCACGCCGAAAAATGACGCTCAATGGACTCATTGCGAAACCTCCGCAGTGACAGAAGTCAATTGACGAAAGACATAATCCATTCGATTTCGCGTCACGCTCGCCGGCGCCTTCGCCTCGAACTCCGCCGGAGTTCCGTCAAAGACAACTCTTCCCGCAGAGATCACCACCGCACGAGTGCAAACCGCTTCGACTTCTTCAAGGATGTGGGTTGAAAGCACGATCGCCTTCGTCGAACCCATCGTGCGAATCAGTTCGCGCACCTCGTGCTTCTGATTCGGGTCAAGCCCATCGGTGGGCTCATCCATAATCAGAATCGGCGGATCGTGAATGATCGCTTGTGCGATTCCAACCCGCCGCTTAAATCCCTTCGAGAGTGTTTCGATGACTTGATCCATCACGCCGCGCAAATGCACGCGCCCTGCGACGTCGCTGATTCTTGCAGCGATCTGCGCACTGGCGATTCCACGGGCTCGCGCAATAAATTGCAGATATTCACGAACCGTCATGTCTGGGTATGCCGGCGCGCCTTCTGGCAAATAACCGAACGCCTGGCGTGCTGCAATGGGATTGTCAACGAGAACGAATCCAGCAAGCGAAACGCTTCCCAGCGATGGATCGAGGAATCCCGTCAACATACGCATCGTTGTGGTCTTGCCAGCACCGTTTGGCCCCAAGAAACCGACGACTTCTCCAGCGTTCACTCGCAGCGTGACACCATTCACCGCGCGGAGCGAACCAAACGACTTATGCAGATTATTGGCTGAAATCAACTCTTTCATCGGGGACCTCTGGAAATATATCGGAGAAAGATAGTTGACGCCTCGTGATTTGACGAGATTCGCACCAATTGAGTACCTCACATCCCTCCTCCCACTACATTGCAGGACTCACCAGATCTCTCCTCGGACGAAACCTCAATGCTGCGACTGAACGAACTACGACTTCCCCTTGAACATCCCGAAGGCGCGCTCCGCCGCGCGATCATCAACCGCCTTGGTATTCCATCCGAGGATCTCGTGCGCTTCGAGATCTTCCGACGCTCCATCGACGCACGCAAACGAGATGCGATGCTCTTCGTGTACACGATGAACGTCGAAGTCCGAAATCAATCAGGACTACTTGCGCGCGTGAAAGGCGATCGACGTATCAGCCAAGCGCCAGACACGAGTTACAAATTCGTTGCCAACGGATTGCCGCCTCACGCATCACGTCCCGTTGTGATCGGTATGGGACCTGCCGGACTCTTCGCAGGACTGATCTTGGCCCAATCTGGTTTTCGTCCGATCATTCTGGAGCGCGGCAAGGCGGTACGCGAAAGAACGAAAGACACATTTCATATGTGGCAAAACGGCGTGCTCGATCCCGAGTCGAACACGCAGTTCGGCGAAGGTGGCGCTGGGACATTTTCTGACGGCAAGCTGTACAGCCAAGTCAAAGATCCCAAACACTACGGACGAAAAGTGCTCGATGAATTCGTGCAAGCAGGTGCGCCAGAAGAAATCCTCTTCGTGAATCGGCCACACATCGGAACGTTTCGACTCGTCGGAGTGGTCGAGAAAATGCGCGCGAAAATAATTGAACTCGGTGGTGAAGTTCGATTCGAAAGCCGCGTCGACGACATCAAGATCGACCGGGAAGGAGCCAATGCAATGCGAGGACGAGTGACTGGCATCACACTGGCGAGTGGCGAACAGATTGCAACGAATCATGCCATCCTTGCCGTTGGCCACAGTGCGCGCGATACATTTGAAATGCTTGATTCACGCGGCGTGCACATTGAACCAAAGCCATTCTCAATCGGCTTTCGTATCGAGCATCCGCAGTCACTGATCAACGAGTGCCGATTCGGGGAGAAAGCAAGCAATCCCCTGCTCGGCGCGGCGGATTACCAATTGGTGCACCATACTTCCACCGGGAGATCGGTCTACACATTTTGCATGTGCCCTGGCGGCACTGTCGTCGCAGCGGCTTCCGAAGCCGGCCGAGTTGTGACAAATGGAATGAGCCAGTACTCGCGCAACGAGCGCAACGCCAACGCTGGCATTGTTGTTGGCATCACACCTGAAGTAGATTTTCCAGGAGGACGACTTGCTGGTATCGAGCTTCAACGCTTCTGGGAATCGCGCGCGTTCGAACTCGGCGGCGGTGGATACAAAGCGCCGGCTCAACTTGTCGGCGACTTTCTCGCTGGAAGACCATCGACCGCGCTTGGCACGGTTCAACCCTCGTATACCCCTGGCATCCACCTCTGCGACCTCTCGACTGCACTTCCGGAGTATGCGGTCGCTGCGATTCGCGAAGCCATTCCTGCATTCGCACGGCAAGTCAAAGGCTTCGATCTTGCAGATGCTGTATTGACTGCCGTCGAGTCACGTACGTCATCGCCGATACGAATCACGCGCGGCGAGTTCGATCTTCAAAGTCTCAACACACGCGGGCTTTACCCTGCTGGCGAAGGGGCTGGTTATGCCGGCGGAATTCTTTCGGCAGCGATCGATGGTGTCAGAATCGCAGAGGCAGTCGCGATCAGTTTGACTGCGTGACGAATCAGACGAGCCAAAGCAAACGTTCAATCTTCTACACTTCAATCAATGACGAATCTCCAGCAAATCACCTCCGACGAGACCGGCCACAAGACTCAATTCGTCCTCGTGTCGCAGTACGCTGCGAACGAAGAACCGAACTTCGACCTCGCCGATGTTGCTGTTGCTGCGTGGAAAAACCGCAAAATCCTGCTTGTCTCTTGGATCATCCTTGGGATCGCCACATACATCACGACCAACTTCACCAATAAAATCGCCGTCAGCACATTTCTCCAAAGTGGGCGAATCAACACCGATATCCAAACGACCGACGAAATTCGCGATCAGATTGCAAACGATTTGTACCCGCGCTGCACGCTTGCGATTGAGAAAGAGTCGGGATCGCCAAGATCAACAGCTCTCAAAGTGGCTTCTAGCAAGGGATCCAATATGGTCGAGGTGACAGTTGCGACCTCATCAAATGAGAGCGAAGCCATTTCACTCCTCAGTGACGTAACGCAGTCTTGGCTGAACAACCAAAAGACAAAGCTTCAACGACAAGCGGCACAAACCAAAGAACGAATGGCCCTGCTCAGGTCGCAGATCGCATCATCTCTGCCCTACATCGCAAGCCTTGGCACTCCATCCGATCCACTCCAGCAAGCGGAAGCGAATCGCGTACGACTTCAAACTGAATCCGACAAACTCGCACTCTTCAACCTAACCAATACGCTTGCGAATATCGAAGAACCCTTCATCCGCATTCCATTTGACTCAACACCTTCTCGCTTAAGTGGAATCCAAGGAGTTGCATTCAGCGTGGTCGGCGGCGGATTCTTGGCAATCGGCGTTGCCTATCTTGCTGGAATTGTGCGGACGGCGAAGCGGCGGCTCCAATCCAGTTGATCACTAAGAAGTGCGCCTTCACCCCGTCCAATCCGCCAACAAAATTGTCGGGGCGGGCGCACCGAAGACTCGATCGCCGCTGAGATCCAACTATGCGGTGGACTCCCCCATCCTGCAAGAATCTGCATGAGATCCGAAGCGTTCACTAATCCATCGTGATCGATGTCGCCAACAATCGGATCGACATGAATAATCACGTGGTTGGCGTAATAGGCTTGCGCCTGTAGCCGCACAGCGGAGTAAATCGTGCTCCATGCCGACGCAAATGAATCCGCTGGAGTGCTGACTCGTCACGACGAGTTCGACTTTCACGCTCTGCGCATTTGCGGAAATAGGCAGCGAAGCCAAAGCGATCGCGATCACAACGCGTCGGAAAATTCGCATGCTCTCACAACATGTCCTGATATCAAGCGAAAACAATGAAAATGCGAGTTTTTTTCAAAAGAATGATGATTTTATTAACTGCACGGCACTAACAAATTATGAATAACTCCGAAATGACGGCAAAAAATGGCGAAACTGACTTCGTCGGTCGATAACAGAGGACGGAAAAATTGCGCCGTGCAATCTTTCCTAGATCAGAGTCAAACAGGAGCTCTCAAATGCAGGCATTTACTTGGGTCAAAGGTTGGGCACGTGAACTTATGGACATCATGCTTCTTTTCATCGGACTCGGCGTCCTTGTGCAGATCATCTTTGGCTCGACCAATGTCGGATTCTTCGGTGGGATCACCACGAATCTGATGGCTTTCGTAACGCAATTAGGTAGCGGCGGATTTGTTGGACTCATCGCCCTGCTTGTCATCATTGCTGTCTTTACGAAAAAGGCTTCGACGACTTAAACCAGAGTCTCGATTCTTAAATCAACAGAAGGTCGGAGCGTAGCGCTCCGACCTTTTTCTTTTTTGACGCGTCGAATCGTCGGTCGTCAATCAATGCGTGTTGCGATAGTATGAGGATCAAGGAGCTTTCACGATGTCAGGATTTTCCAAGCGAGAAGATGCGTTTGAAAACAAGTTCGCCTTTGATGCCGAAAAGCGTTTCAAGGCTGAAGCACGACGCGACAAGTTGCTCGCCCAGTGGGTCGGGGAACGTGCCAAGATGACCCCAGAGCAAATCGCTCAATATGCTGCCGAACTCATCGGGCACGATCTCAAGAAACCTGGCGACACGGATGTCCTCGAAAAGATCGTTGCAGATCTGCACGCTCGTGGAGTCACTGTTTCACAGACTGAAGTTCGCGACGAGATGACCAGATGCATCCGAATCGCATCCGAGCAAACGGCAAAAGACGGTTGAGTATTAAGCCTTGCAAGTGCCCTCAACGGCATTGCTCAACGTGACGATCTCATCCCCAATTGGAAAAGAGCGTGGTCAAATCCGCTCCATCGACAGTTCCATTTCGGTCTAGGTCGGCGGGGCCAGACCCACCCCAACCGCTCAGCAAGGCGGAAAGGTCGTTGCCATCCACATGACCATCGCCGTTAATGTCTCCAATGACAACTGCTGAAAAACTCGCGCGGTAATGCAATCCGAAGAATCCCGGAACGAACGGCGGATCATCGGGTCCTGGCGGCGGGTCCGCCGGATCTGCGATATCGCACGGGAACGATCCCCGAAAAACCCGGTCGAGATTTCCCGCGCTGAGAACGAGCCATCCTTGCGGAGAATTTCCGACCGTGATCGATCCACTCGAGCATGGCTCAACTTCGAATGCTTGGCGAACTTCAAGTGGGCCATCGCACGGTCCATTGACGACGAGTGCCAAGAGCGGAAATTCTGTTTCAAACGAAACAACGACTGATGCGCATCCAAGGGCATCCAATCGGAACCAGTCCGTGTCGCGTGGAGAATCGGTTGTTATCGTCGATTCATAAATTCTTCCGCACTCTGCGGCGATCGATCCTCCATCCACCCTGTTACAGCCTTCGTCAATTCGTTGATAGCAAACTTCCAGCAACTCAATCGCGTTCTTGTTATGCCCAATCGAACACGCCGTCGCACCGCAGTACACCGATGATTCTCGCACGCAAGTCTCGTCCCAGATCGAGTAGCAGCAGAATGGATCGAAGTCACACAAGAATCCGCAGCACGCCTCATTTTCGCACCCTGGTCCCGCATGAAACGCATCGCATGCACCAGCGCTTGGACAATTGAAGTCGTCGCACAAATCATTTTCAGCATCAACGCATGCTTGATCCCACTCAAATTCACAGCAAAGCGGATTGAATTTACAGACAGCTTCGCAGCACAATGTCCGTATACATCCAGGCGTATCGTGCGGTTCTTCGCAAAGTCCCGCCCCTGGACCACAGACTGCCGGGATTTCCCCTGCAATCGAACCTTGATCGTTTTCCCACTGCGCAAGCCACTGAGATGCGGCAGATCCATTCTTGAAATGTGGCAGTCCGCCGGAAGGTTGCCCTGGAGGATCATCCGCAACTCCACCCGCCACATTGCGATAAATCATCACGTTGTGCGCCGCGATATCAACTGCCACGACATCTCGGTCACCATCGTTATCAATGTCGACCAATGTCATATCCCGAAGAAAACTCCCACCGAGTTTCGAGGCGACATGCACGAAGGATCCGCCCTCATTCCCAGCTACTTCGGCGATCGTCAACTTTCCTGGAAGCGCAGATCCCATCAACACATCGTCGTCGCCATCGTTATCCATATCCGCAGCATTGACCGTCCATGCATACCCATCTGGTCCACCAGGGCGAATGATCTTCTGCGAAAAATTGCCGGCTCCATCATTCACCCATACAACGGTCACGTTGGCATCGAGCAACAACAAACCATTCGAAATAATGTCGATATCACCGTCTTGGTCAATGTCCGACGCCGCAATATTTGCAATCGAAACAGTCTCTTTCCCAACAGGAGGCGCCCACCATGTTTGCCCCTCAGCGAAAAATCCAGAGCCCAGATTGCGCAGAATCGAGATGCATGATCCGCCAATTGATGCTGTCGCCAGATCGATATCACCATCGCCGTCGAAGTCTGCAGTAATAATGCTGAATGGATACGGGATGCCCGTCGTCCACTGCTGCGTCATGATCACTTGCGACTGCGCGAAATGCATCGCACCATCACCCTTCCAGATCTCAACAGAGGCGGAGTTGTAATTCACAAGCGCCGCATCGACTTTTCCATCGCCATCGAGGTCACGGACGATCATCCCAGCGGGATTTCGCTGCGCGAGAATCATCACTGGCGCTGCGAACTGTCCGGCGCCGAGACCCTTCAGCATTGCCATCCGACCATATCCAGATCGAATCGAAGCGAGCAAATCCTGTTTGCCATCGCCATCAAGATCTCGAATCTCGACCCAGTCAGTCTGCTCTCCAACCGTGACCAATTCCGGAGGTGCGAAAATCCCACCGCCGATTCCTCGCAAGAATGCCAATCTCCCAGTCACATCGCGACAACTCACGACAACATCCATCACTCCATTGCCATCAACATCACCGACTGCGGCGTGGGTTGGATAAAGCAGCGGAGCCAACGGCAGGTTTGTCGGTCCAATCAGTGTGATCGCTGCCATTGCAGCGGTGTTCATCAAGGCGCAAACCAGCGCAGTGGTGGGAAGGACGAATCTCACAGATGCAGGATATCCCACACATTTTGGAAATCCACTTAAACAATCGAATAGACTTGGAAATTGTGCCGTATCGATTTCATCAAATGATCATCGCACTCGCAATTGCAGCGATTTTTCTCGTTGGTGGCGACCAGAACCCTGCCGCCGAATACAACCAAAAATTTGATGCGTGGCTGAAAACTCCAGACGAACCTGCGAAAGTCAAACCAAAGACCATCAAGCGAACCTTCGCTTGGCTCGATGCAACGCCGTCGATCACGTACCGCGGCGGCGTGAAATATCGAGATCCATCCATTGCGCCATGGAATTTCTCCATCGTTGTTTCGGTCGATGAAGCGCGCGCAAAGGCGATCGAAAAGCACTTCGGCGTGCCGATGGATGCGATTCAGTTTGCCTTCACGAGTCCCGAAGAAAAGGCGCGCTGTCAAAAACTGGAACAGGCGAAAGTCGCGCACCATGGAATGCAGGTCACAATGAAGAGTGGCGGCGCAATGGGAATCTTGCAAGCGAACTATCAATGGCTCGTCGACGGCTGCCGTGATCAGATCCAGCCGATCACACAGAGCATTCTCCGTGAAACAGATCGCGTGTTGAAGGAAAGTTCCGCACCACGTGTTGCCACGCCTCGTGACAAGGTCGCAGCAATCTTTCGATTCATCCAAAGCATTCCATACGAAACGATTCCCGATCTTCCGGATGGCAAAGATCGCTGCGGCATGCGAACTCCATTGATCACGCTGCTCAAAGGGGGCGACTGCGATTCGAAGTCCACACTCATGGCCGCATTCATTCGCTCGAAGCAGATCTCGGATGTCGTCATCGTGACGCTCAAGATGAAAGATGGAACCGGACACGCGATCTTGGGCGCACGCGTCGATGTTCAGCGCGGCGACCAAACGATTACGTACAACGGCGAGAAATATGTGCTCGCCGAAGCTGCGACTTCGGATACCGCTCACGATGGAAATCTTGCGGACTTAGGGGAAATCGGCGACGAATGGCGCGACTTTCAATCGCGACCATTCGAGATCTACCCAGTTCATTGAAACGCCAAAGTCCAACGACCAAAGCCTTGCGCTGTCTGCAGAATTGATCAGAACAGTAGCTGCAGTTGAACTCGCACGACCATTTGACCACTCGAATCGGAGGTTTGATCCGATCGATAATCCGCGCCTGCAATCGCCTGGTTGTACAAGCCGTTGGAAAAAAGTACTGCGCCTGCGACATACCCAATATCTCCAGCCAACTTGATCGCATTCTTCGAGATGTAATAAGTCGCCCCGATCGTGTAAATCGAAAAGTGTTGCGCGTTGATAGCGGACGCGCTTCCGGGCGTCGGCGATGAATCAACATTCGTCGTACCGCCACTGACATTCATCCATTCCCATCGAGCGGCAAGCTCCACGTCATTGTTGATGAAATAACCACCCTGCACAACGACGCCATAAGAATTGACAGGAGCGGCGCCATCTGGACGGGAATAAAAACTGTTTCCCAAGAATGAAGCGAAAAAGCTCGCGCCGTTCAAGCGCGCATTGAAATCCGTGTTGTACGAAATATTCATGCCGTCACTATTCCCAACGAATCCAGGATTCAACTGATTGTTTCCACCGCCCCGCTGCCAGTTGTACGCAGCACCAATCTGCATTCCGTCGTCGCTCCCACGAAACGACATCATTTGCGAGAACTGCTTCCATTCTCCCGCCAACTTCAACTCGGCGCGACCTGCCGTTGCCCACTGCGCGGTGTTGTCCGACGCACTTGCAGTACCAACAACACCCACATTGCTATCGCCACCGCCATCGTTGTAATTGACGTTTGCACGCCAGTTCGCAGTTTCATACAGCAACTCAATCCCCTGAATAAACCCAGTCTTAAAATACTGACCGACCAAAGTTCGTTCGACGAACTGCTGCACGCTTGAACTAACCGATTCCTCATAATTGAATTTGCTCTTCCATTGACCAGCCCTGACAGTCCAACCGTTTCCGAAGTTCTTACGAAGAACGACCTCTTCAAGAACAGCACTGTTGGATGTGTCTTGGTTCCTCCCTGGCGATTGCCGAATTGGCGCGTTCTGATTGAATGAAAATCTCACGCGGTACGTCCAACTTGGATCGAGAACATTCCCCTCAAATCCAAGTTTGACTCGGCGCATTTCAAATCCATATTCGTCAGATGGGCTTTGATTGCCCGCAGTTCGATTGGACGCAGGTTGATAGTTGTAAGAAAAGCGCGATTGAATCTGCCCGCTCACGACCATCTTGAAATTGCCGTCTGCGCTTGCGATCATGAAGCCCTTGTTCCAGCCAGCAGTAACCTCGGCTCCCTGAAGGTTGGATCTCGATTCTGAGTCCGCAAGAACATCCTTGACGATTTCTCGAATCTCATCTGCACGCTGCTGCGTCAACCACCTGTCGCCATCCTCGTTTCGGAGCGCAGCGATTTGAGCATCATGCCGAACCTCCATCGCCGCGAGCTGTTGTTTGAGTTGCTGAACCTGCGCGCTGAATTGGTCGGCAACAGTGACGTCACCACCCGATGCGCTCGCGCTCTGGCAGATTGCGATGGCGAATAGTGTTGTGATGACTGTTTTTTTCAAGATCACTCTTTAGGGAGTTTCAGCGGAACGACTAGTCTAGCCACGCCGATAAATCACCAAGGTGATCCGTTAAATACGAACCTAGAAAACGAGTTGCAGTTGAACTCGCACAACCAGCTGACCACTCGAATCGGACGTTTGATCCGATCGGTAATCCGCGCCTGCAATCGCCTGGTTGTACAGGCCGTTGGAAAAAAGTACTGCGCCTGCGACATATCCAATATCTCCAGCCAACTTAATCGCATTCTTCGAGATGTAGTAAGTCGCCCCAATCGTGTAAATCGAAAAGTGTTGCGCATTGATTGCGGATGGATTGCCTGGCGTCGGGGATGCATCAACATTGGTCGTCCCGCCACTGACATTCAGCCACTCCCATCGAGCGGCAAGCTCGACATCTTTGCTGAGGAAGTAACCGCCCTGCACAACGGCGCCATAGGAATTGACGGGAGCGGCGCCATCTGGACGGGAATAAAAACTGTTCCCCAAGAATGAAGCGAAAAAACTTGCGCCGTTGAAACGTGCATTGAAATCCGCGGTGTACGAAAAATTCATGCCGTCACTGTTCCCAACAAATCCGGGGTTCAGATCGTTGCTTACACCGCCCCGCTGCCAGTTGTACGCCGCGCCGACCTGCACTCCGTCATCGCTCCCACGAAACGACATCAATTCTGCAAACTGCTTCCATTCTCCCGCCAACTTCCACTCGGCTCGGCCCGCGGATGCCCACTCTGCATTGTTGCCCGATTCACTTGCAATGCTCACAACACCGACGTTGCGATTTCCGCCGCCGTCGTTGTAATTGATGCTCAAGTACCAATCGTCAGTGTGGTATTGCAGTTCAACGCCTTGAATCCACTTGGTATTGAAGTATTGATTCACGATCGAGCGCTCAACAAATTGCTGCGTTGTTGCGGAGACCAATTCCTCATAGTTGAATCTGCTTTTCCATTGGCCAGATCGAATGGAGAGCCCGCTGCCGAAGTCCTTCCGAATGAACGCCTCCTCGAGGACGGCGCTATTGCCGGTGTCCTGCGTTTCTGTGGTTGTCTGCTGAATTGGCGCATTCTGATTAAAAGCAAATCTCACTCGGTACGTCCAACTCGGATCGAGAACATGGCCCTCAAATCCAAGCTTCGCTCGGCGCAGCTCAAATCCGTATTGGTTTGATTCGCCTTGATTGCCAGAAAGTCGATTTGCCGTCGATTGATAGTTGTAAGCAACGCGGGACTGAATCATTCCGCTTACCTCTAATTTGAAATTGCCGTCTGGACTCGAAATCATAAACCCGTGATCCCAACCAGCAGTCAACGCAGCGCCCTGAAGGCTCGCTCTCGAATCTGAGTCCGCAAGAACATCCTTGATCACATCACGAATTTCATCCGCACGCTGCTGGGTCAACCATCTGTCACCGTTCTCGTTGCGGAGCGCTGCAATTTCTGCGTCATGCCGAATCTCCATCGCGGCGAGCTGCTGCTTGAGCTGTTGAACCTGGGCGTTGATTTGGTCAGCAACAATGATGTCATCACCCCAAGCGTGCGCACCTTCGCACATCGCAGCGGCACAAGAGATGATGATCACAAGTCGTTTCAATCTTGGAAATTTTGACTCAACCTTGAACGCAGTCTAACAATGCTTCAAACGTGACGGCGGATACGACGCCGAATGAAAAACCCTCGCCTCCATTTGATGGGTGACGAGGGAGTTGGATTGGATTCGCCACATGCGCGAACCACAAAACCCGAAGAATCGATCAGAACAACAATTGCAACTGAATTCGCGCGACAACCTGGCCCGTCGCATCAGAAGTCTGATCCGTTCGATAATCAGCTCCGTTGATGCTCTGTTGATAGAGTCCGTTTGCGAAAAGAATCGCTCCCGAAACATATCCAGCATCCGCTGTCAACTTCACTGCATTCTTTGAGATGTAGTAATTCGCGCCGACGGTGTAAATCGAAAAGTGCTGTGCATTGATTGAGGACGCAACCGTGTTATTCGATGTTGTTCCACCCTTCACATCGAGCCACTCCCAGCGACCGATGAGTTCCACGTCGTCATTGAGAAAATATCCGCCCTGCACAACGGCACCGTACGAGCCAACGGCCTCGGCACTACCTGGGCGAGAATAGAAGCTGTTTCCCAAGAATGCGGCGAAGAAACTTGCGCCGTTGAAACGACCGTTGAAATCCGCGGTATATGAAAAATTCATACCGTCGCTGTTGCCGATGAAAGCGGGATTGGTCGCGTTGGTCCCGCCACCTCGTTGCCAGTTGTATGCGACACCAATTTGCATTCCATCATCGCTTCCACGAAACGACATCATCTCTTTGAACTGCTTCCACTCACCAGCCAGTTTCAGATCGACGCGACCGGCCGTCGCCCATTCAACATTATTGTCTCCGGCACTCGCCGTACTGACAACACCGACATTTCGATTGCCGCCACCGTCGTTGTAATTGACAGTCGCCTTCCAATTGGCCGCCTCGTATTGCAGTTCGATCCCTTGAATAAACTTCGTGCTGAAATATTGATTGATGACCGAGCGCTCTGCAAACTGCTGAGCAGATGAACTGGTCGATTCTTCATAGTTATAGTTGCTTTTCCACTGTCCGGACTTGATAGCAAATCCGTTGCCAAGATCTTTGCGAATGAATGCGTCTTCCAGAACAGCTCCGTCGGTCGTGGTCTGATCACCACCAACAACAAGAGCATTCTGATTGAACGCCATCTTGATGAGGTATGTCCAGCTTGGGTCGATGATGTTTCCAGCGAATCCAAGCTTCACGCGGCGGAGTTCTGTGCCGTACTCATTCGATTGACTCTGGTTGGTCGTCGCTGGATTCCGGCTCGACGTGGGCTGATAGTTGTACGCGAATCGCGCTTGAATCTGGCCGTTGATCAGCAACTTGAAATTGCCGTCAGGGCTTGCGAGAAAAAATCCCTTGTTCCATCCAGCCGTTGCGCCGTCACCTTGGAGACTGGAGCGGGTTTCCGAATCCGCCAACACATCTTTGACAACTTCGCGAATTTCATCCGCACGTTGTTGCGTCAGCCACTTGTCGCCGTTCTCATTTCGAAGCGCAGCGATCTCTGCGTCGTGGCGCGTTTCCATCGCCGCCATCTGCTGCTTCAGTTGTTCGATCTCAGCCATACCTTGCTGACTGGTTCCCGTTGTTTCGTCAGCCGATGCGCTTGCGGTCAGGACGACTGCGCCGGCCACAAGTGCCAGAAAAAGAGTTTGATTCATTGTGATTGCTCCTTCATTTAATTCTGCTCAGTTCTTAACATTCATAGATCGATTCAGATGACACGCGTCATTCTCAGCGGATGGAATAACCGAAGTGCAATCGTATTTGGGTGTCCAAACTCGAACTAAACACAAAACAAACAATCCAATTTTGATTGTAAAGGTTTCGTTCAGATTGTCCATTTGGCCCTGAATGCCATTGACTCCCAGTCGCCTTGCCTGAATGATGCACCCGCAATGACCATTCAATGTCCCAGCACTTCGGAGTTCAACCATATGACACCGTCAACTCACACCCGAACATCCTTCGGTTCGCGCTCATTCTGCGTTGTTGCATGCCTGCTGTTTGCTGGATGTGCGACCACTGCCCCCGTCGACGCACAGAAAGCCACCGCACCGACTCCGACTGCCATGGTCTGCCCAATCAGCGGTGAACCTGTCACAAACCAATCGATATATGTCGCATATTTCAGTGTGTACCCCGTCTACTGCGCATCGCTCTCGGACTCGACACAGTTTGGAGCGATGCCACTTTCCAAGCGGGCGACACTCGCTGCGCCACAAGTTCTTGCGCAAAAGGGAATCACCAACGCAACGTGCCCATTGACTGGAGAGACATTGACTGCATCAGCAGTTGCGGTGAAATACGAAACGCAGAATGTCGGATTTGCGACACTTTCGGATGCGAATCAGTTCAAGTCGCTCCCCAAGGCACAGCAGAAAAAAATAATGGACAAGTGGCTGGCAGCGAATGCGACAACGACGAGTCAGTGAATTCGCATTAGGGCGTTCGAGCGACCCGCATCCCGTAATCGGTGATTCGAGGGTCGCCTTGGAAGTAATTCAATCGGAACGATGAGCGGCAGTTCTGTGCGCCGTGATCCCATGATCCGCCCCGCAATACGCGGAATGGATTCTGCGCAGCACCAGTCGGATCCGTCGCACCATTTTCGCACGATCGGTAATAGTCGGCGGCATACCAATCATTGGTCCACTCCCACACATTGCCAATCATGTCGTAAAAACCAAGCGCATTTGGCAGCTTGCTTCCGACTGGATGCGTTCGATTTTCTGAATTCGACGTGTTCCATGAGATCTGATTCAGATCGCCGTACAGAGGTCCGGTCGATCCAGCTCGGCATGCGTATTCCCATTCCGCTTCAGTCGGCAGGCGCAGCGAAGTCTTCTTCAGAAATGCCTGAACATCATCCCACGTCAAAGTTTCAACGGGCCACGTTGCAGTCACGACCGTCTCCATGATCACTGCACCAAGTTTTTGTTCCGCCTGTTGACGTGTGTATCCAGCTTCGAGCAACTCGGCAATTTTCGCATCGCGATCTTCAGTTGGTATGGCCTGAAAATTGACATCTTGAAAATAACTCTCGTTGGTTCCCATCAAACGAGTCCACTGTTCTTGAGTGACTTCAGTTTGTCCGAGATAGAACGGCTTGGTCAGAATCACTTCATGCGCTGGCTTTTCGTCGGTGTTCGCATCAGTATCACCAACGCTCATTCCCATCACGAACTTTCCAGGTGGAACGAGAAGCATGTCGATTCCACTCACACGATCCCGAACATGCCAAGGCAATCCAGTTGCCTGAATGCTTGCGCGCATCGCTGCATCGGTCACAACCTTTGGATTTGGGCTGACCTCAACGATTTCAGCCCATAACAACTTCGCTGCTACGACGGAGCCATTTCCTGCATCTGGAGCAAGATGTTGTGGAGACGTCGCCGCTGGCGGGATGAGCGCGCTCGCGTTTGGCGCCGCGGCTGGAGGACTCTGTGCGGCGAGAGTCGCCGCCATGATCCCCACTCCAACCAGAGTTGTTGCGATCACTTTATAACCGACGTAATTCATATTTGAGTTCATGATGTTTGAATCCTTCGTGCTTGTTGGGGCAATCGCGCTTATGGATTTCGTGCGACGCGAAAACCAAAGTCAGTGATTCTGGGGTCGGGCATAAAATGATTCTCGCGGAATGATGCTCGGCAATTTTTCGCCACATGATCCCATGAGCCACCGCGTGCCACTCGAAATTCGTTCATCGCTGGCCCGGTTGGATCGGTCGCGCCATTCTCACACGTTGCGTAATAGTCGGCGGAATACCAGTCAGAACACCATTCCCACACATTGCCGATCATGTCGTAAAAACCGAGGGAATTGGCCATTTTCCCGCCAACTGGATGCGTTTTGTGCTGTGAGTTTCCGGTGTACCACGCGATGTCGTCCAGTGGACCGTACAGCGGCTCGCGAACTCCAGCGCGGCACGCATACTCCCACTCCGCCTCCGTCGGCAAACGCAAGCCAGTCTTCATCAGATAGGGTGCTATCTCATCTGGAGTGATTGTTTCAATTGGCCACGTTGAGGAGAAAGTCTCAACCAATTCTCCTGCTCCAGCTTTCGAGCGCGCTTCTTCAAGCGTGTACCCAGCGCGCATCAACTCTGCGACCTTCGCATCTGTTTCAGCACCTGTTGCGATTCGATAGTTCGCCTCTTGGAAGTAACTCTGGTTGTATCCCATCACCTGAGTCCACTGCCCTTGCGTCACTTCGGTGCGACCGAGATAAAACGGTTTCGTCAGCGTGACTTCGTGCGCAGGGCGCTCATCATCCATCGCTGCCATATCGCCGGGGCTCATTCCCATGACGAACTCACCAGGCGGAACGAGCAACATCTCGATACCGCTCGCCGTATCTCGAACTCGCCATGGCAAACCAGTCGCTTTGATCTTCGCAAGCATCTCTGGATTTGTGACGACTGCAGGATCTGGATTGCGATCGATCACTTGCGCCCAAGACATCGATGATCCAGAACTGGCTTTGTTCAAGCCTCCTGAACTCGCCGTCGAGCAACCGACCAAGAGTGCGCTGCTCGCCGCCATGAAAACGATATCTCGTGCCCAATTGTGCATTGCACGAGAATACCTTTTTAATTAGAAGCTTGACCGAAGCTGTCTAGCTGATGCTCCGCGCCACGCGAAATCCATATGCAGGATGACCAGGAGCGGCACCGATGCGGTAGGACGCACGGCACGTCTTTGGCAAACTAATCCAATTCCCGCCGCGAAGTACTCTTTGCGCTCCCGACGCTGGTCCGGTTGGATCTGTGACGGGATTCTTGCCTGCGGAATACGAATCTGCAGCGTAATGATCCGAGCACCACTCCCACACATTGCCGAGCATGTCCTGCATGCCGAAAGCGTTTGCAGAATGCGTTGCGACGGCGTGCGTTCGTTCTTGTGAGTTCGCCCCGCACCATGCAATCGTTTCGAGTGCGCCGTACGTCGCCGTCGTCGTTCCCGCACGACACGCATACTCCCACTGCGCTTCAGTGGGCAACTGCAAATTTGTTTTCTGCAAGAACGATTGCAACTCGTCTTGAGTCATCGACTCAACCGGCCAATTCTCTGTCGTGTCAAAGTGCACTTTCATTGGCCCGAGTTTTTTCTCGGCCTCTTGTCGAGTAATTCCCGTGCTCGTGAACGCCTTGATTTGTGCTTCGCGCGTCGCACTCTCTGCGGCTTGAAATGCGCTGGGCTGAAAGCGGCTCGGATTCGTGCCCATCAATTTGACCCACTGACCTTGCGTTACTTCCGTTGGACTGAGATAAAAGGGCTTTGAAATCGTCACTTCATGCGCAGGCTGTTCCGCCGCCGTCGCATCCGCATCGCCAACACTCGCACCCATCATGAAAGTGCCAGGTGGAATGAGCAACATCTCGATTCCAGAACTGATCTCGCGGACTCGCCATGGCGAACCAGTCGCCACGATGCGAGCACGAATACTCGCATCAGTAATGATCGCAGGATCCGGGGCAACATCAAGCACGACATTCCATGACGGCGCAGCCTGACTGGCGAGGCACGCAACATTTGCAAAGAACGCGACCGCAAGAACGACAAGACGAGATGAGTGGCTCATCATGGCATAGTAATGCCGCCGCGAACGGCACGCCGTATCGGCATCCGACATGTCACAGAATGCGCTGGCTCCTGCGTACGCCCTGTGGCGCCAAGTGCGAACAAGCGGTCAAGTTGCGCTCATTGAAAATCGAGGCGAAGATTCCGATGTGCCGATCCCGTCAATCCAGTCGCTGCGTCCAATAGCCAAAGCGCGAACGACTCGTCCCCTCACGCAACGTTCGCTTCGGCTGCGAAAACTCACACCATGAATATTTCATCCACGATCACACTCTGCATCTCCGCACTTTGTTGCTTGGCCGCATCCGCAGACGATGGCGCAATCAAGCCATTTGACGGCGCGACGCTTGATGGTTGGGAGGGCGACAAGTCCTATTGGAGCATTCAAGATGGATGCATCGTGGGACAATCAACTGCGCAACATCCACTGACTGCGAGCACCTATCTCGTATGGAATGGCGATATGCCGCAGGACTTTGACCTTCGGTGCAAGATCAAGCTGACGGGCGGGAACAGCGGGATTCATTATCGAAGTTGGCGCGTTCAAGGACAACACGACCTTGGAGGATTTCAAGCGGACTTTGATGCGCAAAATAATTACTCGGGCGTGCTCTATGAAGGACTTGGGCGAGAACTCATGAGCGCGCGCGGCGAGCAAGTCGAATTTTCACCTGCAGGCAAGCGCGTCGTCGCGCAATTTGCTCCCGATGAAGTTCTGCGCAAGTCGATCCATACTGGTGACTGGAACGAGTACCGCATCGAAGCTCGCGGAACGCGCGTTCGACATTGGCTCAACGATGTTCTGATGTCCGACGTGACCGACGGCGACGCGTCGCGTTTTCACCGTGACGGGTTAATGGGTTTTCAATTGCATCAAGGTGCGCCAATGGAAGTGCGATTCAAGGATCTTGAAGTTCGAGCGATTCAGTCAGCTCCACCAATCAGCAGTTTGACTCTTCTTCCAGGATTTTCAGCGGAACTTCTTGCGAGCGGGCAAACTGGGCAAGGGAGCTGGGTTTCCATGGCGTTCGATCCATACGGCCGCGCATTGATCTCGCCTCAAGATGGCGCATTCTCGCTCGCATGGATTCCGGGAATCAGTCGCAATGATGATGGAACACCGTGGAGTGGAACGACAACTGAAGTGCGTTCATTCACCGCGCCGATTCTCTCATCGCAGGGTCTCTGCTTTCTCGGCGATGCGCTGTATGCCAACGGCGTGAGCGCTGACGGACGCAGAGGATTCTGGCGCCTTCGTGATCTCGATAAGAACGGTTCATATGAAGATGCGACATGCCTCATTCCATACGAAGGAGATGCTGGAGAACATGGGCCGCACGGAGTTGTGAAAGGACCCGATGGTGCGCTCTATGTCGCGCTTGGGAATCACACGAAGGTTCCATCGTCTCTTGTGAAATATTCCACCGATGAACAACCAGGCCGTGCGCCAAATTCTCCCTGCGACTTCTTCGGCGAAGATCGCATTGATGCGCGCATGTGGGATCCGCGCGGGCATGCGGTCGGCGTGTATTCACCCGGCGGACTTGTTGTGCGAGTGGATCCTGCGACTGACAACGCGACGATATTCGCCGACGGATTCCGCAATGCGTATGACCACTGTTTCACCGCCGACGGCGAGCTCTTCACGTACGACAGCGATATGGAATGGGACATCGGAGCGCCTTGGTATCGCGCGCCACGCATTGTTCATGTTGTGCAAGGTGGCGATTATGGATGGCGCAGCGGAAGTGCCGCGATGCCCGATTGGTATCCAGACACGCTGCCCCCCGCTGGCGAAACGGATTCCGCATCACCCACTGGAATGCTCGCGGGTTGTGATGGTGGATTCCCTGCGCCGTGGAAAGAAATGATTTTCTGCGCTGATTGGACCTACGGCAGAATTCTTGCGGCGACGATCATTCCGGACGGTTCGACATTTCGCACGCAGTGGCGACCATTCATAACGGGTCGACCGATGCCAGTCACGGACATGGTGTGGGGAACCGATGGTGCGATGTACTTCATCACTGGTGGCCGAGGCACGCAGAGCGGTCTCTACCGAGTAAGTGCGGAAAAATCCGCAGCAAGCACAGCCACGCTTGCTGCGACTGCGGCCACGACTGCGGCCACGACTGCGGCAAACAATGCTGCGTGCGATCAACTGCGCCTTCTTCGTCGTTCGTACGAACACGATCAACACACACTTGATGCAGCAGAGTTTTCCAAGCGACTGCCAGCACTCCTTCTTGGACTCGATCACGCTGATCGATTCGTACAAGACGCGGCGCGTGTCGCATTGGAACATCAACCCATCGATTCTTGGCGAGGCGCTCTTGAGAAGATTGCGTCGACCAGAGCAAAGCTTGCTGGCGCGCTGGCACTTGTGCGCGTCGGTGGCGTTGATGATGCAACGGCTGCTTGCGATATCGCAGCGAATTGCATGGAGAAAATTCCTGCGTCAACACTCGGCGACAACGATTCGATTCTGGCTGCGCGTATCGCAGAAATCGCCGTCGCTCGACATCGAGAACTGTCTGCATTTCCAAGCGTTTTGCGCATTGCAAATCTCGCGTTGGTGCGTGCCGCTGCATCGACATCGACCGATTCCCCTGCACGGTGGATCGCTCTCGAACTCGGCAGTGCGCTCGATCTGGCAAGCACCGTACCTCTTGCGATGGGAGCGCTCGAGCGTGCGCCGGACCGAAGCGCAGCGCTTCGTTACGTCTCGCTTTTACGGTTGGTCAAAGATGGATGGACAAGCGATCTCCGCGCGCGATACTGGCAATGGTTGAACGCGGCGAACGATCGCGCTGGGGGTTTCAGCCTCGCTGGATTCATTGAAAATATTCGAAGAGATGCACGCGCTAACATTGGGACCCCACCAGCGCCAGCCGATGCGAGCGTCACGACACCGGCTACTCCATCGCCCGCCCCTTTCACAACAACCAACGCAACACTTCACGACTGGAAAGTCTCGGAGTTCGAGGGTCAGTTTGATGCTGCCACGGACTTGCAGTCACGAGACACTGCTCGAGGCGCGCGCATTTTCCGCGAGTCAACCTGCATCCTCTGCCACAGATTCGCCAACGAAGGTGCAACGACCGGTCCAGACCTGACTGGCGCAGGTGGGCGCTTCACCAAGCGTGACCTGCTGACGGCAATCCTCGATCCGTCGGCGGTGGTTTCGGATCAATATAAAGACAGCATCATCGAAACCCAGGATGGGTCGATCACCGTCGGGCGGATCGTCTCTGACTCTCCAAATGCCGTCGAGGTGCGACCGAACCCGCTCACGGATGACCGAGAACGCATCTTGAAGCGTGACATCAAGTCAATTTCACTCATTTCGACGTCCAACATGCCAAATGGGCTTCTCAACCCCCGATCTCGGGAGGAGATTCTCGACCTCGTGGCATATTTGCAATCCGGGGTACCCCAAGCCAAATGAGTTGAAAATCAGGCCAATTCCAAATGGGACGTGCGGCTTGCGGTCAATTCGGGAATAATCGCAGAAATAAGAACGGGCAAAGTTTTCTTGCCATTTGCTCTTTTGGGGCTATTGTGCGTTAAGGAATCGCAAAAATGCAGTTTGCTTTGCCTTCCCCAATCTGGTGTTTCTGCCACTTTTCTTAAATATTGCGATCACTGTCCCACCCCCCCACGGAGACTGAAAAAATGAAGCCAGCGATTCTCGTTCCTTGCGTTTCGGCAATTTGTTGCTCTTTTATGCTCGCCAACTTTGTCCATGCGGACGGCGGCGCCGACGGGAATGGACCGCTCCCACAGTTTCCGACTGCGAAGCCTGCTGAGCCGACACTGACTGAACGATTTGGCTTGGGATTCATCCCGCCGCCACAAATGATTCTCCCTGTGATCGACACACAGGGATATATCAATGAAGACGGAACTCTCGACCAATCGCAACCCGTTCGCTTTTCAATCGAGCGCTCGGTCGATCTCTCTCTGGACGATGGCCAGTGGCTCGATGTCCCAGGTGGTCGCTTATGGCGAGTTGATATTGCAATGACGGGCGCGCTCAATTCGCGGCTTCATATCAGCGGACTTTCACTCGCTGATGGACAAGAGTTGGGGCTCATCACTCCAGATCTCGAACAGTCGATGAACGGCCTTCTTCGAGGCAAAGGCGACTTCGGCACCGGCGAGGCATTCAGCATTTGCGGTCCAACCACACGAGCTCGTATCGAATGGTTCGTACCCTCTGGCCAGCGAGCAAAGCAATTGCCTTTCACAGAAGTCGTGGATGCGTATGGATACCGCGACGTCTTTGGCTTGTTCGATTTCGGCGGAACATGTTCTTACAATCCCGCTTGTTATTCCGCGTGGCTGAATGAATCCAATGCGACCTGCAAGATGACATTCACGCAGAGTGGCGCTGGATACCTCTGCTCGGCTCAGTTGATTGCAACAACCGCAGCAGATGAAACTCCATACATCGCAACTGCATATCACTGCATCAGCACTCAGACAGTCGCAAGCACCGCTCAATTCATCTTCTTCTTCCGATCTGCTTGCACTGGAACAAATTCGGCAGGAACAACGGTGGCTGGCGCGGACCTCGTCTCGGCGTACTCCACCAGCGATTCAACGCTGCTCATGATTCGAGGTGCGTTGCCAGCAGGCGTCTATTGGGTCGGATGGTCAAGTGCGAATCCCGCCAATAACACCGCATCCACATGCCTCCACCATCCAAGTGGAACGGCTCAAGCAATTTCATTTGGAACCAAAATCGCGGCAAACAGTTACTGCGGAACTGGATCCAACTGGTCACAGATTTCTTGGACAACTGGCATCACCGAAGGTGGCTCCTCTGGCTCGGCGATCTATGACAACAGCACTCATAAGTTGTACGGAACGTTGACATGTGGATCGAGTGCGTGCTCGAACCCAACTGGAGGAGACGGTTATGGTCGCTGGGACGTTGCAGTAAACAGCGGTGGATTCGCTGCGAAACTTGCTGTGGGTGCAGATGACACACTTGAACAAAATGACACCTGCGCGACTGCGTGGCCTCTCGCCGCTGGAACATATTCGGGACTCGTCGTGAAGCGCCTCGACGAAGATTGGTATGCGATCACTGTTGGAGCTGGCGCAACGCTGACAGGAACATTCACATACACCCATGCCAACGGAGATATCGATCTCGAACTTTATAGTTCATGCGGGGGGACTCCGGTCTTGATTCGAAACGGCAATGTCAACAACGAGACTCTTTCGTATGTAAATCCTGGTGCCACTGCAGTCTTTTATCTGCGCGTCTTCTTGGCAACTGACACACGCAACGAATATTCCATGGTCATCAGCGTGCCAATCACTGGACCTTCCAATGACGATTGCTCGACACCAACCGCTATTGGCAATGGTGGAATTGCATTCAACACGGCGACCGCAACGAATTCGACTCCATCTCTGCCAACATCCTGCGACGAAGGATTTGGAATCGCAATCAACAATGATCTTTGGTACGCATACACAGCGCCTTGCACGGGTACCGCAACAGCAAGCACATGCGGCGCAGCGACATTCGATACACGCATCGCTGTCTACAGCTCTTGCGCATCATCAGTCATCGCATGTTCGGACAACGCATCAGGATGCGCAGGAAGCACAAGCCAAGCTTCGTGGCCTGTCACTGCGGGAAGTGTCTCGTACATCCGAGTTGGATCTACTACCACAGCGACTGGAACTGGAACGCTGACTTTAAGTTGCATGCTTGGTTGCATTGCTGATCGAAATGGCGACCGCTCTGTTGACGGCGCTGATCTTGCCGCATTGCTCGGAGGCTGGGCAACTCCAGACCAAGATCTCAACGGAGATTCGTACACGGACGGTGCTGATCTTGCCGTTATGCTTGGTGCATGGGGCGCATGCCCTTAACAGAGAGTTGAAAACACATGGCGATCGCTCGAAATTCCATTGGCGCAATTATTCTTGGTTCTGCAGCGATTGCTCTTGGGACCTATACAGCATCCCTTGAAAATCCTGCGCAAGCTCGGCGCGGTGATGGTGGAGTTGCAAGTGGAGGAATTGATTGTGCGACTGCGCCTGCAGCGATCATCGGCAATAACACCTTCGATACAACAGCGGCGACGGCATCACTCTCAGTCGGCATCGGCGGTGGATGCACCGCGCACACGATGCACAAGGTGAACTACTTCACCTTCACTCCGACCCAAACTGGAACACACATTTTCACGACGTGCGGATTTGAAACATGGGATACGCGACTCGCAATTTTTACCGCATGCGGAGCTGATCTCATTCCTGTTGGGTGCAACGATGATGCGTGCAACTATCAGTCGCAAATGAATGTCTCGCTGACATTGGGCGTGACATACCGCCTCGCCGTCGGCGGATACGGTTCGGCGGACGGTGGCGCTGGAACCATTGCGATCAGCTTTGATACGGGTGGCGGCGGAGGTGGCGGCGGCGGTGGAAGTGTCGGACCAGATGTGATCGTTGGAGCAATTTCAGACATCGCGAAATATGGCAGCGCTGTTGTCAACGGCCAAACAATCATGGCGTATGCGATTGGGACGACGAGTTGCAATATCGGCGATGCGCTGCTCGATTGGTTCTCTGGACCATCAAGCAATTTGCATCCATTCATTCCGCAGAATATTTACCGAGTGAAGAACGGTCGACTTGAACAAGTTGGCATGGGTTGGGGCAAGCATGGCTTTACCGCATTGCAAGGAACGCTCTGTGGAGCATGCACTCCAGCATCCAGCGGAACATGGCTTGGAATTGGATGCTCAGATCCATACAGCGCAAGTCTCAACGGAAGTCAAAGCGGTCTTGGATGTCGTTCCGAAGTGAACGCAGCAACGGGCGTCTTTCCTGCATCGCCCAACGCGGGCATGCCTGGCGCAGCGGCGACGATTGGCCGAAGAATTCAGGTGAATGCAAACGATTTGGATCCTGCGCTTAATGCAAATGCGACCTATTTCGCCGAAGCTCAATACGTTCATCCTGGCGATGCCGCTGCGGGAAATGACAACAACAACGCATCGTGGCGAACCATCACGGTGGGAGCGCTTGCCAGTGGCTCATACACGTTGGCACTCATCGGCGCAACGAATCAACAACAATCTGCGATGGATGGATGGAAGTCAATTGTTCCAGCAGTGACACTTGTCAATGTCGATATCGCCAGCGATGGCCGGTTCACCGCTGGTTGGAATATCACCAACAACGGCAATGGGACGTGGCGCTATGAGTATGCGATCCAGAACATCAACAGTCACAGAAGCGCGCGATCGTTCAGCGTGCCACTTCCCGCGGGAACGACTGTTACGAATGTTGGTTTCAAGGACATCGATTATCACTCGGGCGATCCATACGCAACAACCGACTGGACATCCACAACAACAGGCGGTGCGGTGACGTGGACTGGCGGCGATTATGCAGTCAGCGCAAACTCCAACGCACTTCGATTTGGAACGACATACAACTTTTGGTTCGATGCAACTCAACCGCCAACGAATGCGATTGGCACGATTGGACTCTTCCGACCAGGAACTGCACCGACGGCGACACTGGCAATTCAAGGTCCTCGCGCACCAGGCATCCCTGCGGACCTCAATGGTGACGGCGCTGTCAACGGATCGGATCTCGCGTCACTTCTCAGCAACTGGGGCGGAACCGGCACGGGCGACATCAACAGCGATGGAACGGTCGGCGGGCCAGACCTTGCTGCAATGCTTGCGGCGTGGACAGGATGATCGACTGCTTGAGAGAGATTTTTCGAGTTTCAACCTGATAATTCCGGATCGAAATTTCCAGATCGAAATTTATAGATTTATATTGCTTTTCTGGATTGGATTCGCTCCGACAGCGCTATTCTGTGAATTCATTCTGGTGTTCGGGGTCGGGGTTCTGATTTTTTTCTAGGAGTCAAATATGAAATTCGCCGTCAATGTCGTTGTCGCTTTTGTGTCATTTGGTTCGATCACTGCCGGTGCATTTGCCACCGACCTGCTGGTGCCGAGCGAGTATTCATCGATGCAAGGCGCGATCAACGCCGCTGTCGATGGCGACACCGTCATCGTTGCACCTGGAACTTACAACGAGACAATGACTATCAGCGGAAAGGCGATCACGATTCGATCGAGTGCGGGCGCTAGCACAACCAAGATCGATCGAGCAAATGCGGGTGGAGATGTCTTCACGATCAACAGTGCCCCAAGTGCTGGCGTGACCATTCAAGGATTCACCATTCTGCGCTGTCAAGCAAACGCATTTGTTGGCAACGGCGCATCAAATGTGACTCTCAACAACATTCGAGTCTTGACTGGAAGACGCGGGGCGTATATCCGCGAAGGTTCGCATTTCACGCT
>CAIXJC010000029.1 GCA_903919715.1 uncultured bacterium | reverse complement strand
GTGGCGCTGCTTGTCCCATTCCTTGATATCTGCCTGCAAGTTCGAGCAGCTTCACAGGAATTCCGTTGATCGTTCGATCTTCGATTTTTGCCTTCGCCTCGTCACCATCCTCGTCGCGAAATTGGCTCACCCATCGCTTGACATTCATGTCGATTGGACCACCATCACCTGCAGCGAAAACGCTGATGACCAACTCTGCGTCGCTGATTCCAGGAGTGGTTGTCGGCACCGAATATTGAAGCGCACGAAATTGAACTGTTGGTGATTGCCACTGCCAAGTGACGGGCTTAGGCATTACAAGTCCAGCGACTTCAATGATCTTCGCATCGGATGTGGAAGATGAAATCTTTTGCGCCGCGGCGTCAGCGCGTGGGGTTGCAGTCGGAGTTGCAGAAGGGTTTGTCGCTGATGGGGTCCCTGCAGCAGATGTTGCCGCTGAAGCTGGACCTTGCGGTGCGCGTGCGCTTGGCGCAACCTTCGTGATCGCTGTGGGCGGCTTTGGTGATGGAGCTGATTCGCTACAACCAACGATCCACACTCCGGCGCAC
This sequence comes from uncultured bacterium, assembly GCA_903919715.1. Classification (GTDB taxonomy): domain Bacteria; phylum Planctomycetota; class Phycisphaerae; order Phycisphaerales; family SM1A02; genus F1-60-MAGs104. The sequence continues at coordinate 24,966 of CAIXJC010000029.1, read as the reverse complement.
AAGAGACAAGCGGCAGAAGTTTCAACGCGCAACGCAAATGCATTTGATTTCATCGCCCAAGCATAGTCCTTCGCGCGCACCGCTTGGGCGGGCATCGTTTGGGCTGGCATCGTTTGTGATCCCCACCCTGTTTACGGGCAAATCGGAGTGCTACAACCTTACGAATTGCCCGTAACGAAGGGTGGGTGGAATAGTGCCCCCCCAAACTTCAGTACGCAAGCACAACGACACCGGGAAGATTTGCGAAGTCGCGAACATTTCGCGTTACAAGTGGGCGAGCATGTCTCGCTGCGGTGGCGGCAATCCACAAATCGTTGTCGCCGATCGACCGCCCTTCAGTTCGCGCTTGTCGACTGAGACGACTCCAAATCCACGCCGTTTCCGAATCGACTTCAAGAAGTTCGAAGTGTCGCAGGAATCGCATCACTGAACTGCGACTCGCGTCGTCATACCCTTCGCTCAATTCTGCTGATGCGACCACGCTGACGCCGATCGTTGCATCGCCGCGCTTGGAAAGAAATTCCGCAGCGCGCCCCGGCACTCGACGCTTGACCTCGCGTTCAAGATCGATGAGGAATGTCGTGTCCGCAATCACGATTCGCTCCGAGGATTGCGTCGCACGCGAGGTTCCTTCTGAATTGCGTCGAGTCGGTCAAGTTCTGCATCGGGTGGAAACCAGAGGCTCTCGCCATCGGCGAGAAGCTTGTCAACGATTGCGCTCCCGCTGGTTGATCCAGGGAATGCACTTGCAAGCCGAAGGACCACTTGCGAAAACGACTCGGTTGGTCGGGTTCTTCTGGATCGCAGTGCTTCATATGCCTGAAGGTCTAGGCTGATTGTCTTGTGTGCCATGCATCAGTTATAACACATACACAGAGCAAATCAACTTATAGCCCCCAAAAAGGCGAATTTGATTCTCGCCGAAGCACTTTACAGCGCTCATCGTTTGTGTGTCCCCCCTGTTTACGGGCAGATCGCGCCGTGCGAAATGCGAACCCCCTGTTTACGGGCAAAAATGATCCAAAAATGAGCGATTTTTGCCCGTAAACAGGGGTGCGCGAAGGGTGATGCGTGAGGCAACTGATTACGGAGCCCTGACGGCACGGAACCCGAAAACGATGCTGAAGCTGTCGGGCGTGTTGCTGATGCGCCCCGACGCGCGGCAGTAGTCGGAGCTGAAGAACCAGAGGCCGCCGCGCAACAAACGGTCCGTGCCAGTCGTGGGACCTGTGGGGTTGGTCACGCTTCCTGCTGAATAAGGCGCATACCAATCCTGGCACCACTCCAAAACATTGCCAAGCGTGTCATAGAGACCCAAGGCGTTTGGGAGTTTGGTGGCAACTGGTTGAGTGCCAAAATTAGTCCAGTTTTGGTAGTACCACGCAATATCCTCCAGCACTCCGTATCGCGCAGTCGTCGTCCCTGCTCGGCATGCGTATTCCCATTCGGCTTCGGTTGGCAAGCGCAAACCAGTCGCACTATTGAAACTTTGAATCGTGTCCCAAGAGACTTGTTCGACTGGATTGTTTGGCTGCCCATCGAAAGCACTCGGATTACTCCCCATCTTCGCCAGCCACTGAGCCTGAGTCACTTCGGTCTTGCCCATATAAAAAGCATTCGTCAATGTCACTTGATGCGCAGGGCTTTCATCGCTGCCACACTCTGCATCCCCAGGACTGCAGCCCATCATAAAAGTCCCGCCTGGCACTAACAACATCTCGATGTTCGCTGCGTTATCTCGAACTCTCCACGCAAATCCACTTGCCACAATTGCAGCGCGAAGATTCGCATCCGTCACAACCGCAGGATCTGGCACCGCTTCCAACAGCGTTGCCCATGTCGGAACGACGATGGCGATATATAAAAATGCATTCGTCGCAGTCGCAGTTCCTTTCGCGCCTGTCACTTCCACTGACGCAGCGCCAACTGATCCAGCTGGCGTTACGGCTGTGACAGTGTTCGAATCCACGGCAACAACATTCGTTGCAGGTACTCCGCCAACCTTGACGATTGTCGCTCCACTCAAGAAAGTTCCAGTGATCGTGATCGCAGTGACACCAGAATAAATTCCATTATTCGGCGAGACCGATGTGATCGATTGCAGCACATACGTGAAAAGAGTTGAAGCGAGCGATGTCGCGTTGCTCGACACAATCGAAATCGGCGCATCGCCAATTATGCCGGCAGGCGTGACTGCCTTGACCACTGTCGGCGACAGAACTTGCAAACTCGTGCAATTCACTCCGCCAATCTTCACCGCAGTTGTTCCTGAAAGATTGGTTCCATTGATCGTGATTTGAGTGCCGCCCAAATTGGATCCGTGCCCCGGAATCACGGACGTGACAACTCCTGGACACGATCCCCAAGCACCAAGAACGGTCGCGAGATCGATTCCATCAACGATGCCGTCGTTGTTGTTGTCGCCAGCGCAACTGCCCTGCCCATACATCGACGAAGTTGAAAACCTTCACACCCCCTTGGCTTACTTTGCTTGCGGGCAAAACTCGACCACTTGCGGTCGATTTTTGCCCGCAAGACCCCCATGTACCTTCACTCCATGCCGATCCATCATGTCACCGCTGCGCGCATTTGGACGGGCGACCACACCGCGCCGTGGGCAAAGTGCATGTCAATCGAAAACGGTTTGATCAACTCGCTTGATCACAAACCTCCGCAGTCGAAACACACACTCAATCTTGACGAAGCGTGGATCTTGCCGGGACTGATCGATTCTCATTTGCATTTATTGATGGGCGGACTTTCGCTTGGTCGACTCGATCTTGCTGGCGCGCGCAGTCGCGAAGAATTTGAAAAACTCATCGACGCGCGCGCGACGCAACTTGCACCAGACCGCTGGCTGGAATCTTTCGGTTGGAATGAAAACAATTGGGGCGGTGCAAAACCAGATTCCACTTGGCTTCGCAGTGCGGGTGACCGACCCGCCATCGCATGGCGATGCGACCAACATAGTGCGGTCATCAATCAACACGCCTGCGCGATTCTTGGCTTGAACGCCGACACAAAATCCCCTGCTGGCGGCACAATTGTGTGCGATTCTTCCGGCACGCCAACCGGATTGCTCCTCGAACAAGCCGCATGGAAATTGCTTGTGCCGCACATTCCACAACCATCTCTTGCAATGAAAAAACAAGCATGCGCCGATGCCTGCGCACACTTGCTTTCAGTCGGCGTGACCAGCGTCGGAGCGATGGAATATCTCGATGACATCGAACGAGTTCTTGCCCCAGCATGCAACGATGGCTCGCTGCGTGTGCGCGTTCGTGCGACCGTGCTTGACCGCGAGCGACCGCTTCCATTCGCACGCGCTGATGCGATTCACGGCAACGACTTCCTTCGCATCATTGGTTTCAAATCATTCGCCGATGGAACGCTCGGTTCATCGACGGCGGCGATGATCGATGATTACAGCGATGTCGCAGGCTCTGGCACGCTGATGGAACACGCGCTTGAAGGCACGCTCGCCGATTGGATGCGCGAAGTTCTTGATGCGGGATATTCGCCAAGTGTTCACGCAATCGGCGATCGCGCGCTGGGCGAAGTGCTCCGCGCCGCGATCAAGAGCGATCCGCAGAAGCGCGTTCGCTTCGAACATGCGCAGACCGTTCATCCAGACACACTTGCGCAGTATCAAGGTCGCATCATCAGTATGCAACCATTCCATAAGGCGACCGATGCACCGCTCGCGGTCACGCGCTTGGGATCGCATCGTCAAAGTCGCATCTTTCAATTTCGCGAATTTCTACGCAGCGGCGCGCGACTTGCCTTCGGTTCTGATTGGCCGATCGTCACCGCTGATCCACTAGAAGGAATGCGCGTCGCGATCACAGGAGTCGCGCTCGACGGCAAAGTCCACGGCGCAAAGCAGAATCTCACGCCGGAAGAGGCGATTGCGGCATACACCACTGGTGCTGCAGATTGCTTGGGAGATTCGCGCTCGATGGGACGACTTTCTCCAGGATCGTTTGCGGACTTTGTCGCGCTGGACCGAAATCCATTCGCATGCAATTGGATGGACGAAGCTCCACAAGTTGTGATGACGGTGGTCGGCGGCGCTGTTCAATATGACGCACGAGCGCAAGCCATCATGCGTTGATCACAATGCGGCCGCAGGCAGAACGCTGACGACATACGCAATCGCATACACCGTCGCACTCTGAATGTGATCAACAGCTTGATCAGCAAGATTCGTGGAGAAGACCGCAAGGAACAAGACAAGCAAACCGAATTGTTGCACGCCCGGCTTTGAGAAAAATCGCAGCGCCGTGTTGGAAAATCCAGAGAGAATCATTGACCCATCAAGCGGCGGCACGGGCATCAAATTGAAAAGCATCAAATAGACATTGAGCCAGCCGCCAACCATCAGAAACATCCGCAAATTTCCAGCGAGTGGTTCGGCCTGCGGGCCATACCGAATCATCACAGCGCAGAGCACGATGCACATCCCACTCAAGAAGAGATTCACCGCCGGCCCCGCGACCGCGACAACCGCCCATCCGCGGCGACCGTGGCGAAAGCGACTTGGGTTGACTGGCATCAATCCCCATGCGATTCCCATAATCAAGAGCGCAATAATGCTGAACCATCCCATATGCACAATGGGATTGATCGTCAGATGCCCTGTATCGCGCGGCGTGGTATCGCCTTCCCACAAAGCGGCGAATCCGTGACCAAGTTCATGAAGCACGATGGAGGCGATAACCCACACGAGCCAACTCATAAGAAGAACCGTGTCGCCACGCTGCCAAAGATCTGCAACCCACCATCCGGTCATAATGACTTGAGCGTAGCCAATTTTCTGCTACTCTTCGTGGCTCGCAACCCGCTTCCCCAAGATTTGCCGCACGGTATCGAAACGACATCGAACCCCACGGCGAATCCGGTCGGTCCCGTCCAAATGGACGAATGACTCACCGCAGGAAGCACGTCTTTATAAGGGAGTCCCCCACATGGTCGTTCTTCGCCTCAAACGTTACGGTCGCATTCACTCACCGTTCTATCGCCTCGCCGCCGCCGACAAGCGCTCGCCAAACGACGGACGCGTGATCGAGGAATTGGGTTGGTTCAGCCCAACCGCACCTGAAGGTCAACAATGGAAATTGAAGGCCGAACGAGTCACACATTGGCTCTCCGTCGGTGCTCAACCATCTGAAACTGTTGTTTCACTTCTGCGCCGCGCTGAAATTGCCAACACCGTTGGACCAAAGGGTTCACCTTCGCTCGCTGCGATTCGACAGAAGGCTCGTCGCAACGCACCGAAGAAGGTCAAGGCTGCCGAAACCGCCAAGAAGTAAAAAGCAAGAAGTAAAAAGCAAGAAGTAAAACCATTTTTATGCCACTTCGAATCGACATCCTCACATTGTTCCCTGACATGTTTGCGCCCGTACTGGGCACAAGCATTGTTGGTCGAGCAATCGCACAGGGGTTGCTCGAAGTGAATGTGCATGACATTCGCAAATGGTCACTCGGTCGCGAAGTGGGCGGTCACAACAGAGTTGATGATCGACCCTTTGGCGGCGGACCTGGAATGGTCTTCATGTGCGAACCACTTTGTGCTGCGATCGAAGCTGTTGAAGCGCAGGACCCTCGCCCATCGCGGCGAATCCTGCTCTCGCCAGCGGGATCAAAGTTCACGCAAGTTGCAGCAGCAATCATTGCAAAAAGTGAACGAATCATGCTGATTTGCGGGCATTATGAAGGAGTCGACCAACGCGCTATCGACGAGATGAAGTTGGAAGAAATTTCCATCGGAGACTTTGTGCTCTCGGGTGGAGAACTTCCTGCGCTCGCCATCGTCGACGCCGCCGCACGTTTGATTCCTGGCGCACTCGGCCACGAAGATTCCGCCGCTGAAGATTCGTTTTCGCTGACGAGCGACGAAGGAACCCCCCTTCTCGACTGTCCGCACTACACACGTCCGCGCGAGTGGCGCGGGCGCATCGTTCCAGACGTACTTCTTTCGGGTGATCATCAGGCAATTGCCAGATGGCGCCGCGAAGAGAGCATCAGCCGGACGCGCGAACGCCGTCCGGACCTCGACTTACTCCATGGGCAACCACTTGAGGACGAGGCCTCAATGTTGCATCGCTCTGTCGGCCTGTCACTGACCGAAAACGTTTTCGGTAGGTCATGCTGCAAGGGCACAGTTTTACCCGGGCAAATTGCCCACGAGAGGACTCACTCATGAATCGAACCGCCATCATGGAGAGCGTGGAGGCCAAGCACTTGAAGCCTGCCGCAGAAATTCCGACCCTTCGCATCGGTGACACGGTTGACGTGCATTACCGCATTGTTGAAGGCGATAAGGAACGCGTCCAGGTCTTCCAAGGAATCTTGCTTTCCACCAAGGGTCGTGGCGTCAATCGCACGATCACCATTCGCCGCATCGTCGCCAACGAAGGCGTCGAACGAGTTTTCCCATTGCACTCCGGACGAGTCGCAAAGGTCGAAGTTCTGCGTCACGCCGAAGTTCGCCGAGCAAAGTTGTATTACTTGCGCGGATTGACTGGTAAGGCACGACGACTGAAGGAAACTCGCCGAGAAACCGCAGAGACCAAGTGATTTGCCGAACCACCTGACGGGTGCCGCCTTGATCCCATGAACGATCTTCGACGTGCACTTTCAGGTCCCCACGCAAATCCACACGCAGTCCTGCGTATCGATACTTCAAGACCACACCAAGACCCGCCTCCAACAGGCGGGTCTTTTACTTGGCTTGGGGGAAATCCCCATGATGATCAATGGAGTGCATCAGCCAGCATTCCAACGCCAGATGATGGTGAAGAATCCATCGCACTTTGCTGGAGCGGAACTTTCGCGCAAGATCTCTTCGCGGGCGACATGCGAAATTGGACGAAGCCAGGCCATGCTGCGCTCGAACGATGGCTTGATGAAACGCTGCCACAACTCTGCGATGTCCAAGGTGGGCGCCGCTTGGGATTGGTTCCACATCACACCCATTTGCTCAGCGATGTCGCTGGCCAAATGCGCCTGTGGCAGAACCGAAAGGATCAGGGACTTGCAACGGTTCTCTATCCCTCGGGATTGATTGCGCCTTCGATGGTGAAGGACATCGAAGATCATCTCACTCGGTCCATCTCCAATCTCGGCCCACGTTGTTCGCTTTGCATTCTGGAAGATCTCGCACCTCCAGTTGGGGCTCACGAAGACGAAACGCACTTTCAGAGAGCCCCTTGGGGCACAGGGATGCTGCCACATGCGCTCATTGAACGGCTTCTGAACGAACATCTCCCTCTGTCAACGCCCGTCATCATCGTCACCGACCCGCCATTTTTCCGCTGAGATCTGCGCGGAATAAAAATTCCCGCAAGATCGCCTCCCGTTGATTGGCGCCCCGTAAAGATCGAGATAGACTTCCCAAGACGAAGCTTGACGGCTTCGCCACAGGAGATTGAGTTGACTTTGCTCGTAAGCGGTCTTGACTCGAAAGTCTTGGTTCTCAACAAGGTGTACACCGCCCTGCGCGTTGTGAGTGGACGTCGTGCCTTCACGCTTTTGGCCAACAATGTCGCCGAAGTTATTTCTGTCGAAGCTGGAAATTATGTTTCGTACGACCTCTCGACTTGGTCGGATGCTGCGGAGTATCAGCGTGCGCACGAACACGAAGTGCACGACTGGGTCACGACGACGCGACTCGTGATCGCCGTACCAAAGATCATTCGACTTCTCGGTTATGACCGCTTCCCGCGCGAGCAGGTCAAATTGAATCGGCGGAATATTTATGCCCGCGACGGGAATCAATGCCAATACTGCGGCGCATCGTTCTCCACAAAGGAACTGACATTGGATCACGTTCTGCCGCGCGTTCAAGGCGGCGACAATTCATGGACCAACTTGGTGTGCGCGTGTGTCAGATGCAACGCCAAGAAGGGTGGACGAACACCAACCCAAGCGCGAATGCGACTGATTCGAGCGGCGATCAAGCCAAAGCGTAATCCAGCAATCGCGCTTCGTTTGGGAAGTCCGAAGTACCAGAGTTGGAAAGCCTTCTTGGACGAGGCGTATTGGACAATCGAGTTGGAATAACTATCCAGCAAGCGCAATATTCAATCCAACCACCAACGCGTTGTTGATCCCGTGAGCAACCATGCACGAGATCAGACTGCCGCGCATATCACGAGCGAGACAGAATGCGACCGCCAACGCTCCCAGAATTGGAACGAAAATTATTCCCTGTGGATGAATGGCGGCAAAGATCAAACTCGATGAAAGCGCCGAGAAGAGAAATGACAGACCACGCCCCCATCGACGTGAAAGATCGCGTAAATGCGCAAACAACACGCCACGAAACATGATTTCCTCAACAATCGGAGCGGCGATCGCTGCGATAAAAAGCAGCAATAATCGCTGCGAAGCATCGCCTTCGGCAATCGCCTGTTGAATCGGATGCGATGCCTGCGTAAGTTCCTGCGGCACTAAAAATGTAAGAATGAATGCGAACACCGCACCCACCGCAACAAGTGGAATCGCCGTCGCATAGACGGAGACTCCATAGATGCACTCTCGCCAGAATCCGCGGCCACAGTGAAGTCCAACGTCGCGTCGAATCTGCTCCCAAGACTTCCCCCAATACGTCGGCAGTGCGAGCGCCAACAGGGGAAGGAACATCGCTCCAATTTGAATCGTCAATGCGAAACCACCTGACAATCGATCGGCGCGACTGCCGAATATCGCCACTGCGACTGCGATCAGCATCACGGCAATAAACCATGCAGCGAAGACCCATGGAAGAGATCCCTGCGACACACTCGGTTCGCGAAGCGCGTTCGCCAACGTGTTCTGCGCGAAACGAATGGCCACAATCACAAGCCAAATAAAGCCGCCAATACCAGCAATAATGACGGTGAAACCAAAGCCGACCAATGCGCCGACGAGAAGAAATTGCGATCGTGCAAGTGCGTCCTCGAAGTTTGGATCACGCTGCGCAGTTGAAAGGATCACTTCGCCATACCAACCCAAATTCTCTTTCACTCGACGAGCATCTTCAGTTGTAATCGTCATCGCAGCGGACGGCGCGAGATGTTTCGCATCGTCCGCACTCTGTTGAATCAATCGCTGCACAATGCGAGCTGTCTTGAGAAAGAGTGGTGGTGCGGACTTCGGATCCGCTTCGACTCGATCAATCACCGCCGTGATGTCCGTGGACGCTTCGTCGTATTGCCCAACTCGCGCGAGCAATATTGCTGCGCAGAGGTTGGTCTGCGCGCCTTGATCTTGCTTTCGCATCGGATCCACCTGCTGAGTCACCAATCCGCTCATCGTTCCAGGCGCAACGACCGAAACTTCCGTCAAGACGAGCCGCCCGACAAGGAGATCTTTGAAGCCAACCATCGAGCTCGCGGTGGGAGAATCACCTCCATCCGTTTCCTCGGTCGCCTGCAATGCGGCCTCCCGAGTGGATTTTTCCGACGGGAGTAGCGAATCCAGCGAAATATAGAGGACGACGCAGGCCACAATCACCCCCCAAGCGCTCAGAACCGATATTTGAGACTTCGACATGGGTGCCACGGTATCACCGAGCCATTCCCTTGACACTTTCCCTGTTTTCGGTACGCTTTTACGTTCCCCTGATTCGAACAAGAAAGAGTTTTCGAAGGACAAGATCACCATGCCCCGTCAAACAACATTCGTCAAGCCCGGACAGCTCCCAGCCACATGGCGCATCGTCAATGCCGACGGAAAGGTCCTCGGTCGCCTTGCGACTGAAGTCGCTACCGCTCTTATGGGAAAGCACCGTCCTGAATACACACCCAATGTCCTTTGTGGCGATTCAATCATCATCACGAATGCTGCAAAGATCGTGTTGACTGGTCGCAAGGGTGCACTCAAAACACTCCGCAAGTGGAGCGGTTATCCAGGTGGTTTGCGCGTTCGAACATACGACACACTGCTTCGTGATGATCCGACAACACTCGTCACCGAAGCAATCATTCGCATGCTTCCCCGCGGACGCCTCGGCCGAAGAATTCAACGCAATCTGCGAGTCTTCGCCGGAACCGAGCACGAACATCAAGCACAACAGCCGACAACCATGAAGACGAAGGCATAATCCCATGACAACTCTCAACATTGGAAGCATGAGTATCGCAACGCCAAATATCGGCGCAAACGCCATGGGAACGACCAAGGCATCACTCAAGACCATCGCCGATCCAAAGGGTTGGTACTGGGGAACTGGCCGTCGCAAGACTGCCACCGCACGCGTGCGTGTGAAGCCAGGAGCTGGCGAATTCTTGATCAACGAAACTCCACTTGAAGAATTCTTTGTCGAAGACCGAGACCGCAAGGTCCTCCTCGGCGTGATGGACAAGTGCTCCCTCAAGGGAAAGATCGATGTCCGAGCGACCGTCGCAGGCGGCGGATTCACTGGGCAAGCTGGAGCAGTCCTCATGGGACTCGCGCGATCACTTTTCGCGTACGACGCAAACCTGGAGCCCGTCCTTCGATCAAACTCTTTCTTGACGCGAGATTCGCGCAAGGTTGAGCGTAAGAAGTACGGACAATCCGGCGCTCGTCGTCGATTCCAGTTCTCCAAGCGCTGATCCAATTCGGATCTGATTCGAAATTGCAGCCTGTTATGGCTTTGGCTATTCCATTGACTATCGCTGCAGCTTTGGGTTTGGCGAAATCGCCCGACCCAGAATTCCAGCGATGACGCTGATCGGTTTGCCCTGAGAAAGCGACATCTCGGCAATGGTCATAGGGCGATCTCCCTCCCAACCGAGGCGCATCCACCAGAGGGTTCGACCTCCCAGACTTGCGGGAATTCTCGCCACTCGTCGAGCAAGCGCATCCGCAGCGATCTGCCACGGACAAACCTCATCCATCGGATCGCGCATGGGAATCGGCCCTCGAACAGTGCGCGGTGACGCGCGCAAATCTGGTGTCATCGAAATCAAACGACGCTCGACTGCGAGTGAAACCGCACGATCCACGCGCACGCGACCGCTTGCAATGTTTGCAGGATCGGATTCGCGAATCACCATCAGCAGTGATTCTGCGCAGACGACAAGAAGTTGTTTTATTCCCTCTGGTGCCAACCGCTCGATATCTCCCCCGCTCCAGAGTTTCAGCCGAGTCACGATCATCGGCATCGACTTGATCAAGAGTGATCGCATCAGCAATCTCGCCCATCTGAGGTCTGTTTCGATTCGATCGAGTTGTCTTTCGCTTGCTCGCCCCGAAGAAAGATCCCGCGTCGATCGCTGCGTACTCCAGAGAAGAAATCGCACCGCCATCAATCGTGCGCCATCGCCGATTGCGTTTCCTGCTTTCGCAACTGTTGGCGAAGCACGATCCACTGTTCCAAAGTCCAACCATGCACGCGCGTCGCGCATCGGCGCCGCAGCAGAAAGATCCCCGCGGACAGAAAGAGGAGCGAGGATCACATCACGCGCCTCCTCGCGAGCAAAGGTCGGCGGAACTTCGACATTCGGCGGTAAAAACGCATCGGCGTGACTTCGCAAAAACTGCATGCGAACCTTGTGCAAAAGTCGATCGGCAGCAGGCTGAGAACAGCGCAATGTTCGCGCGATTTGTGCGGGACCCATCCCTCGACACCATGCTGCGAATGCTCTGGTTTCATCTCGTGTGACACGAGGTTTCCTTCCTACGAGCTTTCCTTTCGATACTGCTGGATTCTTCGCCAAGAGTGCGCGAACGGTTTCGGTGCTCACTCCAACTTCACTCGCAATCGACCGGGCTGCGACAGAAATTCGCCGCTCGCCCTTCGCTGCGGACTCATTCGCATGTCGGAAGATTGCGTCACGCATCGACGGAGTCAATCGCTTTGTTCGCGCAGCATGCTGCACGAGTGGCAGGTGACTCGCAGCAAACGATGCCGCATCAACGCGGCGAATGATCATCACCAGTGAACCCGATCGAATCGACGCCGAACGCCGCATCCAGCACGATGGCAATCCCATCTTGCGCCAACGATGAATCGTGCGCTCCGTCACTCGCCACTCTCTTGCGAGCTGAGGAATCGTCCAACCACTCCCAAATTCTTCTGGAGCGCGACGGCTCAAGCGCAGCGCAAGTTCGGTCAGGTCACGCTGCAACGATTCGCCGACAATCTTCAACTCGTTCTGCTTGGAACGTTTCTCAATGCGAAATTGTGTGATGCGCCAGATGACATCATTCCATCCATACAGTTCCTGCGGTTGGATTTGCTCCAAAAGAAGCCGAATTGCGCTGAGTTGGCGGCGAGCAGCATCGCTTGGAACGAACGCCAACTGTTTCGCCAAACTTCGCATTTCATCCAGGATGAAAGCACCCGATCGCGGCATAAGGTTGAAGGCTACGACTCAGGCAGTCATTGCGCCCGTCGACTGTCGATCGATTCGCATGACATCCGTGGTGATGGTGCCCGTCGATTCGCCAACATATTGCCGCGGAATGCGCGGACTCAATCGGCAAAGAAGTTCGTATGCGTGTGCACCGACTGCCTCGGCGACGCGCGGCAGAAAATTACGAGCCGAGGGCTGCGAGCCATACAACTCTGCGGTCATTCCAATGTGACCGTCGCCATATGCGATGGATGGTGGAACATCCGTCAGATCCACCACGATCTGATCCATGTTGACCGCACCAACGAGTGGCACATCCCAAGATCGCAAACCATTTGCCGTGCTCGTTGGCGATTCTGCGATCACACGAATCCAGCGGCGATCGCTTTGCGCAGATCCCATCGGATAGCCGTCAAAATAGCCCACGGGAATAATCCCAAGACGCGTTGGTCGACGAGTGATCCACTGAGATCCATACCCAACGGCAACATCGCACGGCAGCGACTTCGTGTGAACAATCGTCGACTCCCACCGAACGATCGACTCGAGTGGCGGTTTCCATCCATCGATCGACTGCGACTCGACCAATCCAGTCCACGCAAGACCCGTCCGCACCATTCTGCGGTGAAAGCGAGAATCCCGCAGAATTGCGTGGGAATTCGCTACATGAACGACGGCGTCTTGAGGAATCTGTGCGGCGTGATCCGCGAGCAACTTTTCGAACACATCCATCTGAGCATGCGTCCGTGCATCATCCGCACGACTATCTGAAAAATGAGTGAAAATGCCAACAAGTCGCAATCGCCGTTCATCGGCGATCACTGCCAATGTTCGGCCAGCCTCGCTTGCAAGCACGCCACCACGCGACATTCCCGTGTCGATCTCGATGTGGACTGGAATCGGACCACCGCCGAGTTGATCGGCGATTGCCGCCAGTTCCTGCGCATGGGATTCTCCGTGAACGACAAGGTGCAGTCGTCCAGCGAGTAAAAGTCGATGAATCTCCCCACCGAGTTCAATCTCGCGAACAGGCATTAAGACCAGCTGTGGTGTTGTGACGCCAGCAAGCGAAATCGCCTCGGCCTGAGCAAGGTTGTACACCGCCAACATGCTGACCCCGCTTTCTGCAAGCTGACGGGCGATTCGAGGGGCACCCATCCCATATGCGTCTGCTTTGACAACGGCGCAGAGGTCACAATGAGGTGCGACGAGTTCACGAATGACGCCGACATTTCGGTCGAGCGTGGCGAGGTCGATGATGAGACGGCTTGTAGTTCGCATCCTTGCGGTCCCATAGTTGTATCGGCATCATGTTCTCGCTACCATAAAGGTTCGTGACAACTGAACAAACCCCTCCCAGCGGACTCGCTGGACGGTCCCAGGACATTTTCGCTGCGGATCAGACTTTCGCCTCCCTGGGCCTCTCTGAACCAATTCTTCGCGCCATCACTGAGCGCGGTTATGTCCATCCAACACAGATTCAAGCGGACCTGATTCCCATCGTCCTCTCGGGGAGAGATTGTCTCGGACAAGCCAAGACTGGAACAGGAAAGACCGCAGCATTCGCACTCCCTGCGCTGCACATGATTCCAAAGGATGCGGCGCTTTCGGTTCTGATTCTGGTGCCGACGCGCGAGCTTGCAATTCAGGTTGCCAAGGAAATCCACGATTTCGCAAAGCATTCTGGTCATCAAGTCGTGCCGATTTATGGTGGTCAACCGATCTCGACCCAAGTTCAAAAACTTCAGCGGGGTCCTGCCATCATCGTCGGAACTCCTGGGCGCGTGATGGACTTGCACGAACGACGATTGCTGTCATACGAGAACATTCGGTATGCGGTGTTGGACGAAGTCGACCGCATGCTCGACATCGGTTTCCGCGAAGACATACGCCGCATTCTGGGGTCGCTGAAGAATCATCCGCAGACGGTCTTTGTCTCGGCCACGATTTCGCCCGACATCGAAAAGTTGGCTCGTCAATATCTTCGCGATCCAGAAAAGATCGTCACCGCCGCGCAAAGTTTGACCGTGTCGCAAGTTCGACAGTCGTACTTCGCCGTCGAGAGATGGGACAAGCGAAAACTGCTCTTGCATCTCTTGCGCAAAGAAGAACCTGCACTGACGCTTGTCTTCTGTCGCATGAAGCGCACCGTCGACGAGGTCTCTCTCTTCTTGGGCAAGAACGGCATCGATGCGCACCAAATGCACGGCGATATGTATCAAACCAAGCGCGACAAGGTGATGGTCAAACTGCGTGAAGGTGGCTTATCCGTGCTTGTTGCGAGCGATTTGGCGTCGCGTGGCTTAGATGTCGACGACATCAGTCATGTGATCAACTATGACCTTCCAGAAGATCCAGAAATTTATATCCACCGCATTGGTCGAACTGCGCGCGCTGGACGCGAGGGCGTGGCGTGGAGTTTCGTTTGTCCAGACCAAGGCGATCTGTTGACGAGCATCGAAAGTTTGGCCAACATCGAAATCCCTGTCTCGGTCTACGACGACTTTGTTCCAGGTCCAGTGCCAGCGGACATCAACGCTCAGCGAGAACTCGATCAAACCCGTCGGCAGAATTCGATGGAATCAAAGTCGCGAAATCCACTTGCAAACAAACCTGATGCAACCGATCTGACTCGATTCCCTGGCGGACTTGTTCCAACGCAACCACCACCGAAGCGACTCGGCGGACGGCTGACAACTCGTCGGCGATAAAGCGAATGAGGATCGAGTGACTCACTCCCACTTGAATATGACCAAGACCACATGGAATGCGAGCGATGAAGTCGCAGAAGCACTGCGTGGCGGACGCGCTGTCGTCGCACTCGAATCGACAATTCTCACACACGGACTTGCGCGCGAACCACGAGGGATGTCTGCAAAGTTCATGGCAGCGTTCCCTGGATGGGATGCACATCGACCCGCAAATCTTGCCGCAGCGCTTGGCGCCGAAGCTGCAGTGCGTGCATGCGGAGCTGTTCCCGCAACAATCGCGATCATCGATGGTCGCGTCTGCGTGGGATTGTCTGCGACACAACTTGAACAACTCTGTGCAAACTCTGGCGCGTCGAAAGTTTCACTGCGCGATTTGGGATCTGTCATTGCCAATAAACGGACTGGCGGAACAACGGTTGCGTCGACAAGTTGCATCGCTGCGAAGGCTGGAATTTCTCTCTTTGCCACAGGAGGAATTGGCGGAGTGCACCGAGGTTGGTCAAAGACTCTGGATTTTTCCGCAGATTTAATGGCGATTGCGACTCATCCAGTGCTCGTTGTCAGCGCCGGCGCAAAAATCTTGCTCGACTTGCCAGCAACCCTTGAAGCGCTCGAGACTTTGGGGATTCCAACCATGGGATTAGGCAGTCGGCTTTTTCCTCGTTTTACAGTCTCTCCCGATCAAAATTTGCTTCTGCCAGACCAGGTCCAAGATGCGGCCGAGGCTGCGCGAGTCATCAGCGCACACTGGACTTTGCGGCCTTCGTGCGGAGCGCTGTTGATGCAGGCTTGTCCCGAAGCTTTCGCACTTCCTGCCGAACAAACCGAGCAAGCCTTGGCGGCTGCGATGATCGATGCGCAAGCGCTCGGCATTCGAGGAGCGGCGACCACGCCGTTCCTACTTGCACGACTCGCCGCATCGACTGGCGGCCAAGAGGTGGTTGAGGCAAATCTTGCGCTGCTCTTTGCAAATGCATCGCTCGCAGCCAGAGTTGCTTGCGCGATGCCCAAATGATTTACGCACCCCCTCGCTTGCCGGCAAAAAACGACCTCAAGCGGGCGAAATTTGCCCGCAAAACCCGTTTCGCCTTCCTTGACATTCAATTCATTAACTGCTCTACTCGTCCTGTCGACGTGCAGGACATTTCGTCTCGGTCGACGCACACATGAGTACAGTTCGCGGGATCCTTGAATGGGCCTCTGGTCCTGAGGGTCGAATTAGACAGTTCAATGATGGCTTGGTCGAAAACCAAAACGACCCAGTCGTGCCGTCATCATTTGCAAACATGTATTCGCTTCGCCCCTGCTCCAGCGTTGTCGCCGAAGTGGTCGAGGTCGAAACCAAGACACGTCGAGGTCGGCATATTCGGCAAATGGTCGACCGATTGGTCGAAATCGAGGGCATGACGCCTGAATCTTTCTCACAAAGAAAGCCATTCGCAGAACTGACCGCGCTCGACCCAGCACCGCGAATGACATTGGAATATCCAGGATGCCCGCCCGCTTGCAGGCTGATCGACCTTTTCTGCCCAATTGGATTCGGGACGCGCGGATTGATCGTCGCACCGCCCAAAGCTGGAAAAACCATTCTGCTTCAGAACCTTGCGTATGGCATCAAACATAATCATCCCGATGTCGAATTGATCGCCCTCTTGATCGACGAGCGCCCCGAAGAAGTCACCGACTTCAAACGCAACGTTCCCGCACAAGTCTTGGCGTCAAGCAACGATCAAGATGTTGAACGGCACACCGCACTTGGCATTCTCGCGATCGAGCGCGCACGCCGAATGGTCGAAGCCGGACGAAATGTCGTCGTTCTTCTGGATTCGATCACTCGCCTTGGGCGCGCATTCAACAACTCACGCCGATATGGATCTGGCGGACGAACGATGTCCGGCGGACTTGATTCGCGCGCACTGGAAATTCCAAAGCAACTCTTCGGCGCTGCACGCAGAGCCGAAGAAGGTGGATCGCTGACGATCATCGCGAGTTGCCTAATCGACACGGGCAGCCGCGCCGACCAGATCATCTTCGAAGAATTCAAGGGGACAGGAAACATGGAATTGATCCTTGATCGTTCCATAGCCGAAAAGCGCCTTTTCCCTGCAATCAATCTTGCCGCCAGCGGAACCCGCAAAGAACATCTGATGCTGACGGAACATGAGCTGAAGACCATTACGGCTCTTCGGCGGCGCCTTATTTCGATGCCGCCGCACGTTCAAATCGAACAATTGTTGGCGGCTCTGAAGCGCTTTCCAACCAACGAAGCGCTCGTCGGAAGCTGAGACCGTCTTTGAACGCCATGTTCGGCGGTTGGCGGTACGCTCACCCATATGAACGGTCCTGCGATCAAAACTGGTTTTTTTCTATTGAGTGGCATCGTCCTCTTCGCCTTTGTTGGCATCACTCTTGCGAAACTGAATCTCTTTGAAAAGTCGACTCCATATGTCGTGCTCTTCAACGTGAGTGATGGGATCAATGGCCTCAGCAAAGGTTCTTCCGTACAGATCGGTGGACTGCAACGCGGAAGAGTCGACTCGATCATTCCCGTCATAGGTGACAACGGCGAACTCACTGGAATCAAAGCAAACATTTTGATGGAAGAAAGCGTCAAGATTTACAAAGACGCAAAAGTCCTTCGGATGTTGACGCTTCTGGGAACGACAGCCACTCTCAACTTCGTTGCACTCGGCAGCGAAGGCGAACCTCTTGCCCCCAATTCAGAAATCGTCGCCCAGCAAAGTAGTGGCGTCCTTGCGGCGTTGCTCGGACCGTATAACGCAACAAAGGCGAATCAGATCATCGACAATATCGTGAAATTCAGCGAGTTTCTCGAGAAGGTTCCAACGGATTATCAAGCGAAAGTGGTCCCCCTCTTAGACAACGCCGGAACGGTCATCGGACAAATCCGTACCGATTACAGTGACTGGAGAATGAAAATCGGAACAGCGCTGACTTCCGCGCAGACGTCGATGCAGAAACTCGACGGAACCCTTGGTGATGCACAACAGATCCTTGTGCGAAATGGACCGAAGATCGACTCAGCCGTTGCAAGCCTCGACAGCGGAGCCACGCTCGCCAAAGAAGCGCTCGCTCATTTCAATGAACAAACCGTTCCGCTGCTAGACAGTGCTCTGCGACATGCCGAGGCATCCGTTGATAGCTTTGGGAAATCGGTCGAAATCGTTCACACGCTCTTGCTCGAGCGTTCGCCCGATATTGCAGAAATGCTCTCGAATTTGCGCACAACGGCAGCGCAATTGAAATTAGCGTCGATGGAAATCCGCCGCAGTCCATGGAAGATCCTCTATCAACCAAATAGCGATCAGATCGCTCACGAAAATCTCTATGAGTCGGCCAGAAGTTTTGCGATGGCCGCAGGCGACTTGCGCGCCGCCGGCGATTCTCTGCGCCTTGTGATCGAGCGTGATCCTGGCCGCTATGAATCAGACGAAAATTTCCGACAAGCGGTGCAAACGATGGTTCTTGATGCGCTCGCCAAGTACGAATTAGCGCAGCAACAAATGAACGACGTCCTCATGGCGCCTGCGCCTGCGGGCGAATCGAAAGCGAAATAAGGCGTGGCTGCGGAACGCCCCGAAAGTCAAGAAATTCGCACTGGAGCGCTTGTGCTCGTTGCTGTCGTAGTCCTATTCGTTGGAATGACAAGCATTCCATCAATGCTCGGACCGCAGATGCGTCCCGTTTCGGTGCAGTTTCCATTCGAAGGCGGTGTCGCTGGCGTTATCTCAGGAACACCCATCCTCCTCGGCGGCATGGATGTCGGCAAGGTCAAGTCTGTGACGTTCGTCGCGTCGGTAGACGATCACCCACCCTATTTTCGGGCGGATTGCTTATTCATATCGCAGGTCATTATTCCTCGAACCGCCACCGTCACCGTTCAGCAATCAGCCATCGGAGCAGGCCCGAAGTTAATCATTCAACTTCCAGTCGCTTCTGGAACGCTTCATCTCGGCGATCAAACTGCCGAGGAAATGTTGCAAGTCACTCCAAGCCAATCATCTCTTGCGCTCTTGTTCGGACCTGATCGCGCTGCCGCTCTCGTCAAGTCATACGACTCTCTCACAAATTTTAATCTCGGCAGCCCGATACATGATTTGAGTGACCGAGTTAAAACGACGTCCAATGACGCCGGTGCCATCAAGGCGGAATTCAACCGTGACTGGGATGCTTGGAAAGCGCAAGCAACTTCAATCGAAGATGGATTTGACATCGCGCGCGCACGAGGAAACGAAATGTGGGCGCTCGTTGCTCCAGGAGGGGTTCTCGATCGAGAGAAACTCGGGCCAGCCTTTGATCGGATCAAGGCCAACCTTTCAACGAGCGTGGAATTGATCAACACACTTCGGACACGGTGGAACGACCAAATACTTCCGCCACTCACTGATCTCATTGACCGATTCAAGAAGGATTGTGCGACGATTGAAAGTGACTATGCGCTGACGATGGCCGCGCTTTATGATGCGAAAGGCGTATGGGCATCGAGTAAGGCAGATTTACAAATTGCTGGAGGGCAAGTCACTCGCGCGATGCGTGAAACAGTGACGATGCCATGGACACTCTTGGGCGGAACCTTTGAAGACAAAGGCGAGGAAGCACAATTCCAAAAACTTGCGCGTGAGGTTGTACGAAGCACCGCTGAACTGAACATGGCCGTTGGAATCGCGAAGGAGTTTCTCGCACAAGATCCAAAGTTGGCGGTTCGGTATCCAGAACTCGTCGAACTTCTCGACAAATGGATGACACAAGCAGCGGCCGATCAAAAAATCGCAGCGCAGCGCATTCTCGATCGCCTCATAGGCCCTGCGAAACCTTGACATGTGTGCTGACGCGATACGGATCGCGGACGAATCCGACCCGCGGATCGCTTCGTTTCGTGGAGTTCGCGACGCAGACCTGCGCGGTCGAGACGAACTCTTTTGCGTCGAAAGTCCCAGAGTTGTTCGCCGTTTTTTGCATGCACTCATCGCACAGAAACACGGAGTTGCAACGGCGCCATCGGTTTCCTTGCATTCGTTGTTTCTCACGCCAGCGACTGCGGAATCGCTCAACGATCTGATGAGCGAACTGCGTGGCAAGAATGATGCGAGCTTGGCGATTCCGCTTTACGTTGCGGACGAAGCGGTGATGACACGACTCGCTGGATACCGAATGCACAAAGGCGCACTTGCCCTTGGTGTTCGACCTCGAGAAACAACGACCACAAATTTACTTTCCGTACTCCCGACTTCAGACAATCTGCTGATCACATCGGGCGTTGTCCTAACAGACAATATCGGTGCGATCTTTCGCGGTGCGGGCTCATTTGGAGGCGTTGGAGTTCTGCTTGCGGGAGGATCATCTGACCCGCTGCATCGCAAGGTGATTCGCGTTTCTTCTGGAAGAGTCTTCACCATTCCGTGGGGAGAGTCGACTGACTTGTTGGGCGACCTCGCACGTCTTCGAAGTGAACACGGATTTGCACTGGTCGCAGCAGAAGAGTCGCACGATGCGGTGCCGATAGATGAACTGTTCGAATTGCCATCGGTCAAAAATGCAGCACGAATCGCCGTGATTCTTGGGTCAGAAGGTTCTGGAGTCTCCCCAGAAATCCGTGCAGTCTGCGATGCGACTTCAGTCATTCCAATGGCAAAGCCCAACTTGCTGATGGAATCAAGCGATCAACCGAGCCTGAATGTCGCAGTTGCTTCAGCCCTCTTCTTGCATCGATTGAGCAGCGCCAGACGCCATTCCTGCGCCACGCGCCGTTGACGTATCTGTTGCTGGCTTGTCATTCACTCGTTCGATCTTCGCACCGAGTTTCCGAAGAGTCTCCTCCATGCGTTGATATCCGCGGTCGAGGTGATACACACGGTTGACGGTTGTCTCGCCATCCGCAGCAAGTCCAGCCAACACGAGGCTGGCTGATGCACGCAAATCGCTCGCCATCACTTCTGCTCCAACGAGGCGAGAGCCTCCCGATACGACAACGGTCGGACCATGCCGAAGGAGTTGTGCTCCCATGCGAAGGAGTTCGGCGACGTGCATAAATCGTTCTGGATAAATCTTTTCTGTGATCACAGAATTACCCTGAGCATGACAGAGCAGTGCCATGAATTGCGCCTGCAAATCAGTTGGGAATCCTGGATGCGGTTGAGTGGTAATGACCGTAGGTTTCAGTTGGCGCTCGCTCGTCACACGAACAGAACAGCAGCGTTCGTCGGCATCTGGAGTGATTTTGTGAACATTAACGCCAATCAATCCCAAGCGATCAATCACCGCGAGCAGCGAATCGTATGGAAAATCGTCGATGATGATCTCGCCGTTGGTGATCGCCGCCGCAATTGCATACGTTCCCGCAACGATTCGATCGGGCATGACACGGTGGCTGGTTCCGCCGAGTTCGTCGACACCATCGATAATGATGCGTGGACCGCCGGCGCCGCGAATCTTGGCTCCCATTGAATTCAACAAGTCAGCAAGATCAACGACTTCTGGTTCGCATGCTGCACTTTCGATAACTGTTCGACCGAGCGCCAAGGTCGCAGCACTCATTACATTCGCTGTCCCCAAGACCGTCGATCCGTACGGACCGCCCAAGAAGACTGTTGCTCCACGAAGGCGATCGGCACTGGCATGGATGTTCCCATTGCGGAGCTCGATCTTGGCGCCAAGTTTTTCTAACCCGCGCAAGTGAAGGTCCACGGGTCGATCTCCAAATGCACATCCGCCTGGCATCGAGATGATTGCTTTCTTGCGCCGAGCGAGCATTGGTCCGAGCACGCAAATCGAAGCGCGCATCGTTCGGACCTGCTCGTATGGTGCCTCGATCGAATTGGGGTCTTTCGTTTGCATCGTGACGCGATCGTCGCCGAGATGAACATCGACGCCGAGCGTGTTGAGCAACTTGCGCATGTTGGCGATGTCCGCCAGACTTGCGACGTTGGTCAGCGTGACTTCTTCCGTCGTGAGGAGACAGGTCGCCATCAGTGGCAACGCTGCATTCTTTGCACCCTCTACCCGAATACGGCCCGAAAGTCGTTGGCCACCTTGAATGACGAATTTATCCATTGCGATCCTCCTTGATCGCGTCGTGCGTTTCATCGGATACCTCCAATGACGCACGGCGTGTCAGGGAGGCGATCGTGGCGGCAACTCGCACCACTTCGTACAACATATTTCGGCGGTTCGACCAAATCGGGCTTACAATTTCTCTCCCAGTTTGCAAGAACTTTCTACGATTGCCGCTCGATGACAGTCCACCCTAACGATCCCGTTCTCCCAGAAGCACGAATGCATGTTGTCCTGCCTGGCGCACCAGTTGTTGCACACATTGCATCGAGCGAATCGTGCATCCGTGGGAAATCTGCAAGTTTCGTGCGGCATATCGAGATCAATCTTGAGGGAACACCGCTTGAAGGAACTTTCTTGGCCGGACAATCCTTTGGTGTCGTGGTTCCTGGCGTAGACGCCAAGGGACGACCCCATAAAGTGCGACTCTATTCGGTCGCAAGTCCGTCCTATGGCGAGGATGGATTCGGACGGATCATCTCAACGACTTGCAAGCGAACGATCGAGGAAATCCCTGACGAAAATGATCCCGTGAGGTCCGATGGTCACCCGCTCATCTTGGGAGTCTGCAGCAATTGGCTCTGCGATCGATCAATCGGGAACGAAATCCCAGTCTCAGGACCCAACGGAAAACGGTTTGTCCTGCCGATTGATCATTCGGCTCACGATTACATTTTTATGGCAACGGGAACTGGCATTGCCCCTTTCCGAGGGATGATTCACGAACTCCTCGTTGGACCACCCGTTGGCTCCCCCGCCCATGCTCGGTGGCTTGGTCCATGCACCAGCAAGATTCATCTGGTGATGGGAGCCCCGTATCGAACTGATTTGTTGTACGACGATTTTTTCCGCACACTCGCAGAGAAGTATCCGCAGTTTCATTATCACCCAGTGATCAGTCGCGAACCGTTACCACAACCTGGTCACGGACCGCACACGCATCACTATGTGGAAACACGTTTGAACTTCTTCAAACCTCTCTTGGAATCAAATCGAACGCTGATCTATGCCTGCGGCTTGGCTGGCATGCAGATTGGGATTTTCAAGGCGCTTGCTATCGCAGGACTCGGCGGACCATTTCTGACGGTTCACGAGGAAATTGCGGCGATTCCGCCGACGCAGTGGACCACCGAACAGATCAAGCGGCGAGTCCGCCCTACCCACCGCTGCATGCTCGAGGTTTATTAAGCAGGCTCTCCTATTAAGCAGGCTCTCAGGGGATTTTCTGAATATTAACTGGACGATAACGATTAAAAATGCGGGTTTTTTAGCCCTCGCATCCGATGCAGTGCATACTAGAATTCGAGATTCCAATGGCAGATGACTCAGGCGAATGGACAAGTGCGGAGGCTCGCGTCGAACGCGCGCGCGGTTTGTTCCAATCTGGAAAACTCGACGAAGCGGCGATGGAACTTCGGCGTGCGCTTGCAACTGAGCCGGACCGTGGAGATTGGCATCACAATCTTGCCGTAACGCTTGATGCACTTGGTCGACATCCCGAAGCTCTCGCAGCTTACGAACGCGCGATCGAACTTCTTCCCAATCATGTCCATGCGCTCATTGGCGCAGCACAAGGATCCATTCGCGCAGGCCAACCTGATCGTTGCGTTCGCTTCTGTGAGCGCGTTTCCAAAATCGATTCGAATCTCGAGCCAGGCTATTCGCTGAGAATCATGGCGCTTGGAATGCTCACTCGATTCGAAGATGCGGAGTCGATCTATTTTCTTGCCCAGCAATATTTGAAAGAAATGCCGCTGTGCTTGGTTGAGATGGCCAATGTCCTTGCTCAACAAGGAAAGTTTGAACGGTCGATCTGGTGTTACCGCGAGGCGATCTCGCAGAACCCAAAGCTTCCTGCGGTCAAGACTCGCCTTGGAATTGTTTTACTTCGCGCCGGCCAATTGGAATCAGCGCATCAAGTCTTGATGCAAGCACTTCGCGAACAACCTGGCGATTCGGGCACATTGCTCGCACTTGGGCGCACGCTCGAGGGACTCGGACGCTTAGTCGAAGCCGAAGAAAAGTATCGACGGATCATCGAACTCGAACCCGCAAATCATGCTGCCCACATTCGACTTGGAGATATCGCACTACGAGCCGGTCGATTGGACGAGGCGCGCGCTGCATATTCGCTCGTGATCACTCTTGGAGTTTCCGATACACCAGTGCGATTGCGCTTGGTTGAAGCCCTTTCTCGCCTTGGATTGCGAAATGAAGCTGGACGTCACCTCGAGGAACTCTTTGGACGGGGCAACATCGCTGCGAATTCGCCAGTTGTTGAGGATGTATCAATTGCGCTTGGGGCAGCAGGAACATCGCTTGAATGTGGTCGGCCAGCGGTTGCAGTTCGAATTCTCGCTGCTGCTGTCAATCGACATCCAAATGATGAACGACTCGTCCGCAGACTCGCGCGTGCTCAATTCGAATCAGGCGATCGAGTCGGGGGGCGACGTAGCGCACGCCGAGCGCTTGCGTTAAACCGAAATTGTTTGGAGACCCTGCACAACATCGCACTTGATGCGTTAACCCAACAAGCGATGCCGCGAGAAATGCGGCGCGCATCAGCGGCGATTTCGCGTGGGATTAAAGTGAATCCATCGGATCATGGGCTACGAAGAATCCGCCTACGAATCTTTGGGATTCGCATACAAAATGCCCTTCACTCGATGTCAACAACATCGAACTGGACAGCGAACCAAATTCGCGTGGCGATCAACTCAATCGCACTTCAGTTGCGCAGACGCTGACGCATCAGTTGCGCAGACGCTATTTATCGCGCAGACGCTATTTATCGCGCAGACGCTATTTATCGCGCAGACGCTATTTATCGCGCAGACGCTATTTATCGCGCAGACGCT
>CAIXJC010000028.1 GCA_903919715.1 uncultured bacterium | reverse complement strand
GCTGGAACGCCATCGTGCGCCGCGTTGCCAACGCCGCCTGCATCGCCGAACGCATCACGCAAAAAGTCACTCACGCACTGATGCGCGATGCGGCAGAGCTGCTTGAGCAGTCCGCGGTGAAATCGAAAGTTTATTGATACGGTCCAGTGCTCCTGTACGATCCCGATGTTCGGTGGTTTTAGTTTCGGCAACTCGAGTTGGCAACAAGAAAGGCAGGTTGGCATGCTGAGGAAACAAATTTACTCAGTTCTAGTTTTGCTTGGAATCGTCGTGAGCGTCAGCAATGCGCAAACATTGCCTGGCTACATGCGATTTCAAGCGGCCGGTTGGACGTTTGCGCCAGCCATCTCTCAAGGGTCCGTGGCTGGGTTCTTGGCATGGCCTGGTGAGGCCGAGCCTATCGGCAACAACATCAAAGTGATGTGGTTCCAGCGCGTGAATGGTGAATGGCAAAGTTATGGGTGGGATGGCGACACCATAGGAAAGGCTGCGCTCTATGTCCGTGGCGAAATGGCAGATTCGACTGTGTTCTCTAAGGACACCACCGTGAACCAAGCGCTCAGCTCTTCTATTGATGCAGTTCAGCTGCCACGCAGAGTCGTCAAGGGTCTCTTTGAGGAGGATCCATTTCAATCGATCGTTGACAGTCTCCAAGATCCAACGCTCTTGCTGGATGCGCTCGCGGATGCGGGGTGGCCAACCGTGCGATCTCTTTCAACGCTGGCCGTTCAAGACGTCGAATGCAACGGTGCTCTGGTCTCAGAGCAAACCATTTTGCTGGACGATCTTGCACATAGAGTGACGGTCGACCTGCTAGGAGTGGCGGAGGTCGCCCCGAATTGCGCCATCAGTTGGCCTTGTTCTTGCACGACTATTTATAGTTTGCCACCTTCGACTTTACTCGTACCCTGGATCGCCGATCCGCTTATTCCAACGGCCCCAGGCATGGGTGGCTCAACGACTTGTCATTGGGTTCGTACTTACATCCAAACCTGGAGCAGCACGGGGGAGACTTGGTTTTGGTGCATAGATTGTGCCGCTACAGGAACACAGACTATTACGCAAACAACCAGGACCACGGCGCTTCCAGGTGATCCATGCGTGCCACCGCCATAAGATCATGCGTTGAGCACAGACCGCCACCGTACCGTGATGAGATGTAACCCCCACAGCCGTAAACTGATCGTGTGGGCTGTTGTTGGCGGCGCGGTGCTGACAGTTGGCGTCGCCTGGTGGTCTGGATTTTATGAGGACTGCTTCAACGGCACTGCTTGCCGGATCGTCACTTCCATGAGTGGTCCCGCGTGGCAGGGTGCGCTGGTTGCAAATGGTGTCATGGCAAACGGCGTGCTGAGTTTCGCGATTGAGGCAGAGCCGTCAAACGTAAAAGTGGCACAGTCCATAGTTGAGGGGCCTGCATGGAGCCGAATTCGAACCAAGCCAACTCGCGAGCAAGTCGACAGTTTTCATGCTCTCTTTGAAGATGCGCGAGGATGGCCGTTGCCCGCGCTGATGGCTCTGCATTCGAGCGATACGACCTTCGCCGTGTGGGAAACGGACTGGGGATTCAGCCTCGTTGGCTATCAGGGGAACTATCGCGTGCCACGAGCGCTGCCCTTGCGTCCGATCATCGGTGGATTTCTGGTGGACTGGACAGTGTTCGCTGTCGTGTCCTACCTCGTTCTTTATCGCATCTCGCACGCAAGACGCAACGCCCTCATCCGGCGAAAATGCTGCGTTGTTTGCGGGTATCCGAGAGGAACTTCGGCTGTGTGTAGCGAGTGTGGTGGTGATAGATAGGAATTCGCTTTTCGAGTGTCGAGGCTACTCCAGGGAGATTCAACAAATGAAATCTGTGTTGATCGTATGTCTGCTAACAGGCTGTTGATCTATCCATTTTGAGCGACACTTTTGCTTTTCGGCGCGAAGTTTGCCGAGTTCACGCAACTCAACTTTGTTGTTTCGCGGCTCGTGTCGGAGCCGTTTCAGTCAGTTCGCGTTGCGCATCGCGTCACGTTGCCAGCAGTTTGCTCATGCGCACCAGGTTGAGAGCGCAAAGCGCGATGTTCGCGAACTAATGAATCTTCCACCGACCGACGACACTTGCCCGTCGCAGTCCGCCAAACTGTTTGAGCCATCCAAAGATCTCTTCATTGAGTTTCCGTTTCTTCTAACTCACCTGACAATACTTCTCGCGCTGCCGGTGTTGATTTCGCCAGCGCGCCATCTATTCTTTGCTGCCGACGGCAATATGCCAGTCGAGATTCTGGGGGACAGAATCCGAGACCTGGATTTTGTTGCAAATCCGAATTCGTTGTACGCCAGGTTGAAAAGAGTCCCACCTGAGAACAAGGAACGATGTTTTGTCGATGTAAAGAACGTTCTCGAATTGCCTGTCCCCCACAGGAATGATCTCTCGGAAAACAAAACAGGTGCGCCCTTGCTCTTGCACGTCCGCGCCTTGTTCGCCGTTCCTTATCTTATTTCCGTATGACCCCGCCCTGTCACCCGCTGGATCGACCCCGCTTTTGGGAGGCACACCCACCCAACTGAATGTCAGCCCTCCGATAAGGCAGTCTTCCTCTTCTTGAAGAACCGTATCTTCCATTCCTGAAAGGCTCGTCGCATCATATTGCAGAAGCGGGCGGTTTTTGGCTCGGGGCCGAAACTCTTCCACTCTCCCGTCACAGAAAGCAAACGCCATGATGAGCTTGCCATTCATGTAAGCCAGACTCTTGAAACCATCTTTTCTCATGATCGAATGGACGACGACTGGTCCCGTGCCGCTCTTTAACTTGCCGCCATCACCAATGGGAATCTGCGTCACTGTTACTGTTACTTCGCAGAATGCAGCATTTCGAAGAGTATCCTCAACGCGCTGCGCGATCTCTTCCCGGGAAAGAACCTTCGCTGATTGAGCGATCACCACAGGAGAGATAAATGAAAGCGCGACCATCAATAGCAGGAATGGCAATCTGGGATTCATGGAACACCTTTCAGGTTTGACTTCAGAAACACCCCATCAAAACGCACGCAAAGTCCAATTGAACCAATATTTCTTGCGCAATTGCTGAGGTCAATGCGCCTGACACTCGCCCGCGACACTAGAAAAGCAAATTCCTATCAATACCGCTGACGCTCCAGCCAACAATCCAATTGTGTCGCAAGACCCGGACATTCTTGGTGGCGTTGCAGTATTCGCAGGAACGCGTGTTCCATTTGGAACATTCATTGAATACCTTGAAGGCGGCGACTCGCTTGACACTTTTCTAGCTGACTTTCCAAGCGTTCGCCGCGAGCTCGCTATTGAGGCATTGGAGTGGCTACGCCAACTTGCCACAAGCGATAAAGGTCCACGTGCGTCTGCTGCTTGATGAATGCACGCCAGTTGGATTGATTCAATTTTTTGTCGGCGTTGAAGTTGACCACGTGACTGCCATCGGATGGTCAGGCACAAAGAACGGCAAACTGCTCGCGCGCATGGTGGAGTCTGGGTACTCGGGACTTGTGACTACAGACAGAAATTTGGCTTACCAACAGCAGGTCAATGCGGGACTCATTTCGAGCGGGACTCTTTGATCGCGATGGGTGAATGAGCGGACGCTCAACTTGTCTGGTCTTGACCACAAAATAGATCTCGAATCAGGGGAAGAGACCAAATCTGGGAATGTCCACTCAACCAATCTTCGCAGTCACCATCCGCAACAGCGCCGATGCATCGGGAGAATTACCGTCGCTGCAGTCGATCATCATGAATCGCTCGCTGCCGATCAAATCACTTGCACGCCAACGCGCTTGCGCTTGCGGCGCAACCATGCTGAGAATCACAACGAAACCTTGATCAAGCAAGATGCGCGCCGTCTCGCTCGCACGCCTGAGATTCTCACTTCGCTCTTCCTCGGTGAACGCAAGATCACGACTGAGCCCCGCACGAAGCATCTGCCCATCGAGCACAACGACGGCGTGACCCTTCTCCCAGAGTCCGCGTTCAAGTTCAAATGCGCGAGTCGTCTTGCCACTGCCAGATGATCCATACAACAAGATTGCAAGGGGGTTCTGTTTCCACCGCGCCTCGCGCGCTGCCGTACTGACAAGACTCTGCCCAACTGGTGCATGAATTGTCGGCAACGCTTCTGTTTCCCAGTGCGCGCGTCGTGCATGCGCATCACTCGCATCTCCCGTGCGAATCATTCCAGCCGCGCTCGTTGCGTTGGTCATCCGATCAATCAAGATCACACTGCCCGTGCCGTGAATGCGACGATATGGATCAAACGCAATAGGTTGTTCTGTCTCGATCTCGATGCGACCAATATCGTTGAGTGCAAGCGCGTCGGTCTGCTGCGCTTCGAGCGTGTCGACATTCACGCAGTGTCGCACACGCGTGATGCGCGCTGGGGTCGTTCGCGTTCCACACTTCAATAAGTACGTCTTGCCCGCAGTGAGTGGAGTTGCATCCATCCACACAAGATCACACTCGAATTTCTGCGCAACCAGTGTGTCAGTTGATCCACCGAAACACGAAACAACATCGCCGCGACTGCAATCGACTTCGTCTTCGAATGTGATCACAACACTCTGCGGTGCGCACGCAAGCGAGAGATCGCCACCATCTTCAGTTGAGCGTGCGATGCGACGCACGCGCGTCTCACGGCCCGAAGGCATGATCCGTACGCGGTCTCCCGCTTTCACGGTTCCAGAAGCAATCGTGCCAGCGAATCCACGAAAGTCGAGCGACGGACGAATCACATACTGCACCGGCATGCGAAATGGAGCGACTGGCGAAGCATGATCGACACCGACCGTCTCGAGCAACTCCAAGATTGGTGCGCCGCTGTACCAAGCAGTGTTCGTTCCGCGCGTGACAACATTCTCGCCAGTCAGCGCACTCACAGGCACCGCAATAGGATCTGCAATCCCAACCTTTGCGCAGTAGTCGAGAAACTCTCTCTCGATTTCGCGAAAGTGCCCTTCGCCCCACGCAACAAGATCCATCTTGTTTACCGCAGCAACAACATGACGAATGCCAAGCAAGCTCGCAATGAACGCGTGTCGACGCGTTTGAGTTGTCACTCCACTGCGCGCATCAATCAGCGTGATCGCCAACTGGCAGTGGCTCGCACCAGTCGCCATGTTGCGTGTGTATTGCTCGTGCCCTGGACAATCGGCAATGATAAAACTGCGACGGGCAGTCGAAAAGTATCTCCACGCAACATCGATGGTGATCCCTTGCTCGCGTTCTGCTTTGAGTCCATCCACGACGAGTGCCAAATCCAAAGCGCCGCCTTGCGTTCCATGCACTTTGCTCTCTGCTTCGATCGCCTTCAGATGATCGTCATAGAGTCGCCCCGTGTCATGCAACAGTCGACCAATCAACGTGCTCTTGCCATCATCGACTGAACCACATGTGAGAAAACGCAACAACTCGTTGCGCTCGTAGCGGTTGAGATAATCAGGCACCGACTCGCCAGCGGTAAACGTGAGGCTCATCAGAAATAGCCCTCGCGTTTCTTTTCTTCCATACTTCCAGACTGATCGTGATCAATAAGTCTCCCCTGCCGCTCGCTTGTTCGTGCAAGCAGCATCTCTTCAATCACTTTTTCAAGCGTGTCAGCATCGCTTTCGACCGCGCCACTGAGTGGATAACAACCAAGCGTACGAAAGCGAACGTTTCGCTCGACAACTTTTTCGCCAGGCTTCAACACAAAGCGGTCATCATCACGCATGATCAACATGCCATCGCGCTCGACAACTGGGCGGGGCTTTGCGAAGTACAGAGGCACCACTGGCAAATTATGTCGATGGATATACAACCACACATCAAGCTCCGTCCAATTCGAAAGCGGGAAAACTCGAATATTCTCCCCTTCGTTCAATCGCGTGTTGTACAGATTCCAAAGTTCGGGGCGTTGATTCTTTGGATCCCACCGATGATTGCGATCTCGAAAACTGAAGATGCGTTCTTTCGCGCGACTCTTTTCTTCATCACGCCTTGCACCACCAATCGCCGCATCGTGCTTGCCTGCTTCGAGTGCCTGTCGAAGCGCCTGCGTCTTCATGATGTCCGTATGAACCTTACTTCCATGAGTGGCTGGCGAAATCCCTTGTCGCACACCTTCTTCGTTGATGTGCACGCGCAGATCAACCCCTAAGCGGGCGATCGTCGCATCTCGAAACGCAATCATCTCGCGAAACTTCCAAGTCGTATCGACATGAAGCAGGGGAAACGGTGGCTTTGCAGGCCAAAATGCCTTCATCGCCAGATGCAAGAGCACCGTCGAATCTTTGCCGATGGAATACATCAAGACCGGCCGCTCAAAACTGGCGGCGGTCTCTCGCAAGATATGAATTGCTTCGGCTTCGAGAATGTCGAGATGCGTCAATTGCATGCTTAGTCCAACACCGAAAGCGTAGCGGTTGCGTTACTCTTTCGGGAGATGGATCCCGTTCTATGGCACCCGTGGCTGGTTGGTGCGGTTCTTGTGACCGCAGTCACTCTTATGGCTCGCAGACGAGCGCCAGACATGGCCCTCCTTTGTGGCTTGGTCGTCGTGATGCTCGCAGGTGTCATTGATGCACCGACTGCAATCCGAGGCTTTGGAAACGAAGGACTTCTAACAGTTGCGGCTCTCTTCATTGTCGCTGCCGGCGTACAGAACACTGGCACGATCACTCTGGTGGCGGGGCTTCTGCTTCGCCCAGGTATTGGCCTTCGTACAACCCTTGCAAACCTTTGTATTCCCGCGACATTCGTCAGTGCGTTTCTCAATAACACGCCAATTGTTGCAGTGCTGACTCCTGCGACGATCGATTTCGCGAAGCGGCAGCGTTATTCGCCTTCGAAACTCCTCATGCCAATGTGCTTTGCGGTCACACTTGGAGGAACGATCACCATTATCGGCACGAGTACGAATCTCGTCGTGGCTGGACTTGTCGATTCAGCAAAGAATGCCACAACGCCAGGACTCCACTCGATCGGTTTCTTTGAAATCACTCCAATCGGAATTCCGTTGGCAGTCGTCGGTGTTCTCTATTTGATCTTTGCTGCGCCGAAACTTCTTCCCCAGCGCATTCCTGTGATTGAACCGCTTTCAGACCCTCGGCAATACACGGCACGTCTTGCAGTCGCAGTTGGAGGACCGCTTGATGGACGCACGATCGCAGAAGCGAAGCTCCGCAGACTTGAGGGACTCTTCCTCGTCGAGATCGAACGCTCTGGCGATTCGATTTCCGCTCCAGGGCCAGATCAGCGACTTCGAGGCAAAGACACGCTCATTTTTGCTGGCGCAGTCGAGCAAATCGTAACACTGCGATCAACGCCAGGTCTGCACCCAGATGCAGAAGTCGCAACAACTTCAGATGTTCGAGGCCGCTCGATGATTGAGGCCGTCGTCTCAAATTCATTTCCAGGGCTGGGAAGGTCCATTCGAGAATTTGGTTTTCGCGCTCGATACGACGCAGCCGTGGTCGCCGTCGCACGAAATGGTGAACGTGTCGCAGGTCGAATCGGTGACATCATTCTTCAGGCAGGAGACACCCTCTTGGTCGAAGCCAATGAAAGTTTTCTCGCGCGCAATCGAACGAGCCGCGACTTTTTCCTTATCAGTGGATTGTCAACTCCAGATCTACGGCCACAACGCGCAGCAATTGCACTTGCAATTCTCGTTGCAATGATCGGAGCAGCAACCTATTCGGGCAACATGTTGGCTCCCGCACTCGCTGCGGCAGTTGCGATGGTTGCGCTGGGATGTTTACGCGCCGCCGACGCACGCGCATCGATTGACCTTTCGATTTTGCTCGTCATCGGTGCAGGGCTCGGGCTTTCAAAGGCCGTCGATTCCAGCGGACTCGGCGCATCAATTGGACATTTCATCGTTGGGCTTGGCGCAGGGTCAGTCCTTGCAAGCCTTGCAGCTGTCTATCTCGTGACGGCTTTGTTGAAACAGTTCATTCCAAACGCAGCAGCAGCAGCAATCGCATTTCCTCTTGCATTGGCAACAGCAATGCAAGCACACGCGAATCCGATGCCGTTTGTTTTTGCAGTCCTCTTCGCTTCGAGTGCGGCATTTACAACGCCGATTGGATACCAAACGAATCTCATGATTTACGGACCAGGCGGTTATCGATTCAGCGACTTCGTGCGCTTTGGACTTCCTTTAAACATCATCGCATTTGTCACCACAATCACTCTGCTTGCTTGGCAGTATGGTCTCTGGACGACCACATGATGAACCCATCTCCAATACCAACGCCCGGAGCAATTCCACACGAGCGACTCTCGATCGATCGCCGTGTTCAATTGCTTGGCCACCGAGGTTGCACGATCTGGCTCACTGGACTCCCCGCTTCAGGCAAGAGCACGATCGCGCTCTTGATTGAAGAAAAGTTGATTACAGAAAAACGTCCTGCGCTGATTCTTGACGGCGACACGCTTCGACATGGGCTCAACGCAGGTCTTGGATTTGATGCGCATGGACGTGCCGAAGCTGTTCGACGAGCCGGAGAATCTGCTCTTCTTCTTGCTGAAAGTGGCGCGATTGCGATCGTCAGTATGGTCAGTCCATATCGTGCGGATCGTGATGTCGTTCGCAGACGTCACGCCAAACTTGGCATTGCGTTCATTGAAGTTTTCGTCGATGCCCCCCTTGCCGTCGTGGAATCACGCGATCCAAAGGGTCTCTATAAGAAAGCACGCGCTGGAGAGATTCTGGCTTTCACTGGCATCACGGATCCATACGAACCCCCTACTCGCCCAGAGGTGCATGTGAAAACGCACGAAAGCACTGCGCAAGAATGCGCGATAAAAATTTGCGCAGTGTTGCCTGCGTAGCATCACTTCGATGCGTTGGTTCTGGATTATTATTTTAGTACTTGCGACTTTTGCTGCGCTCATACTTTTGCGCTCTGAAGATGGTCTGGCACCCATCGAGATGCCAACTCCTACTGCGACACAATCGGCTCCCGTGCCGAATTCGGCACTCCCAGAATCCACAAATGTAATTCGCGTCGATGCTAGAACGATCCAGCTCGATGGCCGCTTCGATGTCTCGGGAACGGGATCGATCGCTGATCCATATAGGGTCACATGGCCTCTCATGATGTCAGCACAAAGTGGCGCAACGCCCGATGGGGCAATCAATTTACCAAAGCACATCTCGCTTCTTGATGGCACATCCATTGAAATCAGCGGCTACCTCGCACCACCAGTTGCGCGCGACCTAACTGAAGAGTTGCTCGTGATGCGGAACCGTTGGGATGGTTGTTGCGTGGGCACGCCGCCGACTCCATTCGACTGCATCGAAGTGCAGCTCGATAAAGCTGTTCCTGTCAAAGGAAAACACTTGATTCAATTTGGAACGATTCGAGGAGTCCTTCGGGTCGAACCATTCAGCGTGGGAAAGTATTTGTTGGGCTTGTACCGAATCGAACATGGGCAGGTCGAAGGCTTCGGCGGGTAAAGTCTTGGAATGTTGACACTATTCATTGCGCACATCGCGCTCTTTGCTGCACAGACAAGCGTAGAGGCGATTGTTCTCACGAAAGGCATCGCGGTTTCCGGCGTTGCTCGCTCTGCGCGATCGCCAATACAAATCGATGGCGTCGCTGCACAAATTGTCGCGGGCAATTTTCATCCACATGCGGGCGATCATGTTGCGATTCCGCTGGCAATTTCATCACAACAACCAACTGAAGATCCTCCAGAAAAAACGCCGCTGACAAACGGCATTTGGACCGAAGTCGCGGCGGGTGCAAACGGATCATTTGATCCGACATCATTCACCAACGGCTATCTGATGCTCCGCTTTGAAAGCCCCACCGATCAAATCATGATCTTGGAAGCAACAGGTCACGGAATGGTTTACTTCGATGGACCACATATGGGCGATCCATATGCAACTGGATATCAACGAATTTCACTTGCGATCAAACAAGGTGCGAACGAACTTCTCTTCGCTTCAGGTCGTGGCGCCATTGCAGCAAAGCTCGTTACGCCGCGTCTCAACGGTCCGCAGTTTGACACGCATGACTTGACTGCGCCAGATCTTGTCACTGGAGAAACTCTCGATGCTTGGATTGGCATTCGGATCATCAACGCAGCGAACACTCCTGCCACAAATCTGGCGATTGAAATCGAATCTCAAGATGGCACAACCAGTCGAACTCCAGTCGCGACCGTTCCACCGCTTGGCTTATTCAAAGCGCCAGCGCATATCCGCAGTGGACCGTTTGGACTCGAAGGTCCATCTCGATTTCGTATTGCGCTCGTTCAAGCAAGCTCGCCAGACGGTGATGCAAGTGGAATGCTCGACGAAACCACGGTCGAGTTGACTGTCAAATCTCCAGCCGCCACACACAAAGAAACTTTCACAAGCATGATCGATGGCAGTGCGCAATATTTTGCTGTTGTGCCTCCAGCAAAGTCTGGTGTGATCAAGGAGACCCGTCCAGGAATTGTGCTTACGCTTCATGGTGCCAGCGTGGAAGCGATCGGTCAGGCGCAGTGCTATGCGCCACGCGAATGGGCATACATTGTTGCCCCGACCAATCGCAGGCCATATGGATTCGACTGGGAAGATTGGGGACGAATCGATGCGCTGGAAGTTCTCGAAACAGCTCGTGAACGATTTCACACCGATCCCCAGCGTCAGTGGTTGACTGGTCACTCGATGGGTGGGCACGGAACGTGGCAAATTGGCGCACAAATCAGTGATCTCTTTGCTGCAATCGCTCCGAGTTCTGGATGGATTTCGTTCTTCACATATGTCAATGCTCCGACCGCGGCAATCGACGCGAATGATTTCGTTGGCGCTGCTCTTGATCGATCAGCAAATCCGAGTCGAACGCTTTTGTTGAAAGCAAACTATGCCGCGCAAGGTGTCTATGTATTGCACGGTGATGCCGACGATAATGTTCCCGTTTCGGAAGCTCGTGAAATGCGCGCGCAGCTTGGTGCGTTCCACAACGACTTTGCATATCACGAACAACCAGGCGCTGGACATTGGTGGGGAAATCAATGCGTTGACTGGCCGCCGCTGATGGATTTTCTTCAGACACACACATTGCCATCGCCGACGTCCCAGGATCACATTTCATTCACGACCATCTCACCGAACATTCACGCCACCAATGCATGGGTGACCATCGACGCACAACTCATTGCTCTCGAACCAAGTCGTGCTGACTTGATCATCGATCGTAAGACAAAAACAATCCGCGGCACAACGACAAACGTTGCAAGACTCGGGCTCTCGGTCGATATCGATGGAGACGATGATGCGATCACGATTGAGATTGATGGATCCAAGATCATGTCTACCGCGCCCGACGGCGGCGCGCTCCTGTGGATCTCGCGGACACTCGCCGCAGATGGAACCGCCACACTGTGGCAAGTCACTCCTGCACCGAGTTCAAATCAGAAATGTGCCGCACGCATGGGACCTTTTAAATCTGCGTTCACGAATCATCCGGTTCTTGTTTATGGCACATCTGGATCACATTCGCAAACACTCGCACTGCTTGCGAAGGCTCGATATGACAACGAACAATTTGCATATCGATGTAACGCATCATTCGAGATCATCGACGACAAATCATTTCTGCAATCTGCCAACACACTCTTTCAGAATCGCAATGTGATTCTCTATGGCAATGCAGACACAAATGCTGCGTGGAATTCTTTGCTCGCGCAGTCACCGATCACTGTGCGAAACAACGAGGTCACTGCAAAAACTTCCAATGGTGCCACAACAACGATCAAGGGCGATGATCTTGGCGCGCTCTTTGTGTTCCCGCGCCCAAATTGCGAAACTGCACTCGTTGGGGTCGTCGCCGGAACGGGGGCTTCTGGCCAGAGCTTGCTCGACCGAGCTCCCTACTTTGTCGCTGGCACGGGCTATCCAGACCTCGCCATCTTCCGCACAAATATGCTTGAAGTTGGCTCTTCTGGTGCCGTCGCTGCGTCGTTTTTTGGCAACGATTGGACACTTTCAGCCGCTGATGTACTTTTGTGGCGAATATCACAATGACAATCTCAACCCAATCTCTCCCCGCTCGCGCCAATGATCTCGCCCCAACAAGTGAACTAGGGACATTCGAAATCGTCCGCCGCCTTCCTGTCACGACATGGTCACTTCGTCCAAAGACATTGGTCCCAGCGATTCAGACAACTAACGAATCTGCACTCGCTTTGCATTCACTGGGTCGCCTCGCAGGTTGGCTCGAAGCCGGTGATTGGAGTGCGACGATTCAAGCTCGACTCGCGGCACGGTACGCATTGCCGCAAGTCTCCCCATCGCCACGCATCACCACAGCATGGCTTGGGATTGCATCCGATGCACGTGATGGCATTGCGAGCGTGCCGCCACCACCATCATGGTTGCCATCGATGCTAAAAAACTGGAATGACGCTGTCGATTTCTCATCTGTGAAATTAGACGAGCGAGCCGACTTCGCACTGCGCGCTGCGTCGTGGACAATCTGGCTCTTCGGCATCACCCAGCCGTATGCGAACACAAGCGAGAATATTGCACACGCATACGCAGCACGCCTTATTGCCGCTGGTGCGAGATTGCCTGTTGCGATTGTTGCTGGTCAAGCTGCGACTGACGCACAGCGCACGACTCTTGCGCGCGCACTCGCAAACGCATTGACTCTGGATAAATTTTTCGTATGGCACCGCGCTTGGTTGTTGGAAGTCACTGCTGAAGCAGAACGGTTAATCACCGCACTCGGAAAGGTTCAGCGTGAACGAATCGCACTGCTCGAAAGCGCTGCCGCAATGCGCGCGCCAAAGAATTGCATCGCGCTCGCAGAATCATTGATTGGCCAGCCGCAGACGAATGTTGCAGAAGCTGCGGTGCAAATGGGAGTGACCTTCCGCGCTGCGCAAGCGATCGTCGATAAATTTGTCTCGCAAAAAATTCTTCGCGAAATCACTGGGCGCCGCCGCGATCGAATTTTTCAATGCGATGCGTTCAGCGACCAGATGCTTTTTTCGTCGCCGCCTGATCGTCTTCAATAACTTGGGTATCGCGACTCGAAGGAAGTTGCGGAGCGGTCTCGACTGCCTGCGCGAAATCCTTCACGCCCGTCTTGTAATAACGCGCAACATATCGATACACAAATCCGCCTGGCTGAACTGGTGCCCAAGATGAGACGGGACCTGTTGGTGACAAACTCGATTTCACAACACCCGCTCCCGCTGTTGCATCGCGGGTATCCAATCCGCGTGACCACTGAACAAAGTCAGCTCCAACTTCGCGCGCAGCATTGATTGCTTCGGGCTCGCCGAATCCTGATGCGGAGACAAAGTTTGACGATCCAATGAGTCCAGAATTCGCAGGCCGTGTCGAAACAACTAAGGGCGATGCCGTCGCTGCGAATCGCTCACCCTGATAAGTCGCCAAAAACTCATTCGAGCAACCGCCAATGCAAACCGTGAAAATCCCACAGATGGCACAGGTAACTACAAAAATTAGCGAAAAACATCTTTGCATGGAGCCATTCTACGGCACAATATGGTTCTCATGCTTCAGATTGGACCGTTGATCCTCGACTCGCCGCTTCTGCTTGCTCCCATTGCAGGGCACTGCGATCTGTCATTTCGAATTCTTTGCCGCGAACAAGGCGGGGTCGGTTTGGCCAGTACAGACCTGCTGAATTCGCGCGCAATACTCAACGGGTCTGCTCGAACGCTCGAACTTGCCGCAACAAACGATCTCGATAATCCATGCGGAATGCAGTTGTATGGAAATTATGAAGATCCACTTCCAGAAGCAGCGTGTTGGGCAATTGATCACGGAGCGAAACTGATCGACATCAACATGGGCTGCCCAGTTGACAAAGTCGCTAAAAAACACGGCGGATCACTTCTTTTACGCGATTGCGCCTCAACGATGCGGTTGACTGAAAGCATTGTTGAAGCGGTACGCAAACACAGTGGCGGACGCGTGCCAGTCACTGCAAAAATGCGCTTGGGCTGGGACCGCGAACACTTCGTCGCCCCCGTCCTCGCTCACGACCTCGAGAGCATCGGAATTCAGGCAGTCACCGTGCACGGTCGCTGGACCGTTCAATTTTTCTCAGGCAAGGCAGACTGGGATCGAATCGGTGAGGTCGTTGCCGCAGTTGATTCCATTCCTGTCATTGGCAACGGCGATGTCACAGAACCCCATCATGTCATCGATCTCATGCGGCAGACAAATTGCGCTGGTGTCATGATTGGCCGTGGCGCCCTTCGTACTCCCTGGATCTTCCGCCAGGCGCTCGAACTGATTCGAATGGGTGCGCAGCCAGTTCCAGAACAGGTATTTGCGCCATCCTTCCTATATAAGTGCCAGATGATTCGGCGGCACATTGACCTTCTGACTCAATATGCCCCTTCAGAACGGCACGCACTTCACACAATGCGGTCGAGAATTGCCTGGTACAGCAAGACAATGGGTCCGATAAAACCGCTAAAAGAAGCGATCAGAACAGCTGTTGCCTTATCAGAAATGGTTCTCGCTATCGATTCATGGATAGAACGAGCCAAAGGCGACTCTGAATTAGGGGAAGCCAAAAATCATTCAAGCGAAAATGAACTAGCGATTTGAGACAAAAATGAATTTTTGAGTAATTGTTTTGCTTTTGGTTCTCGCGGGAGTAATTTCTCCATGTTCTGGAAGTTGTTCGCCAGAATCTCGATTAAGGGTCGAGACTTTCACTTTGGGAGATTACAAGCCGCATTTGGCTTGAGAAGGAAAAGGATATGAAAAATAAGATTGAGGTTGCCGTTGCTTTGCTCTCTCTTGGCATTACAGCCATCGAGTCACAAGCCGCCATTACTCCCCCAAGTTTTCACTTTCAAGTTGGATCGGCTGGTGCTGCGTCGGGGGGCGAAGCGTGCAATTTTGGCTCAGCAACCCAAGCCTCTGCGACTGAATGGTTTTTCCAAGGAGCTTGTGCAGGCTTGTCTGGAACGAGCATGAGTTGGTCATACATGGTGGATCAAGATCCATTCATCACTGGAACTTTTTCGTTGACCAACGACACGGCGCTTGCGAAATCCTATGTCGTGGATTTCTCACTTCCGATTTCTCCAGCGATCAGCCAAAGCACTGTCTCGGGACAAGTTTCTGGAACACTGACTGATTCCAATGGCTCTGGCTCTGCTTCGTTGACTTCAACGAGTGGTGGTGCCGTCTATACAGCACTGGCCGACGGTCTC
Organism: uncultured bacterium; assembly: GCA_903919715.1. Lineage (GTDB taxonomy): Bacteria > Planctomycetota > Phycisphaerae > Phycisphaerales > SM1A02 > F1-60-MAGs104. The sequence goes on along the minus strand of CAIXJC010000028.1, from coordinate 11,077 downwards.
TTTGTCCAGTCACTCATGACGAACACAAATCAATCTGTCGCGAGTCAATTTGGAACGGTCTCATTCAGTGGTGGATCATTCGGCCAAGGTGCGCCGCTTGCTGGCCCATCGATCAACAGCACGATTGGAATTCACTTTGCATTCACTTTGAGTGCTGGTGACTCTGTTTCTTTCTCGAGCATCTTTGTTGCAAATTCTGTTCCAGCACCAGGAGCACTCGCAATGGCTCTCTTGGCTGGAGCGGTCGGCCGCCGTGGTCGACGTCGATTTGAATGATTTAAATTTTATTGTCCGGGGCTTGGTCAAAAACTCGGTGGTTAAAGAGTTGATATGAAAACAAACATCGCAAAAAACTTCGTCTTCGTCAGTGGAATTGTGTTCGCGCTCTCAAGTGAAACGAACGCTGGATTTACTTCCGCCGGCGCACTTTTTAACGTCGTAACTTCCGCTGGAAGCGGCGCCCCAACAAATGCAGTCACACAAATTTCACCTTATGCATGGGGAAATACTGGTGGATGGACTGGATCTCAAGCATCCGTCAGTTGGGCCAACGATATCCAAGGGTGGAACCCTACAACAGGTGCAGGATTTTCGAACGCAAACATTGTTATTCGAAACAATACGGCGAGTGCACAGGACTTTCTTGTCACAGTGAGCGTTCTTGGTACCGCAACTGGTCCATTCGTCGCAGCTGGATCTCTTGGAGGTCAATATGTCAATGGATCTGGATCACTGGGAAGTTTGACGAGCACGGGTCCACTCTGGACAGCTGGTATCGACGGAACAACGGTAAACAGCCAACTCAATAGTGCGCTGTTCTTTGCGCAACCCTATCAAGTGGTATCGCTTGGAAATTTCAATTTCAGCAACCTACAAATTGCGAGTTCAGTTTCAAATAACTTCTCAATTCAATACTCGCTTCGCCTTTCCGCTGGCGGTGAAGCAAGTTTTACGAGTGCCTTTTCATTCCAGTCTGTTCCTGGACCCGCATCGATCGCTTTGATTGGATTGATGCCGTTCGTCCGATCTCGACGACGCAAGTAAGACTCGGTCCAACCTTGAATAGGTCCAGACCAAATTCTTTTTTTGCCAAACTCTTGTTTGAAAGAGCTTTTAAACGAGCGTCAGATACGCAGTTCTTTTGATTGCGGAAGATCCGACAAACTCGAAAGACCAAAGACCTTTAAAAATTCGCTTGTCGTGCCATACAGCATTGGTCGACCCAACTCTTCTGCGCGACCAACAATTCGAACAAGTCTGCGTTCAAGCAGTCCACGCAACACTTCACCACAGGCAACGCCACGAATCGCTTCAATTTCCGATCGTTGGATTGGTTGGCGATATGCAACGATCGCCAGCGTCTCGATCGCTGGCTGAGTCAGCCGTGTTTGTTGTTTCTCCCCACGCAACCTCGCAACAATCGGTGCGAATGCGGGCAGTGTGAGAACCTGTCGTCCGCCTGCGACCTGCTCGATCTTGAAGACGCATCCGCTTGTGAGATACAAAGCATTCAGCTCTTCAACCGCATCACGAATGGTTGTCAGCGATTTGCTCTTGCCAGACACTCCAAGCAAATCCGCGATGCGAGCATCCGAGAGTGGCCGATCCGCAGCGAACAATAATGCTTCAATTCGACGAAGCAACGGAAGGTCTGCGCATGGAATCTCTTCGGTCTCGATCGCTACCTGTGCCGCGGGCAAAGCCTGCTCGGCGCCTTCAACTTCAACGGATGGCTTCACGGTCATGATTATCGCCGACGCGATGCGGCAAGGCGCGCGCGCGACAAGGATTGTTCGTTCTCAATCGACTCGCGCTGTGCAAGCGTCAGTGGCTTTTCATTGACCGCGTTCACCTTTGCATCTGCTTGCGAGACTTTTTTAAGCGCATCTTCAGAATCGATTGATGAAGCAAGTTCGGCTCCATCAGCTAGAAGCACCAATGTGTTCTGGTTCATCTGCGCGAATCCACCATGAAGCACATATTCCGTACGCCCAACCGCGCTATCGATGCGACAGACGCCGCCGCCTAATTTGGACAGAAAAGGTGATGCCCCTCGCATCACACCTTGCTGACCATCAAATGCTTGAAATGAGACGTATTGGACTTCTTCGTCCAGTACGGCTTCAGATGGAGTCACGATTCGGCAATGAAAAGTCGTCATAAATAATTACCAATTGGCGATACTAACCGCCCTGCGCCACAGAGGGAGGTCCCTGCGTGGCGAGATTGTAATTGCGATACCGTGAATCCGCAGTCACTTCCTTCAAGATCCACGGGGCGAGCCACTGTGGAATAGTCACTGGATGGTCAGCGGTTGGCAATTCCACCTCGGCCAAGACCAACGGAAAGTCCGAAAACTCGTCAATTTCCCAGACAAGATCGCCTGTGGGAACACGGTGGCGTTTCTTGCAAACCCTGCGCCCTATCGTTTGAGGCCAATCTTGATTGAATGCATCCGAAGTGATCTGGGACTCCGTCTCCTCACGGATCAGCCCAGACCCGCTCTTGTAATTCAGATGAAATCTCTTGGTTCCGTCTGGAAGAATTGTTCGGCGAATCCGCCCCATCGACAATCCGTCTTTGTGAACGAGATAACCCTGATCCAGTTGCCATACTGCATGGTCCTTCGGCAGAACTGGCATGCTCCGCAACAACCACACCCGTTCAATTTCCAACCCAGCCTTCACGCAGATTTTCCTGCGGACGTCCCCGCTAAGCAGGACCACTGCGCAATGAAATCTGCGAGGACTAATTTTTGGTTGACGTTCGCCTGCAAATTTCTCTCCGCTTCTGCGATGACATCAGGAACCTTCGACCAATATTCCAACTGACCAGGCGAGTCTGCTCCCGCTCGAATGCGCCGCACGATTTCTGCTCCGATGACTGAAAACACGACGCTAGTCGCACGTCGATTCGCCGCTTCCTTACTCGCATTCTCGTTTTTCTTGACCGCAGCATCTGCGACCTCCGCAGCGAAGTCATTCATTCGCTCACTCATCGCCAACGGGCACACACCACGCTCAATTTGATCAATCATCGGCATCAGGTCGGCATGAAGTGATTGCAGCCCAAGTGCGACAGAAGTCACTGCGGCACCCGGTGATCCAGCCGCATACATCCTCACAAATTCACGAGCTGCGCCGTTGATCTCGCCAAGATTGGCATTGAGCCATCCATCCATCACAGACTCTGCGAGCGGAAAGAATCCGACCGATTGACAGCGACTCCGAACCGTCGGCAGCAATCGATCCAAACTTTTCGTCACCAAGATAATCACCGTTCCCGGAGGCGGCTCTTCGAGCGTCTTCAAGAGAACATTTTGTCCATCTGTTTCTAAGCGCTCAGCCTCATCAATGATGAACACTTTTCCGGCGCCCATCGCGCTAGATCGATACACCGCCGCATCGATCCTTGCGCCCGAACCAGAGACTCCGCCGATCATGTGCTCGCGCAATAACGCAACTGGAATGTTGTTCTGTTTGCGGTCGCGAAGTTCTCGATCCGCACTTGAACTTGCGAGCTCCGCACGAATGATTTTCACATCTGGATGCGTTCCAGCGCGAAGGAAGGCCGCGCTGGGACCCTCTAACTTCGGTGAACAATTTTTTCTCTCTGCATCGCCCGAAAGCGGATCAACAACGACTGCGGCAATGCGCAAAGCTGTCGTGCATTTCCCGGTACCGCTTGGACCATGAAAAATCCATGCATGCGGAAAATGCCCAGAAACAAGTGATTTTCCAAGTGTTTTTAATGCCCGATCTTGCCCAAGAATCTGACCGTCCAACGCCACGCGTGCGAGCGATGAAATGAATGGATCTCCCGGTGACTCGGGTTGTGATTCGCCGCGAGCCATGCGTGGACTTCGCGTTCCTGTACTAGCACGAGTCGCCATCACCGCGGAACCTCGACCAACAATGTTGTTTCTGGAGTCGTTTCCTTCGAACCCTTTCGTACCGGCCGCAAGAGATCTTCTCCATTCACAAGCAACTTTGGAAACCGTTTTTTAATCGCTTCTACTTCGTCTGAATAAAGCGTTGTCTTCGCGTTATAAGCATTCTCGCCAAAGATTCCGATTGTCACGATGCTCATGCGACGATCATCGTCATGGTTGTAAAACGCAGGGAGACCCTGAGCTCGAAGCTGTGCTGTGAATGCTTCGGCTTTACGCCGAATCTCATCGACGGAAATTTCTCCCGAACCAAAGTCGCTCCAAACCGCAACTTCAACCGAATACAGAGTTCGTGCGGTTGGGTTTGCCAGACGAGCCCTACGCAAGTCGAATGCTCCCATTGCACCAGTGCGCGCGGTATCGACGCGCGTTAAAAATGATCGCGCAAACGGACGATCATTTCCATCCGTCAATGCTTGAACCTCTTTCACAAGTGGCTTCGCTGCTGGATCATCCGTTCCAGTGAAGCGACCAACCATCACGACCGATCCATTCGCCTTCTCACGTACAAATGCTTCAGCCAACAACGGATATCGCCGCCGCAATTGCACGCACGCTGCCTCAGCAAGTTGCGCGTGATCTTCCCCAGAAAAAGTCTGCAAGATGATTCCCCAGCGACGGTCTTCTTTCGCCGATGATTTCGATGTGGTTGATTTGGAGTCCACTTTCGCAACCGTGTCAGCGGGTGCAGGCGATGGATCGTCGGCTGTCGCCGAAACTTGCGAAGCCGTTTGAGGACTCCCAGGAACTGACCAACTTGGAGACTTTGGGCGCGTCGAGGCCTTCGTAGTCTTCCCAGCTGTCCCCGACAGAATGCCGCTGTCGGGAATCTCTTCGTCACTAAAGAGTGCATCAGGGTCCTTTGCTTGATCAGAAACCGCTTTTTTCTTCGAATTATTAGGGGTATCTGCGCATCCACTCGTGAGCGCAACTGCAGCAACCATCAAGAGCGCAGCGATTGTTGATGCGTGACGTAGTGGCATAACTTGGTGGATCATAACTCGCTTTACAAGCACAATTTGAATAGTTGAAGTCTTCCGATTGAATGCGACGATAGGTACCTTGAGTTCAGAGTTTGGGCTCATTACAAGGATGTCACGAGTAGACGTCAGGCCGATGCTGAAGATGGATCTGAAGCGCCGGTCGTAGGAGTTGCATCATGTCCGAATCCACACAAACGTCAAAGACCATGCCCAGTATGACCGTCGCTTCATGTTCAAATGTTCGCCCGCTCGCATCAGAGTTGGCTGACCATTCTGAAGAGCACGCTCGACACCTCGCACATTTGCGCGCAATGCCTGAGGTTCGCGCCGAACGTATTGCGAAGATCAAACTGATGATTGCGGATGGATCCTTTGATACCGAAACTCGACTCTCGGCGGCAATCGACCGAATGCTTGAAGAACTTCGCCACCATTGATTTTGAGGATCGCTTTCGCACCCGCCTCTCTCTGACGCTTCGCTGATTCTTGCTATTTATCGGTGAATTCGGGGGGTGTAAATTCAAATCCCACTTTGCATCCCGACTCATACACTTGGGATGTGAAAATTCGACGAAATGACTTCGTATCGTTTTGGGTCGCATTCTTTACAACCTGTGGCGTTGATGCACAATCGCCCCCGGTCAACGGTATTCGTCCGTCGGATGTTCGTTGGGATGCGATTGAGCACGCCACAGTCTTCGCCTCGCCACAGATCAAGATCGACGATGCGACGATTCTGATGCGAGATGGTTGGATCGAAGCCGTCGGTCCAAGCGCAACTGTTTCCATTCCCGCTGGTGCCACCATCCATAATGGACGCGGAAAAACCGTCATGGCGGGATTCATCGAACCATCGCTTCTCCTCGACTCCGCGGCACTCGCAAAGAAAGTTGCCAGCGACGCTGGTGCTCATTGGAATCCCAATGTCACTCCGCAAGTTGCAACGGAGAATCTGCCACCAATTTCAGCTGATCTTCGACAGGAACTACGAGCACTCGGATTTACGATCGCCGCCGCATATCCCGATTCTGGCATTTTCCGCGGTCGCGGTTCTGTTGTTCTACTTGGGACGGAACCCTACGGAACTCGAACCATCGGTAGTGGCGCTGGACAATTTGTTTCGTTTGGAAGAAGTGCGTCAGGTGCACCTCCAGAAAACGAAGATGATGACCAACACACTCCTGCGTATCCCAACTCAACCATGGGAGCAGTTGCACTTCTGAGGCAAACGTTTCTCGATGCGAAATGGCGTGCAAACTCAATCTCTGTTTGGAACGCACATCCGGCTGGAAACGATCCACCCACTGCTGCCGCTGCACTCGATGCGTTATCACTGGCAATCATCGCAAAGGAACGTGTTCTCTTTGATGCTGCGACAGAACTCGATGCCATACGCGTTGGTGGCCTTGCGAAAGAATTCAAGTTGACCGCCTCAATTCTCGGTGGCGGTCGTGAATTTCGAGAGATCAACGAGATCGCCGCGCTGCACTTGCCAATCATTATTCCTCTTGATTTCCCAGAAGCTCCAGACCTTTCTTCGCCCCGAATGTCGGAGAGTGTTTCTCTTCGCGAACTTGCCACATGGGCTGTCGCGCCATCGAACCTCAGCCGACTTATCGCCGCTGGAGTTGATGTATCCCTGACAACAAGCCGCTTGAAACAACGCGACTCTTTTCCAACTCGCGCTCGTGAGGCGCTCGAGGCTGGACTCAGCGAAACACAATTGCTCGCGGCCTTGACGACCGCACCCGCTGCACTGATTGGAATGAGCGAAACGCTTGGAACGATTGCACCTGGGCGAATGGCGAATCTCACCATCAGCGATGGCCCACTCTTCGCTGAGGATTCACGAATTACTGAAGTATGGATCGCTGGTCGCTCGTACGACGCGGCTGCACCCGATAAAACTCCATTTGAAAATGACTTCGTTGGTACTGGACGATTCTCGCTCGTGCTCGCGGATGGAATCGCACGATCGATCGTCATTGATTCAAAGAAACACACAATTGAATTCGAGATCACTATTGCTGACGGGTCCAAACGGAATTTCAGTGCGAGCAAGATTTCTCTAGATCGCCTGCGCGGCGGATTCGTCGTCGATGGCGAAGCACTTGGTTTGACAGGAACACTTCGGTGTGCGCTGCGAACCGATGGAGACCATCTGACGATCGATGCGCAGCCAGCAAATGGTTTGTCGACGATTTTTATCGCCGTTCCCGCAGTAATCGAAATTGCAAAGGCTGCCGAAAAGCCCGAAGAAAAAAACGTATTAAAAACCGTTCCGCGTCCCGATGTTCCAATTACTTTTCCTTTCGGTGACTTTGGGTACTCCGCAATTCCAGCACGTGAAAATGTGGTTTTCAAAGGCGCCACCGTCTGGACAAGCGCCGCCGCTGGAATTCTCACCGACACAGATGTTTTCGTACGTGATGGTGTTATTGCGCAAATTGGAAAGAACCTTTCGGTGCCGCCAGACGCCCGAGTCATCGACTGTGCGGGTCGGCACTTGACCCCGGGGCTTATCGATTGCCATAGCCATACTGGGGTCGATGGGTCAGTCAATGAATGGACGGAGGCGTGCAGCGCAGAAGTGCGACTCAACGATGTCATCGATCCTTCAGACGTTGGCTGGTACCGCGAACTCGCTGGCGGATTGACTTGCGCAAACCAACTTCATGGAAGCGCAAATCCAATTGGTGGACAGAACAGTGTGGTCAAATTGAAATGGGGATCGCCAGTTTCACAGTGGCCCGTCACGACTGCGAAACCTGGAATCAAGTTTGCCCTTGGCGAAAATGTTGTTCGGCCAAAGGGACGCTATCCACAGACGCGAATGGGCGTTGAGGCGTTTCTCCGCGACCGTTTTCGCGCAGCAAAGGAATATCGAGCGGCGCAGGTGATGTTTGCGACGCGGGTTGGTGCAAACAATCGCATTCCACCGCGCATCGATCTCCAACTCGAAGCGCTTGCAGAAATACTTGAAGGCAAGAGAATCATTCATTGTCACTCATACCGCCAAGACGAGATTCTCATGCTCATCCGCCTTGCTGATGAATTCGGCTTTCGAATTGGGACATTTCAACATGTTCTTGAGGGATACAAAGTGGCAGACGCGATTGCGCATCATGGCGCAGGCGGATCGTGTTTCAGTGATTGGTGGGCATACAAGATGGAAGTCATGGACGCAATTCCCTGGAGTGGTGCGATGATGCAAGGTCAAGGAGTGTTGATGTCTTTCAATTCCGACTCGGACGAACTTGCGCGACATCTCAATACAGAAGCAGCTAAAGCGGTGAAATATGGCAATCTCCCTCCAGCACGATCTCTCGAATTCGTCACGATTAATCCTGCGCGCCAACTTGGCGTTGGGGACAAGACTGGAAGTATTGAACTCGGAAAAGATGCTGATCTGGTTTTATGGTCTGGCGATCCACTGAGCCCATTGACTCTGTGTGAGCAAACATGGATCGAGGGTACGAAACGATTCGACCGAATGAATGATCTTGCCACCCGTGGACCGCGAGAAATACTGCGACAACAGTTGATTATGGCGGCGACACAAGGCAAAGAAAAGGTCAAAGAGAAAGAACCAAAGAAGCCCGATGCCGAGACCGCGAAGCCTGCACCAATACCCGCACCCGCAACGCTTCGTGCACGGATGATTGATTCACGTGACGACTTCTTCTTGGATTTGTGGCGACGTGGATTGGACATTCGTGCCACTCGCTCGGCTGGTAACTGCGGATGTGGAGAAATATCAAAATGATCCTAAACTTTTCTGTTCTTTTTTCGATACATCTGTGCGGGATTTTTTCTCAAAGCACGCTTGTTCCCGCGGCGGCACAAACAGTTCCGTTCATCATCGAACACGCAACGATTCACACCGCCGTGCAAGGTGCGGCTGTTATTCAAGATGGATTCATCATCGTGGATACTGGAAAAATTATCGCAATCGGCACTGGTACAGCCCACGGGACAAATGGAGATCCGTTGCCATCAAATGCGCAGCGCATTGATGCAACTGGAATGCACATGACGCCGGGATTCATTTCGAGTGCCACAACGCTTGGACTTATCGAGACCGATCAAGTTCGAGCAACGGATGATCGCGTTGAACAAGGAACTTTCCATCCAGAAGTCGCTGCATGGCTTGCGGTCAATCCAGATAGCAGTTTGATTCCGGTTGCCAGGCTTGGCGGTGTTCTGATGGCGTTGGTATTTCCAAAGGGTGGCAGCGTCAGCGGAGAGGCAAGTTTGATTCGACTGAATGGTTGGACAACTGATGATCTTGCAGTCGTGCCTGATGCTGGAACCATTCTTCGTTGGCCAGCGACTGAGCCAGCGCCGCGTTGGTACACCACAAAGAGCGCCCAAGAACAGGAGAAAGAGCGACGGATCACGCTGCGTGCATTCGATGATTTCTTTGATTCAGCGCAGGCTTATTCTCGAGCGCGAACTGCAGACCTCTCACTCCCTGTTGATTTGCGCTTCGAGCGTTTGCGTGATGTGCTTGATGGATCTCGTCCACTCTTTATCGAAGCAGCGAGCGCTGGCCAAATTGAATCGGCGATTATCTGGTCAACATCACGGGGAATGAAACCGATCATCGTGGGTGGACAAGGAGCCCCCGCCGTCGCAGATTTGTTGATTGCTCACAAAGTGCCAGTGATTGTTCAGGGAGTTCTTCGATTGCCACGATTTGCCCATGATGATTACGACTCTGCATATGCCTTACCAGCACGATTGGCAGCCAAGGGAATCGAGGTTGCGATTGCGACTGGCGACGAACCTTCCAACGATCGCAACCTTGTTCACCATGCCGCAGTCGCCGTAGCGTTTGGACTTCCTCGTGAAGACGCGATCGCTGCGATCACTCGTGTTCCAGCACACTTGTGTGGAGTTGATGATCGATATGGTGTCATCGCTCTTGGTCGTAGCGCGACTCTTTTATTGCACGATGGCGACCCGCTTGAAATTAAATCAAGCGTTCGCAGCGCATGGCTTGATGGTCGAAGTATCGAGCTCAAAAGTCATCAAACAGAACTTAAAGCGAAATACGAACAAAAATATAACTCGCCCCAAAATGGAAGTCCGACCGAAACGACCACAGGTTCCACTAACGGTGTCCCAACTCCCGCAGTAGTTCCCGCACCGTAATCGGATTCCCACCGACTGGAGTCCAAGTCACCTTGACAGGAACGCCACCCTCTGGCGCAACCGAGAGAATTGGGTCAAACTGAAAACTGACTTGGTACATCCGCGTGGACCGATTCCATGTGTTCGAGTTTGTTTTCAGGTCGCTCAAGTCAAACACCTTTTCAAGTTTCGCTTGGCCTGGTGGGCTAATTTCGATCTCTAACGATCCGGTTGCGCGGGTCGGCTGTTGATCGATATCGTCAAATTCCACACAAACAACGGCGCCAGAAACTTGGGTGCCAGTTCCGTGATCAAATCGACTCAGTAGGTGAATTGTGAACGATGCAGGACCATATGGATAATCAATTCCGCCATGAGCAGTTCCCTGAATGGCTGGACTGCAAGCGGTCAGCAAAGTCACGCTCGCCGTGATGAGATAGAGAAGGCGACACATCATCACGAATAGTACGGGTACGCTTTGTTCATGTTGCGGATCTCCCTGACCATTGTCGCGTCGATTTCGTTTCTCTTCGCATGTTCGTCCGAACAGACTGCTCAATCAGGGGAGATTGGAGATGTTCCAATCGATCCAGAGCAGGTCGAGACTAATACGCTCATTACGCCGCCAAATGATGCGACCGCACTCACACCAGAACCGGTTCCAACCGATGCCGTTGCTATCGAGCCCGCGCCAACCGATGCGCTAATCGTTCCACCAGCCGACGCACCGGTCGTTCCACCAGTTGATGCACCAGTCGTTCCGCCAGCCGACGCACCGGTCGTTCCGCCAGCCGACGCACCGGTCATTCCGCCAGTTGATGCACCAGTCGTTCCGCCACTTGATGCGCCAGTCGTTCCGCCAGCCGATGCACCGGTCATTCCGCCAGTTGATGCACCAGTCGTTCCGCCAGCCGAGGCACCTGCGCCTGAACCAGTTCCGCAACCAACTCCTCCTGCGCCAATTCCTGCGCCTGCACCAGTAGCGCCGCCAACAACTCCCGCGACCATT
>CAIXJC010000027.1 GCA_903919715.1 uncultured bacterium | reverse complement strand
GGTTTAACGTTAAGCCACCTTTAACTTCACCCCTATTCCGGGAAGAATAGGAATCCACCATGCCAGTCAATTATCAATCCGTCATGCAACAAATAGCCAGTCTTACGAAGCAAGCTGAAAAGCTGCGCGCAGTGGAAACTGCGAAGATTGAGAAGGTCGTCAAATCCATCAAGACGCAAATGCGCAAGCACGGTCTGACCGTCGCCCACTTGAATGCGGCCGGAACTGCACTGAGAACAAACGTTGGAACGACTATGTACAAAGTGGGCACTGCGACAGCAAAGGCTGGCTCGGCGCTCAAGCCCAACGACAAACGCCTCAAGGTGAAGCCGAAGTATCGCAACAAGAAGGGCGAAACTTGGGCTGGTCGTGGAAAACCGCCAGGTTGGATGGCCGCCGAGCTGAAAGCCGGCAAGAAAAAGGAAGACTTCCTCATCAAGTGATTTGATTTCTGCTTTCAATTCCACAAAGACCAAACGGTCGTCTCAACGCGCATGCGCAATGAGGCGACCGTTTTTATTTCTTACTTTCCAATTGCGGGCGACGTGTCGGATCGTGGCATCACCGCAAGCGCCATCATGATGACGCCCACTGTCAAGAACACACCGCGTGTGTTGAAACTATCGAACGCCGCTGCTGAAAACCAAATGATCGCACCGCCGAATGCGCCAATGCGCAGCGGATCGACACGCGTGCAATCGATTGCACGCACCAAGAATGCGACAGCCCAAGCAAGAAAAAGGGCGATCCCTACAAGGCCCGATTCCGTGAGAATCATGATGTATGTGGAGTGGGACGTGTCGAAGTTATGAATGTCCTTCACTTTGCCTCGTTTCTTATATCCAACATCGATCCCTGCCGTGGCCATTTGATACCCGCCCAAGCCGACTCCAAACATCGGATTTTTCTCCCACGCAATCAGTGATGTTTTCCACATCGCGATTCGCGTCTCCACGATTTCTGGCGCATCGCCCTGCAGCGACTGCGTCGTTTCCTTTGATACCTGCGCAAGCTTGGCCGTCATCCGTGCTCCAGCGATAAAATAAACAGCGCCAAGAATGACAACGCCGATCATGCCACGTGTGATCGCCTTGTGCATCCATCCTTTGGCGACGAATCCAAGAATGATGTTGGTCACTGCGATCTCGATGATGATTCCAACGAGCGCCGCGCGCTGACCAGCCCAGAAAAATCCAAATGCACAAAGACTCGCCATCGGCACTGCGAGCAACATCACTCGCCATCCAGCAGCCACCGAAAGAAAAAGCCAGCAGCTGAGTGCGATCCCGTTCCACATTCCTGCCATCGTCGGATGTCGCATCCCTGCAGCGAGGCTTCCGCCGTGGTGCGTCGCCCCGAAGAACTCTCCTGAAATTTGGATTCCCTGAAGCACCACCGTTGAGAACAAGAATCCACCGAACAACCACTTCCAATATCGATGGAGCGGCCAAAGCAACGGTAACCATGCGAAGAACTTGAGAGCCCCTAAACGATCAAACCCCTTGGCTTGATCCGGCGACCACGCAATCGAAATCGCCGTCCACACAATCCAAATCACCAACAATTTGATCCACGTTTGCCCAAGCATCCTGCGCCAAATGGGCCAGAGCACTGGAAGCCGCAGAGCCGCAATCATGCAGAGCGTTGCAAACCCAATGCTCGCCGTTGCCGTCGAAATTGGCTCCATCACCAGGGCAAAGATTGCAGCGATCAAATGCGCAGGTTCGCCAACGAGATCTTGCCACGTTCCGCCACGCGTCGTTCGCTCAGCGTTACGCCAATCGAGGTCGCTGTCCCACGGATGGGTCGAAAATTCCGTCACACGCTTACAGCTGATTTCGAATTCGCTGCGACATATTGAACCACTCGTTCGGCGACATGTCGCAGTTGATCTGGCGTGAGATCTGGGAAAATCGGAAGCGCAATTGTTTCCAGCGATGCCGCTTCGGTATGCGGAAGCGTTCCTGGCTTTGTTCCCAAGTATTCAAAGCACTCTTGCAAATGGAGTGGCACTGGGTAGTAAATCTCCGTCCCAATCTTCTGTGCGGTGAGATGTGCGCGCAAGTCGTCACGCATGCCTTGCGGAACGCGGATGATGTACTGGTTATAAATATGGCGCGCAGGCGCAGGAATCTTGTATGGGAAGCGCATCGCAATTCCACCCTTCTGATGAGAGGTGAGCGGCGTTCGGGAATCGCTTGCGCCCGCTGCTGCGAACGCGCCATCATAAAATGCTGCGTTGCGTTGACGGCCCGCATGCCAGGCTTCCAAGTGGCGCAATTTCACGCGTAAAACTGCCGCCTGCAGCGCATCCAATCGGCCGTTCATGCCCACAACAGTGTGGATGTACTTCACCTTGCTTCCGTGAACCCGCAGCATCTTCATCGAATCAGCGAGCTCCGCACTATTGGTCGTGCACATTCCTGCATCACCAAACCCACCGAGATTTTTCGAAGGGAAGAAACTCCACGTTGCGATTGCGCCACGCACACCCACTGGAACACCTTGTGCATCGCGAGAGCCGATGGCCTGCGCCGCATCTTCCACGACTGAGACATTCAGCCGAGCGGCGAGTGCCTCAAATGCAACCATGTCCGCTGCTTGGCCATACAAATGAACTGGCATGATTGCCTTGAGTTTCTTGCACGACTTCGCTGCTTCCGCGGTCAGCACAGGGCACATGTTGTAAGTCACGGGATCGATATCGACCCAAACAGGTTTCAGGCCGATGCGCGCGACAGCGCCACCCGTCGCGAAAAAGGTGTACGAGGGACAAAGGACCTCGTCGCCAGGCTTCCCACCAAGCGCCATCAATGCCAAGACAATTGCGTCGGAGCCACTCGTGCAACCCACGGCGTACTTGATGCCGCAATACTCTGCGATTTCTTTCTCAAACGCCTCGACCTCTGGACCCAGAATGAATATTTGGCTTGCGATCACCCGTGCGACCGCTTCGTCGATCTCTGACTTGATCGATTGGTATTGTGGCTTGAGGTCAAGAAGTGGAACGACTGGATTTGTGCTCATAGGGACTCCGTTTGGGTGATTCCAAAGAATAGCAGATGAGACCGTAGACTCCCCATCCCATGACCGCAGTCTGTATCTATTTTCAAGTCCATCAGCCTTTTCGACTACGTCAATATTCCGTATTTGATAGCGACCCGTTTTATTTCGATAACGATGCGAATGCATCGATCATGAAGAAGGTCGCCGACAAGTGCTATCGACCTGCGACGAAACAGATTCTAGATTTGGTACGACGGCACGAAGGACGCTTCCGTGTCTCTTATTCATTCTCTGGAACTGTGCTCGATCAACTTGAGCAGTGGGCGCCCGATGTCGTTGACACTATGCGCGAACTTAACGCGACTGGCGCCTGCGAGTTCATCGGCGAAACGAGTCATCATTCACTTTCATTCCTCTTTTCCAAGACGGAATTCAACGCGCAGATTGCCAATCAAGAGGCCCGACTTCGCAGGATGTTCGGTGTGACGCCGACTGTTTTTCGCAACACCGAACTGATTTTTAACAATGAACTCGCAGGCCACATCTCATGGCTCGGAAAACACAAGGCAATCTTGTGCGAAGGTGTCGATCGCCACCTTGCGACGCGTTCGCCAAACTTCGTCTATGCGCCGCCGGCACGTGCCGTTCCAGCTGGCTGCAACGCCGTCAAATTGCTGCTGAAGAATTACAGGCTTTCCGACGACATCGCCTTTCGGTTCTCGGATCGAAACTGGGCTGACTGGCCGCTTTCCGCTGAAAAATTTGCTCGCTGGGTGAACCAAATCAACGGCAATGGATTCCTCTGCAATTTGTTTATGGACTATGAAACGCTCGGCGAACATCAATGGGCCGAGACGGGGATCTTCAAGTTCCTCGATGCGATGCCAGAGAAAATCTTTGACGTAAATCCTGGGCAAAATACGTTTCTGACTCCTTCGCAAGTGGCGGACATTTATCAACCCATTGGCGAGTACGACGTGGACCGACCCACTTCTTGGGCTGACACCGAACGAGACATCACCGCATGGCTTGGAAATCCGCTGCAGGACAATGCGGTGGCAGAGCTCTACCGCTTGGAAGAGGCCGTCAAGCGCAAGCACGATGCGGGCGACGAGCACGTCCTGGAAGATTGGCGAAAACTGACAACGAGCGATCACTTGTATTACATGTGCACGAAATATTGGTCAGATGGCGACGTACACAAGTACTTCAGCCCGTATGAAAGTCCATACGACGCATACATCAACTTTATGAATGTGCTCGACAACCTGCGTAGTCGCGTGGGTGGTTGAACTGCTATCGACTGCGTTCGAACGCCGCCATCGTCGAAGTGAATCGTCCGATTGAATAGGCAGCGATCGCCGCAGCGCCGCGCCAGCCGTCGAGAAAACCTCGACGCATGATGCCCTGCTTGAAGATGATGGCAAAGATGCTGCAACTCGCCGAAAATACAGGGAACTTGCTGGGCCGACGCCCTGCTGCCGAGAGCGTGGCATACCTCGCACCTCGCTCGACCGCATCACAAAATCCATCCCACGAGTCATGCCTGCAGATGCCATTCGCACGCACAGTCATTCCATCGGCTTCAAAGCACTCGTGAACGGGGCGATCAATCATGCGTAGCGCTCCTTGGCGACCGCAGCGCACGACCCAATCCGGAAAGCCCACATGGTTGATCCAACCCCCGACGTACCACATTTTTCTGTTGATCTCGATGGCGCGTGTTTTCGGGGCAGCGTCTCGAATCGCTTCGAGAAGCCCAACTTGCAAATCAGCCTCGAGACTCTCGTCGCTGTCGAGAACCAATACCCACTCATGCTTCGCAGCGAGTGAGAGCGCAAACGCTTTCTGCTTTGCGAATCCTTGCCATGCATGATGCATGACTTGAGCGCCATGCGCATTGCAAGATTCGACTGTGCCATCGGTGCTGCCGCTGTCGACAACATAAATAGCTTGAGCCAATCCCCTGACACTACTCAAGCAGCGCTCAATCGTGCGCATGCTGTTGAATGTCGTGATGACGACCGCAAGATCCACTGCGTCATCCATTGGGCATCAACTCTTTGACCGTGAACAAACTCTCAAATGCGATTCCAGCCGCTTCGATGTTTTCGCGCGCACCTTCCATACGGTCTATTGTGGCGATGATGTGCGTGACGACGCCTCCGAGGTCCTGAATGACCTTCGCCGCTTCAAGCGCTTGACCACCTGTCGTCGCGACATCTTCGACAATGACGACCTTATCGCCCGCAACCAAGACGCCTTCGAGCTGCTTGGCGGTGCCATAATCCTTCTTCTGATTTCGAATGAAAACGCAGGGCAAACCGCTCGCCATGCTTGCCGCACTCACGAGCGGAATGCCGCCCAGTTCTGCGCCTGCGAGTCGAGTGGTGCCTTTCGCGATCGATGCGGCGAACATGCGACCAAGTTCTGCGAGCACGTCAGGTTGAGTGCTGAAGAGATATTTATCGAGATAGAAATTGCTCGTGCGACCGCTGCGAAGCGTGAATGTTCCCCGCAGAAGTGCGGCTGATGCGATGCGATGTGCAAGTTCAGATTTATTCATGAACCGATCTTACTTGCCATATCTGCAGGCGTTGTGCTCAGGCCTGCGATTCGAATGCGCTTGGCGATACCAGGCATGACTCCGATGCCGATCGGTGCCACAACAATCAAGTCGAGGCAACGGTTGAGCAATTCTGCTGCTAAACCTGTATCGGTTGTCCATGTCGCAAGCGCTGGTCCTGCAAGTCCAATCGCCCACTCTCTCACGCCGAGCCCGTTGCCTATGAATGGAATCATGTTTGCGGCACCTGCGATACATGCCGCCGCCGCTGCACTTTCTAGGTTCAAATCAATGCCGAGCATTTCGAATACGACTGCGTAACGAACCGTCCACAACAAAAGATCCATCCACCGCCAGAAAATCGCTTCGAAGAAACGCCGTGACCTCATCTCCTGAGGCATCGCATAGGCAAGCCCGCAGAATATTGGAAGTGCTGCGACAACTCCTCCAATAACGCGCGTCGAAGTGAAGCGAATCATTGCCACCGCAAGGGCAAGCCAGAACACGGTGAACGCACAGATCACGGCGGCTTCGACGATTGACAGAACTGATCTGCGCATCGGAATCCGGTTGACCACTTCCTGATGTACGACGCGCCCAACGAGTCCTGGCCTCATCGGCAAATAGTTGAGAACCGACGATGCCGCAATCAATTTCCCCATTTCGAAAAATGTGATTTGTCCAAATGGGCGCACGAGTGCGTAAAACATTCCGCTGGCGCCGACAAGATTTCCGACCGTTGCTGCGACCGCCCATGCGATCAGCCACCCATCCGGCCGCGCGATAACTGCCCGCAACTGATCGAGTGTCGGCGCGCTTCGCACGATTGCGATGAGCGCTGCACCGACGAGCACAACGCCAACCACGAAACCAATCGCACGCGCTGCTCTCTTCGCTTGTGGAGTCATAGAGAAAGCAAACTGCTATGGCGCAGGGGGTTCTTCACTCTTGAGTTGTTCATCTTTCAACTTGTCGACGGCGCCCGCTCCTGCCCCCTTCTCCTCCCCACGCATTCGTTCATCGGCGCGCACAGACTCGCGTTGAAATCTCGCAAGGGCGACATCCGCTGCCTGCCGAGCAAATGGCTCATTCGAACGAATCGCCGCGGCAATTTGGCTGTCGTTGGGCGTTTCGCAATAACTCAAGATGTATGCAGCGCGCACATCGCCAGACGTTGTGGTACGGGCCATTTCTAAGACTGCTTCGAATCCTGGCGCATTATGTGGCCCGACCAGCAACAACCACGCCTGCGCTTCGGGCGGAAGTTTCGCGAAGCCTTCTGCGATTGCCTTCCATGCGGCCGTTGCGGTTTCGGGCTCCATCGTTTTTTTGTTTGCTGCGAATGACAGCAACGCAAGCAACACCAGATCCTTATCAGTGGTGGGTGCTGCGCTTGCGGCGATGGCCTGCGAAATCCACTCGGGCGTCACTCGAACACCATTCACTTGAATCTGATGCACCGCCGGTTCGCATCCGAACGGTCCCGAAGAAAATGATCCAGCTGTTGCGAGATAATTGGTTGTCCCGCGGACGTCGACGATCCCTCCTGCGAGGGGATCCTGATAAATTCGAAGACTCACTTCAGTCCAGCCAAAGTCCCAGTTCATCGACAAGGATTCATCAGGCGCAAGCTCGAGCGCTCGATCAATTGGAATAATCTGCGGCACGAGGCGATCGACCCCTGGGTTCTTTGCCGATGAAATCCTTGGTTGCAGTAGGACCTGTTCTTTGATCGGTCCCGCCAATGTGATCGCGAGCGGAATGATCGATTGATTCTTGACAGTCAATCGGTAGACCATCGGGTCAAACGGTTCAACCAATTCCTTCTCGGGAACAACTTGAAACAAGACTGGATCGCCAATCCCCGAGACGTATCGCTCCATAATTGGCGGAATGGATGCGACGACGCCGTCAAGTTTTCCAACCAACTCGCTGGGAGGAATGCCCGTGCCCAAGACCGCCTTCAGTTGACTTGCGGCGAACAATCCAATGAGTGTCCCCTGCTCCAAGCGAGCAACATCGAAAAAAATCTTTGCCGACGACTTGCGATCACCCGTTGCTCGCAGTGCCTTGGCTCGGACGAGTTGTGCGGGAGATTGAGTCGCAGGCGATTGATTCATGAGTGCGAGTGCTCCAGGAGCATCACCATCCTTTAGCTTCTTCGCGGCCGCGAAGCGAAGCTTTGCATCATCGCTCAGCGGAATAACTTCGTCGGCAAAGTCGACCAATCCCTGAACGGCGACAGGATCAGCGTTCAAGAGAACGGCGACCGTCGCAGCATCCAGCAAATCTTGAGCTATAACTTCGACGCGTGCACGAATTGCTGGATCGTTCATGCGATCTTGCTTCTTAGGCTTGATCGATTGATTCTCGGATTTCCCTTGCTCAAGCGCCGACGAAATCATCGTTGCGACTGCCGCAGACGCGCCAGGATCCTTCGACTCCGTGCGTATCGTCGCATTGATCATCCCCATCACTGAAGGAATCGAATATGGGACGGATTCGCACTCCGCCTTGGACATCTGCGGATTACAGGTTTGGATGAACGCCGCCTGCTTCGCAGATGAGTCATGGATGTGCTGAGTCAACAATTGCAGCGCATCGCTGGACCGATCAGCGCCCCATAATGCCAATGCGTAATCGCCAACGATTCCATCACGAACTGGATCTGCTTCCTCAAGAATACGGGTCGATTGCAGCGCTATCTGATAGACACGGGCTGCGGATCCATACGCCCCTTCCTGAAGCAAGAGAGCTGCCAGTCGATTCCACGATTTCGTCTCGATCGGATTTGCCATAGCGGCCGTAACGAGCAATTCGCTTTCGCCGACTGGATCATCAATTCTCTCGTTGATGAATCCCGCGGCGGTTTCTGCCGCAGCCGGAAAGACTGGAGATAAAGTCAAACTTTGCGTGAGATCCCGACCGAATGCTTCGAGATCACCAGTGCGTAATTCAAAGAGCGCAAGATCGAATGCGATCCGAGAAGCAACCTGAACTCCGATGACCTTGATCGCTTCGGGCGTGAGAAACTTCTTAAACGCCTGCACACGATCAGTCGCTGTTTCGCGTCGATCGATGTCCTGCAAGATTCGGCGAAGGCGCAGAACTTGATCCGCAGGGCATAACTTGACGAGTTTCGAGAGCGCCTCCTGCGATACATCGACCGCATACGGTGATAATTCACCCGAGAGAGTTGCCAGCGCCAATGTCATGCGCCAAAAATCTTGATTCTCTGGCTGCAACAGCGCCGCTTTACGGCTGATGAATATCGCTGCTTGAAGCTCATCCGGCGTCAGATCCGTCGGTGTCACCGCGAGATAAGCCTCCCGCATCAGCATGTTTGCGAATCGAGTTCGCACGCTTTCTGCCAAAGAAGGAGCGACCGGAGGGGGATTCTCCGCTGGGGATTGTGCGCCGAGAGACAAGGCAAGAACCATCGCCAACATGGTCAAAGTGTAACCTCTTTGCGTTACACTCTTTGACCGCCATGAGACAGATACGCCTCATCACTATCGGAGTTCTCGCGCTGTGCTTGTCGCCGATCGCATCGGCGCAGCAGGCGAGTACCAAGCTTTCCGAGAAAGTGACTCAGAGTGCGGCGATCGACCCAGCCATGCGTAAGCAGGTCGACGAGTTCGTCAAGCAAGCGATCACGAACCTGAACGACAGCGATCCGATGACTGTTCGCATGGGGCGCGAGATGGTGGTCGCCGCAATGACCAAGCAACAGGTCAACGCCGCTTTTCGGCCCGCCTTCGCTGCAGTGATCTTGCCCGAACTAAAGAAGGTGATTGCGACTGGTTCTGCCTTCCAAGCCACCAATGCCCTCGAAGTCGTCAAGGCGCTTCAGTGCCCCGATTCGATCCTGCTGCTTTCTGAGCAATCCGCATTGAAGAATCAATCGAATCCGTCGGTGCGCCTCGTTGCTGCGGGAGGATTGGCAACCCTGCGAACGCCAATCGAATTGACCACTGGACAGGCTGACGGTGTCTTGAAAACCATTGGGGCAAGCGCTGCAAAGGAAAGTGATTGGATGGTGGCTGCCTATGACCTTCAAGCATTACAGGCTTTTTCCATATCGCCACAAGTCCCCAAGGCAAGCCAAGGAACTGCAAGGACTTTGCTCTTAACAACCCTCAACATGATGGTGCTTCAGATTCGCAAGGGAACAACCAATCCAGAGATGATTCGTGCGGTGAATCGAAGCCTTGTCATCTATATGAGAGATCAAGTTCCCGTTGCGACCCCTGCCGATGTTTCTGCATTGATGAAGTCGCTTGAACCAACTCTGAAAGAGATACAAAATTTGGCGTCAAACCCGCCAAATGCAGAATATTCCGATGCGTTCAAGCAGGCTGGCAAGACTGCGGATGTAGTTATGAAAAACTTCTTGGGGGGTAGTGCGGGCGACAAGCCCGCCAGCACGAAGCCTGCCAGCACGAAGCCCGCCAGTAAAAAATAACCGAGCAAGCGTTCCACAACGGCGTACTCTCTCCCGCGATGCGCTGGATCGTCGCCGCTTTTGTGATTGTCCTGTTCGCTGGAGCGTTGCTCACTTTAGACGGATCGAGAACGCGCGCAGACATCACATTCGCGAGCGCCGATGTATTCACCCTCGATCCACAGCGCATGAGTTACATGCAAGACTTGCGCATCTCGCGCTCGCTCTTTGAAGGACTGTGCTCACACGATCCTGAAACCAACGCCGCAGTCCCTGGGGTCGCACTGAATTGGGAAACATCTCCAGACGGCAAGACGTGGACATTTCATCTTCGCCCCGACGCGCGCTGGACCAACGGCGACCCAGTCACGAGCGTTGACTTTCGAAACTCATGGCGGAGGCTGTTGCTTCCAGACACTGCCGCCGATTATTCGGAGTTGCTTTTTTCAGTGCGGGGAGCGCGATCGTTTTTCGCATGGAGGACCAACGCACTGGCACAGTACGCCGCTGGAACAAAGCACGACGCAGAAACTGCGAGTGCGCTCTGGGAAACAACGCTTTCGACATTCGACAAGATGGTTGGAATTCACACTCCCGATCCGCAGACCCTCGTCGTTGAATTAGAAAACCCAGTTCCGTACTGGCTCGATCTTTGCGCCTTTCAAACACTCGCGCCGATACATCAACCCTCACTCGATAAGTTCAGAAAGATCGATGCTGCCACGGGAATCATGCGGTCTGATACGGGGTGGACGAAGCCAGGAGTCCTCGTGACCAACGGCCCGATGAAATTGGTGGAGTGGAGATACAAGCGCGGAATGAGGCTGGAACCAAACAAGTTCTACGTCGGGCCCAATGCCCCGATCGCCAAGAGTGTCGAAGTTGTTCCAATTGAGGATGCCAACACCGCTGTACTGGCGTATGAATCTGGCAGCATCGATTGGATCAGCGACTTGACTGCAGAATTTCGTGCCGACCTCGCAGAGTCTTCACGCAAATGGCTCGATCGATACCGAGAAGAATATGACCTGCGAATCGCGGCAGGCGCGTCCGTTGACGAGGCTCTCGCTGCACTTCCGGCTCCTGATGCGGCGCTTGGCGAACGCCGTGATGTCCATGTGTTGAGTTCGTTTGGAACTGATTTTTGGAGCTTCAATTGTCGACCGACGCTTTCAAATGGCCATGCGAATCCATTCTCTGATGCACGCGTGCGCCGCGCATTTGCACTCGCCGTCGACAAAGCAGCGCTCACGAAATCGGTCACTCGGCTGAACGAACTCGTCGCGACGACCATCGTCCCGAGAGATTCGATCAATGGATATGTTTCACCTGCCGGACTGCCGTTCGACATCGCCCGCGCGAAAGAAGAAATGGCTGCGGCTGGTTGGATTGACCGCACTGGAGACGGCATCGTCGAGAATGCCGCAGGCGATCCATTTCCAACTGTCGACATGCTGTACATGACGGGGAATCCCCGCGTCAAGAATATTGCGATCGCACTCGCATCCATGTGGCGCGATGCGCTGGGTGTCCAATGTGAACTGCGAGGCAAGGACGGGAAATTTGCGAAAGAAGATTTGCGGCGCGGCAACTTCATGATCGCACGCGGAGGTTGGTACGGCGATTATGCAGATCCCACAACGTTTCTGGATTTGGCAAAGACTGGCAATGGGAATAACGATCGCGCATTTTCCAACGCACGCTTCGATGGGTTGCTTGCGCAAGCGGCAGCCGAACTCGATCCAACAAAGCGCATGGCGATTCTGACCGAAGCGGAACGATTGCTCGTCGAGGAGGAAATGCCGATGCTTCCTCTCTGCCAGTACGTCACGCTCTATATGTATGACCCCGCAAAGATCCGCGGAATCATCCGCCATCCAAGGTTGGACCAACGGTTGTCACTCCTTCACCGCATTGACGAGCAGACTGCGAAGCCATCACCGTGACTGGCTTCATCATTCGACGACTGCTGCAATTGCCGCTTGTGCTCTTCACCGTCGTCGTGGTGACCTTTGCATTGGTATGGCTCATCCCAGGAAATCCGATGCTTCAGGAAGGACGTCAACCACCGCCGGAAGTTGTCGAAGCAATGAATCGACAATATCAACTCGACAGCCCCGTTACATTTTTCGGTGGATACTTAGCGCGAGTAAGTGGCGTTGGTTGGGTACTTGGATGGAATGACACACCATTTGATTTGGGTCCCAGCATGCGACATCCGGACTGGACGGTCAATGAAATTATCGGCGCTGGATTTCCAATTTCGGCAACCATTGGGCTCGGAGCGATTGCAATCGCATTGGTCATCGGCACCGTTGCTGGAATCATCGGCGGCTTGCGTCCAGGTTCTTGGCTGGATGCGGGCACGCAACTCATCGCACTCATCGGCATCAGCGTGCCATCCTTCGTGACGGGATCATTCCTGATTGTTCTCTTGGCCGCCAAGTTTCGGATTTTCCCAATTGCGGGTTGGGGGACGCCTGCACACGCTCTCCTGCCGATGCTGACTTTGTCCCTTCCATTCGCCGCATACATCGCGCGATTGCTTCGCTTTGGCTTAGTCGAACAAATGAGCACTGATCATTTGAGAACAGCTCTCGCCAAAGGACTTTCCCGTCGTCAGGCCGCATGGCGACATGCGCTCAAGAATGCATTCTTGCCAGTGCTCTCGTTTCTTGGCCCTGCAACCGCCGTTGCGATGACAGGATCGTTCGTCGTCGAAAAGGTCTTTGCGATTCCAGGATTGGGCCGACACTTCGTCGACGCCGTGCTCGGAAAAGACATCACGCTCGTCATGGGAATCGTGCTTGTGTACGCCTTTCTGTTGATCGTTCTCAACCTTGCGGTCGACGTCTTGTACGCATGGATCGATCCACGCATCGATCTTGCGGGTACTGGCGCACGGTAGACTTCAAACAATGCGGCAAAGCGCTCATATTTCATTGCTTGCGATGGCGATGCTTCCGGCGCTTGCGATGGCTGGCTGCATGGGAGCGTTGAGCAACGAAGGCCCAGACAAACTGACGATTACCCCTGCGCAATATCGCGACACATTTGATGCTGCAACTCGAACAGCCCAACAGATGGGATACAAGGTCGTCATCGTCGATCGATCAAACGGAATCATCGAGACGGACACGCGTCATGCAGGCGGTGCCCTTGAGCCGTGGAGAATCGACAATGACGGGATCGTCGAGGCAAGCGCCAACACAACGGCGAATCGGCGACGACGAATTCGTTTCGAATTCGTTCCGGTCGGCGCTCCGATCGATCATGTCAAAGCCGATTCCGTTCTGCACGGTCCGGCGATTCCAGGAAGTACCAGAGCCCAAGATCGATTCGATGTTCAAACGTGCACAGGTCCAATTGAGGTAGAAGTCTGGGTCTATATCGAGCGCTCCTTCACAGAAGGAACCAAGCCATCGTCATACTCGGGGTCGCTTTCTTCGACGTGGACCAATCAGCTCAACGTCAAATCCGCTGATGCGAAAGATGACTCGACGCGGGATAATGCCAAATGGACGCCGGTTGGTCGGGATTTGGCATACGAACGAACGATCGCCGCACGAATCGCCCAGAACCTGAATCTTGCGGTTGACGGGTCTGAGCCAAAAAGTGACGCGGCCGTTGTGGTCCCATAAGTCGAGCTCGCCTTCCCTATTTTTTTCGTTTTTTTGACTTTTCGCAGTTGGAACGCACCTTGAATACGTCCAGACAACTCCGATGACTCGGAGAGTGATTAGTTGAAGGTGGTTCGGCGACAGCTCTTGAATTGAACGATCAAAAATGAACTCCACGACGAAGAATCGAAAAGGTATTCCTTTTGTTTTGCTTGTGATGTTGGGACTCGGAGGAGCCACATTTTTGACAGCATCTGTTCTTGCGATTCCTGGTGGCGGCGGACAAGTGCGAGTCCCAACTTCAGCTCCTGATTTCTTTTTGCCGGGGACCCAGCCGAACACGGACAGTGTCGCCTTCGCACCAATTCAAGCTTCGAACAACTGTTCGTATTGCCACGGCAACTACAACGCGCCAGTTGCGCCATTTGATTCGTGGGTCGTGAGCATGATGGGTCAAGCAGCGCGCGATCCGGTCTGGCATGCAGCGCTCGCAATCGCAAATCAAGATGCGAATCTTGCTGGAGAGTTTTGCATTCGATGCCATGCGCCAGGCGCATGGTTAGCGGGACATAGTTCTACTGGAGATCTTTCGCAGTTTGGCCCCGACGATTTCGACGGAATCAATTGCCATTTCTGTCATCGTGCAGTTACTCCTGCCGCAGGAGCATTGAGCGCAGTTGGATATCCGACAAATGTCGATCTCACGCCCGATCCAGAAGTGCTCAAACCACTTTCAGCTGCCGGATTGTTGCCACCTACAGACCTAGGGAATGCGAGTTATGTCATCGATCCATCCGATGTTCGGCGCGGTCCATTCGATGATGTACCGATTAACTTTCACGGTGGACCTGAGTTGGTCTATTCGCCGTTTCATACGAGTGGTTCACTGTGCGGAACATGCCACGATGTGAGCACTCCGATCTACAGCAAACTTCCAAACGGACAACTCACTCTCAACACGCTTGGCGCGCCGCATCCAACGATGGATAAGAATGAAATGTTTCCCGAACAGCGAACGTATTCCGAGTGGCTCAACAGCACCTTCGCGACCACTGGGGTTTCATTTCCAGACGAGCGGTTCGGCGGCAATCATCCGACAGGCGTCATGAAGAGTTGTCAGGATTGCCACATGCCTGCACAGCAAGGCGGTGGATGCATTTTCTTTGACGGCGATCCAAAGTACGAACGGCCAAATGTTCCGCAACATTCTTTTTCGGGCTCCAATACATGGGTATTACGCGGAGTTGCGACGCAAATGGGTGATGATTCGGATTACTTTGGACTCACACCAGAGCGCGTCGATGCGTCGATCGCTCGCAATGTTCAAATGCTGCGCGATGCATCCGACATGGAGTTGACCCAAAGTGGAAGCCATCTCGCCGTCAAGATCATCAATCAATCTGGCCACAAATTGCCGACTGGATACCCAGACGGTCGGCGGGCATGGATCAACGTGAAATTCTTCAGTGCAACCGGGACGCTCTTGGCGCAACGCGGCGAGTACAACTTTGCCACGGCCACGTTGACCGAGGACGACACGAAGGTCTACCTCTCCAAGCAAACGATCGATGCGGCGACTGCGGCTGCGACACACCTTCCTGTGGGACAGATGATGCACTTGGCACTCAGCAATGTGGTGGAGTTGGACAATCGCATTCCACCGCGCGGATTTACCAACGCTGCCTTCGCAGCTGCTGGGGCACCAATCGTTGGATACTCCTATCCCGACGGCCAATACTGGGACATCACGCAGTACCCGATTCCTACGGGAGCGAAAAGCGCAGTCGCAACGTTCTATTACCAAACATCAAGTCGCCAATACATGGAATTCCTGCGAGATACTGCAGCGAACGGCGCAGGCTTGACGGCATACAACCTGTGGCTCTTGCATGGTCGAAGCGCACCAGTTGACATGGATTCGGCCACGATTCAATTGACTGCATCGAACCCCGCAGACCTGAACGGCGACGGAATCGTCAACGGCGCGGACCTCACTCTTCTCTTGAGCAATTGGGGCGGAAGCGGTGCTGGCGACATCGACGGCGATGGAACCGTCAGCGGTCCTGATCTTGCGGCAGTGCTTGCTGGATGGACTGGCTGATCACACGCCACCAAGTGGCTTGATGAGAGGATCTGGATAGACCTCGATGTAATCCGCCATTGCGGCTGCCACGACTTGAGCGGCACGTTCGTATCCATACACATCGCGAATGGATGTCGTTGGCTTCTCTCCGAGGTGCAGCTTGTACGTCGAAAAATAATGCTGAAGGCGTTCGATTAACAGCACTGGAAGGTCTGAAAGTTCGCGCGCACTATCCCACACAGGGTCTCCCACGAGAACTCCGATGATCTTGTCATCCGCCTCGCCATCATCAAGCATTTGCAGGCCACCGACAACACGAACATCAAGTACAAGGTCGCTCTTATTGATCGGCCGCTCCGACAGGACGCAAATATCGAGTGGGTCACCGTCGGCCTTCTTGGTGTGAGGACTGAGTGCAGCCACGCGGCTTGCACAAAGCGTTCGCGGCATAAAACCATACAGCATCGGCGGCGTTGAACTGGTGCGCTGAGGTCGATCTACACGCAAGTATCCCGACTCTTTATCCACTTCATATTTCACCAGATCGAACGGAGTGATCTCGATGAACGCCTGAACGATGCGCGGCGGATCTTGACCACAGCGAAGCCCATGCCACGGATGCGGACGACTGGTGTGATATCGAATTGGATCCATCATGCCAGAGTAACAATTTGTTCAACCGCCGCTTGATGCACGTGGCGATGTTGCCTGCCTTGGTGTTCGCAACAATAGGTTGTCGACTGCCGCACGCAACTGTTGGTCGGAGTTGGTCGATTCGTCCTGAGGAGTCTGTCGAACCATTATGTCTGGGACAGCTCCATTCATCTCCATGTCCTTGCCATCGAGCAAATACCAACCGCGCGTTGGCATGCGGACGGTCGTGCCGTCCAGCAGCGATGCGGATCCTGTCGAGATCACGCCGCCGTATGTTGTCATCCCGACAAGCGATCCGCGCTGAAGCGTTTTGAATGCATGCGCAACGATCTCTGCATTTGAAAAACTTTTTTCGTTACAGAGCATGTTGACAGGACCGGTGAATCGCTGAATAAAAAGTCGATCCTGTGGATAGCCATCCGTGTGCTTTGGATCAGCGCCTCGCGGAACGGTATATGCATGCACTGGCGAGCAAATGGATGCGAGCAGTCGATCCGCAGTCCAGCCGCCACCATTGTTGCGAACATCGATCAAGAGACCATCCTTGCCATCACATGCGGCAAACAAGTCGCGCTCGAATTCGTCCAGAGAAGGCTGGCTCATCCCCGCGATATGAATGTAACCAAGGCGCCCGCCCGACCATTCATCAACCAACTTTGCGTTTCGATTCTGCGTCGCTTGATACGCGAGCCGACCGATTGCAGCGTCGGTGACAGGAACCATCGCCGTCTGGAAAGAGACCGCATGGCCATCGGCAAGTGTGCGGTCAATTGAAAGAACAACCTCACGTCCGATCGTTCCAGACATACGCGACGAAAGAGTGTCGCCCGCATGGATCGGATCGAAGTCGATCGCTGTAATGATGTCGCCAATGACCAGTGGCGTCTTCGCCATCATCGCTGGAGCGTCTGGAATCAAAGCATCCACACGAAGGCCACCCTGTGCGGAAGTGACCATGACTCCGATGCGCCCTTGCGGAAGCACGGTACGACCATCTGCCTGCGGGGATCGAATGCCGAGGTGGCTTGCGTTGAGTTCTCCAAGCAACCGATTTGCAACATGATCAAACTCACTTGCTGTTCGCGCATGCGTTGCGAGTTCCGCATATCGCGACGAAACCGCTGCCCAGTCCAAGCCCTTCATCGTGGGGTGATAAAAATTCTCACCCATGAGTCGCGCGGCTTCCGAAAACTTTTGCGATACGAGAGCCGCCCGATCGACAACGATGGATGCATCCACATCAATCGATGTTCCGCCCGAACTGCTACCGCCTTCGGCAGGAGTCGACGATGCGCCGCCGCCAGCGGTCGAAAGCAACTGACCCTTGCCGCCCGAGAGCGTGACGAGTTTTTCGCCCGTCAACGAAATGCCCTGCACGCTTGTGCGAGTGCCGAGCTTGCGCTGTCCCGTGCCATCCCAGTTGATCGCGAATAATCCACCATCGAGCAACTCGCCGCCCGTGAAATAGATTCGGTCCCCCGCTGGAGACATTTCTAGATTGCCTTCGTTGCCAGGTATTGAAGTCACGCGACGAACCCGTCGATATGCGTCGTCGAGGGAAAGGACAGCGGGAACTGCCGCTTTTTCTGGCTTATCTGCTTTTTCTGGCTTGTCTGCTTTCTCAGGCTTTTCTCCTTTGTCAGTTTTCTCGGCGACGGCCGATTTCTCATCGTCGTCTGCGGCCTCTGGCTTCTCTAATTTGGATGCTTTCTCTTTTGCTTTTTTCTTATCCGCTTCAAGGTCGAGTGGCTTGCGCTTCTTCGCAGCATCTCCAGCATCCTTGAAATATTTATCAAGCTCAAACTTTGGCAGTCCCTCAAGCGACTTGTCCAAGAAGACCATCCATACATCGTCTTCTTCATTCGTGCGCTCAGAGATGAAACTCAGAATGCGACTATCCGCAGACCAACGCGGCGATCGATCATTGTCAGGGTGACGAGTGACATTGATCGGAGCAGCAGATCCATCTGCTGGTGCGATAAAAATGTCACTGTTGAAGTCGCGATCTGAATTCATAAATGCGATCCATCGACTGTCAGGGCTCCAGCGAAATTCGATTTCGGGATCCCACCCTTCGTTCACGGTCCGGACATCATGGGTTGCGAGATCCATCATCATGATGTCGCCACGACCCCTGCGAAAAGCAAGGTGCTTCCCATCTGGAGATGGCGCAGATTGACGGTCGTTCGTTGCGCCAGCGATGAGAGGCGCGACATCGAAACGAACAGCTTCGGTCCAGCGCTCACTCTTTGGCTTGTCTTTTTCTTTGTCTTTTTCTTTCTCTTTATCGGCTGGCTTTTTATGCTCTTTTTCAACTGTTGGCGGAGTAGGTTCCGCTTCAGGAGTTACGGCAGGCGCTGGGTCGACGACAGGAGTTGTGGCAGGCGCGGGGTCGACTGGCTTTGGCTCTAATATTTTTGCCGTTGCAATGACATCCTCGCGCGTTGCTGCGACGGTCGCCGTCATGATTGATTCGCCACCATCCGCATCACTCGTGAAGTAGAGCGTCTGCCCGTCGGGACTCCATGCGATTTCGTATTCCCGAGCGATTGCATTGGTCACACGACGCGCTGGATACTTGCCCTCAATCGGCTTGATCCAGACATCGCCAAATGCGACAAGCGCAGCGCTCTTTCCATCTGGATTCAGCGCAACTTCTGTCGCAGCGGTCGCCATAGATTTCACTTCGTCACCATCAAACGTGTCATCAGGAGCGGTCAATTTTATTGCGACTGGCTGTGCGCCTGTCGCGTTGAGATCCAATCGATAGAGCTTGTCCCAAACCGTGAAAAACGCACGGGTCCCATCAAGGCTGACCGTGAGATCTTTGACATCTTGTCCTTCAAATCCTGTCAGTCGGCGTGGCGTTGCGCCAGCCTTGACGTCTTGCGCAAACACATTCACGGTGGCGAGATCTCGATCAGAGAGAAACAAGAAAGTGGAATCGTTTCGCCACTGTGGCCAGCCATCATTGCCTTGAAAATCCGTCAATTGCACGAACATTGCATCGCCTGTGGCCGAAGGGTCATACACCCAGACGTCACAATTATCGCTGCCGCGATAACCACGACGAGACCAATCACTGCCGCCACGCTCGAAAAGAAAGCGCTTCCCGTCGGGCGACGGAACTGCTGAACGTCCAAATGCGCCATGTCGACGCGTTGGTTCGCCGCCAGTCAACGCAACGAAATATGGTCGCGGAGCGCGAAACAAGTCGTAATCCAGCGATGCGGAAAAATCTAGCGCGGGCTCACCGGTCGGAGTTGTCGAAAAACTTGAGAGGCTCAAGATTTCGTCTGTATTTGTGACTCGTCGAAGCGAGCCACCCATCGGGTCAATCGTGTAGAGATTGCGCCCACCATCGCGCGTGCTTTCAAATGCGATCATCGATCCGTCCGAACTCCATACGCTGCGTGATTCATCTGCAGGGTGGCTGGTCAAGCGTGTCGCTGCGCCACCCTCCGCAGAGGCCTTCCATAAATCGCCACGCCATGTGAATGTCACAAATTTGCCGTCGGGGCTTGCCGCGGGCAGTCGAGGCAGATCGATATCTGCGGCGAGTGCAAACGATGCGACTTGCAGAGTCGCGCACAGGGAGATCATCCGACAAACACGACGGAAAGAGCGCTCATTCATCCCACCACTCTAACGCAGAATGCCGAGCGGTATTCAGGGCGAATCAGCTTTGCTGAGACGATGTCGAAACAACTGGCTGAGCACCGCGTTCGCTGCAAAGAACCACGAGAAGGTTGGCGATCATGGACGCCTTCTGCGCGCTCGTCAATTCAACAGTCTTCTTCTCTTCGAGTCGCGCGAGGGCCATCTCGACCATACCAACTGCGCCGTCCACGATGCGCTGGCGGGCAGCGACAACGGCTCCAGCTTGCTGCCGCTGGAGCATTGCAGCGGCGATCTCTGGTGCGTATGCAAGGCTCGAGATGCGCGCCTCGAGAATTTCAACTCCCACTTTGGACAAACGTGCTGCGAGTTCAGATTGCAATTTTTCGCCGACCGCATCGGTATTGCCGCGCAGACTCATCACAGCGTCATCGACGCTGTCATAGTGATAATGGCTTGCGAGATTTCGCAGCGCGGCCTCGGATTGCGTTTCGACGTACTGCTCGAATGCTTCGACATTGAACAGTGCCTCAGCTGTATCAACGACACGCCAAACGACGACCGCCGCGATCTCAACAGGATTGCCATCTCGATCGTTTACTTTGATCGGGTGCCCTCGCCCACGTTTCGCTGCGACCACCACGCGCCCCGACGTGGGATCCTTCACCTCACTGCTTGACTGTGATCCAGTTTCAAATGTACGGATGCGCAGCGACAAGCGCTTCTTAGATGAAAACGGATTCACATAATGAAAACCGACGGCTCGCACGCTCCCTCGATAACGTCCAAAGAAAAGAACAACGCGGCTTTCGTTTGGATTCACAACAAAGAACCCAGCCCAGTTGAAGAGCCACATGAATCCCAAAAATGCACAGATCAAAATTCCAAGGATGCCGACTGGAATCCCTGCTGGATCGTTGGCCTTGGCGGCTGCAACGGTCGAGATCGAAATAAAGAATCCAAAAGCGACGACTGGCAATGCGATCAACTGAACGGGCAGAATCAACCAACCTGAAAACGGCTTGAGTGGAATTTCTTTGATCATTTGTTGCTCTCCGAATTGTGCGAGGTATGAATTTATGCCTATTCTACTGTGCTCATGAGACCTGAATCACTTTCGTTTCTTCACCGACTTCTCGACACGCCGAGCCCATCTGGCTTTGAAGGACCTGGCCAGAAACTCTGGCTGGAATATGTGAAGCCGAGCGCAGCGCGAACGTGGTCCGATGCGTACGGTAACTGCTTCGCAGAAATCGCTCCTGCGGGAGCGAAGCGGACTGTCGCCGTCTGCGGGCACGCCGACGAAATCGGATTAATGGTCAATCATGTTGACTCGCAAGGATTTGTTTATTGCAAAGCGATCGGCGGGATCGATGCTGGTTCGATCGTTGGCAAACGAATTCAATTCCGCTCAAGTGTTGCGGGCGTCAAGAATCCCGTCATCGGACTTGTTGGCGCAACCGCAATCCATTTGCAAGACAAGGATGCCGCCGCGAAAGTACGCAAACTGCATGAGCTTTTTATTGATATCGGCGCGAAGGATCAGGCTTCGGCAATGGCGCGGCTGAATATCGGTGACGCTGGCGTCTTCTTGGATTCGAGCATGATGATGACTGACGAATTGATCGTCGCACGCGCGCTTGATAACAGGATAGGAACATTTGTCGCCGCAGAAACTCTCCGATTGGTCTACGAACAAAAAGATCAACTGAAAGTCCGCGTGGTTGCAGTGAGCACTGTGCAAGAGGAAGTTGGACTCCACGGAGCATCGATGATCGCAGAGAGCGTGCGGCCAGATATCGCACTGGTGACCGACGTTGGACATGCCACCGACAGTCCAGGCATTTCTCATGCGCAGCATGGACAATTCAAGATGGGCGAAGGTCCAAAGCTTGCGCTTGGTGGCGCAATGCATCCAGCCGTTGTTGCGAGACTGATGGCAGCAGCGGCAGCAAAGTCGATCTCTTTCCAACGCGCTGCGACGCCTGGGCGTAGCGGCACTGACACCGATGCGATCTTTACCCGTGCTGGGGGCATCCCAAGTGGGCTACTCAGCCTGCCGATTCGGTACATGCATACAACGGTCGAATTGGCAAATATCCGCGATTTGCGACAGATATCTGAGGTCTTTGCAACAATGATCCTGGCGCTTGGCAGTGATGAACCCATGACTTCTTCCCTGTAATTCGCTTCGGCCTCGATAGACTTGTCCCCCCTATGTTGAAGTTTGTCCATCAAGCCATTCGAGATATTCGCACCACTGGCTCGGTTTTTCCGAGTTCGCCAGCACTCGCCAAGGCGATGACTCGCTCGCTGCGAAACCATCGTGGCGCAAAAAAGATCTTGGAAGTTGGTCCAGGAACTGGGCCGTTCACTTCGGCGATTCTGGAAGCGCTTCGCGGACATGATTCGTTTGACATCGTCGAATTGAACAACGTTTTCTGCGCGCATCTCGAAAGTCGAATTCTCAAGCCATTCCGCACACGGCACCCATCGATCAATGTGAAGTTGCACGCAATGGCCATTGAAGCGGCACCGCTCGAAGGCGGATACGACTTTGTGATCTGCGGATTGCCCTTCAACAACTTCCCACTCGAGCTGACACAGTCGATCTTCAATCAACTGATTGCACTCATGCGCGACGGCGGCGAGATGACATACTTTGAATATGCTGGAGTTCGCACGATCAAACGGCCATTTATTGGCAGCGGTGGTCGTGAGCACATTCGCCGCTTTGACGCATTCCGCCAATCGACTGCGAAGGCGCACATGGTGACACGACAACTCGTCGTCGCGAATCTGCCGCCTGCACATGCTGTGCGGATTATCAAGCGGCAGGGTGTCTAAAGCGGCAGGGTTTCCTCATAACAGGTGACTCAACAGACAGGAGCCTTGAACGATGTTCCAAATCAACGAAAACTATCTGAAGCTTTCTGCGGGATACCTCTTTCCAGAGATCGCACGGCGAGTCGCCACATATGCGAAGGAAAACCCAACCGTTGCCTCGCGAATCATTCGCTGCGGTATCGGCGATGTCACCGAACCTCTCCCGCCTGCAGCAGCGCAGGCGATGCGCAAAGCGATCGATGACCTCACGAAGCACGAAACTTTCCGTGGCTATCCACCACCAACGGGATTTGACTTCGTTCGTGCAGCGATTGCTCAAGGCGATTTTCGTTCACGCGGATGCGACATCGCCGACGATGAAATCTTTCTGAGCGACGGGTCAAAGCCTGATGCGAGCGCAATCTTGGAAATCCTAGGTGTCGGCAATCGCATCGCGATTACAGATCCTGTCTATCCCGTCTATGCCGATACGAATGTGATGGCTGGACATTCGGGTGCAGCGATCGCTGGTGGCGGATACGAGGGATTCACCTATCTCCCCTGCACGCCCGCGAACAATTTCTCGCCTGCGCTGCCAAGTGGAAAGGTGGACATTATTTATCTCTGTTCGCCAAACAATCCGACTGGCGTCGTGCTCGATCGCGCAGCACTGACACGCTGGGTGAAGTACGCACGCGAGAACGGCGCATTAATCATGTTCGACGCTGCGTATGAAGCGTTCATTCGCGAAGATGGGATTCCGCATTCGATTTACGAAATTGATGGCGCAAATGAGTGTGCGATCGAGTTTCGCTCATTCTCGAAAGTTGGCGGTTTTACTGGCGTGCGCTGCGGGTACACCGTCATGCCGAAGGCGCTGCACGGAGCGTCGAGCGATGGAACTCGCGTCGCGCTTCACGGTCTTTGGATGCGAAGATGGTCGACATGTTCCAACGGCGTTTCGTGGCCAGTGCAGTGTGCAGCAGCCTCGCTTTATTCGCCAGAAGGCCGAGAACAGACGCGCGCACTTACGGATTTTTATCTTGCAAATGCGAAGTTGCTTTCCGCTGCGTGTGAAGCACTTGGCTTGAAAACATACGGCGCTGCCAATTCCCCGTATGTTTGGATGACCTGCCCAACAGGCCTGGGGTCATGGGAAACATTTGACCTGCTACTTCACGATGCACAAGTTGTGACAACTCCAGGTGCGGGATTTGGAAAGTGTGGCGAAGGATTCATTCGAATTAGCGCGTTCAATTCACGCGCCAATGTCGAAGAAGTTGCACGAAGACTTTCTGTCTTGGCTCCTAGCGCCGCGCGATAAACCAAGTGGAAAAACGTTGGCCACTCAGCAGTTGAGCGAGATCACTCTCCCCAACCGCGCTTCTTGGCATCGGATTGGCGGGGCTGCTCGAGCTGCTCTGAGCGATAGTCGTGTCCGACGATAAACATCTCGACGCTTTCACGCCGCGACGATTCTGGCTTCACGCCTTTCACTTCGCGAAAGAGTTTTTTGGTGCGGCGCAGGAGTTCTGGATACCCCCCGCCCTCGTAGACCTTCATCACAACATTCCCACCCTTCTTCAGCCAGACTGGCAACCGGTCGAGCAATGTATTACACAGCTCAACGGATCGAATGCTGTCACCCGACGCATCACCCGAAGTGTCAGGGCCAATATCGCTGATGACAACATTGAATAACTCGCCGTCGAATGAATCCGCATCGAGATCGTTGAGGTCTTCCTGCATCACGCGAACATTGCTTGGAAATCCCTTGGGATCAATCAGCTTGAGATCAAAGGCGCAAACGAATCCTGTTGGGCCAACACGTGCCGCTGCGACTTGCGTCCAAGATCCTGGCGCAGCGCCGACATCGAG
Source organism: uncultured bacterium (assembly GCA_903919715.1). Classification (GTDB taxonomy): domain Bacteria; phylum Planctomycetota; class Phycisphaerae; order Phycisphaerales; family SM1A02; genus F1-60-MAGs104. The sequence continues at coordinate 132,498 of CAIXJC010000027.1, read as the reverse complement.
AACGCGATCTCCGCGGCGAAGCACTTTTCGGCGGTCATCAATCTGTAGCAGCTTGAATGCGCTGCGTGCGCGATAGCCTTCTTCTTTGGCTCTTCGAAACCAGATGTCTTGAACTTCGCGCATGGAATCGGTCAGAGTATCGTCGAAAATGAATCAGTCGTGATAGCCCGCACGACGAAGATATTCGCGGATCTCCCCGTTGAACTTGAATTGGGCGATTGGAAAAACTGAGTCGTGCGTGGCGCCTGGGACAATCTGGATGTATCCCGGGCCCGCTGGAAATTCCTTACCGATCGTGGCCTGCTCCCGTGCATGGTTATCGATTGCATCGCGCAATCGAATGGCGGCGCGGTCGAGGTAAAACGAATCCCGCTCGCCAACAATCACTCGAACACGTTCGACAAAGAGCCTGCCCCAGTGGTCCCAGTCCTTCGAAATACGCCGGGCAATATCGAATTGGCTCCATGCTTCGACTGTCACAGGATCGATCGCGCCCGTCAGTGGATCACACAGACGGCGAGGCTCGGTTGCGCCCGCTGCGACGGGACTGAACATCGCTGCCCATGCATCCCATTGCTCCCCCGATGTTCCTTGCGGGGAGATAGCTCGTTCCATCTGCACTTCTTCACGGACGAGCATCGGCACCAATTCGTGCGCTGGCCCGATCGGCTCACGAAAACTCGGACGCTCCGTCCCATCTTCACCGACGAAAAGATTTTCATCACGGTACAGATCGCTCATCTGAAAAGCGTGGAAGTCCAGCGGGTCTGGAGAACTTGCGAATGCCGCACCGAATGTCTGAGGGTAATTCAATGCCAACCAAACGCTCGTCCAACCTCCCGATGAATGGCCAGTGAGCACCCGTGCCGCCGGCTCGCGAACTAAGCGAAAGCGCGCCTCCAGATAAGGAATCAGTTCAGTGACAAGCGCCGTTCCCCGTGGACCGTTCAGCGTGCTATCAACGAATCCATGATGACCGAGTGGACTTTCAGGATCAAGAATTACATAGACAGCTTGTGGCCAGAGTTCTGAAATCCCCGCGAGGCTGATCTTGCGCGCCAAATCTGCCGCATCTGTCCACCGACCTCCAAATCCAGGAATGACATAAATCGTCGGCCAAATTCGTCGATTTGCGTGCAAGTCGTGATACCCCGCTGGAAAAATCACACCAGCTCGGTGCGTGACCGCACGGCCAGCCGCCTTCGAAAGAAGCGCGCTCGTCAAATCAATCCACTCCACATTCTTCAACTCAGGAAGAACGGGCGCAGCGACTTTGTCCGCCAGTTCAAGAGCAATCACTTCCGCAACACCGCGAGTCATGTCGACGGTGACGACCTTCGACACGAGATTTCCAGGCGCGAGATGTCCACGCTCGCTGTTGTTCACGTCGAAGACAGCCTGCACTTCGTATGAACCGTCGAGCAATTCCGAACCACCTGGCCACCAGACGCTTGATTCGGCGATGGTGACTGGAGTTCCCGGCTTGAGCGCATCAACATTGACGGATCCGATCGGCTGGGGATCCTCGAAGAATGGACCTTCAAGAGGATCTCCCTGAAGATGAGTATCCACCGCTTTGAAAAAGAGGATCATCCGACCAGATTTCGCCTTGGGATCGAGCAGTTCCGCCTTCTCAATCGGAAGTGTGACCGTGATCAAATCCATTGGTAACGCAACCCCAGCCTGAGCAGGCTGAACGCGTCGCCCCTTATCGACCCGTGTCCGCTGAGCAGTTTCTGGCGGAGCCTTCGACGAATTACCTGCGACCGCAGGAGCTGTCGGCAATACTGCGGGTTGCGGCAAAGGGGCAACTCGCGGAGGCGCCGCTGTAGCGCCAATAGATACAGCAACAAGGAACGAGAAGAAGGTGATCACGACCCAATCCTAGACGGACGGGCGAGCGTTAGACTGCGGCGGTGCAATCGATGAATTCATTGAAGAGAGTTGCCAACTTCGCGATTGCGACCGTTGTGATCGGTGCCGCTCTCGCTTGGATCAGCGGTTGCGCTGCGAATCCGCACCCAGGACTGGGATACACATTCGGCCGGGCATGGAACAAGACAGTCGGCGGTGAATCTCAGCAAACGAATTCGGTCGACATTGACATGAGTGGCGTGATGAATGTCGAAGTCGACAATTTCGCAGGCGATGTTGTTATTCATTCGAGCGGAAAAGAAAAAGGAACGATGGATCTGGTGAGGCGAGCCACCCACGGAATGGGCCACCATAGCGAGTCGGAAGAATCACTCAAGGAAATAGTGTTGAACTATGAAGTGCAGGATCGCGGCGACCGAAAAACTTTGGTTGTGAACGCAACAACCACTCATAGCCAACCGTGGTGTCAAGCGATCGACATCGATATCGCAGTTCCGCGACTGGGAGTCGTCATCGTGCGCACGAGTCGCGGACATGTGATGATCACTGACTTTGAAGATGGTGTCGACATTGAAACGACAAAGGGCGATGTGCGCGCCGCGACGAACACGCCAGTTCATTTGCCATCGACCATCCTCAACAAGGAAGGCTCCATCGACTGGCGCGTTCCCCCTCGTAGCGCAGGAACGTATCAACTTGAGGCGATTAACGGCGAAACACAAGTGCGTGCGCTCAGCGGCACATGGCTGGCAACTGATCGGCGCAATGACAATGACTCAAACTACGGGTCATTGAACAAGGGAAGTAATTTGGTGATCTTGCGAACTGTCGATGGCGACATCCAGGTGTACGTTGGGAAAAATCCAACTGAAATGGGAACATTTATCGACTGAAAAAAAGTCGTGTTTCGTGACGGTCACGCTTTGCGCAATACGATCGGGGAATGCGCTTCATCCAATACACGCGGTTTTTTCGCCCATTTAGCGGCGTGATTGCTGCAATTTGCCTTCTGACTATTGCACCGAGTGACAGCTGGGGATCGCCGCAACGCGATATGAGCGAACCGATATCGAGCCATGAGTGCTCCGAGCGACTTCGGGCGTTCGGCGCATCGGATGCGGCTATCCAACGCGCGATGCCGGCCATCGAGGCATACATAGATGAAGTACTCCACCAATCTCCCACCCCGACTCTCCCAGCGTTCTTGCCTTCGCCGCTCGCAATCGAAGACGCAACGGAATTGCACAATCGAACAGCGCATGAGCTTGCGGAATGCGATGCCGCAGACGATCGGCTGACTAACGGAATCCTTTCCGTGATGCAGAGCGGTTCAGACCAACGAGCCGCCGAGCGATTTCGTCGATGGGTTGAACTTCGGCGCGACAAACTTTTCTTTCGGGCGGCACGACTTGCCATTGGGCCGCTCGATTTCTCGATCTTGGAAGTTCTTTCAAAGAGAGATGGCGATGGGTCACTTCGAATTCGCTTCGAATCGCAACTTGACGCCCATGAAGTGTTGATCGCTCAGTTGAGCCGCACCGCACGCACTGCACTCCTCGAGACGCCCATACGAACTGCACGTCTCGCACGAGATCGGACGATTGCCGCGCATCCGAATCCGCCGATGAATCTCGAACCAATTGCGAGTGAACGCGTTGCTGAGAACGAAGAGTGGAAGCGTTCAGTTGAACAAGTGCGGACCGATGGCCTTAAACCAACGTCCGCTGCATTTCGGCGAATCGGCGACGAACAGCGGGCCATCCTTGAACAGATCGGGCAGAGTGCGTCACAGCAAATTGGCTGGGAACTCGAGATGAATCTGTACGAGCACGCATATCCCAAACCTGCATGGGACAGACGTGGCGTTGAAGAGGCTGCGAAAGCTCTGCGAAATGCTCGAGGAGTCGCACCAGAATCACTTGCGGCATTATCCGCCTTTGAACGAGAGTGGCGTGCTGATTGCAGCCAAAGATTGGCAGAAGCAGCGAGACGCTTTGACGATTATGGCTGGAACCCTCCTCTGAACCCAATCGAATTTGCAAAGCCTCAGGAAAACGGCTTGGCAGTGAAATTGACCGAGCGGACAAAGGTTTTTCAAGATCAAATAAACGCTCTCACTGCCAAGAATCAGCCGGCTAAAGCTGAGGCCACCGCAGTGACGCTCAAACTGACCGACGAAGAAATGCGGTCGATGATGGTCGTGACTTTCGGCGCACTCTGTGAAACAAATCCAATCACTCTTGGGGAACTCTCGACCATTCTCGATGCTGTGGATGCAACGACCGAACAGCGTCTGCTCGCAGTGGTCGTGCGTCACGATTCCAGCGAAGCCGATATGCGGATGAACGATCAGCTCTCGAACCGATGGGACGAGATCGGCGCGCACACCGTGATGTCGTGGGGCACTCCGATGGCGCCCCCACCACGTGCTGCATTCGAGGAGATTGCGCGGATTCGCCGCGAGCAACATGAGACGAATCGATCGAACTCGGAGCGGTTTTTCTTGCAATTATCCTCGGTCATCCCCACGGCATCAGAGGAGTCAGCGCTCGAGTCGTATCGACACGCGCATTTGCGAATGATCGAACGCCAGTGCATCGAGTGCCTGATAGAGCAAATCCAAGGGTTTCAGATTGAGCCACTCTGGCGCATCGACCTTGAAATGATCGCGCACGCAACCAATCACATCGAAACGAACGAGCGAAACGGCGCGGTCTTCTGGGCCATTATTCACTCGAGAAATCAGGAACTCCTACAAGCCATGCGTGCACTCTCCGATGAGATGCTGGAACTTCTTGCAGCCAATCAGTTGATGAGTACCAGTCAACGCAATGACTCCGCCGCACGCTGCCGAGATGCGTCGAAGCGAATCACCAAGATCCAGAACGCGAAGCTCGCTGAAATCATGACTGCCCTGCCCACCAAGGACGTCGGAGCGTTTGTCGATCTCTATCGACGAACAGCGTATCCCTCGTTAGCGAAATTCCTGGGTGTCGGCGACCAATGGATTTCCGATGCACTCACTCTCGCGGAAGGTGACGAACCGCGCGAGCAGAAAATAATCGCATTGGCTAGCGCATACGGTGCAGCGAGCGACACTCTCTTTCACTCTGCGGTGGATCAACAGACGATCCTCGATGCGAATGACGTTCATGCGCGCTCCGCTTCTGAAGCACTGCGGCGAACGTTTTTCGCTAGGCAGGAAATGGATCTCGCACTACAAAGAGATTTGCAGCGGGCTCTTGGAGCAGAATGAACGGCGCGACTAGACGAGCCGTTTGCTGAATCAGCCGCGCGCCCAAACAGCCGGAACATTCCCAGAAGTCGCAATAATCCGTGAGCGAATTCCCCCTCGGCCTCGCCAGTCAGTGATGACCTGCAACCATGCAGGACTCATCGCCTCGACCAAGTCTGAACAAATTCGATTGGTCACCGCCTCATAGAAAATTCCTTCGTTTCGAAAGGATTGGTAATACAACTTGAGCGACTTCAGTTCGACGCACACTGCGAGCGGCTCATAGCGCAACGTGATGGCTCCAAAGTCGGGATGTCCCGTCTTGGGGCACACCGAAGTGAATTCTTCGTTGATGTGCTCAATCACAAATGGCTGATCGCTTGGGGAATCGAAAAATTCAAGAACATGATTGGTTGGCATCGGTAATTCTCACAGTCCGTAGGTCGTATACAACTTCAGCACTTTGGGTTGATTTGGATTTGCTTGCATTGACGCGCGAAAGGCGTGGCGGGCTTCATCTCCTGCATGACTATCTCGCTTTTCAGACAAGAGCCAACGATTGAGTGCGTTCACGCCGATCCCATTCCACGCTGGCCAATATTGCGGATCGAGCACAACTGCTTGTCGATATGCGATGCTCGAGGAGTCATAATTGCCGGCGCGAAATTCCGCCCATCCCAATCGCTCATATGTCTCTGGAACAGACGAGAGTTTCGTCAGCGCCACAGCTGTGTTCACCGCCTCTGGATAGCGGTCGTCCGCAACATATGCATTGACCATGTTGATCAGCAATTGCGGTGTTGGCGGCATCAATTCTGCAGCAGCCTGATATTGCGCAATCGCATCCGCAGGCCGACCGAGTCGTTCGTATGCGACCCCGAGATTGACATGAGCCGCTCCATTCTTTGGATCGAGGGCAGCTGCGCGTTCTGCGAATTGCGCAGCAACGCGCGCATCTCCTAGAGAGAGATAGGCAGTCGCCATATTCAGATTGGCTTCAGCGCTCTGTGGATTCGCCACGATTGCACGTTGATATGCGCCGATCGCTTCTGCGATTCGCCCAAGCATTTGCAAAGAACGACCGTGTCCATACTGCGCCTGAAAGTCTGCGGGATCAAGATGCGCGGCACGGCGATAATTTGGTTCTGCATCTGAATATCGCCCCTGCGCAAATCGAACATCGCCAATGCCGACGAAAGCCTCGGGCAAGAGTGGATTCTGAGCCAGGACTTCCTGAAAAAGAGCGAGCGCAGATTCGTTATCGCCTTGCTCCCGAAGTTGTCCTGCAGCTGCCAACTTTGTCTGCTGCACTTTCGTTGGCTCTTGCACGCCCCCATTCGAATTCGTGCGATTCGCCGATGACTGCACGCCACTCGATGCGCGACACGACACCAGATTGGACAACACCGCCAACGTCACAACTCCTCCGACAACGATTGACAGAATCGAACGAAGTGTGGCTCCGCGATGCGACGCACCAGCACTCATCGTTTCGCCACGCAACCGAATGACTTCGAGCGCATCGATATTGACAAGATCCCAATCTCGCCCATCCTGCGGATCGTCCTTTGGAGTCTCGAGAATCATCGGAATTGCTCGCAGTTCACAGCATGCGAGAATACTGCCAAAGCATCCCTCTCCGCAGCAGCCTTTCCCAATGTGCGCGTGCCGATCACGACGCGAACCGAGTGCACCGACCGAATCGTTCATGTGGACAACGCGGAGGTTTTCAAGACCGCAGACCGAGTCAAATTCGTCGATGACCGCCTGAGACTTTTCCACTGTCGACATGTCATATCCCGCAGCAACGACATGGCAAGTATCGAGGCAGATTCCAACCCGCTGCGGATCATGAACCAAGTCGCGGATGATCGCCAAATGCGAAAAGTCATAACCCAGATTCGTTCCAGACCCCGTCGTTGTTTCCAAGCACGTGATGGTCTTCCCGCCAGGGACTTCGGCATGGATTCTGTCCAGTGACGCTGCGATACGTTTCAATCCCGCGAGTTCGTCGGCGTTGGGCGTAGCGCGTAGCACATTGGGCGCGCTCGCTTTGCGCGGCGCACCAAGATGTGCTCCGGGATGCATGACACACCATGCGATATCAAGCGTCTCGCACCGCTCGATTTCTTCACGCTGAAGAGCGATCGACCGAGCTCTCTGCGCATCATCAGGCGAAGCAAGATTGACCAGATATGAATTATGACTGACGATTCTGCGCTGTGGATCGACCCAGCCAGTGGCACGAACCGCAGCACGCCATAATTCGACCTGCTCGCTCTGAAGCGGCGGCGAAGTCCACTGACGTTGATTTTTTGTGAAGACCTGCAGCGCATCCATTCCCAATCGCATGGCTTCAGCTATCGCAAGATGCATTCCCCCGGCAACTGAAAGATGACTTCCGTAAAGCGGTCGAGCCACGGTAGATATCCATCAGACCATTCGTGCGCCAGCGCGACGAGCGGATTCGACGATGCGCTGAGCAGTCCGAACAGCGGCGAAACCAGCTTCGGCGTCGACGAATGGATGTCCCCCACTCCGAACAGAGCCGAGAAAGTTTTCCAACTGAAGCTTCAGTGGTTCACCTTGGCCGACATCCAACGCATCCACCTTCACCAATTCCAGATAGTTCAAACCAGACAAGTCGTCGCCTCGTTGAAAACGCTTGCGAATATCCGCCAACTGCTCAGCGTTCACAGCTTTTCGAACGACAGTGCCGCGACGCTCACCGAAATCAGCAGAAACATAGGTGTCCTCGCTGATGATCCGAATCTTCCGTTCTGTCTTGAGTGCCAAGCGACTCGCAGTCACATTTGCAGTGCAGCGAATCCCATCTGGGCCAGCCGGAAAAACGAGGCGAGCATTGCACACGTCTTCTGCCTCGCCCAAGACACTCACCGCGTTGGCGTGAATTTCCTCGGGCTCATTTCCCATCAACATAATGAGAACATCGAGGTCATGAATCATCATGTCCAGCACAACACCAACATCGACCGAGCGAAATGTCATCGGAGAAACTCGATCGACCTCGACAAATCGCGGACGCAAATCTGGGATATTGCGAATCGCCACCATCACGGGATCAAAACGCACCACATGTCCGACTTGCAGGATCGCGCTCCCACGCTTCGCCGCTTCCGCCATCGCACGCGCCTGAATTTCATCTGGAGCCAAAGGCTTTTCGACAAGACAATGAACGCCAGCTGCGAGAAGCTGTTCAACGATCGCACGATGCGTGACTGTCGGTGTTGCGATAACACAAGCATCAACTCCAGCCTTGAGCAACTCATCGACGGATGCGAAAGCGCCGCACCCATACTGTTCAACCATGTCAGCCCGTCTCGCTTCACTTTCGTCAACGACGCCGATCAAATCAGCGCCATCGATTTGTGCGCAGAGTCGTGCGTGATTCTTCCCCATGCGGCCGACACCAACAACACCGCAGCGAATCGTCGCAGGTGGCGACTGTGGTGTTCCAGCGATCACGACTTTGCCATCCGCTTGAAACTCATCTCAAGATGGTTTCCGGGAAGGTGATAGTGCGCATCGGACATGTACGCGCGAATCAACATCAGGCCACGGCCCGATGGGATTTCGAGATTTTCATCCAACGTCGGGTCCGGAACGGCTTCAGGATCGAACCCTTCGCCCTGATCAATGACGTGAAAGTTGGCAACTTCGGAATCAATGTGCCAACGAACCTCCACCGTTTTCGTCGGATCTTCGAGATTTCCATGTCGAAAACCATTCATCATCGCCTCTTCAAGGGAGAGGCGAATCGCGAACATCGCAGCCTCTGGATATGCAAACTTCTGCAAGGCGTCAGCGATTTGATCCTGAACCCCCTCGATCTCCTTGTTCTTCTCATACAGCTTCACAGAGCCTTCGCTGGCGGAATGAGATGGAGGCATCATCGGTGAACTACCTTGACTTCATTTGCCACCAAAACCGTCAAGCGCCTTCTCCGCAGTCTCGGAAATATGAAAGAGCTTGTTGAGTTTCGTGATCGTGAAAACTTCCATGATCGAAGGCTTGATGTCAGAAAGGCGCAATTGGCCACCTCTCTTCTTCGACAAACTATTGATCGTGATGAGGGTTCCAAGCGCAGCGGAAGAAAGATGTTCTACCCCTTGAAACGAGATAAGCATTCGTGGCACTGGCGATGATTCGATCCGCTGCAAAAGTTCTTTGCTGATCTGCCGAATGGCTGACTCGTCAAGAATGTCTCGGTCGACAAATTCAACGCGCATCACTCCGCCGATGTCCGTAACGCGAATGCGGGAATTTTCTGGGCTCATTTGTTTAGTACCCAGCTCCCTTTGCTGAGCCGCTCAATTGATCTGAAAGACCTGGATAGAGAAGGTCTTCCGCTTCCTGTTGAATAATGATTTCTGGGCGGATCAGGAGGAGTGTGGTCGTTTCTAACTTGCTCGTCACCGAATTCGTGAAGAAGCGATTGACGAATGGCACCTTCGAAAGAACTGGAACGCCGACTTCGATTTCGGTTTCGTTCACATCGCGTCGTCCACCAAGCAGAATCGTTCCCTTGTCTGGGCAAGAAACTGCGGTATTGATCTGAGTGACCGCAACATTGGGCAACTGAATCGTCGCATTGAACTGACTCGAGCGACCGAAGTCGCCTCCTCCAGCTGCACCCTGAACTTCTTGAGTGTCGAAACCGATCAGAATGTTCTGTGCAAACTGAACTGTCATCGACACATAGCGACGATCCGCACTTGTGACCGCTTCGATATCCAGAACGAATCCAGTCTTCAAATTCTGAACGATTGGAGTGAATGCTCCCGACGAATCGCCAGTTTGCGCCTGAACGTTCGCCACATACGCTTGCGATCCACCAAACGTGATCCACGACCGCGATCCGTTAAAGAGCGTCAATCGTGGAGCCGTCAGAGTCATCGCGCGCTGATCCGCTTGAGTGGCCTGAACGAGAAGATCAACTTGAACGTCGTCGAGATATGTGAATCCGACAGAGAGCGCTGGATTGGCCAATGACGCTGCCGCGACAGTTCCCTTCAAACCAGCTCCAAGGAGCTGAATCAACGGCAAACCTTCTTGCTGGACATTCACTGGAGACATTCCATTTGAAACGTTTCCACCAGGATAATTCGTTCCATTTCGGCGAACTCCAAGTGGCTCATAAATTCCCTGCTGCTGATAGATAATGTTTTGACCCCCAGGCCCAGGCGTACCGAGAGCGGAACCTGTTGCTGTCGTATTGATTCCATTGGCAACTGCAGCCGCATCTGTTTGCCCCAAACCACCGAAGGTCACGGGGTTCTTCAGGCGACCCGTTCTTCCCTTGGTGTTCTGAAAGAAGAAGTCACGCAATTGGAAATTAGGATCTTGATCGAGTGCTGCGTCATACAAGCCTGGATTTGCATTGAAGTACAGATCAAAGTCCAATCCGATCTGCTCAAACCACTGGACTTCCACTGCGATCAGGCGCGACTCGATATTGATTTGAATCGCACGAACTGCGCGCAATTGCGCAAGCAAATTCATAATGTCGCGATGAGTCTTTGGAGTCGCGGTCACAATGAGATTGCCGCTGAAATCATCGAGGCGGCTTTCTGATAGTGAACCTGCATCCCAGAGAGCTTCGGGCACCAGATACTTGATGAGTTCCTTAAGGCGTGTCAGAGTTTGTGCGCGTTCATCTGCAATTCCAGCGTCGCCACCAGAACCAAACAATGATCCGCCGCCACCACTTCCGCCACCACCACCGCTACCACCACCGCCTCCGCCACCGAATCCACCGCCGCCAGATCCGCCGCCGCCACCACCGCCGCCGCCACCACCTTGTTGTCCACCGCCCTGATTGAGAGCTGCATCAACATTAAAATTCGGTGCATTGTCGAAGTATGGAACCTGATAGAGAAGATCACGGATGTCGTAGACGATCGTGACTCGTCGCAACGCAAGTTCGGTTGCGGATGCCACTACAACCATCCCATTTTCAACCATCCAATCAGGACGGTTGTCAGCGCCATCACGGCCCGACGAAGCACCTTCAGCCTCGGTCGATCTCAGAACCATGTCAAGAGCGGCAGCCCAAGAAATCGGTGCTGGCATCGATAGGTTCACAGTCGAATCTTTTTCTAATGGTGGCTCAGCGGCCCTGAGCGACTTGTAATCAACATAGAAAGGAAGCTTGGTTTCAGTCTGGAAAAATTCAATCACAGAACTGAAAGGCGAATCAGGGAAATCAACACGCGTCTTCTCTTGCATACGTGCGATTGCCTTGCGATCAACATCTGAGTCACGAAAGCCCGATGCTGCATATGCGCCTTCTCGGCGAACAGACAACGCCGGCCAGTCCTCTGGGTACGACATTTCGGCATCAAGACTGCGAGGTCCAGGACCGCTGAGATTGACCTTTGGTGGAATGAACGATGCCTGAGAATCCACCGCGAATTCTGAAAATGCGAACGAGCGACGTCGTTGAAGTTCGGAGTATCGGCGATACAAGATTCCAGATTGAAGAACGTCACGCATCGCAAGCGCCGACGGATTGGTTGGATCTATAAAGAGGATCTCTTCGACAACTTCGAGCGCTTCCTGATACTTCAACTCCGACTGGAGTTGTCGGACGCGGACCATGTCTTCGTTGATCGTCCGTTGTCGTTGCTCAAGTTCCTGACGATTCTGGGCGGTAATCGCTTGCTTTGTTTCCTGTCCGCCAGTCACTTTTGCAGCTTCCGCATTCGCCGTCTTTGCGGAATTGATCTTGACGAGTTCGGCTTCGGCCTTGGACATTCGCGCATCGAAATCGGCTGGACTCAAGAGCGCCTGGCTCTTCTGAAGCGCCATTTTCGCTTGCGTTGTCAAACGCTCTGCGCCGGCATAGTCGCCCTTCGTGAACTGGTCATCAGCTCGAATGAGCGCGTTATCGAATTCCACTTGCGCTTGCTCGCGCCGAACAGCATCATCGCCAGCGACTTTGTCAACGGCCGAACCTTGGTTCAGTGCAGCCTGGGCGTCCGACAATCCCTTGGCTGCCTCAGCATCGCCTGGAACCTGAACGCTGATTGCCGACCACAAATCTGCTGCCGACGCCCATTGACTGCGCGACATGGCTTGACGCGCTTGAGCGCGCAACATTGGGACATTGGCGGCCGCTGCTGAATCTGCTGCGGGGACTGGTGCTGATTCCGCAGGCGCAGTTGGCGCAGCCTCGGTTGGCGCTGGCGGCGGAGTTTGCGGTGGCTCTGATTGCGGTTTTGCAATCACTGCGAAGACGCCAGAATTGAGCGAAACCGACAATGCGGCGACGACGAGGACGGTTGGTCGAATTTTCATGGATATGCGATTCGTTGCAGTAGGTAACAGCGAGAACATTTTCATGCGAAACTCCGTTGGCTCCACGCGGAGGAAATCAACTCTCTCGATTCAACGACTTGTCCGTCGTACATGGTGTGGCGACCGTGCCTCTGGCGAGTATGAATCGCCTCGCCTCAAGGCGAAGGGGAAGAGTAAACGGCATTGCTCGCATCCGCAAGCCGACGGTCGTTATGATCGGGCTTATGTCCAAACTCGCCACCCATTCTGCGCCCGTTCAGCCTCCGTGCCGACTCGTCTTGGCAGACGGCAGCGTCTTTTCTGGGATCGGATTCGGTGCGGTGGGCACCTCGGTTCTGAATCTCGGCGAAGTGGTCTTCAACACAGCGATGAGCGGTTATCAAGAAGCCCTGACCGACCCGAGCTATACGGGGCAAATTCTGACCCTGACCGCCACCCAAATCGGTAATTATGGGATCACCACAGACGACATCGAGAGCGCCCGCCCGACGGTCAGTGGATTCGTCGTTCGCGAGCTGAGCCGGATTTGGTCCAACCAACGCTCCGTCGAGGACTTGTCAGGCTGGTTGGCGAGATTTGGCGTGCCTGGAATTCACGAAGTCGACACTCGCGCGCTCGTCCGCAGACTGCGCAACTCTGGTTCGATGAACGGGGTGCTATGTGGAGATCCTGCGCGTAGCGACAACGAGTTGATCGCCCTTGCCAAATCGAGTGCGTCGATGGCAGGGCAAGATCTCGCGAGCGCCGTCAGTCCTCGAGAAGCGATGCAGTGGAAAGAATCGCTCGGTGACTGGGCTCCTCGAACCGATAGCTGCATGCGCGTGGCGAACAAACCACTCACCGTCGTTGCGATCGACTGTGGCGCGAAGAGAAATATTTATAGAAACTTGATTCAGCGAAACTGCCGCGTACATGCACTCCCACATGATGCGACTCCCGAAGCAATTCGAGCTCTCAAACCAGACGGCCTCTTCATCTCCAACGGACCTGGAGATCCCGCAGCGGTCGAAGCAACCGTGCGAACTTTGCGCGAAATTGCAGGGGAAATACCCACTTTTGGCATTTGCCTTGGGCACCAATTGCTCGCACTCGCACTGGGAGCAAAGACATACAAATTGAAGTTTGGACACCGTGGTTCAAATCAGCCCGTGCGAAATCTTCTCTCGGATCGAATTGAAATCACGAGTCAGAATCATGGATTCTGTGTCGATGAAGATTCGCTGCGTGCGGTCGGTGGTGAACCAACGCACATCCATCTCAATGACCAAACCGTCGCAGGCTTTCGCCATACAACCAAGCCGATTTTCAGCGTTCAGTATCACCCAGAAGCTTCACCAGGCCCGCACGATTCGGACTACCTCTTCGACTGCTTTGTTGAGTTGATGGAAACGCGCCTTCCCCTTTCGGAGGAGTCGATGCGAACAGCCCAAGCCCGATCCGCACTGCTCGACCGCGGCGAACTTGCGGGGCGATGACCACGTCGCCCGACACGGCGCGTTACGCACGCATCGCGGTCGAACGCGGAATTGATCGCTATCCCGAGGGACTTTTGTATCGCATCCCCGCATCACTCGATGGCGTCGACACCGTCAAACTCGGCGATTATGTGACCGTTCCGCTGGGACGCGGTGACTCGCCAGTGCAAGGTGTTGTGGTGAGTATTGGCGCAGAGGAACTGCTCGACAAACGAATCGATCCGAGTCGCGTGAAGTCCATTTTGGAAATTGATCGCACGAACGATCCGATGCCGAGCGTTGTTGTGCGACTTGCGCAGTGGATCGCGTCGTATTACTGCGCTCCAATCGGCGTGACAATCGCGGGAATCACGCCGAGTGCAGTGCGAAAAGGCGTTGGTCGCGTGCAGAAAATCGCAGTCGATCTCGCCACTCCTCCCGCGGAAGCGGGCCGATTGCATCCCAAACGACAGGCCGTTCTTGATGCGCTCGCCCGTCGCCCTCAAGCTGAGCGTCCCGTGGACATTGATGAACTACGAGAAGAGTGTTCGCTCGGAACCCGCGCGCCAATCTTGGCACTCATAAAAAGCGGCCACCTTAAGATCACACAGCGAACTTCTGTTCAGGCAAAATGGCGCGCATCCGTTGTCGCCGAGGCGCGCGCTCCCGAACCAACTGCTGACCAACACAAGGTGATCGAAAGTGTTGGCGAGGCTTTAAACAAGGGCTTTTCGCAGCACTTATTGTTCGGCGTCACTGGATCTGGAAAGACCGAGGTCTATCTGCGCCTCGCAGCGCGTGTGCTCGCGGCTGGTCAATCCGTGCTCTATTTGGTTCCCGAAATTTCGCTGACTCCGCAAACTGGTGGCCGCATCGTCGCGCGACTTCCACATGATCGAATGGCGATCCTGCATTCAGGATTGACTGCGGCACAGCGACATGAACAATGGGTCGTTGCATCTCAGCCGGGACCCAAGATCATCATCGGTGCGCGCAGTGCTGTCTTTGCGCCAATTCCAGACGGCGAACTCGGACTCATCATCGTTGATGAAGAGCACGATCAGTCATACAAGCAAGATCAGGCTCCCAGATATCACGGACGAGACGTTGCGATTCGACGAGCGCAACTCTGCGCATGTCCAATCATCTTGGGCAGCGCAACGCCGAGTTTGGAGAGTTGGTGGAACGCAAAAAAGCGCGGGATTTCTCAGCTTCATCAGTTGCCAAATCGCGCCCCTGGATTGACCACTCCGCGCGTCGAAATCGTTGATTTCCGCAAGGAAACAGTCCTTCGACGCGATCGACGAGTGCATTTGATTGGACCAACTCTCGAGTTCGCCCTACGTCAAGGATTTGCTGCGGGTGGACAGGCAATCATCCTCTTGAATCGGCGCGGATATGCGAATTGGATTGCGTGTCCCGATCAGAATTGCGCTTGGATGATGCAGTGCGCGCACTGCGAGGCAGGCATGGTCGTGCATCATGATGTTTCGGATGGCTCAACGCTGAAATTCACTCGCTGCCACCATTGTCATGCCGAACAAAAAGTCCCCTCGCGCTGCCCACGCTGTGCGAAAGGGGTGACTATTTTTGGACTTGGCACGCAACGGGTTGAAGAAGAACTTGAGCGACTCTTTCCAGACCTCGCTGCGCAAGGACGGATCGCTCGAGTCGATAGCGATTCGATGACACAAGCGAGCGACTTTCACGAAACACTCGGTCGGTTCGGGCGAGGTGAAATACGGCTGCTCTTGGGAACGCAAATGATCGCAAAAGGGCTTGATTTCCCGAACGTTCAAGTCGTTGGCGTGATTAGCGCTGATACGGCGCTCAACCTCCCGGACTTTCGTGCCAGCGAGCGGACCTTTCAGTTGGTCTCCCAAGTTTCTGGGCGTTGTGGACGGAGCGCACAATCAGGACGAGCAATCATCCAGACTTTTCAACCCGATGCGGAGCCGATTCTCGCGGCCGCTCGACAGGATTATTCCGGCTTTGCGCAGCGTGAATTGGAGGTGCGTGAACGGTATGGCTTGCCCCCCGCACATCGCCTCGCGCGAGTCATCGTTCGGCACGAACAACGATCCGAAGCGGAGCGGATTGCAGGGCAGATTCGAGGAGCGATGGCGATCCTTCCCGCTGCGGCATCTGTCATTATTCGCGATCCCGCCCCCTGCCCGATCGCCCGTATTGCCGACCGCTGGCGAATCCAAATTGAGATTCTCGCCGATTCGCCAGCGCGATTGCAGCAACTGCTCGCCGCCGCTCGGACGCTTGCGATTTTGACACCTGGAGAAGTCATCGCCGTCGATGTTGACCCCGTCGCTCTCCTGTAAATCCACGGGCGAACCTGCACGAATCGACACGATACGAAGAGGCGGTTTTTCGATGCTCTGCTACACTCAAAAGTCGGCGATGAGACGACTCTTCGCCGATTCACACGAACCCGTACGGAGCATCCCCCGTGACCAAAGAAGGCCACGACAAACCAGAATTCGCCCCGCCCGCAAGGCAATCCATCAATGGATGGGATGCGGCATTTGTCGACTCGCTCTTTGCGCAGTGGAATTGCGATCCTGAATCCGTCGATCCCGAGTGGCAACAGTTTTTCGCAGGATTCGAACTTGGACTTGCCCGTCCCGCTCCAACACAAGAGAGTTCTGACGCCGAACCGACCCCACGAGGTGCATCGAACTCTGATGCACCCATCCCAAGCGGATGGCAAGCCCAAAGCAAAGTCGACACACTCATTCACCGTTACCGCGAATTTGGCCACCTTGCAGCGCAACTTGACCCACTCGCAACGACGCGACCATTCCCAGATGTGTTAACGCTCGAAAGTGCTGGCTTGGGCGATGAACACCTCGGAATGATTTTCAGCGCTGGCTCGCTGCCGATCGCATCACCTTCCACCCTTGGCGACATCATCGCTCAGCTGGAACAGACATACTGCGGCCACTGCGGCATTGAGTATCTGCACATCACGAATCTGGAACAACGGGAGTGGATCGAGCGGCGAGTCGAACAATCTCGCGGCAAACCAAACTTTAGCTCAGAACAACAGCGCCACATTCTGCGTCGTCTCGTTGATTCAGACGCATTTGAGGCCTTCTTGGCGATGCGTTACGTCGGCAAGAAACGCTTCGGCCTCGAAGGAGCTGACACAATCATTCCGATGCTCGATCAGTTGATCGAATCGGCAGCGCAACAAGGAGCGCGTGAATTCTGTTTCGCTTTCGCGCACCGCGGAAGAGTCAACTTGCTGACGAATGTCATCGGCAAGAAATACGAGCAGGTCCTGACTGAATTCGAAGAGACATGGACCGCGAGTTTCGCGCAAGGTGGCGGCGATGTGAAATATCATCAGGGATACAGCTCAGAACGAACGACTTCTTCAGGGCCTGTGCATGTGACTGCGTCATCGAATGCGTCGCACTTGGAATTCGTGAACGGAATCGTGCTCGGTCGCACCCGCGCAAAGCAAGACCTGCGCTCCGACAGCGAACACCGAGAAGTTGTTCCTGTCTTGGTTCACGGCGACTCGTCTTTCCCAGGACAAGGCTCCGTATCAGAATGTTTCAACTTCATGAAGTTGGAGGGGTATGACGTCGGCGGTGCACTTCATGTCATCATCAATAATCAAGTTGGATTCACGACGAATCCTGCGAACACCTTCGGCGGACAATACTGCTCAGATTTAGCCAAGGCATATGACGTTCCGATTTTTCACGTCAACGGCGACGATCCAGAAGCGTGCGTGTGGGCAACTCAAACTGCGACTGACTTTCGACAAGCCTTCGGGCGCGATGCACTTTTGGAACTTTGGTGCTACCGAAAGAATGGCCATAACGAAACAGATGAGCCTTCGTTCACTCAGCCACTCCTTTATCGACGAGTTCGAGATCACGTGCCAGTTGCCGTCACGTATCGAGACCGATTGATTGCGCAGGGAGTGATTTCAGCGCAAGACGCAGAAGCACTCGTTCAGTCTGTTTATGATCGGATGGACGCTGCACAAACAGCCGTCAAATCAAAGCCTGTTTTCCCTGCAATTCCAGCCTTTCAAGGGCTTTGGAAGAAATTTGATCATCCGTACCACGGCGAGAATGTCGAGACCGGCGTTGCGCTCGCAACACTCGTAAAGATCGGATCGGTTCTGTCCAATACTCCAGACCACATCACACCGCACCGCACGATTGCTCGAACGATCGCTGGACGTGCGAACATCGATCCCGATGCGAAGATCGATTGGGCGACGGCGGAACTCTTGGCGTACGGATCGCTTCTCTTGGAAGGCTCCACCGTTCGCATCAGCGGACAAGATGTGGAACGCGGAACGTTCAGCCATCGTCATGCAGTCGTGATCTGCCAAGAAACCGGAGGTCGGCACAATCCTCTTGCGGCGCTGGGACGATTCGAAATCTGCAATAGCCCACTGACAGAAAATGCGATCGTCGGATTCGAACTTGGATATTCCCAGACCGATCCAAATGCGCTCGTCATCTGGGAAGCTCAGTTTGGAGATTTCGCCAATGGCGCACAAGTAATTTTCGATCAATTCTTAACGAGCGGCGAAGTCAAGTGGAACCGCGCCGCGGGATTGGTCCTCTTGCTGCCACACGGATACGAAGGGCAAGGACCCGAGCATTCATCCGCTCGACTCGAGCGATTCTTGCAGATGGCGGCTGGAGACAATTTCGACGCTGTCTATCCATCGACTACCGCACAACTCTTTCACGTTCTGCGGCGACAAATGAAGCGCAATTTCCGAAAGCCGCTCGTCGTCATGACTCCCAAGAGCATGCTGCGATTGCCAGCGGCGCAAAGTGTGGGTTCGGACTTTGTTCAAGGCCATTTCCAGCGCGTAATTGATGATCCAGACGCACAGAAAGCGCCGCTGATTTCGCGCGTGTACTTCTGCACTGGAAAATATTTTCACGAACTCCGAGCACAGCGAGATGCGGTCGGCGACCACAACTGCGCATTCGTTCGCATCGAACAACTTGCGCCGTTTCCAGCCGAAGAAGTCGAAGCGATCCTGAAGAAGTATCGCGGCGCGGAGATGCATTGGGTTCAGGAAGAGCCGCGCAATATGGGCGCCTATCGATTCATTCAAGCGCAGATGATGGACCTCTTCGGTGTCAATCCAAAGTATGTTGGCCGACCTGATTCTGCGACGCCTGCAGTCGGATCGACGAAGGCACACGAGAAACAGGCGCACGCGCTTCTCGTACAGGTCTTCCCGTCGATGTCTGCGGAAAAAGTTGACAAGGCAGACAAGAGCGAAGATGCGACGAACAAGTCGGCAAATGAATCAAGCGATGAAAAGCCATCTTCAACGGTGGACATTTCTTCCAAGAACGCTGGCGGCCGAAAGCCAACAGCCAACAAGCGTTAACCGAAGCGATAATGCGAGGAAACACACATGGTTGAAGTCGTTATCCCAAGTCCAGGCGAATCTATTACCGAGGTCACCCTTGGAACGTGGCGAAAGAGTGATGGAGACTGGGTCGAAAAGGATGAACTCCTGAATGAAATCGATTCGGACAAGGCAACTCTGGAATTGCTCTCGCCTGCATCAGGTGCGATTCGATTAGTCGCCAAGTCTGGAACGGAACAAAAGGTTGGAACTCTCGTTGCCAAGATCGACGAAGCTGCCGCGCGCCCTGCGGGAGTTGTTGCTGCAACCGTCACAAAGGCGCCAGCCGTCGCAGCCCAGCCCGCAGCAAAAGTTGCGGTCAGTTCCCCACCCAAGATTGCAACCGACTCCCCGACGCGCGTTTCTGGTGTTGCGAAAAAGATGGCCGCCGAACGTGGAATCGATGCTGGGACGCTTGAAGGAAGCGGACCATCTGGCCGTGTTATGAAAGTCGATGTGGAAGGCGCTGGTACCACCGCCCCCGCTGCAAAGTCATCCACTGCGATTTCAGCGAGCGCATCGAATGCGGCGCCCGGAACTCGGGGCGTACGACGCGAGAAGATGACTCGGCTGCGACAGCGAATTGCGGAGCGGCTCGTGAGCGCTCAACACACCGCTGCGATGTTGACCACCTTTAACGAAGTGGACATGAGTGAGGTGATCCGTCTTCGTGCGGAGCACAAAGCAGACTTCGAGAAAAAGCACGGCGTCGGACTGGGCTTCATGGGCTTTTTCATTCGAGCCTGCGTCTCTGCCCTTGCGCAGTACCCACGAGCAAATGCGTATCTCACCGGCGACGAAATGGAATTCCACGACTACGTGGATGTCGGCGTCGCCGTTGGCACTGAACGCGGGCTTGTCGTGCCCGTCATTCGAAGCGCCGAAGCGATGGAACTGCCAGAAATTGAGCAGTCGCTCAAGTCATTTGCTTTGCGAGCACGTGAAGGAAAATTGAGTGTCCATGAAATGACTGGTGGAACGTTCACTATTTCCAACGGTGGCGTCTATGGATCACTCATGTCGACACCAATCTTGAATCCACCACAATCTGCAATTCTGGGAATGCATGCGATCAAGAAGCGCGCCGTCGAAGATCCACACAATCCTGGTCAGATTGCGCTCCGCCCAATGATGTATCTCGCGCTTTCGTACGATCACCGAATCATCGACGGATCAGAAGCCGTCGGATTCCTCGTGCATGTCAAAGATTGCATTGAAAATCCTGGGCGACTCTTGCTCGGGGTGTAACGGTATTGGCCACTCGAACGGAGCGACTCGATGAAAAATTATTCTCATTCAATGCGACCTCTTCTTACAACTCTGATGCTCGGACTCTCTTCGCTCGTACTTTGCGCTGGATGTGGAGGCGACGACGATGCAGCACAATCTCCTCCGCCGAGTGGTGATTCGACTGGCACGACTTCTCCAAAGACCACATTTGCGCCGCCCGTGATCACGGTTGACCTTGCGAAGTACGCAACGGATTTCGGTGCGGGATTTCAAACTAAAGCGGACAGCGTCAGCATGATGGCCAGCGGAAAGACGCTGAATGCCCAGCAAAGCACGGCGTATTTCAATGCTCAAATGAGCGTTGCGAAAATCGCGGTGGAACTTTCAGACTTGCTGCAAAAGAATCCACGCTGGCAGCGCGCAACGACCGAAGCGCTCGAGTCAAACGCAAAGAAGGGAATCATCGCGCTTTATCAAGCAGAGAAGGCTCTCAAGAAAGCGCAGCAGTCTGGTTCCGCTGGATCTGTCACAGGAACATGCCCTGCCAACATCAAGAAGTATGTTGCGGACAACGACTTGATCATCACTCGCATTCGTGGACTCATGCCCTATTCCAAGAGCGAAATGGAAACGCCAGCTGCAAAGGGTGCGCCTACCAAACCAGCAGAAACTGCAACGCCAGCAAAGCCTGCGCCGCCTGCAAAGCCAACATCAAAGTAAGTTTTCGCAGACGCAGTCTTCAGTGAGCTTTCGTTCGACTGGTCGCCTTTGTTCCGCCTGCACGTGGGGAAGTCGTCGGCGAACGTGTCACGGAAGTCGTGCGAGCCTTTGGATGCGCTGGAAGCGCTGCGACTGCCACTGGAGCATCTGGGGAAGCTTCAGCGGCGAGATCTTCATCACCCGCAGCATCCGTAAAAATAAGTGCTGATGCAACTCGGTCCTTCGCATCGGGCGGCAGATCTTGGCCCGATGCCAAAATCGCGGCGCGTCGCTCGGGCAGTTGATCAGGCTTCACGCCTAGATATTGAAGTGCTTCATCGATGAAATCACGCACAACAGGACCAGCGACCGAACCACCAAAGTGCCCCTTGTTCTTGTCCGGATCATCGAGCACGCACAAGACAACGATCCGTGGGTGTTCGTACGGCGCGCCAGCGATGAAGTTGGCGACATATCGATCTTCGAAATAACCCTTTCCTTGTCCTGCTGGCTTGGGAAGTTGCGCGGTTCCCGATTTTCCGAACATGCGATACAGCGCACTCTGAGCTTTGCGTCCAGTGCCTTCGGTCAAGACTCCTTCCATTGCGGATCTCGTCTCGAGAGCAATGTTTGCTGGGATCACTGGCGTCTGCTTCGTTGGAAGGACACGACCATCTGGACCGATCGGAAGTGCGATTCGTGGTTGAGGCATCCAACCACCGTTGCAGAAAGAACTGAATGCGCGAACCATCTGCACGGGAGTCACGCCGATCTCATGACCCATCGAAACTGAAGTTTGTGTGAACTTGGACCATGCTGCTGGGCTTGTAACGATTCCCGCAGTTTCACCTGAAACTCCAAGGTGAGTCAATTGCCCGAATCCAAATCTTTCAACAACCTTGTGTTGCATGTCTTCGAATGACATCCGTTCTCCTGCGATCGCCATTCCACTGTTGAGACTCTTCACGAGCACCGTTCTCCATGGCACGGGACCGTAATACTTGACATCTCGAATCGCTCGTCCAAAGGATGTTCGATAAGGCCCGACAGTCGGCGTTGGCACGATTGAATTCAGTGAGAAAATCCCAATTTCCGTCGCTGTTTCCCACACGAAAGGCTTGAAGGTCGAGCCTGGTTCAAACGGATCGGTCAAGCATCGGTTTCGCGCGAGGGCTGGATCAATTCGTCGAGCAGGATCGGCCGTGATTTCCTTCCAGCCAGATCGCGTGCGAAGAATGTCGACCATCGCAAGTACATCACCCGTCTCAGGGTCGAGGGCTACAAGACGCCCACCTCCAGCGTTGTATTGGCGCACGGCTTCTGCAAGACGCTTTTCGGCGATGTCTTGCAGCACGACATCGATCGTCAATCGCACATCGGTGCCGTCATCAGCAGGAATGAAATTGCCGTCCTCGATATGAAGCACATTGCGCTGCACGTCGCGCAGAAAAGTCAGCTTCCCGTTCTTTGCTGCGAGGTCGGACTCGAAACTCAGTTCTGCGCCCGAAAGTCCTTTGTGTTCAAATCCCACTTTCCCGACGACTGAAACCGCGACCGAACCTTGGGGGTATTCGCGAACAAGCTTCGATTCGACTCCAAGTCCTTCAATCGCCAAACTCTTCACGCCGTCCAATTCGACTTCTGAGAGATCGCCGTCCAGAATGACGTATCGATCGTCTGCACGAAGGCGCAAAATGCCTTCGATATCTGCAGATGGTTTCCCAAGAACAGTCGAAAGTGCCGCCGCAACGTCGGTGAATGGATCTCCTGAGATCGACGCCTGCGGATCGTCCTTAAGTCCTTCTCGTATTCGATCATTTCCGCGCTTCCAAATCGTGGCGGGGTCTGCGAAAAGTCGATAGCCGACAATGCTGGTTGCCAAGATGCGTCCGCGGCGATCAAGAATTCGACCACGCGATGCAAGTTCGGCGGAGGTCGATGTTCTCGAACCCATTGCAGGAATCAATTTCGATGGTGGCACAGTCTTCAGTTGCGCCGTTCGTGCGAGGGTTGCGACAAGCGCCGCGATGGTCAGTACAACAACGCCACGGGACCAACCGCGGATACGGGTGGATGGATTCATCCTCCCAACTCCACGCGAGTCGAGCGGTCGTCTACGACTTCCTGTGATCCTGTCGGCGACTCTTCGATGCGATACGGTATCGCGCGCCAACGCCGATCAAGTCGATGCACAGCCGTTCGAATCTCCTCCGGACGCGTTCGACGAGCGATTTCCGCACGCAACGACCACAGAGTTCTTTCTTGTTCGAGCATTCGCCAATGCGAGCGCGAGATGTCACGCGCAAGTTCATACCGCTGTTGACGCTGCACTAATACGCCACAAGCGAGTATCCCAATTCCGATGATGATTGCCGTGATTTTTGCGAACAACGTGACCCCCGAATTAATCGTGCGGGATACGGAGCGGCTTTCCGATCTTGAGATCGGTTGGACTCTTCAGACGATCGCGATTTGCGTCGTAAATCAATTCCCACTTTTTCGCAGAGCCGAGTTCATGCGCTGCGATCACGCCCAGCGTGTCACCTTTCTGAACGACATATTCAGTCGTTGTCGATGCCACTACGGGCTGGAGTTGTTGCTGAGGACTTGGAAGACCCCCATTTAAAACGGGGATTTGAGGCACAGTTTCAACAGGAGCCACTGCGACAACTGGCTGATCGCCGCGGAGGACGCTCGCCGACGGCAATCGAATGACCGTTCCCTTGCGAAGCTTGGTTGGATTAGCAATCGCTGACTTATTGAAGTCCGCAAGTTGCTTCCACAGATTTCCGTTGCCGTACCGCGACTGGCAAATCTTGTAGAGCGTCTCGCCTTCCTTTAAGGTGTAAAGTTCAGCTGGCACTCCAGTCACGGCAGCCTGAGGCGCTGGCGCTGGAAGCATTGCGCTTGGAAAAGCAACTGCGTCGCCGCTCGTCAATGATTCCCCGCCTGGGATTTGAGCAACGGTTGGTCGATTGCTGACCTGAATCGTTTGAATAGAAATCGGAGCCGCTGGTCTTACCTCGCGAATCTGCGTGTTTGCGGCGAGATCTGCGGAATTGCGACGTTGAGTCGCAGAAAAATGATCCGAAACCAGAATCCCCACGAAGAGGAGGAGTCCGAATCCGAGTACGACGGCGAGTTTGTGTTCACGTGTCATTTGGTGCAACTTCCTTGTTGGCTTACTTGTTGGCTTACTTGTTGGCTTACTTGTTGGCTTAATGGGCTGGCGACTGGGTTGGCTTAGTGGGTAGCGACTCTGACTGTCCGAAGCTTTGCTGATCTTGCCCTCGAGTTGTTGGCGATTTCAGAATCACCCGCAATCAAGGGCTTACGATTCACCCTGTGGACGAGTCCTTCGTCCGCAAGGCCGACGAATGTTCGCTTGACTTGACGGTCCTCCAACGAATGGAAGGAAATCACCGCCACACGTGCTTCCGGGGAAAGCCACCCGCCACTCTTGGAGCGAATCGCCGAAGCGATTGACTTCAGAAGATCTTCCAAAGCCTTCAGTTCGTCGTTGACCGCGATCCTGAGAGCCATGAAAGTCCGAGTAGCAGGGTGCAATCTGGAATCACGAGCGCGCGAGCCATATGCCTCGCGCACAAGTCGAGCCAAATGCGCCGTCGTAACAATCGGCGCTTGCGATCGACTTTGTGCAACTTTCCGAGCAATCAATCGCGCAAATGGATCCTCTCCAAGATTGAATATCAAGTCAGCAATATCGGACTCTGAAAGATCGCGAATGATGTCCGCTGCCGAGTATGGAGATGCGCGATCGAGCCGCATATCAAGCGGACCGTCCTTCTGAAATCCAAATCCGCGCTCTGGTTGGTCGAGTTGATTGCTTGAAATGCCAAGATCTGCCAACAGAATGTTTGCGCGAATGCCATGCTTTACCGCGATTTCTGCAACATTTCGAAAGTCGCCGTGGACCGCCTCGACTTGCGAATCTGGCGCGGCGGCACGAACGCGCGCAGCGGCATATGCAAGATTGTCTTGATCGCGGTCGACGAGAAGGATTCGTCCTGGATTGATCGCCGCTGCGATTGCGCTGGCGTGCCCTCCACGACCAGCCGTCGCATCAATCACACAATCCCCACGTACTGGAGCAATCGACTGCAGTACTTCGTCCAAAAGAACGGGGATATGACCCGAACCACTCTCGCTCACGCGGGTTGGTCCGAAGTCGTTGTGATTTTGGATTGGGGCACAATAGCCGCAGCGGACTTTGCATCTCGTAACTCTTGTTCAGCGAGTTCCGTTTGCGACCGCTGAATCAAAGCGATTTTGATCGCCACCGAGATGATGAAACCAAAGAAGGCAATACCAATCGAATACACCACCAGAACTCTCGTCTCCGTCAAGAGGACGACGGCGGCAATCCCGACTCCGATCACTGTGAAGGCGCAGGTGATGCCATAGAGCGCAAACACTGACTTCTTGATCGAACCGAACAGGCGCTTCACCTGATGATGAATATGTTGCGCATCAGGAGTACTCATTGGAACGCCAGCAACCTTGCGACGGATGATTGCGAGCGTCGTATCAGTGATCGGTAAGCCGAAAATAATAAAACCAGCGATCACCAAACTGGAAGGACCCTGTTCACCGAAGAGAAGAATCGTTGTCACACAGAGATAGCCGATAAGCAAACTCCCGCAATCCCCGAGAAAAATGACAGCGGGGTTGAAGTTCCACGGCAAGAATCCCAACATCGTTCCCAAGAGTGCCAGCGATAATGCGACTCGAACTCCGACCAAACTGGTCGTTGGATCGTGGATCATCACGGTCGACGCCAAGAGGAGGCTGATGGCGAGAAAGCCAGACGCCATAATCGTCGTCGTTCCAGTCAGAAGTCCGTCGAGGCCATCGATCAAATTGGCTGCATTGCACCCACTGATGATCACAAAGCCGAGAAACGCCGTTCCAACCCAGTAATAAAAAGTCCCATTGAGAATCACAAATGATCCAAGGTCAATCAGCGAATCCTGCGGCGCGCCAAAAATCGGTTGAAGGAATCCCGTGACAGCGCCGATGCCTATGTCCGAATAGGCCAATGCCGCGGCGGCAACAAGTTGCCCAGCAATCTTGAGTCGCGCATCCCATTTCCAAATATCGTCAGCGAGACCTGTGAGTGCAATCGCAGTCGCACCCACGAGAATCGAAAGCGGCACAGGAGCAAGATCCGCCGCCTCGCCATCAAGCGCGATCGAACTGACCAGCATCGCTGCCATAAATCCAATGAAGACTGCAACGCCGCCGAGGTACGCCACTGGTGCCTTGTGATGCTTCCGATGCGCATCGGGAGTATCGATGACTCCAACAATCAACGCCAATCGACGAACCACAGGCGTTGCGGCCAGCGTGATAAGAAATCCAGCAATAAAGACCGGCGAGAAAACATTCAACATGTCCACGGCATCGACGAATACCTTCTGCACCGGCGGCGCAGCTGGCGACAGCAATTCCAACTTCGGCACGATGTCTTGGAACAGCATGATGTCAGACCGCTCCCCCAGCGGGAGTGGCCTTGACTGGTGAGGATCCATAACCAACCATCACCTTTGCATTCTTTCGGTAATAGCCACCAGCTGTCTGCGCTGGACGATTCAGGATTGCGCCAATAAATCGACCCTTCTGTGCAGAGAGCTGCCCGACGAGTCGTGTGACGAGACCGCGCTGATCACGCATCGCACGGACAACAAGAATCGATGCGTCAACTCGGTTGGCGACAACAATTGCCTCTGCGGCGATACCGGCTGGTGGCGTATCGATGAATGTCATGTCATAGGTCGCACGCGCGAGATTCAAAACTTCGGTCATCTTTTCGGTGTTCAGCAATTCGATCATTCGCCCCTGCCCCGCGCCCATCACATCAATTCCGTATGCAGACTTCTGAACCACACTGGCGAAGTCTGCGCCTCCCGCAAGCACATCACTCAGACCGGGGAGATCCTCCGACACGCCGAACATACGCGCTGCGCCAGGCTTTCGGAAATTTGCGTCGATCACTAACACACGTTTTCCAACGACCGCCGCACTCGACGCCAAATTGGAGATGATGCTCGTCACACCAGCCTCGGGCATCGCCGAAAAGACGCCGACGACTCCGCCTTCGTGATCCGCAAGCGCCTTCAGCAAGTTCGTAGAAACCTGCCGAAAATTCTCAGCCAAGATCGACTGCGTAGATTCCCGCACAACAAAATCGACCTTGGTCGGTTTCGATTCGTCGTCGACCAGATCTGGGATGACTCCCAATATTTTCCCGCTGGTTAATCCCGCGAGATCGCTCGCGAAGCGCACTCTCTGATCGAGGAACTCTCGCAGGAAAATAAGGCCGATACCGAACGCAAGCACAACGAGCCACACACCGGGAAGAACAACCTTCCAATTTGGAAAAGAGAGTTCGCGCGGAGTTAATGCCTTCTGTGCAATTTCAACTGGGATCGAATCAGCACGTGAGCGAGCGAGATCGAGATCACCGATCGTTTTGGTCATCGATCCCCGATCTTCCTCCATGCGCTTCTGCCGATCCTTCATGGCCTCCAGTTCGGCAATTCGAGAAGCCAATTCCTCGACACGCTTACGTTCGGTATCAAAGTCAAGGGTTTGCTTTTTTAGTAGATCTTCTAATCCGCCCTGACGATCGGAGACTGTCTTGTACTGCCCACTGAGATCTCGCTTTACGATATCTGCGACGACCTTTTCCTTTTGGGCGGTTGCCGAAGCGAGCATCTGCTCGCCCGAGCGGACCTCGGGATGCATCGGACCAAATCGAGCGCGCTTACTCTGCATGGAGATCGTGAGGTCGTTGATATCCCGCGCCAATTGCAAGAGCGAAGGATCATTTTCCGCCTTGCGGACATCGTCTTGCGACGGCTCAAGTCGACCCGCCAACTTCGCATCAATCTGCATTCGCTGAGACCGCACCAAACTGAGATCCATCGTTGTTTCTGCAATCATTTTCTGGAGCTCTTCGAGCCCACGCTGCGATTGCTGTGCATTTTCCTCAAACGAAGGAATATTCTTTTCCGTGATGAACTGGCGGACTGATGCCTTTGCGGAATCAATTTGCCGGTCGAGCTCCTCTTGCTTCTTCACAAATACCGATTTGATCCCGTTAAATTTTCGGTCACTCTCGGACTGCAATACATCCAAGTATGTCGACGAAATCGTATTGAGAAGAATGGGCACGTCGCCAGCCACGTGCGCTGACCAGTACAAAGCAAAAAACTGCGTCCCTCGTTTATGTCCCGATCCAAGTTCAGTGACAAGGTCATCCACGGCGTCCTCGACCATGAATTGTCCGTTCTCATCGAGATAATATTCGTGCCACTTTGTCTTGAGAATGTCACGATTCGAAACGGCTCGAACCAAAATATCGCGCATCACCATCTGCTGTGCTTCGGTTTGAGCAAGTCGGGCGACTGTCTCTTCTTGAGACGTTGCAGCGCCAAAGATCTCTTTCGCATCCGCCAACTGAGGGCGCAAGCGCAAGACAACTTGGCCGCTGTAAATGGGATACAAAAATTGCGCGCCAACTTGGAATGCAGCAGCAACGAAGATCCCCGCAATCGCCCAGATCGCTATGGTCTTCCATTTTTGACGAAGAATTCGAATCGGATCCAACGTCACCACCGGACTCGATGGGCGATTTGGTTGAGTTGCAGGACGCGTCTGCGGAGTCGGGGACTGTGGTGGGGTAGGTGGCATTTGTGTCTCGTTTTCTGATCAGCTGCGGGGAGCCCCGTCTAACAATTTAGAAACAATGTCGATCTGTTCTTGCGCATCACTGTCTGGGCGGAGCGCCTTCGCACGTTCGAGCGATACCGTGGCTTCGCTTTTGCGACCACCGATCGCCTGTGCCTCTGCCAAATGCCCATATGCCATCGCCGTCGGTTGTGAGCGTGCCGATCTCCGCAACAAGTTGATCGCCTCCGGCAATTCTCCCGATTTCATCAGTGCATATCCAAGCGTATCCATCACGTCCGGATTGGTCTGGTTTACGACGAATGCACGGCGCGATCGTTCGACCGCTTGTGGAACTTTGTTCAGATACTTCGCCTCGAGATAGGCAAGATT
This sequence comes from uncultured bacterium, assembly GCA_903919715.1. GTDB lineage: Bacteria > Planctomycetota > Phycisphaerae > Phycisphaerales > SM1A02 > F1-60-MAGs104. The sequence goes on along the minus strand of CAIXJC010000027.1, from coordinate 103,184 downwards.
ATTCAGCGCTCCAAGATCCTCCTTGCGAATCTCCAACGATTTTTCAAAGGCCAAAGCAGCCTCATTGAAATGTCCAGATTTATATTCAGCACCACCCAAGACGCTCAGCGCATTGAATTTTTCGTCGTCTGTTGTCGCATTCTGAAGTGCACGATTCGCATACTCCAACGCTTTGGGATATCCCGCCGTGCCGACCTGGATGAATCGTTGCGCAAGCGAACGACATAGAGAGCTGTCTGGTTTCTTCGCGCAAGCCTCCAACACGAACGATTCCATTTCGGTGGACTTGTCTGCGGGAAACAAACTGCCGACTGCAACAATCCATGGATCGGTCAATCCGCCTTTGGACTGCTCGACCAATTTGTACAGCTCGCGCAACTGGAACAAGCCTTGGTTCTTTTGCACGTCGCTCACAGCCGTCGATGAGAGTGCTGCCGCACCAATCATCTGAAGCAATGGAGTCGCCTGAACGAGGTCTGGTGAAATTCCCTTCATGCTGGCCAGAATTCCCGAGAAATCTGGCGGCGTATTGGTTGCTCGAAGCAGAACGGCCTGCACAAGTGCATCAATATTTTTGGTGATTGCAAAGATGCGTTCAAACGCAGTCGCCGCATCCAATTTTTGGCCAGCTGACATATACGCTTCCGAAAGCGCCTGCAGCCAAATTGGATTCTTCGGTTCCAATTTGAGAATATCCTCAGCGGTTTTGATCGCGCCCGAATACTCACCCGCGGTACGTTGATAACCGATGAGGGCGAGTCTCGCCTCAGATGATCGTGGACTTTGTTCGACAAACTTACGAACCGCCTGCGTCGCGCCAGCGACATCGCCTTCGTCCATAAGAATCGATGCAAGCAAGCGCGTTGACGGCCAGTAATTTCCACGAAGCTCAATAGCACGTGCGACGTCGAGTTTGGCCAACCGTGCCGTCTCAGGATCGCCTGTGCGCTGAAATCGGCGCTGGTAGGACGATGCTCGAACCACAAACGGAAGTTCGCTCGCTGGGTCGATACGGATTGCATCCTCAATCGCCTTCGTGAAATCTGCAAGAACTCGTTTGTAATCGGCTTCAGAAGACTTGCCCATCAATGTCTCCAATTCGGCATTGGCGATATCCGCCGCCAGCAAGCGGTCACTAAATGTCACCTTGCCCTCAGCCAATTTCGTCACTTCTGCATTCATGGCTCGAGCGCCCGCCAAATCATGCGTCTCTAAGCGAAGTGCTGTGATTGTCCGCGCCAATTCGAGCGTTGGGGTTTTACGAAATGCGGCGTCAGCGACTTCCAGTGCACGCGCCGGCTGATGACGGACAGACCACATCGACGAAACAACGCTGGCCGCATCGGATGACTTGGAAGTATCCAACTCAATTGCTCGGTTGAAACTTCGCTCCGCCTCCAAGACTCGCGTTCCCGCCAACTGGAGTTCGCCCAGATCAATCCACGCTCCCCATGCATTTGGCCCTTCGGATTTTTGCGCCGTCGACAAGAGGAATGCTTCGCCTTCTGACCCACGTCCTCCACGTTGCATCGCCGCCGCATATGTTCGAATTGAAATCCGATCAGTCGGATTCATCTTCAGCAACCTGTCATACACCACTGCCGCTTCTCCCATATGCACGCGAGTCACTGCTTGGATTTCCTGATCTTGACGCTCCTTGCCCATTGCCTCCCACTCTTTCGGAGGATATTTTTGGCTCCCGTCGGCATTAATCATGAATTCCCGCGTCACCGGTGATTCGATAAGAAGACGCATAAGTTGCCGAGCATTTTCCACATCAGACGGTCGAATGGCGTACATCTTCCGCCGTTCCATAACGCTATCGGCAACACTTCCATAGATTGCTTCGAGGTCAAAATAGGAATTTCGAACCGCTGGAGATTCGGGCATAGAAAGCATTGCGCTTCGCATGACTTCCCGCGCCTTCTTGATGTCTCCGCCGCGAGCAAGAAGCGATGAGTACAACTGGACTGTGACAATATCGTTCGGCCTCCGCTCGTACGATGTTGCGTACGCCTCGCGAGCCCCGTCGACATCCCCATTTCGCTCGCGTGAAAATCCCAACAATCGAAACGCTGCCGCAGACGCTCCGGGAAGCGCTGTTGCCTGTTCGAATGCATCGATCGCCTTCTTCGAATCGTTGCGATCGAGTGCCGCTCGTCCCCGCAATAGAAGCGCGATCGTCGGGTCCTTGCAGTTTTTTTCTGCGAGCACGATCAGTTGCTCAACTTGTTCGGGCTTCTTATCAGCGATCGCTTCGCTATAGAGCCGGTCTAACAAAACTGAGTCGCCAGGCGCCAATTCGATTGCCTTGGCAAGAGCGTCCTTGGCTGCGGTCGCAATCTGAGCAAGTTCGGTCGCGATCGCTGACTTGTCCTGACTGCCAGCTGCGTCAATTCGCTTCTGAAAACTATCACGCAAACTGCAGAGACCAAGCGCGAGGTTGACTGCCTTCTGGGCATCGGTCCGAGTAGTTCCATCTGGCAAAGTTTCATTGACAAACGCCTTCACGCGATCAATAGATGATGTAATCGTCGAAACAATTTGAAGTTGCTTAAAGCCCACGTCATTGGGATTCTCCGCCGAATACTTCGCTAACAGCTCTTGCGCTTCCTTCGTCTTCCCTACAAAAATGAGCCACTGACACAGCGTTCGCTGCAAACGTGAATCCTTGGGGAAATTGACCAATCCATCTCGGATTTGAGCGATCGCCTCATCGACCTGACCTTCATTGGCGAGGAGTTCTGCATCCCCTAACAACTTCAACATTGGATCCGTTGTATTGATTGCGCCGTCGTTGGGAATCTTCTTCAGTTCAACCATCAATCGTTGCGCTTCGGAATTGGATGGATCCAGCGCGATCACATTGGCGATTGACCGCTTCGCGTCCATCAACCGACCAAGCTTCGCCTCGATACCAGCACGCACCATATAGAACTGGGCAATTCCTGGATATTCGTCGATCGCTCTATTGAGCTTGACGAGCGCTGCGCCTTGTTCCCCACGTTCATTGAGACTGATCACAGAGAGGAGGTAAAGCTCTGCTGGAACTTTCTTCTGCCTTGCAAACACTTCCTCCAGCTTTGTGACGGTCGTCAACGAGTCGCCTTTCGCATAAGCCAACTTTGCATCCGCACGAAGCACTGCGAGTTCTGCACTCGGACCTACAGCGAGTTTTGAAAGCCGCGCGCGAATCGCCTCGGCTTGAGCAAGAGCCGCTGTCTTTTCTGCCGCCGTCTTTGCGTTTTCCCATTTTCCGAATTGAATATCAAAGATCTCTTCGAGGACATTCCCTTTGATTTCGTCGGCATACGCCGCCGTCAAGGAGACCTTGGGTGCTGGCATCACTAAAATTTGCTCAAACGTCTTGCCAGCAGCCTCGAATTGATCATCTGATTTTTGAAGTCTTCCAAGGGCACTCCATTCAAATATCGCGCCTGGAAATCGTTCGCAATAATTCTGTAATACGGCGATGGCGCGACGAAGAACGATTGGATCCTGTGTCGCAGCAGCAATATTCGAAACGGTCAGCAACTCTTTCCCAGTGAGCGTTGAACTTGTTCCAAACTTTTCCGCCTGCCGGTTTCCGTTTTCCCAGAGGATTGGATCGAGAATGGCATTGATCGACCCTGGAGTGGCGAGAGGGTTGCGAAGCTGCCGCTGCAAGAGCAGGTTCTGCAACTGCGCGATGCTGATCTTTGAACTGTTTGGAAAGATCGCTTTCGCTTGCGCCGAAGCCGTTTCGAATTCGCTGTCGCGGGACTTTGCCTCCGTCAATCGATTCGCTGCGGCGAGACGATGACTGTCCGATGCGATCGAACGAAGCAAGCTTGTCCACGCCTCTTCTGACTGTGGAAAATCCTTCAAGTATGCATATACCGCCGCTTCTGCAGTTGCGCGCTCCTCGGCGGTCAAGACTTCATCTTGATTCAGCCGTGCGCATATCCGCAAACTTCGAATCGCAGCCACATTCGTATCGGTCGGTTGCAGATGATCGAGAGCATCATCACACACTCCAACGATTCTCTGCCACATTTCTGCTACACCAAACATCTGCGCCTGTTCTGTCATTGAATCAAGAAGCATCATCCACTGCGCTCCGTCCAATGGTGCCGAACGCGTTCGCTTTTGAAGCAAACCTTCGCGAGTTTGATTCAGTTCCTGCGCATCGCTCGATGTCTTCGGCGTGATAAGCGCGATCGCATCGAGCATTTTCTGGCTGTACAGCAAGTTGTTCGGCTTCTTCGCAACGGCTCGACCGTAGCGGCTAATGGCTTCTTGGAATTTTTTATATGCCTCGTCCGAATTTCCCGCAGTTTCGGCTGTCTTCGCGACAACGATGAGTGCGTCGCCCATCGCAACATTGCGCTCTGGTGCGCCGGCATACGACCAGTAAAAGAGGCCGCCCAGAACAGCGACTGCGAAGAGGAGAAACCCAGCGACGAGGATGATGAATTTTTTATTTATCTTGGATTTGGGAGTTGCCATAATTTTAAGAGTCCTTCGATTGAGAAGCTTCGATTGCCGACCAGTCGGGCAGTCGGCGCATGAGTGTCGGGAACAGTTCAGTCAGCAAATCAGCCGTCAATGCGGTCCATTGTTCCACCGCCTTGTCTCCGTCATGAAGAACCACGGAACACTGAACTTTACAGTAATACGCATAACGATTTGATAAGTCGAACGCATACGATCGAACCACATACGGAGAAGGGGTCATACGACCATTGGCGATAAACAAATATCCGCCGACAAGTCGAAACTGTGGATTCTTTTCATCTTGAAAGACGGTGACCGACATTTCCGTCTCTCCGATAGGAAGGACCACTTGCTCTTCGCTGCGAGTCACGGGATCCATCACCTTCGCCATCGGATATCGCTCGCCAGTCACACGGTTCTTTGGACCAGAAACCATCTCCCACTTCGATCGGTCAACGGGGACCAATCGCATTGCGGGTTGCTCGACCATGACCAATCCTGCGGCGCCCCAGCATCGCTCCGGCACATGCGGAACAGCGTCGACCATCCCTGTGTAATAGGCGATGTGTAATGTGAGCACACCTTTGGATGGCTCGCCATCAAGCGCATACTGGCGATCCAGATAAAAATGGGTTCCGAGGCTTTCGACCATCGCATCACCGAGACGCGAATCAATGCCGACACGCTTCCATCGACCCAACTTTGTCGGAATCGTGTCGAGCGATTCGCGCAGTGGGACCGCTTCTTTGCGTAGATACAGATTCAATGCCGCCACACTTGCGCGAAAACCGATCGCCGATGCGACCAGAACGATCACGACGGAAGCGAATGCGAGTCGGATGGTTGGCTTAAACAGCATCGGGGACCTCCACAGTCTCCACCGTGAGATTTCGAATCGCCCACAGTGTTCCCATATAGAGGAAGAGTGCGGGCAAGAGCCAGACAAATCCAATCAGCTCGTGAAATTCACCGTCAACGAAGTTCTGATCGATTTGTGTCAACACTCCCATCGATGCAACACGAATCATGTTGACGACGATTGCGATAGGCACTCCAAGTACCACCAGAAGAACACGTTGCCAAGGCACTTTGAGATTCGTGTACGCCAGAAACACTCCCAGCGCTAGGAATGCCACCAGCATTCGCATTCCAGAACAGGCCTCGGCGACATTCAGAGGATGCGCCACGCCGTTCGACCAAACGGTCAATGTATTCCCGCTTCGATCCACGTCGGTACCAATCATGATGAGCATGAATTGGGCTCCATATGCCGCTATATCTTGCATTTGAAAAGTGACTTTATTGAGAAGCACCTCTGATAGCGTCTGCCCAAAGATGCAAGTAAAGGCGAGAGGAAACCAGAGCCAACGCATCGCCGCGGTTCCGAACAGCAGCCAAGCCGTTCCGAACAATGTGCAAGCAAATCCAATCGACATGATGTTGTGGTGATACAGAGGCTTGGGTCCAAAGACGCACACCATGTACCAGCCGACTCCAAGTGCAATCGGAACTAAGCCCCACCAACACTGCGCGAATGGTTGGAGGCGAGCGAGTTCTGCGCGGCGCATCCAAATGAAATATCCAGAGACTGCTGGCATCAGTAGCGTGTGTCCCCAATCGCTCGGTTGTGACCACGCGAACCGAAACTGCCGCTGAAAGAAATCGAAAAAGACCACGCCAAAGAGTGCGAGCAGAATGATTCCCGCCACAATAAGTAGCGCGTTGGATGCAACGATCGATCGACCCTCAGTCGATGTTGCTGCGTGTGGTTGGCTTGTGGCGGTGGACAAAGTGTGTGGGTTAATGTGAAAGACGGGACAGAATCGACAAATGTGCCATACAAGAGGACTTATGAGATAGTTCGGCAGTTCCCAAGTTCCGCTTGCGCCCTCATACGAAATTTCTGACAGAAATCATCGAGTAACGCTGAGGCTGTCTGGCGGTGGTCCAAAGACATCGTTACCCCAATTTCTGTCCAACAAGAAGCCAAATCCGTATGTCATCCGAAGTCCATTTCGAAATACAGCGAGCGGCGTCGCCCAGAAGTTGGTTCCGATAATCACGTGATCATCCTTCTTGAGGACAATATCTGGCTCGGCCATATTGCGAATCGCAGCGAGATTGATTCTGATTGCGGCCTCACGACCGCCCGGCAAACGCCGGATCAAATCGACTCGCTCTGGAATTGCGATTTCCGTCAAGCCACCAGCCGCAGCAACCAATCGACTGAGTGTTAATCGTCCGTACGACGGCAATTGAAAAACACCAGGCCGACTGATTTCGCCATCGATATAAACCACCCCAATTGGTGGAAATTGAAGATAAATATCATCACCTGGACGAATCACGACATTCTGGGATTGATCTCCACGAACAAGTCGGTCATAGTCAACTTCGATAATTCGAGTGTTAAAGATTGCGCGCGGGTCTTTGATCTGTGCCTTCGAGGCACTACTCACCTTCGCGGCGTCCCCAGTCATCGCGGAGCCGATTGGCGTGAGCTGAGTTGGATCCGAAACGATCGCAGGTTGCAGCTTGGAAGCATTCATTCCGCGCACTCGAACCCATTGCTGACTATTCACATCGAATATGAATGAATCACCCTCATTGGCAAGCTGGGTCGCAGGCGCCTTCTGTGTCGCATTTTGCGAATTGACATTGGGCGCATCAATAACCGAAACTGGTTCGAGCGTATCGATATCGACGAGCGGCGGATTCTGCGCGCCACTCACGGCGCCAGGACTTGGTGCAGGTGGCGGAGTGGGTGCTGGCGCAGGATCGGGAGTCGGCGCGGGCGCAGGTGTTGGCGCAGGATCGGGAGTCGGCGCGGGCGCAGGTGCTGGTTCACCCTCGCCCAATTTATTAATCAATGATTCGATATCAACTGGCGTCGCAGTCGTCCCTGAATTCGACGCTGAACCTGCAGTTTTCCCAGATTGTGCAGAATTCAAGGGGTTTTTTACAGAAGTCCCAGCCCCAATGCCAGCCCCATTCTGCTGGCTATCAACGGCAGGAGTCGGTGTGGCTTCCGGAGCCAACGCCTCCAACGAGTCTTTCTCGACTGACATCGACCGAACAACGAGAACGCGTTCAGCAACGACATCAGCGCCACCAGCGAGAGCGATCGCCTGCGTCAACCGAAAATTTGGTTTGTTGAGCGCAAAGATTCCGGCGTTCTGAATCGCACCTTGAATGGAATATTCAAAACTCCGACCCTTTTGAATGTCGACGGTCACCGTGGGATTCTTAACGAATGGTTCCAGCTTGACTCGGATCGCCTCGCGTAACTCTTCCAGCGTCAAGCCGCCAGCTTTGACTTCATTAATAGTCGGGAGGCGGATGTATCCACCTTGGTCAATAACACGTAGCGCAGCTTCGGTCTTACCCAAGGAGATAAGTTCGTAGATTTCGACGCCGACTTCGTCTCCAGGAGCAAGTCGATACTGAAGACTGTTCGCCATCAGGTCCTGCAACTCAGGCGGGCCAGTGACTCCAAGCGGTTCATCTGGCGGTTCGATGACATCAATACGATCAAGTACTGGGAGGGTCGTCGGCGTGTGTTCAAAGTAACCCGTCACGCTTGGATTCATGTACGAATCCGTTTCGCAACCGACGAAAACGACGAGAGCCGTCACAGCGAATATCGACTTTGTCATTGCCCAGCAATGTCGTCGACTATTGGTGATTGAAAGTGGCGGCAATAACATCAGATCAATTCCGTTCGTGAATGGAAACGAATAAGAGAATAGCGAATTGGATCTGATTAGGACGCAGGACTTCCATTGTCGACCCACAAGATCGACCAAATCAAGCTTGAACTTCAACCCTATCGTCCAAACCTGCGCCCAAACCTGCGCCCAATCCAGAATTCGTCCCAGAATCCCAAGCTGCCCCCAAGACCATCTCTAAAACAGCCATTCGTGCCGCCACCCCATGAGTGACCTGGCGGAGAATTCGGCTCCGCTGCGGATCATCGGCGACATGGTCATCGATCTCAATACCGCGGTTCATCGGCCCTGGATGCAGAACAATGACATGTGGCGCAAGTCTGGCGACCCGCTGCGCGGTTAAACCGAACAACTGCCGATAGTCACTCGAGACCGCTCCCCCAGCAGCACGCTCAAATTGCACTCGGAGCATAATGACGGCATCGATCCCAGCAAGGGCGGAATCTAAATTGCTCATCACCGAAACCGTCCCAGGTCCCTGGGTGATTCGCTCGAAGGCTTTGGAGACCAACGTCGGCGGTCCGACCAACCGCACATTCGCCCCTAAGGTTGAAAGCGCGTGCGTGACTGACCGAGCAACTCGGCTATTGGTGATATCGCCGACAATCGCGACTGTCCGCCCTTCGACTGAACCGAATTCCTCGATCAAGGTTGAGACGTCCAGTATCGCCTGCGTGGGATGCTCATGTCGGCCATCACCCGCGTTAATCACTGGACACTTCACACCATCTGCGACCATTTTTGCTCCGCCAGAGACGGCGCAGCGCACGACAATCGCAGCAACTCCCATGCACTCAATATTTCGCGCAGTGTCGACCAACGATTCGCCCTTGCTCATACTTGAACCGCTGGGCGTGAGGTTAAAGACCTGCCCACCGAGTCGATGCACGGCGGTCTCGAAACTGCAACGTGTTCGAGTCGAATCCTCAAAGAATAGATTGGCAATGACCTTCCCATTCAGCGTCGTGCGATGGGGCGATCGGCCTTCGGCGATCGGAACATTCCGTTTCGTGGCGGCAAGCAGTCGAATCAAGTCTTGGCGGGGCATACCCGCGATCGTGAGGAAGTCTGCCATGAATTGCATGAATTGAGTGTATGGAGTGATTCAGCCGATCCGAGCCACTGGCGATAATAATTCGAGTGCCTGAGAGATGGTGCGAATCGCAACGATCGCACCTCCGTGACGCTTGATCGAATCAGCTTGGCCTGCTGGGACGAGGACAGTCGAGCAACCTCGTCGAATCGCTTCTGCGACGCGCTGATCGAGCGCTCGAACTGGGCGAATTTCTCCAGACAAACCTACTTCTCCAAGAACTGCGGTCGCAGGGGGAAGTGCGCGGGCTAGGTGCGCCCCAGCGATCGACAAGCACACACCCAGATCGGCGGCGGGTTCAACAATTCGCAACCCACCTGCGACGCTCGCATAAATGTCCTGATCGGCGAGCCGAAGTCCACCATGCTTTTCGAGAACTGCAATCATCATCGAGAGGCGACCAGCGTCCATCCCGCTCGCTTTACGTTTAGCACTGCCAAGAAATCCTGCGACAGCGAGCGCCTGAATTTCTGCAAGCAAGACTCGACTGCCAGCCATGACTGGGACGACTGCGGTGCCGGGTCTCGGATCAGTCGCATTCGCCGCGGCGAGTGCGCACTCATCGACTTCAGCCAATCCTTCGCCAGTCATTTCGAAGAGGCCGATTTCGTGGGTCGACCCAAATCGATTCTTGCTCGCACGGACGAGGCGGTATGCGTGATGGCGATCGCCTTCGAATGACAGGACGACATCGACGAGATGCTCGAGCAACTTGGGCCCTGCGAGATCGCCTTCCTTTGTCACATGACCGACGATCATCACGACCGTGCCAGTGGTCTTCGCGAATTGGACAAGTTCCATGCAGCATCTGCGAAGCTGTGTCATCGATCCTGGAAGCGCATCTGCGTCGTGGCGATGCACCAGCTGAATACTGTCGATCGCGAGCACCGACGCACGCACTCGGCGCGATTCGTTCGTGATTCGTGCGACCGAACTTTCTGCGAGGAGGAATAAATTTGCATCGCGCTCCTTCGATGTCATCTCGCCGAGAATCCGCTCTGCGCGCAATTTGACTTGTTGAGCACTCTCTTCGCTGCTGGCATACAGCACGCGTTCTCCGCGAGCAGCCAGCGCTGAAAAAGCCTGCAAAAGCAGAGTGCTTTTACCGATTCCAGGATCTCCGCCGACGAGCACGGCGCTGCCAGGAACCAACCCCCCGCCGAGCGTTCGATCGAATTCGCTGATTCCCGTCGGCAAACGAGGTACTTCGAGCGGCGAAATATCCGCCATCGGGGCTGCCGAAGGAGAAGCGCCGTCGATCGCTGACCGCGAAGTGTCATCACTCTCCACATCGCTGGACTGAAATGGTTCGACAGAATCCCACGCGCCACATTCAAGGCAACGTCCCGACCACCTCGGGGAGATCGCGCCGCATTCGCGGCAGACGAAACTGGTCTTCACTTTCGACACGTCTGGCAGTCTATGCCCGATCGAGCCTTATTCGTCGATCAACGAAAAAGCGCAGGCAAAAAAGACGCAGGCGCCGGTCGAGTCGGAGTTCGGTCGGCGCCTGCAAAGAAACACAAAGTTGTTCCGTCATGTGACGCTTCAATGCGCCACGAGCGAACTGTAACCGATGACGATAGGAAAACGCAAGTCAATGCATCAAACGTCGCATGCGCGCGACCCATGCGCCATACTCCAACGTTGCATGCAAACGTGCTCCCATTGAGATCGAAGACGACTTCAAACCGAACGCCGTTTCGTTACGCCACTTCCAATATCTACTGCGCATGCGAAACTTTGACGAGAAAGCCAAGCCTGCGAGAGCGAAGATCGATCGAAGAATGTCGAGGAAAGAAAGTCGCACGGATCAGTGAATAGACATCGTGCCCTGACGAGGGTCTGGAATAGCCGCATCGCTGAGCGCAATGGGATGAGTTGATGCCGTCACGACCCTTTCGTCAGCGAGAGGCGAAAAGCGACTCCCGATGATCGGAATACGGCGGTTTGGATTGTCCTCACGCGGCATCAATGGTTGCGCGATCCAGATGATCGCTAAACATGCGCCCGATGCGAGCCACATGTACTGCGTGATTCCGAAATAGGTCATGACTGCCGCCGATGCGAGCAGAAGGATCGCGACTGGAATCATTCCCTGCCATGCAAGTTTCATGAGTTGATCGAAGCGGAATCGCGGCAACGTCCAGCGAATCGCCATCGTAAATGCGACCATAAAAGCCGTCTTTCCAAGCATGATCGCCATCTGCAGAAGAATCAAGCCCAGACCACCGATTAACGGCAGATCCCAATTCCATGAGGCCGGAATGAGACCACCGATCGGATTGATGCTCCATCCGCCGAGAAACAGCATCGCGAAGAAGGCGGATCCAGTAATGACATGGAAATATTCCGCAAGGAAAAACATTGCGAATCGCATCGATGAATATTCGGTATGGAATCCACCCACCAACTCACTCTCAGCCTCCGCAAGATCGAAGGGAGCGCGATTGGATTCGGCCAACATGCAGGTATAAAAAAGGATTGCTGCGAGAGGTTGCTGCACGAGATTCCAACTCGAGTGCTGCTGATGAGTGATGATGACGTATGGATCAAGCGAGCCAGCGATCAGAATGACGCAGAGCAGGCAGAGTCCCATCGGAATTTCGTAGGAGATCATCTGCGCACTTGCTCGAAGTCCACCGAGGAACGAGAACTTGCTGTTACTCGCCCAACCGCCGAGTGCGACTCCGTAGACAGCCAAACTTGTGACAGCGATCAAATAGATGACGCCAACATTCAGGTTGGCTCCAACGACCTTCACAAGCGATGCGCCGATACCGAGGAATGATGCGATCGGAGCGGGCAGTGTTCCAAGATCGAGAATTCCGCCCCAAGGGATAATCACGAATGCGGCCATCGCTGGAATGATGCTCAAGCCTGGACCGAGAGTAAAGAGCACCGCATCCGCACCATGCGGCGTGTGTTCTTCCTTCATGATGAACTTGAGTCCGTCAGCGATCGGCTGAAGGAGTCCCTTGGGTCCAACTCGATTTGGACCAACGCGGTCTTGCATCCATGCGCTGAGTTTTCGCTCCAACATGACACCGTATGCGCAACCGCCGAGGAGGACGTGGAGCATCACAACGATGATGATCACATTGGCAATCAGTTGGGGGATGCCGCCAGTCAATGGAATGATGCTGCTCATGAGTGCCAAAGTCTAGCGTTGCTTCGAAAACTGTCGATCAGACGGTCACTGTTGGGGTCGGCGGTTGGGCGATTGTGGAGAAAGCGGGCCGCGCAAGGTGTGGGAAATAATCCTGAATTGCGCAGACATCCCATGCGCCAACTTGCAATGCCGAAATCGCCTGCACTGCCGCCCGAGCGCCTGCAACAGTCGTCATAATCGGCGTTCCAGAGCGGACCGAGCCCGCCCGGATGCGGCCTTCGTCGGTGTTTGCCCCTTTGCGAGTGGGAGTATTGATGATCAACACGATCTCGCCTGAGCGAATGAGATCAAGCACATTCGGGCGTTGACCTTCCGCGATCTTAGGAACAAGATCCGCTTTGATGCCATTGAGGGCAAGGTGCTCGTGGGTGCCACGAGTGCAAATGAGCGTGAAGCCGGCGCTGATCAGACTGCGCGCAATGTCGATCGCGGCACGCTTGTCGCTTTCGCGTACCGAAAGGAAAACTTTGCCACTGGTTGGAAGCATGACCCCCGCCGCCATCTGTGCCTTCGCGAAGGCAACTGGCAACGAGCGATCTGCGCCCATCACCTCGCCAGTCGATCGCATTTCAGGACCGAGGATGACATCAACGCCTGGGAACTTTGCGAATGGGAAGACAGATTCCTTCACCGAAAAGAAGTTGGCGTCCGCAGTCTCATGAATATCCAATTGATCAAGCGAGGCTCCCATCATCACCTTCGCTGCAACCCGCGCCCATGAAACACCCTTCGCTTTGCTGACGAATGGAGACGTGCGCGACGCGCGTGGATTTACTTCCAAGATGTAGAGGACATCGTCTTTGCAGGCCATCTGCACATTCATCAACCCACGAACTTTCAGCCGCTTCGCGAGCGCTCGTGCTTGCGTGGCGACTCGATCAACCATCGATTTCGGCAGGGAATAAGGCGGAATTGTGCAAGTCGAGTCACCGGAATGAATGCCTGCTTCTTCGATATGTTCCATGATCCCACAGACCACAGCTCTGGATTCGCTGGAATGAAGCACGATTGAAGAAGACTGGCTCTCGACATTGGGAGCGAAATCAGAAACGACATCGACATCGATTTCAATTGCATCAGAAAGGAAACGATCGATGAGAATCGGACGGTCGGCGAGTTCACTGACATCAACCGCTTCTGTCATGTATCGCCGCAGGCTTGTTTCGTCGAAGCATGTCTCCATGCCACGTCCACCGAGAACATAGGAGGGTCGAACGAGCACGGGATATCCAATGCGAACAGCGATTTTCAGCGCATCGTCGAGACTGCGTGCGATGCCACTTGGCGGTTGATTCAGCCCAAGTTCGTCAAGCATCGCCTTGAATCGGTCGCGGTCTTCAGCCAAGTCAATCGAGTCAATTCCCGTTCCGATCAGCGGAACGCCGGCGGCATGAAGTCCGTGCGCCAGATTGAGTGGAGTCTGCCCACCAAACTGAACGATCACGCCTGCGACGCCACCCGTGCGATTTTGGACATCCACTCCGCCGCCATTCAATCGTTCAATCACATTGAGCACATCCTCAAGCGTGAGCGGTTCAAAGAACAAGAGGTCACTCGTGTCGTAATCAGTCGAAACCGTTTCGGGATTCGAGTTGATCATCACACTCTCAAAGCCCATATCGGCGCAAGCGAATGCGGCTTGGCAGCAGCAATAATCGAATTCGATTCCTTGGCCAATTCGATTGGGGCCGCCACCAAGGATGACAATCTTTGGCCGAGGCGAGATACGGATTTCGTCGTCGACGACGGCGATTCCACCGTTCGTCACTGGCGTTTCATAGGTGGAATAGAAGTAAGGCGTAATCGCTTCGAATTCCGCAGCGCACGTATCAACCAATTTGAAGACTGGCTCAACCTTCATTCGCTTGCGATGCGCTCGCACTGCGAGAATGTTGTTGGTTGAAATCTGGCCGAGATAGAGGAACGCCAACTGCGCGTCGGAATATCCAAACTGCTTTGCGCGGCGAAGAACATCTGGCGCAAGATCTTCCAAGCGATCGACGGCGCAGAGAACATCTTCGAATTCGACGAGCTGCATTATCTGATCGACAAACCATCGGTCGTATCCCGTGGACTGCGCAACCTGTTCAATCGTCCATCCCATCTTCAACGCATAGCGCACGTAATAGAGCCGCCCCTGACTTGGAACGGTCAACTTTCTGCGCAGCAGTTCCTCTGGAATTGGCCAGACTGGAAGTGATCCATCAGCCAACTCCTTTTTTGCAGCGCGTCGACCTGCGAGCCATTTGTCGTTTGCATCGAGCCCGAATCCGAATCGCTTGACTTCCATCGAGCGAATCGCTTTTTGTAGAGCTTCCTTGAATGTTCGACCAATCGACATCGCCTCGCCAACGCTCTTCATTTGCGTGGTCAGTGTTTCGTCAGCTTCTGGGAACTTTTCAAAAGTCCACCGCGGCATCTTCACCACAACATAATCAATCGATGGCTCGAAACACGCGCTGGTTGATCCTGTGATGTCGTTGCGCAATTCGTCCAGCGAATATCCCACAGCCAACTTCGCGGCGATTCGTGCGATCGGGAATCCAGTCGCCTTGGATGCGAGTGCGGACGATCTCGAAACACGAGGGTTCATCTCGACAACAACCATCTGTCCGTTGGCTGGATTGATTGCGAATTGCACGTTGGATCCGCCGGTATCGACGCCCACTGATCGCATGATCGCGAAGGAGGCATCCCGCATCCGTTGGTACTCGCGGTCGGTCAGTGTCTGGATCGGCGCCACAGTGATCGAGTCGCCAGTGTGTACTCCCATTGCGTCGATGTTCTCGATGGAACAAACCACGATGCAATTGTCCTTGTGGTCTCGAACGACTTCGAGTTCATACTCTTTCCATCCAAGCGCACTCTGATCGATGAGCACTTGACCAATCATGCTGGCGGAAAGTCCGCGACGAATGATGTCCTCGAATTCCTCGACGTTGTATGCGATCCCGCCGCCGCTACCGCCGAGGGTGAACGCTGGGCGAATGATCGCGGGCAGACCAATCTCTTCTAGAAAAGTTCGAGCATCTTCGATGTTTGTGACCGTTTTCGAATGCGGCTGATGCAATCCAAGTCGCCGAACGATCTCTCGAAATGCTTCGCGATCTTCTGCGCGCCGGATCGCCTCTCGCGATGCGCCGATCATTTCAACTCCATAACGAGCAAAGACGCCAGTGTCGTGCAGTGCGCATGCGCAGTTCAGTGCAGTCTGACCACCGATTGTGGGAAGCACTGCGTCGATGGGGTAGCCAAGTGCCTTTTCCTTCGCAAAGATTCTTTCGACTGATTCCGGCGTGATCGGCTCGATATATGTGCGATCGCTCAGCGCGGGGTCGGTCATGATCGTTGCTGGATTCGAATTGACCAGCACAACGCGATACCCTTCCTCTCGCAAGGCTTTGCATGCCTGCGTTCCCGAGTAATCGAATTCGCACCCTTGTCCGATGACAATCGGACCAGAGCCAATGATGAGTATCGTTTGTATGTCGTCGCGTCGAGGCATTCGTGTCCTATCCGTTGATCATCTTTCTTCAGCCCAAATCTCCCCCACTATAACGGCGAACCCCAATCTGTCATGCGCGATGCCACCATCCAATCGGAGCGAGTTTCGGGAGCACTTCAAGTCGCCGTTGCCTTCGTTCGTTTCTATCTCCAAACGTTTCACCGAGCGCGCTGGATTGGCGTGCCATTGACTGGTAAAAACGAGACAAATGTGCTGCCACCAGGCGGGCTGATCGTTGCCTCGAACCATGTTTCTGGCTTGGATCCCCTTCTCCTGCAGGTGTATTCCCCCCGTCCAATTCGCTGGATGATGGAGCGAGAGATGATGATTCCGGTCTTAGGGCCATTCTGGCGGTGGCTGAAAATCATCCCGGTTGACCATTCGGGCGGAACAGCCGCTGTGCGAGAAGCCTTTCGCCACCTCGCCGATGGTGGAGCGTTAGGGATCTTTCCTGAGGGACAAATCGCTCGTCCGCCTGGACGGATTCAGCTTTTCCATCCAGGGCTCGCCCAAATCGCGAGCCGAACGAAAGTTCCCGTCGCAATCTTCCTACTCGACGGGATTCCTCCCTGTGGAAATCCATTCTGGAGTCTCTTTCGGCGAAGTCGAGCGCGAGCGAGGTTGATGGCAGTGGTTCCGCCGCCATCGCTTGGCGAAGAATCGGCGTGGACTCTGCGGGTGCGCCGGCAAATGGCTGATGCTCTCGGCGTGACACTCGACGGAGATGCCGACGAGATCGCCAGCGGATAACCTCGCCGCTGCGATGATCAACCGCATCGAAGGATTACTCGAATCGGTGGAAACAACTGCGGCTCTCGTCGTCGTTGGGGATATCGCATATGAAATTGCGGTGCCTGCTGCGGATATTCCTGAGTTGTATTCGCGCATTGGAAGTCGGACGACTTTCCACACGCTGCACTACTTGGAGTCGCAAGGGCAAGGATCAAGCTTCTGGCCAAAACTCATCGGGTTTCAATCATCTCAAGATCGCGCATTCTTCGAACTCGTGACAACAGTCAAAGGCATTGGCGTTCGTCGTGCCCTGCGAGCACTGACGATTCCATTTGCGCGAGTCGCTGAAGCGATCGTCATGAAAGACCTCGCTCTGCTTATGAGTCTCCCAGAAATTGGGCGCAAGACAGCAGAAACAATGGTGCTTGAACTTCGTGACAAGATGGATTCGTACGCAAAGGCCGCACCGACGAACTCTCCTGCCAAATCTCCAACGCGCAAAGGCGAACCAAAGTCGAGTGCGACGAGCCCGACAACAGCGACGGGGACGCTGACCGCTTCTGCAATGATGGACGCAATGAATGTGCTTGTGCAACTCGGCGAGAGCAGAGTCGATGCTCGCGCATTGATTGACCTCGCGCTCGAACGCGAACCAGAATTGACCACGGCCAACACGCTCGTCGCAGCAGCTCTTGCTTCGAAGGGAATGACGAGGTGACCCAGCCCCATCGATACGCAATGATTATGGCTGGAGGGTCTGGCACACGACTGTGGCCGATGAGTCGAACGGGCCGTCCGAAGCAATTCATTCCGTTTATCCAGAGTGAACTTCCAAGCGAGGCGAAGAGCAAGTCACTCCTGCAAATCAGCGGCGAACGACTCGAAGGGTTGGTTGCGAAGGATCACAGATTGGTCTGCGCATCCCGCAGTTATGCGAAAGATGTGCTCGCCGCAATCGACGGGCTCTCTCGCAATAATTTTCTTGGCGAACCCGTTGGACGCGACACGCTCAACGCGGTTGGATTTGCTGCGGCAGTGCTTGCAGCGCGCGACCCTGATGCGATCTTCGCCGTGCTGACAAGCGATCACATCATCGAACCACAGTCGGTCTTTGCACAGAAAGTCGATCTTGGATTTCGGCTCGTTGAGGCTGAACCGAGCCGCATCGTGACGTTTTCTGTCACGCCGACTTTCCCAGCGACGGCGTATGGATATGTCGAACAGGGTGAGGCGATCTCGGATCCGAGCGGAAACTTTGATGGTGCATTTCGCGCCAAGCGATTCATTGAAAAGCCAGATCTTGCGCATGCCACGGAATATTTCAAGAGCAGAACATTCGGCTGGAATAGCGGCATGTTCATTTTCCACGCACGCACTGTGCTCGATGCGATCAGTTGGTTTCAGCCTGCGACTGCGATTGGACTTGCGAAAATCGGCGCTGCGTGGGGAACACACGATGCAGAAAAAGTCGTGGAGGATGTCTATCCACTGCTCACCAAGATCAGCGTGGATTACGGTTTGATGGAGCCTGCCGCGCGCGACGAACGCATCAAGATTTGCGCTATTCCAATGCCTGTTTCTTGGCGCGATATTGGAAGTTGGCCCTCCTATGGCGAAATGCTCGCGGAGGATGCCGACGGGAATCGCACGAGTGGACGGGCGTTACACATCGGCTCGAAAAAGATGGTGGCCGTGAGCGATGATCCCGAACACTTGATCGCAACAATCGGCGTCGAAGGATTGATTGTTGTCCACACGCGTGACGCGACTTTGATTTGTCGAGCAGACATGGCGGAGCAGGTCAAGGATCTTGCTGGGCGTGTACCGCCAGAACTGCGCTAAACAACAATGAGATATCTCGCAATTGATCTTGGCGACCGAAGAACTGGCGTCGCCTGCGGCGATGACATCTTGCGATTGCCAGCGCCGATTGAAGTAATCGACGCCTCAATCCGAGAGATGCTGCTTGCGCGTCTTGAAAAGCTCGTGCGTGAGTATGGACCCGATGCGCTCGTCATCGGCCTGCCCGTAAATATGGACGGCACAGAAGGACCGCGCGCAAAGATGGCCCGGGAATTCGCAGATGAATGCGCGAAGCGATTTTCGATCAAGACGATCATGCAAGACGAGCGCCTCACCAGCTTCGCAGCGGAATTTTCGCTCAATCAAAGTGGTCGCACTCATGGACAGAAGAAAAAACTGCGAGACGCATTAGCCGCCTGCGAAGTGCTGAAGGATTATTTCCAGCGCTGTGCAAGCGAAACGTAAAGCGCGCGCTTTATCGCCCGCATGCGTCGCGGTCGAGATACCACACCAACTCGCCAGCAGTCGGCTTGATCCCCTTGATTGGCAGAGCGTGAAAATCATCGTGCCCAGTTGCAACGCGCGCCAGCATCTCAGCTTTATTTGCACCCATCACGAGCGGCACGATCACACGCGCATTATTCAGGAGCGGATAGGTCATCGTGACGCGCGGTGGCGGCGTGACCGTTGGACCATCGCAATAACTCACCCAGAGAATTTTTTCATTCAGAACCGCCGTCTCTGGAAAGAGACTCGCCGTGTGACCGTTGTCGCCCATTCCAAGCACGACGAAATCAAGACGATCCTCGCCACGAGGCCTCGAACTCAAGCAAGACCGCAGCAATTTTTCGTATTGCTCGGCCACGTCGCTCGCAGTCGCCATCATCGGATGAATCTGACTCGTCGGCATGCCCGAGTGATCGCAGAAAATTTCTGAAATCTGACGCCAATTGCTCATCGCGTTGTCGAACGCCACTCGCCTCTCGTCGACGATCCATAAATGAGTGCGTGCCCATGGAAACGAGCGATATCGCGGATCGGTCATCAGCGATTGATAAAAAGGAAACGGAGTCGATCCACCCGAAACGGCGAAATGAAAGTCGCCGAATTTCGAAACGCAGTCAAGCGCGGACGAAAGCAAATGCGATCCCAACAATTCATAGACCCCATGCCGATCGGCTCCCACCACCACACGACCTGGAAGTGTTGGACCTGGCAGTGATTCTTCGAGCGGTGCGAGTGGAATCGGTTCTGGAGTTGGTGTCATGATCCGAGTCTATCGCCGACGCCCGAGATTCCGTCAGTCGTTATGCCACGCACGCCCGTCGCGCTTCATCATTTCGTCGGCGGCCGCAGGTCCCCATGAACCCGGGGCGTAGTTGTTCGCGATCGATTTGCGTATCCCTGCTGAAGCAGCATTCAGAAAGGGCATCACCGCAGCCCATCCACTCTCGACTTCGATGCGGTGCTTGTACAACGATTGATCGCCGCGCATCGCATCAACGAGCAACGGACCATAAGCCTCCAGCGCCTCGACGCCGAATTGCTTGTCAAAATCCGCTTGCATTTCGACGCTCGCGATACTCAGTGGCGTTCCAGGAACCTTGCTTTCGAAACGCAAACGCGTTTGTTGAAATGGCGCGATTTCGATGACGAGGCGATTCCCTGCGACTTGCCCCGACCCATGCGGTACGGATTGAAAGAGGTTCGCCGCTGGCGGCTTGAACTGCACAACGATCTCTGTTCGCTTCTTCGCCATATGTTTGCCAGTACGGAAATAAAATGGCGTTCCAGCCCACCGCCAATTGTCCACATGCAGTTTGATTGCGGCGTATGTTTCCGTCGTTGAGCCCGAAGTAACACCCGGCAAATCGACATACCCAGCTTCATCTGCACTTTTCCCATATTGCCCCAAGACGCCATGGGACGCAACCGCTTCGGGCAATGTCGGTCGAATCGCCCGCACAGCCTTGATCTTTTCCGCACGAATGTCTTCCGCCGTGACAGTCGTCGGTGGCTCCATCGCAACGAAAGCGAAAATCTGCAAAAGATGCGACTGAATCATGTCGCGGATCGCACCCGTTGCATCGAAGAATGCGGTTCGATTACCGACGCCGACAGTCTCCGTCGCCGTGATTTGCACATGGTCGATATAGCGATGATTCCACACAGGCTCAAAGATGGTGTTGGCAAATCGCAACACCAACATTGCCTGAACCACTTCTTTGCCCAGATAGTGATCGATTCGATAAATATCTTCTTCCTCGAACACTCGACCGAGCGTGTGATTGAGACTGACCGCGCTCTTCTCATCGTGCCCAAATGGTTTTTCGATAATGATTCGCTGCCATGAACGTTCCTGCGAATTGATTGAACACCAACGCTTGCCCTCGGTGACAAGTGCTGCGTCCTCGATACGGTGAACGATTGATTCGTAAAGCTCGGGGCCGACCGACAGATAGAAGAGACGATTTCCGCGCGTCCCACTTTCGGTATCGAACTTGCGCAGGCGCTCATCGAGTCCGGCATACATCCCAATCTGCGCAGCGTCGCCTGCGAAATAGTGAATACACTTTGCAAATTCAGCCCAGCGCACAGCATCCCAGCGCTTGGCGTGTTGCTGAACCGATGCGGCGAGTTCTGTGCGCCACTCTTCATCACTCTTCTCGCGGCGTGAGACACCAAGCACTTTAAATTCAGCTGGAAGCGCGCCAATGACGCGCATTTCGTACAAAGCTGGAATCAACTTCCGAGCGGTGAGATCGCCCGAGGCACCGAAAATGACGAGGACACATGGATCTGGCTTGCGCATGGCGCGCAGTTCTACCACCAACAGAGCATCGAGCCCACAGCAGTAGCCATTTCGACAATTCGCTTTCCAGCGGGATCGATCAGCCAGAGCCAATCATCGAAGAGAAATTCGACACGAGCTGCGAGCAGTGCGACTCGGCCCATGACCGTAAATCCAAATGCCGCGCCGAAAGTGATCATGAGATACATGATTCCAACCCGCGCGACGCGGCCGACCGCCCCCTTGTGATCGACTGAGAAAAAGAAATACGTCAAGCAACAGAGCACGCCAACGACGAGCAGGATGTTTGCCAGACTCGCCCAGATTGTCGGCCACAACTGAGTCACGTGATCGGCTGACTTGAGATTGACAAGCGGCTGGAATGTTGCGACGGTCTGTGCGACGAGATCGCTCTCGACATGGCTGACGATCTTGAGACCTGCGGTCACTCCAATGATGAATGCGATCGGCCACAAACTGATCCAACCGCCCTTGGGAGCGAGGCGCATCAGAAGCATGATGCCCAGCGCCAGCGCGAAGTACATCGCGACGACTTGACCCATCGTGGGATCGGGCAAACTCGGTAACACCTTCTCATGAACAAGCATGGGGGTTAGTGCCCCAAACAGCTTTGGAACAAGCGTGTCCCAGAATCCAACGACGCCCCAGTATGCCGCGGAAACTCCGATGATGACTGCCTCGGCGAGGCGATATCCGGGATTATCGCGGTACAAGAAAGAAAAGATCGCGAGCGTGAAGAATGCGGAGAGCCAGAGCCCGATGGTGTTCGCCCAACTGAATGCGAAACGGGTCTGATTCGCATCCGCTTTCTGCGCCGCCTCGTACATCTTGGGCTGAACTGGGTGCCACTCCGTCCACTTGAAGGTCGTCGCAACATGAGTGGCGTTCGCTTTCACGTCAACAGATTGATCAACTCGCTCGACATACGCACGCGCCATTCCTTGCCCGATGGACATGCGAATACCGACAAGAACAACAATGACAGCGACGATGATGACCCACGTCTTCGATGGCTTCATGATGTGGCCCTCACCTTCGACTTGCGCTGCGCGAAAAATGCGATGTTGCCCAGAATGATCAGCCCAACCATCAACAAATGTGCGCCGAGCTGTGGTCCCATTCGGCGCTGCGCTTCGAGATATTTCGCTGGAATTGCAGCGGAACTGTCTTTGGGCGCAAGGCTGGAATTCACGAGCGATTCATATTCTGCGGCGCCCTTGATCGCACCCAGCATGCCGTTCAATTGCACTGGGTAATAGGGATAGAGTTGCGGAGTCTGTACGCCCGTGCATCCCGTGACCATCTTGATCTT
The DNA here is from genome assembly GCA_903919715.1 of uncultured bacterium. GTDB lineage: Bacteria > Planctomycetota > Phycisphaerae > Phycisphaerales > SM1A02 > F1-60-MAGs104. The sequence goes on along the minus strand of CAIXJC010000027.1, from coordinate 80,551 downwards.
GCCGCCGCTGGAAGAGATGACATATTGAATCCATTCCTTCGCCCCTGGATAGCCAGCGCACACTTCAACCAGCAATGGGAAATCTGATGCGCGCTGAATTCCTTTGAGTGCAACGACATCGCCGACTGCCGTTCCGTTCTTCGTGATCGGAAACGCTTTCGCGAAATCAGTCAACATCACTTTCATCACCGCTTCGTTGCCCGATTGGAATCCAACATTGACATAATCAATGCCTTCCTTGAGATTTGGATAATCCGCAAGAATCACACGCCTGATCGTCTCGTCGATCAACTGCGGCCCAAGTGGCCAGAGCGCGATAAAAACCATTCGCAAGCCGCGCGCTGCGCATTGATGAACCAAACTTGTCGCCATTGGAGTCAACTCGCCACCGCTCGCCGGATCGAAGTCGAATGCGATCAAGACAGGAGTTCCGACTGGCAATTTCTCGATCTCGCTGTACACCGCACGTGCTGCAGGAGTTGGAGTTTCAGGAAGCGTCTTGCCCGTGATGCCGATGATCAGAATCGGACCAGCAACCGAGATCGCCATCGCAAGGAAAATCCAGCGTCGATCAAGTCCTTCGAGGATGGTGATGAACTTGCTCATGCGTCAGTCTCCCGATCCCATCCAAGATCGATCAACTCCAAGAAGAATCCGCAAGCTCGTTGCGGTCACGCCGAGTGCGATGCCGATGATGATCGCACGATTTCCTGCGGTGTTAAAAACCTGCATGATGTAGACCGAAAGATTTTCCAGTCGCAATCCACTCGCCCAGTCGGGTAGCCATCCTGTCAGCACGACTCCTGCGAATGTACGACCGAGGAGCACGATAAACGCCGTTGAAAGCAGCAAGATCGCCTCAAGATTCTTGGCGCGAAAGGCGCGGAATGCGGCACTTGCGACATAGAACGCAAGCAATGCGAACATCGTGCTGGTAATCGGAACGAGTGCGTATTCATAGATCCAACCAAAGATTGAACCTTCCGCATCCTTTTCGCCAGACCACCCAAGCGCTGGAAACTGTGCGCTCGGGGGAACGCCGAACTTTCCAAGGCCGACTGCAAGCGTGATTGCGAAACAGATCAAAGTAATCGCTGCGTATCCCCACCCCTGATCGCGCTGCGAAATCTTTGCGAGGTTTACTTTCGCCAAACTTCCAGCACCCAGGATGAATGCGATCGCTGCGACGACATTAAAAACATCGCCCATCGTTTCGCCGAGACTTTCCGTAATCGGAAAGAATGCTGAAAGCAGCATGACAAATCCAGCGACGATCGCAATCCACATCGGAACAAGGCGCTTCATGATCCGAGCACTCCCTTCAGCCATTCAAGCGCAGAAGCCATCGTGCCCTGAGGAGCAAGTGCGGCGCCAGTTGCCAGCACAACTCCAACAATGATTAATGTCGCAGCAATCGCCTTCGCGACATCTTGACCTTTCAGCGATCCCATTTGATCTGGTTCGCCCGAGAGATAGGCACTCGCAGCCATAAACTCTTCACCAATCAAGGTGTAATCACAAGCAGCGACGAAGAACGGAAGCTGGCTGCTCTCGGCCGTCCCTGCGATTTGGATTGCGCCAATGGAGTTCCCGGTCTCGGCAAGGATCAAACTCTCTGCAAAGAAGCATCCCATATAGAAGCAAGCCGCTGGCTTCTCGCGCACCATTCGCCCCGAGACATATGCGACGAATCCGAACTGTTCATCGGTGATGTATCGAATGCCATCGGCGTTGTATGCATCGGCGCGACCCGCAGCGAGATAGGAGGCCTGCACCGCTTCGCGCGCCGCTTCCATAACGAGCGATCGACTCGTCGGCACTTCAATCGCAGCGTCGTATTCGGCAGCTGTTTTGGAAACATGACCCAGCACCGTGATTCCCGCAACCGTCTGAATGTTGTCCATGTCCTGGATACCAGGCACAAAGAGAATGGAGCGTCCCATTTCTGTCGCGCGTCCAACAGCGTCGGTGATCGCTTCAAGTGCTGCGATGCGACGAACCTTCATTGGTCGACCACGTCGCGCGGCAAGGATGTAATAAATCACGCATGCGCTCACAACAAGAATGGCGCAAAACAAAGGCAATTTTGCGCCAATAAAAAAGTTCCACTCGGGAGTGACTGCATTCTTCGTCGTTGCGACTGCGCTCGAACCCTCGGGGCCAACGGCCGTCACGCTGAAGAAATACGATGCGGAAGCAGAGAGCTTTGGTGCCAAGACAACCGTTTCGTCGATGGGGACTTCTGCGACGAAGGCCCAGGGAGTCAATCCAGTTTGAAGGGCTTCGCTCCGCTCGATGACCCATTTTGTGGCAGTGCCAGTATCTGGCGCGGGCTTCCACGAAACTTCAATCACACCTCCCGCATCCCATGGAACATCTCTTGCTTGAACCGAAATTGCAGCTGGCGGCACAGTGACTTCTTGGCCAAGCTCGTTGAATGGAATCTTGCTTGAGAGATTGACCTTGTTTCCAGTGATGATGCTGGGCGTATTGGCCGGCGCGCTATCAATTGCGCCCGATGAATCCAATGCGATCACGCAAAGAATCAGTGCGCTTGAAATCATTCGCCAGCGATTTGCAATTGCGTTCCGCGCCACGAGTGCACGGTAGCCCTTTTCCACAATTCCTGCGAATCGCCAATCGGGATCTGAAGGGTCAAGACAAAGAGTGTCATGGATGACATATGGGTGTCGCATGGGTGTCGCATGAGTGGCAACGCCTGTATTGAGGTCGGCTCAAATTTGATCGGTTACGCTTGCCACATGGAAAATACTGCTGTGAAAGCGAATGAACCTTTGGCTTCTGTAAAAGAAGAACCGCTCTCGATCGTGGTCGCATTCGACTTTCCGACGAAACAAGCGCCGACCATCTCGATTACCCACGCAAAGCAGGCGATGGCGCAAGGCAAGTTCGTTTGGATCGATATCGATATGGCGCGCCCCGAAGAAGCTCGCGCACTACTCGCAGAACTTGCGCTCTGTACTCCCGAGATCGTTGAAGATGCGCTGATGCGCGATCCAGCCACGCAGCTCGCACGCTACGACGATTACATCCACCTCGTGCTCTCAGGTTGTCGGCTCAACGGATCCTCCTTCGAACTCGAACGTGTTGACGCATGCTTTGGCGCTGGCTTTCTCCTGACGATGAGCCGTGGCCGACCAAACTTCCTCAAGGCGATGCAGCGCAACTATCACGCCGACTTCATTCGGTTTGCGACGAGCCCCAGCTTTCTTCTCTTCGAAATGTGGGATTACCTTATCGACAATTATCTTGAAGTACACAAAGCATTCGACGAGCGGCTCGAGCAAGTTCAGCGTGCGTTGACTGGCGATGTCGACGAAGGCATCTTCCATGAAGCGTCAGAACTTGGATCCGACCTGCTGCACCTCCGCAAAGTTGTCCTTCCAGCGCGCGCCGTGCTCACAGAACTCTCCAGTCGAAAGTCGCCTTTCGTCAGCGAAGCGACTCAACCATTCCTAGCCAACATGGTTGGCACTGTCGAACGCGTGCTGCAAGATGTGCTTGTGGATCGCGACATCTTGTCGGACTCACTGAACAACTACATGTCAATGGTGGCGCACCGAACCAACAAGGTCATGGGCAAGCTGACAGTTGTCAGCGTCATCTTCCTTCCGCTGACGTTCCTCTGCGGCGTCTATGGCATGAACTTTGACGTCATGCCTGAGCTGAAAAACGAGTGGGGTTATTACGGATTCTGGGTTGTGGCAGTCTCGCTGGCAATAACACTGCTGCTGTTCATGCGCCGAATGAAATTGCTGTAATCGCACAACGCCTCCATTCCTCGCTGATTTTCCCAATTCTGCCCCTGAGCGACAGACGAAATCTGCAATAACAAAGAAATCTCTTGACTCTCAAGTGGATCGGGCTAGATTTGATTGCGTTGAACACGATTCGCATCACCCCCACGTTGCTCATTCACACTGGAAAGCTTTTTCCGTTGGTGATTGCGTTGTCGCTTCCTACAACTGCGATGGCGATCGTTCCAGGCAAAGTTCTCTTTGACGCGACCAAGGCACAAATGGCGGGTAATGCAGATTGGGTCTTGGATGCCGACGTGCACAATATTGGAACAAGTTCAAGTGGTGCGATGGTCGCAGGTTCTGGAACAGATTCCAATCCGCAGCGAGCGGCGACACCGGCAACCTCTGGTGTGACTTCCTCGACAGCTGAGACGTACTGGACCGGCGCAATGTCTTCGTGGGGGGTTGCTCTTGTCAAACGAGGTTTCGTTGTCGAGTCTCTTCCCATCGGCGGACATATCACATTCGGCGATAGCACCAATCCTCAGGACCTCGCCAACTACGGAATCTTTATCACCGTCGAGCCAAATATCAAATTCACCTCTCCAGAGAAAACTGCGATCATCCAATTTGTCGCGGCTGGCGGTGGCTTCTTCATGATCGCCGACCACTCGGGATCAGATCGCAACAACGACGGATTTGACTCATTGGTCATACTGAATGATTTGGTGAACAACAACAGCATTGCATCGAATGTTTTCGGAATCACTTTCAATTCGGTCAGCGTTTCATTGACGAGCAGTTTCGTCGATGCGTCAGCAACCGATCCAGTGATCCACGGCGCAGCAGGGACAGTCGCACAAATGCAATACAGCAGCGGGACGACGCTCTCCATTACTGGCGCGAACTCACATGGTGCGATCTTCCGAACCACGTCCCACGCGAGCAATGATGTCATGATGGCGTACGCAACATACGGCTCAGGAAAAATTGTTGCATGCGGCGATTCGTCACCATTTGATGACGGCACCGGCGATTCAGCGGACACGCTGTACAACGGTTGGAGCGGCGCCGTCAACGGCGACCACGCCGAAGCTGCGATCAATGGTTGTCTCTGGTTAAATCCGTCGCCGCAGTGCCCAGCAGATCTCAGCCACAATGGTTCGGTTGGCGGCGAAGATCTCAGCCTCCTGTTGCTCCACTGGGGTGCCTGCGTGGGCTGCGAGTCAGATATAAGTGGAAACGGCTCGGTCGGCGGCGAAGATCTCAGCCTGTTATTGCTCGGTTGGGGACCTTGCTGATTGATTGGCGATTGCGCCGCTCAAAAACAGCGCTCTGAACGATTTGCAAACAAATCGAAACGCAGACATCTGCTATGACTAGCGGATGTTCATTCTTGCGTCTACGTATTCCAATCCAACGATCATCACCTATGTCGGTCTGGTGCTCGCGATCGGCTTGGCGCTCGCCTTTGAATTCGTAAACGGTTTTCACGACACAGCGAATGCCGTCGCGACCGTCATCTACACCAACACATTGAAACCCACGCCTGCGGTTGTGTGGTCAGGAATCTGCAATCTCATTGGCGTCTTAAGCTCGTCGGGATTGGTCGCATTTGCAATCGTGGCCCTGCTCCCAGTTGAGCTGGTGGTCAATATCGGATCCGGCGCTGGATTCGCGATGGTTTTTTCATTATTGATTTCCGCGATCCTTTGGAATCTGAGCACGTGGTATTTCGCTCTCCCCGCATCCAGTTCGCACACACTCATCGGATCCATCATCGGAGTCGGACTTGCCAATGCATTCTTAGAATCAGACACCACAATCACATCGGGTGTCAACTGGGCAGAGGCACAGAAAGTTGTACTGGGGTTGCTCATTTCTCCGCTCTTCGGATTCTGTTCCGCTGCAGCGCTTCTGCTCCTCTGCAAAGCGCTGATCAAGAACCCTGCGCTATATGAAGCCCCAAAGAACAAGAAGAAACCGCCGCTCTGGATCCGTGGAATTCTCCTGACAACATGCACTGGAGTCAGCTTTGCTCACGGCTCGAACGATGGACAAAAAGGCATGGGCCTGATCGTGTTGATACTTGTGGGAATACTTCCAGGAACGTACGCGCTGAAAATGTCAGCTGACCATACGACCGTATCCCAGGTAGCGACCTCTGCCAATGAACTTGGGGTGAATTTTGCGAAGTCCAGCGGCGGAATTGTTCTCAACGATGAAGACTCCAATACTGTGCTGACTCATTTCATCAAGCGCCATCAAGCCGTCAACCCTGAGGTCTATGCGGCGCTCACGCACATGTGCAACGATCTCTTTCAGCGGCTGGAAAAACTCGACACACTTCAAGAACTTCCAGACGATGAACGAGGCGCTGTCCGCACTGACCTGTTCGTCATCGCAACTTCGATCCGCAAATTGAACAAAGATGGAGTCTTGATGGATCCATCGACTGCGGCATTGGCGACGGAATTCAAACAGAGCGGCGAGCAGTTGACGAACTACATCCCAGATTGGGTGAAGTATGCGGTGGCTCTTGCGCTCGGTTTGGGGACGATGGTTGGTTACAAGCGAATTGTCGTCACTGTTGGAGAGCGAATTGGCCGCACTCACATGACCTATGCGCAAGGTGCTTCGGCCGAATTTGTGGCGATGTCAACCATTCTGGTCGCCGATCACTTCGGGCTTCCCGTCAGCACAACACATGTTCTCTCATCTGGCGTTGCGGGAACCATGGCCGCCAACAAATCTGGGCTTCAAATGGCGACGCTGCGAAACATCCTCTTGGCATGGATTCTCACCCTGCCTGTTTGCATTTTTATGGGCGCGCTTCTCTTTGCATTCGGCTTGAATCTGGCAGCGCTCTTGTGAGAGAGCCGCCATTCCGAAGGCGCTTCGCACGAAAAAATTAGAAAACAAATGCGAGCCGCACCGTCGTCACCCACGCTCCAGAAATATTGGCAGTTGATATTGAGCTTGGCTGACTGATGTATTGAACATCTGGCTGAATCGAAAACCAAGGTGTGATCTGCACGCTGTAGAAGCCTTCGGCAATCGCTTCCGATGAACCTGGCGATGTCGACAGCGTGTCATTGCTGCTGAACTGTGTGTAGGCCCAAAGAAAGCCTACCGTGTCATTTGGACGCGAATCGAGCACGCCTTCCCACTGAGAGCCGAGCATCAAACTCCACTGCGAAGCATTTGTCGTGGGATCGCTCCAACTGAACTGTCCAAAAATTTCAAGACCCATGGACTGCCCATCGACAATCGGCTCAAACAAGTGTTGATTGGCATATGCGTATGCGCCAACCGGTCCGGTTCCAACTCCGGGACCATTCATTCCAGAGATGTCCGTATCGCCAGTTTGCTCAAACCAACCCGCGCGGAACTTGCCTTTGTGATCACCAAACTTCCAATTCGGCCCAGCTTCTGCGATGAGAAAATAACTGCCCGGATTATCCCAAAGAAAAGTGCTCATTCCATGCGAGCCCGTATTCGTTCCCATCGTTCCCGTCGATGGGTTTTCATAGTTACTCGTTCCATCGAAGAAACCGAATCGAACATCAAAGTTCTCGAAGGGCGTCGCAAGAATTTCGACGCCGCCAGCTTGGCGTGGATATGTCGGCATGTCCTGCACCATTGTGGCTGGGTAATAGGCTGCACTGTTCACGAAATTCAGTCCTGTGCATGGAACTGCGAAATCAACGTTGGCGTCGATCTTTCCAAACTTCACTTGCAAGCGATCCCCAAGGATGTCCTGCTGATACCAATACTGTGCGAGCGCCGTAAATGACCCTAAAGAATTGATGACGTCGTATCCCCAATAGTCCGGAACAAGTTCTCCTAGTGATCGCGTTTGACTCGCAGTCTGGAAATCTACAAAGACCGTTCCGCCCTTGAGGCTGAACAATTTTTCCGTGTCTACTGTCAAGTTGAGATCAATCAGCGAAAGCATCGTGAACCCGTTGACTTGACCGCCATTGATCACATTGACAAAGTCAAGGGTTGCCGTTCCTTGCACTGTGAGCCCTGCGTTTTGCAGCGAAGAGCGAACGCCAAAGGCATCGCCAGTCATCGCATTGGATTCCCACGGCCAACTTCCACCCGCTACTGAAGTTGCGGCGGTCTCGCTTTGAGGTCCGACGGCTTTCTCGTGCTGCAGATCTATCGGATTCTGAGGCGGATTCGTCGTCGCAGGTGGCGTGACAACTGGATCGAATGGCTTCGGCATCGATCCAGTTTGAGCGACAACCGATGCAGATAATTGATGCATCGCGATCATCGCACAGAGAAAAATTCCGTTGGCTTTCATAGCCTAGTTATAACTCAAATCAAGAGTTAATGTTTAACTCAGCCACTGTCGCGTACCGCGGCTCGTGCGATGCCGCGGAGCATGTCTCGAAAAATAATTTGATGCAGCGGATAAATGGCATACCAATATGCAAGTCCACCCAGACCAACAGGATCAAAGATCGCCGTCTGACGAATGATTGATGATGCGCCGTCAGCAGTAACTTCAAATTCCAGCCATGCACGCCCTGGCAGCTTCATCTCCGCAAGCAAACGAAGCCGATGGTTTGGTTCGATCACTTCGACGCGCCAGAAATCCAGCGCGTCGCCGACATGCAAAGTTGTTGGAGATGTTCGGCCTCGGCGAACTCCAACACCACCCACAAGCAAGTCGAGTGCGCCACGCACTTTCCAGAGCCAATTCCATGCATACCACCCATTGTCGCCGCCGATTTTTTCGATCGCACGAAATGCAAGTGCCGGCGCGATCTCGACTCGTATGGTCCGTGAATCGACCAAGCGCGTACCGAACTTCACACCGCCCCATGCCTGGTTAGGCGTGTTCCCCGACTCGGATAATGCTGGGGATTGGGATCCCGAAGATGAGAACGCATCCGACCACCGCGTCGTTGCAAACCGCTCCTCATCGCTCTTCAGCGCACGGTGGACCGCTGCTTCGACGCCGATTGGACGAATTGCAAAGGTTGTCAGCGCAGAATTGTCTCGCACGACAGTCGTGTGCACAATGCTCGCAACCAACTTGCGCCCGATTCGTGCATAAAGCGGCGTGATAAAACCAAGCCACAAACTCGACAAGAATGGCGTCAGCACTGGCACAGGAATCATTCGGCATCGCATGCCGCGTTGGCGTGCATACACACGCATGATGTCTGCGTACGACATTTGATCTGCGCCACCGATTTCGTAGACACGGCATTGCTCCACGGGCAATGTCAGTGCGGCCATCAGATATGCAAGCACATCGTCGATGGCGATCGGTTGCGCTGGCATCTTGACCCACTTTGGAGTGATCATGATTGGCAAACGATCAACGAGTGATCGAATCATCTCGAACGACAAACTGCCAGATCCAATAATGATCGACGCACGAAATTCCAGTACTGGCACAGTCGATTCCCGCAGAATCTGCCCCACCTCGCGCCGACTGCGCAGATGCGGCGACAGCGCTTCGGTATCGCTCGCCAGTCCGCCGAGATAGATAATCCGCTCGACTCCTGCGGCTTTCGCGGCCTGACCAAAGTTCTGCGCGGCAATGCGATCCGCTTCTTCAAAGGATTCGTCTGCACCCATGGAATGAACCAAGTAGTACGCAATACGAACACCTTGCAGTGCAGCGTCGAGGCTGGCGCGATTCAATACATCGCCAGCAACAACTTCTGTCGAACGAGCAACCTTCGACTGAAGCACTTCTGGGCGTCGAGCCAAGCATCGCACGCGACAACCGTCGGCTTCGAGCAAGTGCAGAAGGCGACCTCCGACATAGCCGCTTGCGCCAGTGAGAAGAATGAGTGGCGATGTCTTGATTTTGTTTTCGTTTGTGGTCATAGATAGCTCGGCGCATCGCCTCAATTTCCAAAAGAAGTCGACGAAGCACTGCCAAGTCTAGGCGTGCTGACGACCCCGATCGCATTCGACGCATCGCTGCATTTGCATATACTCGCTTCATGTCAACAGCAACCATCAAGACCGCCAAGGGCGACATGGTCGTCGAGTTCTTCGACACCGATGCGCCAAATACCGTCGCCAACTTTCGCAAGCTCGCAAAGCAAGGCTTCTATAAAGGGCTCAACTTTCACCGAGTGATTCCAAACTTTGTTATTCAAGGTGGTTGCCCGACTGGCAGCGGATCCGGCGGCCCTGGTTGGAAGATCAAGTGCGAAACAAGCGGCGGAAATCAACGCCACGATCGCGGCGTACTTTCAATGGCGCACGCGGGCAAGGACACTGGCGGATCACAATTCTTCGTCTGTCATAGCCGCGATAACACAGCACATCTCGACCGCGTTCACACGTGCTTTGGCAAAGTGACCAAGGGCGTCGAAGTGGTCGACAAGATCGTCGCTGGCGACAAGATTATTGATATCACGATCGACGAGTGATCGCAGGGTGATCGCAGAAAGCTAAACCCAACCGCGGATTGAATCGAACCGCTGTTGCGTTATAGGTTTTCGACTTTCCAACCAGCACGATATGGCCGCTTCAGCATTGCACTCGCAACAGGGCTATTGCTGAAACTACAAGTCGCCTCGTCGTACAGCAGTGTCTTGCCTGGGTCCAATGAGCTCATTGCGCCGATCGAAAGACTTTCGCACATGAGTGCCGCTTTCTCGAATCGGGAAATACACGCGTCCTTCTTGCCGGCAAGGCATGCATCAATCCAATCGTGCCAGTGATTCGAACTCTTCAAATCCTCTGGTTTCATTTCGACAACCTTGCCATCCACAAAGATCCGCGCCCATGCGTGCTCAATTGGGAACCACATAACTCCCTTCTCGCCGACCAAGATCACACCGCCATCACCCTTCACAACATCTTCTGCTTCCTTGCCGCCTTCCCATCCTGTGAGTAAGCCGATCGCCTTGAAGTCTGGAAACTGTCCGCCATCAAACCATTTCAGCGTGAGACCAGACTTTGCAGTCTTGGGCGTTGGCGCATACGTGATGACCACCGATTCACTCTCAGGAAACTGATCGGTCGATGGCTTCACTGGTGTGCAGTATGCAGTGAGTGGCCGCCCAAGTTGCAACTCATAAAAGGGAACATCCAACATGTGGCAACCCATGTCGCCGAATCCGCCAGTTCCCCAATCAATCGTCCCGCGCCAATTGAACGGCGTGTATCCATCTTTGTATGGGCGACTAGGAGAGACTCCCAAGAACAAATCCCATGAGAGCCACTCTGGAATCGGATCGCTCCCTTGTGGACGAGGATTACCTTGCGGCCACCATCCCGCAGGTCGATTGGTCCACGCGTAGATTTCCTTCACTGGCCCGATGGCTCCATCGCGCAACAATTTCGCGCCGTAACGACGCCACTTTGTAGCGATCCGCTGCGTGCCCATCTGAGTTACCAGCGAAGGCTTCGATGCGGCGACTTCCGCCAATCGCCGATTTTCATACGCGCCCTGCGCGAGCGGCTTCTGGCAATAAACGTGCTTGCCTCGGTTGAGCGCTTCCATCGCAATGGCCGCATGCATATGGTCTGGCGTGCTGACTACAACTGCATCAAACTTGTCGGACATCGTTGCATACATCTCGCGCCAATCAGCGAATGCCACGGCTGAAGCAAAGAGTGGTGCGATGGCTTTGCCATCCTCGCCCTTCCCACCGAGCCGAAGCATGTCGAGGTGCCGACGGTCGACATCGCAGAGTGCAACAATCTCCACCGACTTGTGCTTTGCAACTTCCGCGAGATCAGCTGATCCCATGCCACCGCATCCCACTTTGGCAATCCGGAGTTTGCCACTCTTCCATGGTTGGTTCTTACGAAGGTTCAAGACCGAGCTGAGGGCAAATGGCGCAGCGAGCGAGGCGGCCACGAACGATCGGCGTGAAATATGCATGGAGCATATTGAACAATAAAACTCGCTCAGGCGGATGAAAATGTGCAAAAATTTGATAGCAGCGGATCAAGTTCTACCCGCCGAATGCCCCATGCGATCGAAAAGGTGCGGTGCAGCGCGAAACCGATGCGCAGCACGGGATCCCAGAGCACTCCAACTCAAACGGCTTGAGCAGATCGAATGCGAGGCAGCAAAATATCTTGCATCATCTTCAGGCAATCTTCTCGCAAATGCGGAAGGAATGTGATCACGAAAATAATCCGCAGAGACGCAAAGAAATATCTGTTGTCGTGAAAATATGCACGCTCTTCGGCAGATTTGTCTGCGAAATAATGCTTCTCAAAAATTTTCCAAATCTCCAGCCCTACGTCATTTGGAATTTTCGTTGCCTTAAAGGTCAGTCCGAGTTCTTCTGAGCCATACAGGGTGTACATGAGCCCGACATCAAACAAATAACTGCCGATAGAAAAATCGCCCATGTCAATAATGATCGGCTCGCCATTCTGAATCATGATGTTGCTCGAGTGCAGATCGAAATGAACACAGGTCTCCGAGTCTGGCATGAATTCCAGATTCTTCATCAGAAGCGCAATGTCTTCGCGAGTCAACAATCCCTCCATCTGATTGATGTAGCCGCGAAACTGCGCTTTCATATTCGGCAGAATTGCGGGATCTCCCTTGGCGGAATGAAGTGTCTTTGCAACATCTGACAACATCTTCGCGTGCTGCTCAATATTGCCTAAATCGTTCTTGATGACCGTGCTGAAGAGTTCGGCATCGAGCATTTCAAAAACGATCCCCGTTCTCTTTCCACACGAAACGACATCGTAAGAAATCGCCGTGGGGATGCCCATCAAAAACGCCGCTTGGGCAAACTGCTTTTCTTGCTCTGCGATCGAAGCGTCCACCCCTTCGAGATAGAGCTTAACGACCGTGTCTTGATCGAGTCGATAGCACTCTCCACAAACACCCGCTGACATGAACTTCAATCCCTCAATCGAGATCTCGCGCATCTTTCGCTTGATGGAAACAATTTTGGAAAGCCCAGTCACATCAAAGATGCCATACACCTCTGGCGAGACGTTGATCAACGTCATCGTTCCTTTGCCGGCACTCATCTGCTTCTGCGCGATCAAAATAGATCTCAGGCCGAGACTGGAAATGTAGTGACACTCATTAAAATCGAGAACGAGTCGACTGATCCCATCCAACTGCATTTCCTTATCGAACGCAGCTGACGTCATCCCATCGAGTTTCCCCATCACACCAACCGAAAGCGTGTCGCCAGCCTTTTGAGTTGTAATATTCATTAGTTTCGAGGCTATCAGAATCCTTCAAGAAAATTGAATCGCGCTTTGCATTTGGGTGTTCAAACAGTCGCGACTCTACCGCTGCCGCAACCGACTTTGATTACCGAACTGGGTGCTGTCCAGATGGCGTGACTTCGCCCAAATCGCGCTCGATTTCTTCCAAGGTTCGCCCTGCTGTTTCGGGAAGGAAAAACAACACGAAAAGCAGTGTGATCATGGCAACGCTTGCAAAGAGAAGAAACGTATTGCTGGCACCAAATGCGCTCAGCATGGAAAGAAAAGTAGCGCCCACAATGAAGTTTGCGAAGTAATTTCCTCCGCACGCAATTGCGTTGCCGGTACAGCGAGCCTGGAGCGGAAACATTTCGCCGATCAATACCCAGACCAACGGGCCCATGCTGAATGCGAAGCATGCGATATACACAACCACACATACAAGTGTGAGCCATGCCAAAGTTTCTGATCCTTCGGGAGTGCTTGGTAGATCCTGCGGTGATGCCACATCCGCCGAGGCGTTCGCAGATGGACTCGCTGCAACTGTTGGTGCAGCCGATGTGTTCAGCGATATTTTCTGCTTTTCCGCATGATCAAATTGCTTGAAGGCGATTCCCAAAATACCGAGTGATGTGACCATGCCCGTCAAGCCCCAGATGAGCAATGTGCGCCGTCCGGATTTATCCACCATGCCAATCGTGATGAATGTTGCGATGACATTCACAAGTCCGACCACCAACGTCGCCCACAGTGCGGCCTTTGCATCGGCAAAGCCAGCCTTCTGAAAAATGCGTGGCGCGTAATAAATGATCGCGTTGATCCCAATAAATTGCTGCAAAACGGCAAGTGTTGTGGTGATGATCAAGGCTCGTCGTGCGGCGCGACTGCGAAACGCGAGCCACCAATGGGACTGACTTCGCTGGGAATCAATATCGGCCTGGATATCGCGCAGAGCACTCTCAGCCATTGCTGGCTCCAATGTGCGATCGAGAACTTTCTTGGCTTCGGCCATACGTCCACGCGAGGCGAGCCAACGCGGACTTGAAGGCATGAAACTCATTCCAACCGCCAACACGACGCCAGGCACCGCGCCAAGACCGAACATCACACGCCAGTGTGGTGCCGCCGCGAGATCAACCATATAGCTGATCATGATTCCAATCGTGATGAAAAGTTGATACAGCGTGATCATCATTCCGCGGCGATCCGGCGGTGCAATTTCTGCGACATACAGTGGCGCTGCCACAGCGGTGATACCGATGCCGAACCCGACAAGAAGGCGTGACATTGTGAGCGTTTCTGCGCTGCCAGATGCTGCGCTCGCAAATGCCCCCACGACAAAGATTGCGCCCGCCAGCATGTTGGCCGAGCGTCCGCCAAAGCGGCGTGTGTACCAACCCGCACCGAGCGCACCAAGAAAACTTCCGACCAACACTGCACTGGTTACAACTTCTTGACCTTGATCGGTGAGCGAAAACTTTTTCCCCAAGAACAAGAGCGCCCCGCTAATCACGCCAACGTCATAACCAAACAGCAACCCGCCGCATGCGGTCATGATTGCGATCAGCATGACATACGTATTTTTGCTCATCAGTTGATACTAGTGTGAACATGGTTTCACACGGCGGAACTCGCAGCCGAACCACTCGCATCATGCCCGTGGAGTTGCCATGCTTTCAGAATTGCATCTTCAACCGCAAGGCCAACGCAACGACAGGACTGCCATCGCCACTTGCTGGATTGAATGACACCTGCATATCAGGCGAAAATTGGACGGTATTGGTCACTTGCAGACGGTAAAAAGTTTCAAGCACGCTGGCACTTTGCGGATCGCTGCCGACGGGCTCGTTGCCATACACATTGTTCGGCTTGGTCCATGCATAGGCAATCCCAAGGTCATCGTCGGGGCGGCCGAACGGGCGCACAATTGATACGCCAGCGCTGAGTTCCTGCTGCGCCACCACACCAGTGCTCTCACCAAGTCCGTATTCAACGAACACGCCGAACCAATCGCTCATTTGCTGCTGCCCAAGAAAACCAATCATCGAGTTGTTCTGTTTGATTCCAGTCACATCGCCGTATCCCGAATAGGACTGATTGCCGGCATTGGTCGTTCCAATTGTCACGTTGTATCGAGAGAAACTGCCGAGCCAATTGGGGGTCCATCCAATTTCGACTCCAGCCCAGTACAAACCTTCATTGAAATTCTGGAAGGAATCGCCAGGATAATCTGCGATGTCGAAAATGGCTGCATTGATGTAGATGTCATCGCAAGGAATCATTTGCGTGACAATGCCGGGCGAATAGGTTCCTTGCGCGGGCTGAAACACGCTGTTGCCATCGAATGATCCATTGAGAAATTGACGCGCTTCATCATTGGCATAAAAGTTCAATAGAAAAAATTGATTCGGATGCATTTTCCCAACACTCACGGTGAGCCTGTCGTCGAGGAACCCCTGTTGAAAACTGAGAATATTCAACGTGCTGTTGTTGCCATTTTGCAGTGAGTCCATAAAAAAATAAGAACCCGAGGCACCTCCTGGCGTCCAAGTCGATGGCTGGCCAATGACATTATGTTGGCGAAACAGCACTTGAACGGCGCTCGTTCCAAGTCCGGGTGATTTCGCAAGCACTGTCAAGAAATTGGCATCAAGCCGACCAACACCAGCAATGTTGCCCTGATCTGGCAATGTGCGGGAAACACTTTGCACGACCAGCGTGTAATAAATGTTGGAGATCGTGCTGCATTGTTCATAGAGCAGATGTTCCACAGCGCGAATTGGCCGAAGGGGATCCTCCAGAGGATCTGGAAGCAGCGGATCGATCGGCGTGAAACCGAACGGACTATTTGCGTGGTTCATATCAAACTGGCTTTCCAAGGGCCGTGGATCCACGAGTGGCAAAAAGAAAATTGGGCTTAAGACATCGCCACCAAACTGCGCGCGCCGAATGCCATTCATGATGTCCCACGCCTCAAAAAATACAGGCGGCTTCAAGCCAGTATGGTCGGACAACATGTAATCCTGGACCACTGCTGATCGTTGCAACGTTGGACCAACCTGCGTCTGTGCGAATGCGTCCGTGGCGGTAAGTGCCGTGGAAGCAGTTGCGAAACAAATCAAATAGATGCGGGCTGTTCCTGGCATACAGGGAGAGTACATATGCGATGCATGAGGTTGGAGAGTTGGAGATACAGCGCCATACAATCGCTCTCTATGGCGCATTTGAAAAACGTTGTCATCACATTGATTCTGTGCTGTCAAACCATTGCGGCTCAAACCGCCGCAGTTCAACCCACTCCTGACGACGCGGTCATCACTCCCCCGCCCGAACTTGTTGCGCGACTTTCGCTCTCGCCGTTTTATACGAAATGCGTGATGGTGGAAGGCCTTGCGGTCGTTGGCTCTGCGAAGGTTTCGGATTATGGCTTACTTGAAGCGGCGTATCTCATTCGAAAAGAGATCGGACATCACGCCGAAATTCTGCACGCGATGGCGAAAAATGGGGTGCGCTTTGCCGTGATGGCGCCAACCGAGATGACCACCGATATCCCAGAACACAGCGATCTCACGCCGCACAACTTCTGGAATCGTCGAGCGCGCGGGCTTGGCGCTACGACACAGCGACCCGCTGTCAGTTGCGGCGAAGAAAATCTTCTCTGCTTGCGTGGCGATCCCTATTCCACAGAGAACATTCTCGTGCATGAATTTGCCCACGCGATTCACGAAATGGGACTCAATACAGTTGACCCAACATTTGATGCGCGATTGCAAACGGCGTACGACACTGCGAAAGCTGAAGGCTTATGGAAGGGAACCTATGCGATGGAAAATCGCATGGAATACTGGGCTGAGGGTGCGCAGTCGTGGTTCGATACCAACCGAGCGAATGACAACGAGCACGGTCCGATTGATATGCGAGAGAAACTGAAGTCGTATGACCCGAAACTCGCTGCGCTGTTGACCGAAATCTTTGGCGATGGAGCGTGGCGATATGTCCGACCAGACCGACGAGTGGAATCAGAGAATGACGGCAATGCGAATGGCCTCGCGCATTTATCTGGATTCGATCCTTCAATCCGCGCGCCATTCATCTGGCCGATGAAACCGAATGCTGATGCGTCACTCGAAACTCTGCTTGCGTGGATTCCAGCAGAATCAATGCCGCACGCAACACCACCCGCCGCAAGCACACCAACCACAATTCAATTCGTCAATCAGCGCAACGAAGTCGTAGAGATTGACTGGATCGACTCAAATGGCAAGCCAAAGTTTTATTGCAACGTACGACCCGGCGTTACGCATCTTCAAAATACATTTGCAGGTCACGTCTGGATGATCTCGTCTGCAGGCAAACCACTTGGCGCAGTCGTTGCTGCAACGACCGAAAGTCGCGCCGAAATCAAATAGACCGTGCGGCGCGATACATCGCGAACACTTCTGCGAGATGGTCGATGATTACGCCGGGAGGCGGATCCATTTCTTCCAGTGGCGCGCCGTGGTTGTATCCCCCACGCACAATGATCGATGGCATTCCTGCGCTCTTCGCCGTCAACACATCCGTATGCGAATCGCCGACAAACCATGCGCCTGCAGTGTGATCAAGCCCAGCCCGAAGCAAACTTTCGCGCACGACTGCGGGGTCAGGCTTGCGCACAGCCAGCGTGTCGCCGCCAACGATCGACGCGATGATCGGCGAAAGCTGAAAGTGATCGAGAATCTGTCGCGTTGGACCCTCGGGCTTGTTGGTGACAACAGACAAGATCACGCCTTCGGCGGCAAGAGACTCGAGAGTTTTGCGAGCATGTGGCATCAGCGTCGTTCGAGCGACACAACTGCGTGAATAGATCCCCCTGAAGATCTCGATCGCAGCATCGATTTGTTTGTCGGAGGCGCCGCCAGCAATGTCTCGCACAAGTGCACGATCGACGAGTAAGCGCACACCATTGCCAACATAGTGGCGAATATCAGCGTCGGGACAATGTGGCATTCCAAGTTGCGAAAGCATCTCGTTCGCCGCATATGCGATATCGCCAACCGAATCAACGAGTGTTCCGTCAAGGTCAAAGAGAATTGCAGTTGGACTTTGAAGTTTCATGGAGAGTCTTTATGGAGTCAAAGAGTTGAAATCACAAGCCACAAAAGCATACGACCGAAATGCCAAGGCATCGCCTCGTGCGATACTCTTCGTGCAATGTTTCTGCCACTCATTGCGCTCGCTTTGATTTCGTCGGCAGTTCCACCCAGCCAGACAACAAACGCTCCGCAAGCTGTTGCGACTCTGTCAGCTCCGAGCCGTGAACCCATCTCTGCAGAATCGCACTATGACGTCCTTGGCGATTTTTTTGGAATTCGCGATTCCCTTGGCGAACAAGGCGTCACATTCAATGGAAACCTGACTCTCGATTTCTCGCAGAATGCAACAGGCGGCATTCGAACTGGATTCTGGGGCCAAGCGTTTTTGGACATGGCGTTCGAGATTGATTCCAAAAAGTTTGCGCAGATCGATGGCGGCACTTTTCACCTTGAAATGCAGGCGTACAACAAACTGACTCATCAGGATTATCCCATTGGGGACTTCGTGTTCTATGACGGCAACTATCCGGGTGGCAGCAGCTCGGAAGTGATCATTTCTGCGCTCTATTGGCGGCAAAAACTGTTCGACGATCTCGTCGAAGTTCAGTTTGGAAAAGCGGACGCCGCAACGAACTTCGCATTCATAAACGGCGCCTCGCAATTCATGAGTAACTATGGCGGTTATGTTTCTGGCATTGCCGAGTACCTCGCCAACTGGGGCAACCCTGCGACTGCGCTTGAGATTGCATTGAAGCCAACAAAACAATTGACATGGCAAGCTGCTTGGTATGACGGAACGACGAATTCATGGAATGCTGATACTGGCGAAAACGGACCGTCGACAGGCAGGCGTGGGCCGTCAACTTTTTTTACCAACCCTGAATCTGCCATGCTCATGAGCGAGTTGCAATTTGATTGGTCGCTTGGCAAGGAATACGAAGGGCTCGTCAAAGGCGGGTGCTGGATACATCTCGGGCAAACTGGATTGAGCGGTCCGCTCAACCCCGCGACAGGCGAACTCATCACGACAGTGGTCCAGAATCCATATGGTTTTTATGGAACCGCACTCCAAACGGTGTGGGCAGCGGATGGTGGTGGCGATTCCGGACCAAAGGTGAATCTCTTCGGCGCACTTTCGTGGAGCGACCCGAGCATGAGTCTTATGGAGTGGGGCTTCAACAGCGGCGTGACATTTGCAGGTCTTGTGCCAGGACGACCCAATGATTCGTTTGGCGTGATGGGATCATGGACGCTCTTCGCTGACAATCCAGGATTCACGGCACTTGGCACGCAATACGGGCTGCCCTCAACGCCTGGCGGAAGCGAAAAAAATATAGAAGCCTATTACCAATTCCAGATCACGCCGTCGTTCTCGATTCAACCGGACGTGCAGTGGATTGGCACACCGAGTGGGTCGCTCGATGATGCGCTCGTTGGCACACTGCGATTCCAAATTGCCTTCTGAAAAAATTGTCAGTCGATCGACTTGCCGTTCCAAACGACGAACGCTTCGATCGCTTCATATTCAGCGAGGCCAAGCGCGTCATACTTTGCGGCCGTGGCTTCATTGCGCGCTTCGGCGCGTTGCCAGAATTCGCGGTCGTCCGCACCTGGAAAAAGCGGACGATCTTTTTGCGACTGATGACGAAAAATCGAGCGGCGTTTCCGAGCGACTTCGTCGGGCGACAGCGGCACGGCGAGATCGATCGCCTCAATCCCCCATTCCTGCCATGCGCCTCGATACAAAAGTGTTTCAATCGGTGCTTGCTTGCACCACGTATCGCCGCGAACAATATCAAGAGCAGCGAACACGGCAGCAAGACAGCAACGATGGGTTCCGTGTGGATCAGAAAGATCGCCAGCGGCATAAACCTGATGCGGCTGAATTGCTCGCAAGGACTTCACAACGATATCGATATCGGCATCGGTGATCGGCTTCTTGCGTACGCGACCTGTCTCATAGAAAGGCAAATCAAGAAAGTGCAGTCGCTCTCCACCGACTCCGCACACGCGAGCAGCCGACTTCGCCTCTTCTCTGCGAATGAGCGACTTCAGCCTCTGGATTTCCGGCGCATCTGGATCGCTTGGCTTTGTCGCAGCAAGAACTTCGATCATCTTTCGTGCGGAGTGATCCATATTGGCCGCGCCAAAGGATTTGGAATAGTCGCGAACAAAGTCGAGAAACCTACGCGCTTCTTCGTCCGATACCGCGATGCTTCCTGAAGTTTGATATGCAACATGGACTTCGTGCCCTTGATCGCTCAAGCGAATCAGCGTGCCCCCCATCGAAATGACATCGTCATCTGGATGCGGGCTGAAGATCAACACGCGCTTGGGGAAAATTTCGTCGCGTGGTCGATCGATATCGCCCGCCTGTTTACGATCGCGAGGTTTTCCACCTGGCCATCCCGTAATCGTTTCCTGCAAATCTCGAAAGACGATAAGGTTGATGTCATGGGCGCTCCCGTTGCGCGCGACAAGATCTTGCAGATGATTTTCGTTGTAATCCTCGGCCGTCAATTTCAGGATCGCTTTCTTCGTATGACCACTCAGCCAAACGACCGCTTGACGGATCATGCTGGGTGTCCAATCGACAGACCGAGAAACCCAAGGTGTGCGCTCACGTTCGAGATGCGCAGCAGCAGGACGATCCAAATGCACTTCAACGCTTGGATGTGCCTGCAGAAACGTCGCAGGAATTTGCTCGGAAATTGGCCCTTCAACCAACTGCGCAACGATGGGAGCTTTCGCTTCACCGAGCGCCATCAAGATGATCTGCTTGGATTCGAGAATCGTTCCAATTCCCATCGTGAGCGCGCGGATTGGCACTTGCTCCTCACCAAAGAAATCGCTCGCGGAATCGTTGCGTGTCACTCGATCAAGCACGATGAGGCGAGTTCGACTTGCGCGCGGCGATCCTGGCTCATTAAATCCAATATGACCCGTGCGACCCACTCCAAGAATTTGAAGGTCGATCCCACCCGCGGCTCGAATCTTCGCTTCATATGCGGCGCACGATGCAGCAGCGCCATCGGCGCTCACCATGCCGTCTGGAACATGCGTGCACGAAAGATCAATGTCGACATGATCGAAAAGTTGCTCGCGCATGAACAGGTGATAGCTCTGCGGACCCGTTGGACTCATCGGCCAATATTCGTCGAGATTGAATGTCGTGACATTCTTAAACGAGAGCCCTTCATCGTGATGCATGCGAATGAGTTCGTCGTAGATTCCAATGGGAGTACTTCCAGTCGCTAGACCCAATACGCAGCGACGCCCCTCAGCTTGGCGCTGTCGAATCAATTCTGCGATACGAATCGCAATCGCGAGCGCCATATCTCCTGGCCGCGACCACACTGCGACACTGAGACGTTCGCCTGATCCCGGATTTGCGACACTTGAAAATGGAATGGGAGCAATTCGTTGCGGCGTGAGCGTAGTCATCAGGTCAAACTTTACCTAGAAAGTCTGCCACAGAAAATGGGCGTTCTCGAGCCACTCGAATGCATTACTTCGTCCACGGTATCGGCGACAGTTCGACTCCAGCATTTCGCTGCGAGAACTGCTTTAACGCCCATTCATCCGTAAAGAGAATGACTGAGTGATCGTCGCGATCTGTGCCTACCGTCGCGTCAGAAAGTAAGTCCGGCGTCCAATCACTCGGAGCATCAAGCTTTCGCCACCACCGCGCAATCTTCCAGCGCGATGGCTCCAACCTCGACTCGGCGCCATACTCCGCCTTCAGTCGGTACTGCACAACTTCAAATTGAAGTGGACCAACAGCCGTCAAAAGCGGCCGCTGAAACTGTCCAGTTCCAACCATCAGCATCTGCACGACTCCCTCTTGCAGCAACTGTTCAAGGCCGAGCTGAAACTTCTTCGCATTCCCAGGCTGAGGATTGCTGACATATGTAAAGCACTCAGGAGCAAATCGAGGAATCTCGTTGTAGACAATCGTTCGATCTTCCGTCAGCGTATCGCCGATGCGCAGCGCATCTTGTCCCACGATTCCAACGACATCGCCTGCGCGCCCTTCCTCGACTGTCTCGCGCTGCTGCCCAAATAGTTTCTGCGCATTAGAGAGCCGAATGCGTCGCCCACTTTGTGAATGAATGACGGTCATTTCTCGGGTGAACGCACCAGAAACAACGCGTACAAACGCGATGCGATCGCGATGACGCGGGTCCATGTTCGCCTGAATCTTGAATACAAATCCACTGAACGCTTCATCATTCGGCTGCACGATTCGATCGCCCGCAGGACGCGGACCAGGACCAACCGAGTGCGCAAGAAATCCGTCGAGCAGTAACTGAACGCCGAAATTGTTTGATGCGCTACCGAAATATACTGGCGTCACCGCGCCAGATGCGACGCGCACTTCGTCGAATGTCTCGCCTGCGCCTTGGAGAAGTTCGATCTCTTCGCGGGCACGGGCATAATCCAATTCGTCAAGTTTTTCGTGTATCGCCGGATCTTCAAGACCGACCACTTTGACTGGCGCGACATACGCACCAGCCTTCGTGCGTTCAAAGAGATGCACTTGATGCGTCAACCGATCAAAGACGCCACGAAATGTTGGCCCTGAACCGAGTGGCCAATTCACCGGAAAGGCTGTGATGCCAAGCACGGATTCGAGTTCGTCGATCAATTCGATCGGATTACGCATCGGACGATCGCACTTGTTCATGAATGTGAAAATTGGCACCCCACGCTTCCGACACACTTCAAACAATTTACGCGTCTGCGTTTCGATTCCCTTCGCCGCATCAATGACCATCACGACTGCGTCGACCGCTGTCAGAACGCGGTATGTGTCTTCAGAAAAATCATTGTGCCCAGGGGTGTCAAGCAAATTGATGCGAAACCCGTCGTAGTCAAATTGAAGCACCGTCGAACTGATCGAGATACCTCGTTGCTTTTCCAGCTCCATCCAGTCACTCGCCGTCGCACGCTGGGACTTTCTCGCCGTGACCGAACCGGCTAAGTCCAAAGCGCCGCCATACAACAGCAATTTCTCGGTCAATGTCGTCTTGCCGGCATCTGGATGCGAGATGATCGCGAATGTTCGTCGTGGCAAGGGAAGTGCTGTCATGGCATCATTTCGTTTTTCACAGCATCCGAGTTGGATAATTGCGAGTGGAGTAATGTACCCAAAGATGCATGACCACCCAACGTTGGCTGCTCACAATAACTCCTCGGATACTCTTTCGTCGTGAGCGAACTAGCCAACCCAACTGCTGAGCGTTATGACGTGTTGGTCGTCGATGATCAGCCGATGATTATCGAAGCAGTTCGTCGACTACTCGCGACCGATACCAACGTGCGAGTTCACGGTTGCGGGCGCGCCGTCGATGCCGTCGCGCAGGCGATTGCCCTTCGCCCCGCTGTCATCCTGCAAGATCTGACGATGCCCGATGGGAACGGGTTGGACCTTGTTTCCTCGTATCGCTCCCAGCCAAGCCTCGCCGAGACTTCCGTCGTCGTTCTCTCTGCGACCGAAGATGCCCAGATCAAAGCTGAAGCCTTTGCTCGCGGTGCCGCGGATTACATCGAGAAACTTCCCCCGCTTGCGGAATTTGTCGCACGCATTCAACACCATGCGCTCGCATCGCGTGCGCAGAAACAACTCGTCAATGCAGCGGTCGCAGTCGAACGGGCGCAGTGGGCGGAAACACTCATTTTCCGAATGGTTGAAATGGCAAGGCTGCGAGATCCCACAGAAACCGCCGGACATGTTCAGCGCGTCGCGGGCATTTCGAAGATTCTTTTTCGAGCGTGGGCGAAAGCACACGTGCTGACCGATATCGAGTGCAATTCGAAACAAGCGTTGCTTCGCATTGCCGCAATCCTTCACGATGTCGGCAAGGTCGGCATCGCTGATGCGATCCTAAAAAAACCCGGCAAGCTTGATGCTGAAGAACGAGCGACGATGGAACGCCATGCGGAAATTGGCGGAGAGATTTTTTTTGGAAAGCGATCAGAGCTCGACGATCCTGCCGCTGAAGTAGCGCGATGTCATCACGAGAAATGGGACGGCAGTGGCTACCCACACAAACTTCGCGGGGAAGAGATTCCGCTGTTTGCACGAATCGTTGCGGTCGCTGATGTCTATGACGCACTTGGATCACGGCGGGCATACAAGGAACCTTGGCCCCGTGAACGCATCGAAAAGCTATTTGCTGAAGAGGCGGGCAAACACTTTGACCCAGAGTTGTCCGAGATCTTGCTTGCGAATATCGACGAAGTTGAGCAAGTGCGTGATGCTTTTCCCGAGCAAGAAATCCATGCGAAATAACTCTCCTGTTCGAAGTGCCGCTGGCGACTGTGCGTAGGCTTTTGTCATGGGCGACTGGGATGGCAATCCGTACGTGAAAGCGCGAAAAATCGCGGTGCTGCTTGCGGGTGGCACCGTGACGATCATCGGCATTGCGATGATCGTGCTGCCTGGTCCAGCGTTTATCGTTATTCCAGTTGGACTGAGCATCCTTGCACTCGAATTTGATTGGGCGCGACGTTGGTTGGCGCAGGCAAAGGCGTGGATTACGGCGGCTACGAAGAAAGCCCAAGATGCGCATTATCATTCCCCCATGTCCACCGCAGCACCAACGGTCCACTCCTCATCCAAACTGCCATCGATCGACGCGCTCGACGCGTCACGAATGCTGAATAATGGCGAAGCGATATTGATCGACATTCGCGAGCTCGACGAACATAAGCAGCAGCATGTCGCTGGCGCAGCGCTCTTTCCGGCCTCCATATTCTCGATCAATAGTTTCCCAAGCGCGCATGTCGGTCGCACAACGCTCGTCATGTGCCACGGAGGAATGCGCGCCACAGGCGTCGCCGATCAATTGCGCGCAAGTGGTCGCTCCGATATTGCGATCGTCAAGGGAGGTATCGCTGGCTGGAAGGCCGCGGGACTTCCTGTTGTCACTGGCGAAAAAATTCAAATTTCAATCATGCGTCAGGTCTTGATTTTCGCAGGATCGCTGATGCTTTTGTTCACCGCACTCGCTGCTCTCATCAGCCCGTGGTTTCTCATCGGAACTGGATTCGTTGGTGCGGGATTGGCGTTCGCGGGAATCACGGGAATATGCCCGATGGCGACGGTGCTTGGGAAAATGCCGTGGAATGCAAAAAGTGTGCAAACAAATTCATGCAATAAAGCCGCAGCAGAAGATTCGAAGTCCTGCACCAAGAATTGACTCGATCAATTACGAGTGGCAGCGCCCGCCACAACAACCGCCCACAACTGGCATCGCCGTGGGCAATTTCTCTTTCTTCCACGCTTCAAATCCGCCAGCGATATTCGCGGCGTCATATCCAAGGCGTCGCAACATCGCCGTTGCGGCAGCGGATCGTCCTCCAAGTGCGCAGTGAACGAGCACGCGTTTGCTCTTGGGAACTTGTGCGAGTTTGGTACTCAACCTCGTGTAAGGAATATTGCACGATCCCTCGACACAACCGAGCGCATTTTCGCTCAATCCTCGAACGTCCAAAATGAACGAGCTTCCCAATTCGCTCGCCGCTTCCTTCACGCTGACTTCTGGTGTCTTCTCCAGGAGTACAGCTGTTGCGATCGCCATCGGCGGAACGATTGCAATGATGTGGCCATATCCGATATGCACGAGATCACGAATGACCTCCTCGCTCATCAAGGGTTCGCAAACAAGAACGATTTTTTCTTGCGGCTTCACATATGAGCCAACGACCATCGGGAACATTTTCCCAAGTGGGGCATAAATCGCACCCGGCAAATGGCCATCACGAAACGCCGTCCACGCGCGCGTATCAACGACCACTGTTCCTGGCTTTTCCCAGAGCGCACTGTGCGCCTTCAGATCTGTGACAACTTCGGGAGTTGGAATCTGACCGAGCACATCCACGCCGTCACGATTCGTCGTCTTCATTCGAGCGAAATACAGCGGCGGCTCTGGTTGACCTGCAAGAATATCTTTGACGAACGCACCTTCACTGCGCAGCAATTGCAGAATGGGACTGACCGCTTTCTCATATCCCACCGTGGTTTGCGGAACGGCACCGAGGACTTTCGCGAATGCGCTGCCTGCCCCGTGTCCAGGCCATACCTGCAAGAATTCTGGGAGTTGCGCAAACTTTTGCGCACTCGCAAAGAGAGCGTGCGCGCTCTGCTCTCTGGTTCCTTGAATCCCCACTGCGGCTTGAAGCAGATCAGGCCGACCGAGATCGCCGGCAAATACGAAGTCGCCGCTGATGATCCCGATGGGAAAATCCGTCCCAGTTGCACGGTCGAATACCAAATAACTCATATGTTCTGGGGTATGCCCCGGCGTGTGCATCGCACGGATCGAAATGCCTCCAAGCGTAATCATGTCGCCATCATGCAACAGCACATGCTTGTATGGACCGACCCATTTCGATTGCCAATCCGCTCCACCTTCGGCGCTGACATAGACGCACGCACCAACTCGCTCGGCAAGTTCGCGCGCACCGCTGAGAAAGTCTGAGTGAATATGCGTCTCGGCAACGCCAACGATTTTCATCTTCTCGCATGATGCAATTTCGATGTAACGATCAACGTCGCGCTGTGGATCGAAGACAATTGCTTCACCGGTCTTCTGGCAACCGATCAGATATGCGTACTGAGAAAGATTTGCGTCGACGATTTGACGAAAAAGCATTGGCGATTCTCCAGGCTGAAAGGTTCACTCATGAAATGCAATCCATGAAGAATACAGCGCAAGATTGCACCTCAAAAATCCAACTTCAAACCGGCATACACGCGCAAGTCCGTTGCGTTCTCGCCAGCTGGAACATTTGATTGGTACTGATATCGAAGTCCACCAACAAGCGAAAGGCCAATCTCGGGATCAACCTTTAATACCCATTCCGCACGTGCGATCATGACATATTGACTGATATCCGAAACATCCGGGGCGATATATGCATTCCCTTGGATCGATTGCCGCTCGGTAATGTCCCACTTGCTATCGAGTTCGAAATAACCCTCTGGATATGTTTCGTTGACCGCACCGAATTCATGCGAAGCACCGATTCCGACCTTGCCCACGAGTGCAAATGGCGGAGCTCTGAAGAAGCGATAACCAATTCCACCCCAGCCAGAGAGACGCTCTTCCCACGCTTCGAGTGATGAAGCCTGACCTTGAGCTTTCAAGAACCACAACCAATCGGTTGCCGTGACGTCTCGGTCGTAGACACTTGTCACAAGCAAATTGTTGTCGGTGGTCGCATCATTGACGGTCTTGAAAAAATACTCAGCGTCCGTTTTCCATTTTTCAACATCCTTGATTTCATAGACCGCACCGCCCGCCACGCGAAAGTCCAGCTGCTTATCTGAAGCATCCGTGTAATTCGCATTGGCGGCAACCGCAAATTTCCAAGGAGATACTGGAACCACAGGCTTCGGTGCCTCAGCTGCAGCGCCTCCTGCGGGCGCAGCTGTGCCTTTGGAAGAATCGACAACGACGGCTTCACTGCTCGCTTGATTCGCATTGGTGATGTCAGTGGCAATCGCCGCAACATTGGCAGGAACTTGCGGAGTTGTGGCTTGGTTTGCAGTTTGGTTTGCAGCTGCAACTGGAGTCGCAGCTTGAGCTGCAAAGCCGATCACATTTTTGCGAGCAATCGTCATCTGCCCAAGAACTGAATGTTGAATGATGATTGAATCGGGGGTCGACGAGACGAGCTCGCCGCGCAGGGAATCACCACCAACGAGTTGGACCAACACCTGGGTTCCAGGAACCAGTTGTGCCTGCGCTGGTGTTTGCGAATCTTGCGCAGCAGCTTGGAATGCGAAAAGGGTGAGAACTAAAACGCACGGAAGGATTGTCTTTCTCATGGAAAAAGACTATCCCCAAATTCAATATTTTTCTTTATGCGCCGCGCACTCGTAGCGAAACAATTTGAAATGGACTCATCTGAATAACGGATGTCGATCGTTTCACTGGCACGCCACCGCCGTTGATAGGGATTTCAAAGAAATCGCAGTGCGTCACACGCTTTGCGCCACGCACCCAAGTCAGCGCGCACGTTTGAGGCGAGCCGGTTCGATCGACAAGGCGAACAATGATGTCACCGCTGCCGTCGCCCGCTGGCTTGAGAGCAGAGATTTCGGTGCCGACAGCCCCGCCAACCGTCTGAATCGACAAGAACTGCTGGGCTTCTGCTGGCTGTTTACGCTTTGGCCCAGAAACTTCAACAATCGAATGATTGAGACGATCCGAGGCAACCCATTCGCCAATGTCCCACGCCGGACTGCAACGAATTCCATACGCGAACTCATGAATTCCGCGATCACACTTTGGATCCGGAAAGTTTGGACTCTTGACGAGCGTCAACCCAAGCGTTCCGCCGTGGGCGCTCTTTCCAAAGATGCCATCGTCGATCACGGCGAACGTCGTCGCACCATCATTCAAACTCATCCAATCATGACCTGGGACTTCGAACTGCGCCGTCTGCCAACTTGTATTTCGGTGCGAGTCACGGTCGATGTGCCCGAACTGCGTGCCGAAGCGAGCAGCACGCGCCCGCACTCTCGTTGGGAAAAGTGCACGTAGCAATGTGCGATCCTCTTTCCAGTCCAAGCGGGTGCGAACGAGAACGACATCACTCCACGGTTGCAATTCATATGCCTGCGCAATCGTGCTACGCGTTCCAAGTTTGCGCTCGACAGAGAGTGTCGCGATACCACCGCGCATGGCCGCCTTCATCGTGCATGGCGTTATCACCGGCGTTGGCTTCTGAAGATATTCCTTGTCCGTATCCCACGCTTCCCATCTGCGTGGACGATCTTCATAGAGGACGAGTTCGTTGAACGCACGACCGCGCATGGGTTGCACTGTGCCATCAAGCGTAATGATCTGAGCGATGCGGCCAAGCGCATCAAAGCGAACGGTGACGAGCGAATTTGATATCTCCCGATCGGACGCGCGAAGCGATTCATCTTTCTTGACAACGTTCGCCACAGAAACACTGCATGCTGGCGCTTCGATCGTTGCGCTACTTGCTGGATTAAAAACAACTCGATCGCTCTTCGCTCCGCCAACTATTAGCGCCGCGCGTGAAAGTCCCGCGTCACGGAGTGCGGTCAACTGTTTGATTGTGCCACCCATCGCCTTGCGTGCGTCGTCATAGACGGGACCGATGCTTGATCCAGGAAGGATGTCATGGAATTGATGGAGCAGAACAATCTTCCACAGAGCATCGAGTTCGACGAGAAGCGCCCGCTCCTGCGCACGAGCAAGCGGCGCAAGCACTGCGAGCATTTCAACTTGGCGAAGAAGTTGCTCGGCCTTGCGATTCGCTTGTTTGATCCAACGCTGCGATGTGTATGTGCCTCGGTGCGCTTCGAGATAGAGCTCGCCGTCCCAGACAGGTATCTCGGTTCCTCGTCGAGCACATGCCTCGGCTTCACCATGCAGAATCTCGCAGAAATCCCCTGCCTTTACATACTTTGTAGCGGGCATCCCTTCGCACTGCGATGCGCTACGCGTTCGCTCGATCTGCATCGGATCTGGACCACCGCCGCCATCGCCCCAACCATATGGCTGCAAGTATGTTCGCGTGCGACCTCTATCTTGACGCTCGATGTTTGCGTCTGCGAGTTGTAAATCAGCCGGAAGAAAATCGCTGTTGTAATTATGCCCCGGCGTGAGATGCGTCAGTACCTCAGTGCCATCAAGTCCACGCCAATTGAAAGTCACATGCGGAAAGCGATTTGTGTCGCTCCAAATAATCTTGTTGGTGATGAAAGTATCCAGTCCGGCCTTGGCAATAATCTGCGGAAGGCATGCGGGGAATCCAAATGTATCTGGCAGATACAAAAATCTCTGTGGTGCAGACGATCCAAATTGTTCTTTCCACCAACTTGTTCCATGCGTGATCTGACGAATAAAACTTTCGCCGCTTGGTGCGGTGCAATCGGGCTCGATCCACATTGCGCCGTTGGGTTCCCACTTGCCAGCTTTCACTGCTGCGCGAATGCCATCAAAGAGTTTGGGAGACTCCTCTTTGACATATTGATATTGCTGCGCCTGACTGCAGAGAAAACGAAAGTTTGGAAAGCGTTCAATATTTCGCAGCGCTGTCGCAAACGAGCGCACGCATTTGCGTCGAGTCTCATCAATACGCCAAAGCCATGCCGTATCAATGTGCGCATGACCAATAGCGATGCATGTTGTGGCGCGTTCGCCGCTCGTTCGACCTTTCAGCAGTCGATCGAGCGCGCCGCGCTGAGCGAGAACATCTTGACGCGTTGCACTTCCCGCAGGAATCGCGCGAACGATCGCGTTGAGTCCTTCGTCAATGTCATTCGTGCGCGAATGCTCGGCGTTGCCACTCGAAAGCATTCGTCGCAACCAATCGAATCGTTGGCAGAACTGCCAGACTGCTTCGTCGATCGCCACAATTTCTGCGCACTCAAGCCTGCCAGGTTTCGCTTCATTCCAGCGCGCGCGTTGTTCTGGCTGATCCCACCAAAACGTTGTGGCTCCGAGGGGAAGATTGCACGCCGCTTCAATCCACAAATCGATTTTTTCGCCACCTCGAGCGCGCTGCGAACTTCGCCAATCAAGGGGAAGAATTGGCGCCGTGTCGTGATATGGATCGAGCCCCGCATGCGCCGTGCCATCAACCCAAACACACGCTTCCGTACCACTGGAAAATCTCAGCAGCGCACGATGGCCGCGAAAGTTCGCAGTGAGTTTTCCACGAATGCGAAACCATGCAGTACTCCAAATGGGTCCCCATCGATAACCAATTTCGGCGCGCTTCGTTCGAGTGCGCATCGCATCAGCGATCGGCACGCGCGACGCAAAGTGCGCCACTTCAACTAAAACCGATTGCTTCACGGGCCACGCGAGCGGCTGAAGAATGTCTTTGCAGAACTCTTCGCAGCGAATCGCATTCATTTGAAAATGAGGGAGCACGGACGCAGTGTATGAACCGTCTGCGCCTTCAGCCTTGGGCGAAACTCGAACCCCGCTCGGCCTGATCAGGCGGCCCCACGAATGGAATCAGAAGTATTCCCGGGATTCCGCTCAACATTGCAATGACCAAGAACAATGGGTAATCGAAGCGCTCTGCAAGCGCGCCGCTCATCCCTCCTGCCACGGAACTTCCCGCCGCCATGATGGCGGTCAAGAGTGCGTACTGCGTGGCGGTGTATCGATGATCGCAAATCGCCATTAAGAATGCCACGAATCCGCTCGTCACCATTCCAATCACAATATTTTCGACTGCAATCGCAGACATGAGCGCCCAAATCGGTGGCGCCGTTGTCGGAGTCGCATGGACAGTCGCGCCAAATGCGACCGCGAGAATCAGAAACCCACCAATGCTGACCGAATGTGCGAAACCAAAAATCCATAAGCAGCGCATCACGCCCATGCGCGCCACCATCCAACCGCCTGCGCCTGCGCCAACAATTGTCATTGCGAAACCAAACGACTGCCGAACCCAACCAATCGATTCCGCTGAATACGCAAGGCCTTTCATCAACAGCGGCGTTGTGATCGAGTTTGTCAATTGATCTGGCAACTTGAAAAGTAAGACAAAGAGTGCCAATGCGAAGATTCGAATCCGCCACACGCTCCAGAAGCGCACAAGCGGCTGCACGACTGAATCTGCAAGTCCAGGTCGGACAACTCCGACGAGTTCTGGTTCACGTGCGACAAGTGTTGCGGCGAGTCCAAGCAGCATCGCCATGGACGCTGCGGTCGATGCGAGTCGCCACGAGATTGCATCGGCCGCAAGAAGAACGCCAGCGCCGAAAACCATAAATGCGATTCGATATCCCGTGACGAATGTGCTTGCGCCAGCGCCGAGTTCTGTCGGCGAAAGCGAGTCCGCGCGAAACGCATCCGCAACGATGTCTTGCGTGGCAGAGAAAAATGCGGTTGCACAGAGGAATACGAAAAATATTCGGTTATGAAAAATCGCCGCGTCAATTTCGCTCGGACTCCAAACGACGCCGCTTGGAGGATCGATCGGCACTGGTCCCCACAATGAGAGTGCGACCAGCGCAGCGAGCGAGAGAATCTGTGACAAGATCAGCCAACCTCGCCGTCGGCCAAGCCGTCCAAGAATTGGCAGCGACACGCCATCGACGATTGGCGCCCAAAGAAATTTCAGTGCGTATGGCAAGGTGCAGAATGTGAGAGCGCTGATCGCAGTCACACTCCAACCAACTGATGACGTCCACGCTTGCGCGACACTGGTAACGAGGACATTCGGCAAGCCACCGGCGATACCCAAGAACAACAGGACCAGCATCGTCCGACTTCTATAGAGATCAGTAAATGATTGAAAACGTGAGCGATTTCCGAGCCGATCCATGGCCATAAGTAAAGATTACCGACCACGACCAAGATGATGACGTTGGGCGATAAAACAAATTCCCAATTGCGCGCGACGACTTTTCACCGAATCGGAGTGATGAATGATGTTTATGGACTCTTTCGCCAGCTCTCGCCAAGGAAATGCGGCCTCTTCACTTGACATGCTTGAATAAAACCGCCTAATGTCATTGAACAATGTTCGGATTGAAGCGCATCCTCATCACTGCAGCGGTCGCCCTCTGGCTTCCACTGTGTTGTTGCCAAGTGCTTGCCTTTGCAAATGCCGCGACTGGAGTCGAGTCCGCTTCCTGCTGCGAAGCTGACGAACAGGCAAACGAGAAAACCTCCGACAAGCACACGCACAGTTGCTGCGAGGACG
Organism: uncultured bacterium; assembly: GCA_903919715.1. Taxonomy (GTDB): domain Bacteria; phylum Planctomycetota; class Phycisphaerae; order Phycisphaerales; family SM1A02; genus F1-60-MAGs104. The sequence goes on along the minus strand of CAIXJC010000027.1, from coordinate 47,820 downwards.
AAGAAACCCCATCACATGAGCAGGCGCCGAAATCGTGCGTCCACTGTGCGACGAAGGCACCGCCTCCAACTGCGCCATCACTTGATTCGCTCTTCATCTTGACTGAAATCGCATTTGATGGCGCCCTGCCGCTTGCGCTGATCGAACCATCATTGCTGCATGCGAATGAACTATATGGTCGCTGGGCTGTACCGCCCCCGCCCGTACAGCTCGGATGTGTCATGAGCGCCAGCGAACGGCGCTCGACATTCAGCATCTGGATTATTTGAACTCTTGACACGCTAGATCCACTCGGAACGTTTCCGAGAGGTTGTTCGTTGTCAATTTTGGAGTTCATAGATGCATAATTCAATTCGATTGATAGTCATATTGATTGCGCTGCCCATTCTTTTCCTCTCTGCGTGCGCTGCGCCACAAATGGATTTGCCCGTTTCAATCGGTCCTGATATCGCCTCGCGCACTGGGACGCGGCCAGCGTGGTCTCGCGATGACGCGAGCGTTACGCCAGATGCGCAATCACTGCATGCAGCGGCTGCCGTTGCTCTGCCAGATCCCCTCAATGAAGTGGATGCGGTTGCGATCGCCCTGGACTCCAGTCCGTCCATTGCGAAAATGATTTCGCAAACGAATGCCCTGCGTGCTGAGGCGATCGACATTTCAACGCCAGCAAATCCAGTACTGAACTTCACATCTGGCGTGCCACTGAGTTCGATGAGCGCCGTGCCAATTTTTGCGATGCTGATGTTTCAAATCGATGAGCTTTGGAAGCAACCTCTGCGCAGCGAGGCTGCGCGCGACAATTATCAATCCGCCTTGCTCTCGCTCGGGGCGAGTGCCGTTGCGCTTGCTGTTGAAACACGGGTCGCATGGCACGAAGTTGCAATGCGAAGCGAGGAGCGCGACCTGGCGCAAAGCGACCTACAAATCACCGAGAACTTGCTAGCGATTGCCCGCGAACGATTCGCTGTTGGAGAATCGACTGGCGACGCCGTTGCGAAGTCGCAGGCGGAATTCACTGATGCGCACCACCGTTTGGCGCAGGCGCATGACATGCTTTCCGCCGCGCAATTGACGATGATGTCGCTTCTTGGACGAGCCGAAGCATCCGCCAATTGGCGCACTGGAGCGCCAGATTCGTCATCCGATTTCACTCTTCATGCGCCTCTCTCCGACGAACAGAAACTGCTCGTTGCGATGGCAGATCGACGCCTAGATGTACGTGCGGCGCAAGCACAGGCAAGCGCAGCAAAGTCGAAGGTAGAACTCGCCCGTCGCAGTCGATCCAACAAACTCGATGTCGGTGCAGGATTTGAGCGCGACATGGAAGGCGACCAAGCAGCAATGGTCAGCGCCAACGTAGAGCTTCCCATTTTCAACAATGGTTCGGCCCGTATTGCCAAAGCCGAGGCAGAACTACAAACCGCCGACATCGAAGCGGAGCGTGTGCGACAAACTGCGATCATCGAGTTGCGCCGTGCGATGGCCCAAGCCCTTGCCTCGCAAGAGAAGCGCGATGTAAGTGCAGAGAGTTTGCTCGCGCCCAGCGCAGAAACATTCAAGCGTGCGCAGCTCTCTGCAGATATTGGTGAGGGATCACGCCGCGATGCAATCGACGCCCAGCATGCGCTGAATCATACGAAGCTGGAAATGAACGACCTAGAACGTCAGCGACGTAGCGCCCGTCTTGCGCTCGCCAAAGCTGCCGGATTTCTTCCAACGGAGACACTGCCATGACAACAACCATTCCCCTCCCTCGTGCACGTATCGGAACGCGCATTGTTCTTCCACTCATCATCATTGGCGGCGCACTTGCAATTCTTGCGTGGTCAAGTTGGCGTGCGTGGGCTCCGCTGACTGTTGTTCATGCGATGCCTGTGATCGTGCGCACAACCACGCTTGAGAAAACTCCAACGCGAAATTCTGCGGCAGGATCTTCGGTCGTCCCAATGAAGACCACTGCTCGTGGACTCATTGTTCAAGCACCAGGATGGATCGAGCCGTCTCCATTTCCTATCAGTGCCTCTGCGCTGACTTCGGGCGTGATCCGCGAAGTGCTTGTACTGGAGGGCGACCGAGTCACCGAAGGGCAAGTGGTCGCACGGCTGATCGACGATCAGGCAAAAATCGAACTTCGCCGTGCCACCGCAGAAGTCGATATCAAAGAAGCAGAGGTTTCGGTGCTACGCGATGAGTTGACACGTAAATCAAAACTCGTTGCTGGAGGCGGCGTCGGCGAAGGCGAGGTCGCTCGTCTCGCAATACGTATTCGCGGAGCAGAGGCTGCGCTGAAACAAGTTGCCGCGATGCGTGATCAGGTAGCGCTCGTCCTTGCTCGCACCGAAGTACGTGCGCCAGTTGCGGGCGTGATCATGGCACGACTCGCTGCGCCCGGATCATTCGTCGGCATGGATGCAGCAACAGCTGCGGTCGTGCAATTGTTCGATCCCAAGAGTTTGCAAGTTCGAACTGACGTTCCACTTGCAGATGCAGGTCGACTTGCGATCGGCCAAACTGCTGAAATTCAGGTCGATTCATTGCCTGGGGTCATCATTCGCGGGCATGTCCTTCGTTTGGTGCAACAAGCGGATATTGCCAAGAACACACTGCAAGTCAAGGTACTCCTTGACGATCCACCCACGGGACTCGTGCCAGACATGTTGGCGCGTGTGAAAATTCAAACGGGCGCAATTTCTGCAAGCGGCAGTGGCGCAACTTCCACGAATTCGCAGAGTGACGCTGCACGCGCGGAGATCGCAGCACCTTCAAGTGCTCTGAGTCACACCGTGGCAAGTGCTGACGGAAATCGCACTGGTCAAGTGCGTGTTGTCGTCGACATGCGAGATCAGGTCGGAAAAATCGAAGTGCGAAACATCACATGCGCTGCCGAGGCTGGCGTCGATGGATGGACAGCTGTGTATGACGGACTACGTCCAGGAGATCTCGTTGTGCTCGACGATTCGCCGATGACTCGTGCAGGCGAAATGGTCCGCGTCAGCGATACACCGATCGGCTCATCAATGAAGGGAGAACATGATGGACACAAGTAAACCAATCATTTCATGCATCGCACTGGAAAAACATTATTCCCGTGGTGGCGAAACTGTGCGTGTACTCGAATCGATCGATCTTTCCCTCGCGCGCGGCGCATTTGTTGCGCTGATGGGACCATCAGGATCTGGCAAGACAACGCTCCTGAATCTCTTTGCAGGAATCGATCGACCATCTGCAGGATCGCTCATCGTTGATGGTCAAGACATTGCGCGGCTTTCGCGCGCCGCACTCGCACAGTGGCGTGCGCGAAGTGTCGGATACGTCTTTCAGCTCTACCACCTCGTACCTGTTTTAACTGCGTATGAAAATGTCGAGCTGCCACTTTATTTGCACTCGCTCACTCGACGCGAGCGACACCGCCGAGTCTCCGAAGCTCTCGAGTCTGTGGGAATCGCAGATCGTCATGCACACTATCCACGCCAACTCTCTGGTGGACAGGAACAACGCGTGGCAATTGCACGAGCGATCGTCACGCAACCCGCACTCTTGCTCGCAGACGAACCAACCGGTGACCTTGACCGAGTTGCCGCATCTGGAATTATGGAGTTGCTTACACGCCTACACAAAGAACGTGGCCAGACCATCGTGATGGTGACGCACGATCCGGCGACTGCGGCATTCGCCCAACGAAATGTGCACCTTGACAAGGGACGGCTCGTCGAGAGTGCGAGAGTTCCATCATGAACTTTGCTCATTCAATGATCGGCATCGTGGCGCTGGCATGGCGCGGACTTGTGCGAAGGCCCACTCGAAGCGCACTCGTGATTGCAGGTGTCGCGATCGCCGTATTTCTCTTCTGCACAGTCGACGCAACCCGCAAAGGTGTCGAGCGCGCGACACAGAGAGCGGCACAAGACACCGCACTTGTGGTCTACCGCCAGAATCGCTTTTGTCCATTCACGAGCCAACTTCCGCAGCACTACGAGAGTGAAATTCGCAAGGTGCCTGGAGTGGACACCGTCACGCCCGTCAAGATCGTTGTATCAAATTGCCGCGCATCGCTGGATGTCGTGACATTTCGCGGCGTCCCTCCAGAAACATTTGCCCGAGATCAAGCAGCCAAAGTCGATCCAATCGCCATGCAATCATGGGTCGGTCGAGGTGATGCGGCGCTGATCGGCCGTGAACTTGCCGAAAGGCGTCGCCTGAAAGCGGGCGACCGCTTTACTGCAGCAGGTGTCGATGCCTATGTCGCTGGAATCATCGAGAGTGACGAACCTCAAGATCAAAGCAGCGCATTCGTGCACCTGCCCTTCTTGCAAGAGCAAGCGAAACGCGGAGGTACCGGAACGATCGTCACTCAGTTTGACGTTCGCGTGAAGGATCCAACGCAACTCGATGCGATTGCAGTAGCGATTGACGAACGGTTCGCCAAAGACCAAGCACCAACCTCCACACGAGCTGAAACAGCACACGTCGCGCGCGCGGCGACGGACGTCATCGCACTCGTTGGGTTCGCCCAACTTCTTGGCGTTGCTGGACTCGCAGCAGTCTTCGCGCTTGTCGCAAATGCGATCATCCTTTCAATGCGCAGTCGAGAGAAGGAAGTCAGCATTCTGCAAACACTTGGATTTCGAGGTGCGCATCTTGGCGCTCTCGTGATCGCCGAAGCGATCTTGCTCGGCGGAATCGGTGGTGCAATCGGAGCGGGTGCTTCATATGCCACCGTGTCGCTTGCGAGAACCGCACTCACGATGGAAGGAGTTTCGATCGCCGTAACTCCATCAATGCCAATTGCATTGGCGGGAGTCGTCATTGCAATCGGACTCAGTCTTGCGGCCGGCGTTATCCCAGCCATCATCGCATCGCGCCAATCAATCGTTGCGGGATTCAGATCATGAAACGACTTCCACTTCATTATGCCGCACGCAACATCGGGCGCAGTCCGCTGCGCTTGGTGCTCACCGCAGGCGGGGGCGCACTGGTTGTTTTTCTCGTCGTTAGTGCCATGGCGAGCGTGCGTGCGCTTGATCGGGGCATTCGTGCCAGTGGGACATCTGGAAATGTGATGATTGTCGGCGCTGGCAGCGAAGAGAGTGTTGAGCGAAGCGAGATTTCTGCGTCAGCGCCTGGAGTGATTTCTGCGAGCATTCAAGGCATTCGTACGCTTGGTGGGGCTCAGTTTGTCTCGCCAGAATTGCATGTGCCGCTCCCACTGCGCCGTGCGGACGAGCCTGCACCCACTGGGAATGCGAGAGACCTCGTGCTTGTTCGCGGCGTTGAACCGAGCGCATTTCTTGTGCATCCACAGGCGCGGCTTTCAGTAGGGCGACTACCGCAAGGCGGACGTGACGAAGTGCTTGTGGGGCGTTCACTCGCTGCCCGACTGCGAATGAGCGATGCAGACATCACGAACGATGACTCGCTGCAGCCAACAATTGAGATCGATGATCGAGTTCACCACGTCACTGGCATCATTGATGCGCCTGGCGTCGCGATCGATGGCGAAGCATGGATGCCGATTGCAGATCTCTTAGTGCTGACGAAACGGCAAACGATTTCGGTTGCCGTCATCTCACTCGATCGCGCAGACATTGGCGATCTCGAAGTCTTTGCGGCACGAAGGTCTGACTTGGAGATCGCAGCGATCGATGAGGTCTCGTATTACGCACAACTCGCAAAGTTCTTTCGACCCGTGCAGGTTCTCATTGGTGTCAGTGCTCTTGTCGTTGCACTTGGCGCAATGCTCGGTGGCCTGAATGCGCTTGACGCTGCGTTCGCATCCCGTTCGCGCGAGATCGCAATGCTTCAAGTGCTTGGATTTTCCAGAACCGCCGTCATCTTCAGCCTTGTGCAGGAATCACTGCTCACAGTTGCAACGGGGGCATTGCCTGCGTTAGTCATTGCGAGCCTCTTGCTCGATGGAGCAGGCGTTCGATTTTCGATGGGGGTCTTCTCACTTTCAGTCGACGCAACTTGTGTGGCAAGTGGCCTCGGCGCAGGACTCTTGCTCGGACTCGTCGGAAGCCTCCCGCCCGCAATTCGCTGCCTTCGCACTTCGATTCCAACCGCCCTCAAATCTGATCTTGTTTAATTCATACTCAATCTCTCAAAGGAACATCATGCAACACCTCTCATCCAAACTTTTCGTGGCGCTCGTCGCCATCACTTCGTTTTCATTCGCCATCGGTTGCGATAAGGCAGCCCCGCCGGCAGCGAATACAACTTCACAAACTGCGCAACCAGTTGCTACCTCTGCTGCCCTTCCAGCAAACTTAATCGTCGCGGAGCAACCTGCTGGCGCAGTCGGTGTAATCGAAGCTCGCAAGTCCGCAAAGGTTGGCAACCACGTTGCCATCATCGGACGAATCGGAGGAACGCGTTCGCCATTTGTGAGCAATCGTGCAATCTTCACCATCGTCGATCAAACCATGAAATCTTGCATCGAAATGGATGACGACGAACACTGCCCACGCCCATGGGACTATTGCTGTGAGGACAAGTCAGTCCTTGCGAAATCCATGGCGTCAATCGAGATCAACGACGAAAATGGCAAGCCACTTGCGCTCGCGCTCGAATCCGAAGGAACGTTCAAGCCACTCATGCTGATCGCAGTTGATGGAACGCTGCAGTCAACTGAAGGCGGGTCATTTGTCGTGCGCGCGGATCATGTGTACAAGGTTCCCAACGATCCACTCGCATCGAAGATCAAGTGATCGCACGCAATCGATATTGGCGGATTACTTCGTCGTCAAATCGACCGTCGCCTTGACACCATTTTCATGCGAAGCCGCGAGGCCGAGCGACAAAGAACTCGTCGTAAAACCGAAGAGTGTTCGCTGCGCTTTGAAGTCCTGAATGTCCGCCCAGCGCTGTCCGTCAGGGCTAGTGCGTAAGCGCCCCTGTTGGAGCATCAGATATGTATCCACATCAAACACAAGCTCGACCTCTTGCGTCCGCAGTGTGGCCATCGGCAAGACTGCCTTGATGTCGACTGGCAGTGACTCTCCCTTGCGAACAACAATCACAACGCACTTCCCTGCGGCGAGGTCACTCTCGAGTCCCTTCCATGCCTCTGGATCTGACTTCGCACTTGCGACTGTCAATGTTCGACACGCCGTGCAATCGACACGGCTCGTCGAATCACATCCGAGCACTGCGAGTATGAAACCTAGAGCAATCGATGCGGTTCGAATCTTCATGAATGCATCTGCCCCGCGCCGCGCACTTTTGTCAACAATCGTCGGTGCTGATCCACATATCCGCAGCGGATATAAAGGGCCGCCGCGCGTTGGTTTGATGCTTCCGCTTCAAGTCGAACAGTCATGACACCAACCGAGGCGCACCACGATTCGATTTCGGCAAGCACCGAAGCTCCAATGCCGGCACTGCGCGCCGACGATTCGATAAACAACTCATCGACGAATGCAATTTGGCCATTGCGCTCAAGAGAAAATGAAAATGCAACGATTGCATATCCGACGGCCACACCCGCTTGCTCGATCAACCAAGCTCGACCGAGTGATTCGTCTGCAATGAACTGGGCAACCACTTCGCGCTTGCGCTGCTGGTCGAATGAATAATTGAAATGTGCGTAAAACTGGCAGATAAATTGCATCGCGATGTCGAGATTTGACTCATCGACAGTCACAAGTGTTATTGAAGTTGTCGGGTTGGAATCGGTCATGCCATTTGAATTTGGGTTGAGCACCGATCATAGATGCTCGTTGCCTTTATATTGCAGGGATGAAGAGTGCCAAGCGAGCGCCAGCCCAAACGATCTCCGTGCACAAATTCGGCGGCGCGGCGCTTGCAAATGCCCAAGCCATTGGATGTGTTGTAGAGCTTCTCTCACACACAACGGGCATGCGAGTCATCGTCACATCTGCGCTAGCGGGTGTCACTGACGTCTTGCTCTCGGTTTCTCATGCCGCTGCTGCCGGCGATCTTGCGCGCGCTCACGCCGATTCTCGCGTGCTTCACGAGCGACATCTGCGCATCATCGAGTTGATCGACGCCAACGACATGGCGCTCCGACAATACATCGATGGATCATTCGCAGAACTCGGTCGACTACTCGGCGACGCCGCCAGTGCACGAACGCTCACCCACCGAATGAGCGATGCAATCATCTCCCGAGGCGAGCGAATCGCAGCGCGCATCGTTGCATCCGCGCTACGCATCTCCGGCGCCCCTGCAACCGTGATCGATGCGACCGATTTTTTGCGGACTGATGGACGATTCAGCGATGCCGCTCCAGATATCGCACGTACGGAGGCGCTTGCAGCGCCCCTGTTTTTACCCATCTTGGCCCGGGGCGACATTGTTGTTGTTCCTGGATTCATCGGCGCGGGAATAGATGACGCAGTCGTCACGCTCGGCCGCGGAGGATCTGACCTCACTGCAACTGTGATCGCCCGCGTGCTTGCGGCGAGTGAAGTGACTCTCTGGAAAGATGTTCGCGGATTCCTGACCGCGGATCCACGCATCGTTCCAGAAGCGCGCATCGTTCCTCAACTTGATCCACGCGAAGCTTCGGAGTTGGCTTATTACGGCGCAAAGGTATTGCACCCGCGCGCGCTGATTCCGTTGACGCTTGGAACAACTCTTCGCATTCGTCCCTTTGCCGATCCTGAAGCGCATGGAACTGAAATTGCGCACGGTCGATCTGTTGCGGGATCGCCGGTGCGTGCGCTTTCTGCGATGACTTCGCAAGCCCTCGTAACGGTCGCGGGCAATGGAATGCTTGGAGTGCCTGGTATCGCTGCTCGAACTTTCGGAGCACTTGCGAATGCCGGCATATCTGTTTCGCTCATTTCACAGGCATCTTCGGAACATTCGATCTGCTTTACCGTTCCAGAACATGCGGCGGCGGCGGCGGAAACAGAATTGCGTGCGGCGTTCGCATCGGAACTCGAACGAGGTGAAATTGACTCGGTGGAAGTATTGATGGGAGTCGCAACTGTCGCCGTAGTCGGCGTAGGAATGGCGCGCACTCCAGGAACTGCGGCGCGAGTCTTGGGATCAATTGCCGATGCGCAGGTGAATGTAATCGCGATTGCGCAAGGTTCTTCTGAGCGAAACATTTCATTCGTCGTGAATAGCGAAAGTGTCCCGAGCGCAGTCCGCGCAATTCATACGACATTCAGGCTCGACAAAGTTGGCGGCGGCCGCACCGTTCGACGCCACGGAGCGGATGTCATTCTGATGGGATGTGGCAGAATTGGACGTGAGCTGCTCGATCAAATTGCATCGCTCCCACTTCAAGAGCGATCCGTCATGCGCATCGTCGGTGTCATCGACCGAACTGGATTCGTTTTTCAATCACGCGGATTGTCGCCGACTCGGCTTGCGGCGATCACCTCGACCAAAAAACGCGGTGGAGCACTGACGGAATTGTCAGGCTCGCATGCAGGGTCGCCGCTCGAAGCTGTTCAATACTTCGCATCTCATGCGCTCACACGTCCAGTCCTGATCGATGTCTCAAGCGGCGATACACGCGAGCCGCTGCTCAACGCCGTTGCCCACGGGATGGATCTTGTAATCGCAAACAAAGTGCCGCTCTCGCTCGATGCGGTTTCGGCTCGCGCGCTACTTCGCGATGCACGAGCGAATGGTCGACAGATTCTTCACGAGGCGACGGTTGGAGCCGGACTACCGATCATTGATACTGCGGAAAAACTGATCGCATCTGGTGATCGCATTTTGAGCATCTTGGCCTGTCCTTCTGGAACGATGGGATATCTCTTCAGCGAGCTCGGACGAGGACGAAAGTTTTCCGACGCACTACGCGGCGCAATGAAACTCGGATACACCGAGCCAGACCCACGAGAAGATCTCTCTGGATGTGACGTTGCGCGCAAGGCGATCATCTTGGGTCGACTCATTGGTTACGAAGGCGAACTTGCAAATATTGCTGTCGAATCGCTCGTTCCAATCGCACTACGCGATGTACCGCTGAAGGACTTTATCGCCCAACTCCGCACGCTCGACGATGGATGGAGTGAGCGAGTCAACACGGCCACCGCCAAGGGTGATGTCTTGCGTTATTGCGCAACCGTCACGCGCGCATCCGTGCGCGTCGGACTTCTCGGCGTCCCGCGTTCCAGTTCTCTTGGCTCGCTCAGCGGTACCGACAATCAATTCGTTTTCACGACCACTCGATACCGTGAAAACGCGCTGGTCATCTCCGGCCCTGGAGCAGGTCCTGCGGTTACAGCTGCGGGCGTACTCAACGACCTCCTTCGGGTGGTGGCGTCATGAGTACTCCACGCATGCGTGTCGTCGCTTCAGTCCCTGGTGGAATCGGAAATTTCGGACCGGGACTCGATGTCCTCGGATGTGCGTTGACTGGCGCGCGCGATGAAGTGATGGCGGAGTGGTCGCAGACGGCAGGCGTCACGATCATCGATGCCGGTCATCCACAATTGCCCAGAGATCCTGCAAAAAACACAGCGTCGATCGCCGCAGCAGCCGTCATGCGCACCGCGGCCGAGCGCGGAGTACCTCTGACACAGCCTGGCATTGCGATCACCATTAAGAAAGGACTCCCACTTTCTGGAGGTCAAGGCGGAAGCGCAGCTTCGGCAGTTGCGGGCGCGGTTGCAGCGAATGCACTGATTTGGCCAACTGACTCTGGCCTCGCAGTGAATGATTTGCTGGCGTGCGCGCTCGCTGGCGAAGAAGCGGTCGCAGGTCGCCATCTCGACAACATTGCGCCTTCGCTTCTTGGGGGCATCGTTCTCGTTCGTTCGCTCGATCCAATCGAAGTTATAAAAATCCAAGTGCCTGCTGGTCTGCGCATCGTTCTTGCGACACCAGCGCAACAATTGACGACAACGCGAGCACGCAGCGTTCTGCCGACTGAGGTGCTGCGTTCCATCGTGGTCCATCAATTAGCGCAGGTCGCCGCAGTCATTGCTGCATGCAACTCAGAGGATCTCGCACTGCTGGGGCGCGCAATGGATGATCGCATCGCAGAGCCTGCGCGAACTCCCCTTCTGCCAGGATTTGCTGATGCTAAAAAATCTGCGCTCGATGCTGGAGCACTCGGAGTTTCTATATCAGGCGCTGGCCCAACCGCATTTGCGCTCTGCGACAGTGATGCCATCGCTACAAAGATCGGATCGGCAATGCAGAGTGCGTATGCACACGCTGGACTCGACTGCACCGTGCGCACCTGCGAAGTCGATTCACAAGGCGCTATCGTGAGGGACGCATGACGAATATCCACGAAATGATCATCGCGTGCACCGCGTGCGGTGAAACGCTCAATGACCGCACGCCGTACGCAACATGTCCAAAGTGCGATGGATTACTCGACATCACACCTGCATCGCCCCCCGCACGTGGTACTGCGCTTCAGAAATTGTTCGACGCGCGCGCAAGTGATCATGCGATGCGAGGAACGGCGATTCAACAGTCTGGTGTCTGGCGCTTCCGCGAACTCGTGCTGGCCACCGACGATTCGTCAATCATCTCCCATCCCGAAGGCAATACACCACTGCTGCACCGTGATGCTGTATCGCGTTATGCCGGTATCGATTCTCTGCGCATGAAACACGAGGGGCACAATCCAACTGGATCATTCAAGGATCGCGGAATGACTGTTGCCGTAACGCAGGCTCGTCGTTGTGGCGCAACTGCGATCGCCTGCGCTTCAACTGGCAACACAAGCAGTTCGCTCGCCTCCTATGCCGCACACGCCGGCATTCCTGCGCTGGTCATGGTTCCTGCGGGACGAATTTCGATGGGCAAACTTGCGCAGACTGTGGCTTATGGCGCGCGAACTTTATTAGTCCGCGGCGACTTCGACGATTGCCTTCGCCTCGTGCGGGAATCTGCGCAGTCGCTCGGCGTGTACTTGGGCAACTCGCTGAATCCATTTCGCATTGAAGGCCAGAAGACGATCATCTTCGAACTTCTCCAGCAATGCGGATGGAATCCACCAGATTGGATTGCGCTTCCTGCGGGCAATCTTGGAAACACATCTGCGTTCGGCAAGGCCCTGCGCGAAGCACACGAACTGGGACTGATTACAAAAATCCCACGCCTGCTATCTGTTCAAGCGAGTGGCGCGGCTCCATTTGCGCATGCATTCGCTGAAGACTTTGCAACCCGCCACCGAGTTCGCGCCGAAACAATCGCCACGGCGATTCGCATCGGCGATCCCGCATCATGGGATCGTGGCGTCGCTGCGATTCGATTTACCAATGGTGTTGTTGCGGCCGTCAGCGACGATGCGATCATGGAAGCAAAGTCTGTTATTGATGCAACCGGCGTCGGCTGCGAACCCGCAAGTGCGGCAAGTCTCGCAGGGGTCAAATTGCTTGTTGCACGCGGCGTGATCAAGCCTGGCGAAAGCGTTGTGACAATTCTGACAGGACACGTACTGAAAGATCCAGAAAAGATGTTGGCAAGCGATGCCAACTCGCCACATCCACATCCCATTTCACCGATCGAGATCGATGCGGACTTGGCTTCGGTCGAATGCGTTCTGAAAAGTGCTTCGAAGTGACGGCTGCTTCACCAGCGAACGCCAACACGCGACTTCTTATCCGATCAGCCCAATGGCTCGGGCAGCGATCATGATCAAGACTGCCATCGCGATCGTGACTTGAATCATCATTCCGATTTGCATCGATGCACGAAGAGGCACAGGCAATGTTGGACCGAACGTACTCGCCGTATTGAAAGACAAAAAGAGGTAGTCCATAAAATTCGGTCGCCAGCCACGCATGGACTCGGACGAAAGCGAATTCTGGGGAAACATAACTGCCGGATGAACTTGTTCGCCACGGGCAATTCGATCCTGAAACTTATGATCGAATCGCCAGTAATAGGCAACGAATACAGTAATGTTTTCTAAATAGACCAAACTTGCTGACAGCAGCAAATATGCGGCGCTTACCTTGGGCTCAAAGATCGAAACGATCAGTCCAGCAAGATTGTCAAGTAGCGCAAGCATCGCAAGCACCAATACAAAGTCGAACCAGACGAGAAATCGAGGGGATCCACGGAACCACAAGAGTGCCGCAAGGACAGCACAGACCAGCGCCAGGGGGCTGCAAAACTGATCCAAACTGCGCAAGACCAGAACGAGCGAAGCAGGAGAATGCTCCGTCATGCTCAGCGATTCTCCAGTTGCGATATCCAAGATGCCAGCAACCACAAGTGCGCCGATCGACGCAATCGCGATTCTTTGGCAAGCGGGTTGGCATGTGTCCTGTGGAGTCGAATTCACAGTTGGGATGATACGCATCCTTCGAACCAATCAGCGAATACCGAATTTCGCCTCAGTCGCAAGGCTATGAAGGCTCGCGCGCAGGATGACAGAATGGACACGTTTCTCCAACGAGATAATGTGGGTGTCGTTGCTCCTGCTCCGTGAGTGGCATCTGACAACTGAAACAGATCGCCGCTGTTGTCTCGCGCAACTGCGAATCAACGCAGACGCGTCGATCAAAGACGAAGCAATCGCCTTTGTAATGCGAGCCACCACACTCTTCGAAATACTTGAGTATGCCACCATCAAGCTGAAAGACATTCTGAAATCCTGCTCGCTCCATGAAGGGCCCCGCCTTCTCGCAGCGGATACCACCCGTGCAAAACATCACGATCGTTTGATCCTTCATTTCCGGCGGAAGCTTTTCAATCGCATCTGGGAATTCGCGGAAGTGTGCGACGCCGGCCGGAATAGCTCCCTCGAATGTCCCCATCCGAATTTCATAATCGTTGCGCGTATCAAGCAGCGTGAGTGACTTGCCCTCGTCGATCCACTGCTTCAATGTCGTCGCCGTGATTTTCGCTGATGATTTTTTTGCAGGATCGATTCCCTCGACACCGAATGCAATGATCTCTTTTTTTAATCTCACCAACATCCGACGAAAGGGTTGGTTTTCGCTGACGCTCTCTTTGGGATTGAGGTCCTCAAATCCTGGAATCAATCGCAGTTCACTCAATAGAGTTTGAATGTTGGCTTGCGTCCCGGCAACAAATACATTGATCCCTTCTGGGCTCAACAGAATCGTCCCCTTCAACTCTCCATCGCGGCAGATTTGCTGCAGTTTTTCACGGTGCGCCTCCAGATCGGAGAGTGGCGCGAACTTATATGCGGCGATATTGGTGAACATCCCATCACACCGCAATGCGGCGCCGAGCATCCATTCGCTCCTTCGTCGGAAGGCGAACCTTGCTCGCGAGCCCAACGATTTGCAGAGAACGGATGATGATCCAACTCACATCAAGTTGCCACCACTTCAGACCATGACGTGCACTCGACGGGAATGCGTGGTGGTTGTTATGCCATCCTTCGCCAAATGACAGGATTCCCATCACTGGATTATTACGACTTTCATCACCAGATCGGTAGTCGCGCCATCCCCACACATGACACACCGAGTTGATGCTCCAGGTCGCATGGTGAAGCAAGAACATGCGGACGAGCCCGCCCCACAAGAATCCCAGCGCCGCGCCTGTCCATGTCATCGTGACGAGTCCACCGATGACTGCAGGAATCAGAAGTCCAAGCCCAACCCAGACTGGGAAGAGATTATTGATGCGCATGATGGTCGCATCCGCCAACAAGTCTGGAACATATCGATAGTTGCTATCACCGGTACTGCTGAAGAGCCACCCGATATGGGAGTGTGCGAATCCGACGATCCAACCGACAACTCCAGGCTTGCGACTTGCGTGCGGCGAGTGCGGATCGTGCTCTTGATCAGAGTGGTGATGATGCTTGCGGTGCGTCGCGACCCACCAGACAAGCGGTCCTTGAGCAGCCATGCCGCCGAGGATCATGAAGAAAATCCCAATCGGCTTTGGCGCCGCAAACGCCTTGTGCGTGAACATACGGTGATATCCAATCGTGATCCCCAGACCAGTCGCAATGTAAAGAACGATCATCATGACGAGATTGAGTGAACTGAACAATCCGCCCCAAAGGAAATACATCGCCGCCAATAAACCGAGTGGCGGAAGCGCTACAGCGGCCAACATTGCGAGATGCATTTGCCCTTTCGACAGCGGCGAAGCCTCATCAAGAATTTCGCTGCCGTCATTCAATTCGGTTTCGATGGCCGAATCTTCGTCGAGGACCATCACATTTTCTTCTGTCGTACTTTGCAAAACCAAGTCTCCATGTTATTTCGTAGTTATTTCGTAGTTATTTCGTAGGGTTGATCCGCTGAAAGGTTGATCACTTTAGCAGGCATACCCCCCTATCGCAGTCAGAATTATGGAGATTTCTTAAGGCAGCAACAACCTCCGAACACTGATCTTTATTGCGTTACTGAGGGTTCACCATCTGATCGGGTCGAACGACCCTGTCGAATGTCGCTTCATCGACATGCCCTAAGTGAAGCGCAGCAGCCCTGAGCGTCATCCGCTGGTGGTGCGCATGCTTGGCAATCGCACTCGATTTGTCATATCCAATATGTGGTGTCAATGCGGTGACCATCATGAGACTTTGACCTAGCAACTCCTCGATTCGTTCGTTGTTCGCCACGATGCCTTCTGCACAGAACTCGCGGAAAGCGTGACAAGTGCCTGCAAGCAATTCGCATGACTGCAAAAGATTCTTTGCGATCACTGGCTTGAAAACGTTCAACTCAAAGTTGCCCTGGCTTGCCGCAAACTGCACAGCAGTATTGTTGCCGAAGACCTGCACGCACACCATCGTCATGCTTTCGCTTTGTGTTGGATTGATCTTGCCCGGCATGATGCTAGACCCTGGTTCATTTTCAGGAATTGAAATTTCGCCTATACCGCACCGTGGCCCACTCGCGAGCCAACGCACATCATTGGCGATCTTCATGAGCGATCCCGCGAGCACAGAAAGCGCGCCGTGGGCCTGCGTTGCCGCTTCATGTCCAGCAAGAGCCGCAAATTTATTGCGCGCGCTGGTGAATGCAATCCCAGTTGTGACTGCAAGTTTCTTTGCAACAAGTTCGCCGAAGCCAACCGGCGCATTCAGTCCCGTCCCAACCGCCGTCCCACCGATTGCGAGGTCGCGCAAGCCAGGAAGACTTTCATGAATCGCCCGCATCGCCATGTCCAACTGGGCGACATAGCCAGAAAATTCTTGACCAAGAGTCAATGGGACCGCATCTTGAAGATGCGTGCGCCCCGTCTTGACGATCTTTGAGAATTCCTTTGCCTTCGCATCAAGCGCATCACGCAACTGCTTCACCGCAGGAAGCAGGGTCTTCTCAAATTCGATCGCCGCCGCGACATGCATCGCCGTTGGAAATGTGTCGTTGCTGGACTGCGAAAGATTGACGTGATCATTTGGATGAACAGGCTTCTTCGAACCTTTGACTCCGCCCGCCAACTCGATTGCGCGGTTCGAAATCACCTCGTTCACATTCATGTTCGACTGTGTTCCAGAGCCTGTTTGCCATATTTTCAGCGGGAATTCCTGATCCAGTATTCCAGATGAAACTTCTTTAGAAACCGACACGATGAGATCGCGCAGTTCCTTCGAGAGACCGCCCATTTCGCAGTTCGCCTCGGCACACGCAGCTTTCAACAGTCCAAATGCGTGCACAATCGGCAGTGGCATTCGATCGCCAAACGGGAAATGATGAATCGAACGCTCCGTCTGCGCTCCCCAATATCGATTGGCGGGAACTTCAATCGCTCCCATAGCGTCGGTTTCGGTGCGAGTTGCTTGTGACGATGTTGTGTGTGACATATGAAGATGCTCGTGTTGCGTGGCGAGAGTGTAACGCCCATCGAAATTGAGTCGCCAGTGAAAAGAAAACGCCGATCGCTTGAAGCGATCAGCGTATTTGTCTTGCGTATCCCGCAGGAAGCGTGCGGCGAGACGGGACTTGTTATAAATGTTCAGCGTGCGCTGCGTCGACGGCGAGATCCGACCAAACCTGCGCATCCCAAAAGAGCGAGAGCACCAGGTGCTGGAACCACATTGATAAAACCAGCACCTGCATCAGCAGTTCCAGTTCCAAACGTCCAATTTGCCTCAACGCCAATCGCTGCGAGCCACTCTGCTTGTGTTCCCGAAGTCAGCGTGCCGAGATTGAACGTTGCGGAATTAGCAAGATTGGTCAAAAGAACTGCACTAGTTCCCTGAATCAATCCAGGCGCCAAACTTCCAGTTGCAGAAGTTGTCGCAGCTTCATATGCACTCGTATTGTCGAAGTTGTACAGCGCAGTGAAGTCACTGAAAATCGGATTTGCTGGATTTGTGCTCTGGAGAATCGTGACTTGCTCACCAGTCGAAGAAAGCGAAAGCTGTCCATACGCTGATGTTCCAGGTCCAATCAAACCGCTGAGTGTCCAAGCATAATCCGCGGATGATGTTTTTGATCCAATGATCGTTCCCGCAACGATTGTGTTGACAACTGTGAAGCGCATGAGGTTTTCATTTCCATCGCCATCAGTTGCTGAAACCCCTCGAAATGCGCTACCTGTCCAACCATTGTCGGTGAAGTAAAGGACTGTGCCTGGTGCAAGATCGACGAATGTGACAAATGACACAGAGTCCGTTGTCACGCCCGAAGCTTGAAAGCCAACGATTGCAACATCGCCAGCGATCAATGCACCGAAGGATGAAGTAGAGAGAAGAGTGGCAGCAATTGCCGGAAAAGGTAGGGATGAATGCAATGACATAACAAGAACTCCAAATCCTTTTTACGCCTCCCTACATTCTGAACAGATCAATCCACAACGCGTGGATCAATCAAAGAAAACATAGACCGAGATCATGTGAATACAAGTGAATACTTGGTGAAGACTGTGTGAAGATATTCAAAGACATTGAGAAAAAGTTCATGATCATTCGTCCGTTGCTGGACCAATCGGATCCCAAACAAGTTTGTTCGTGTTCCAATCGCCGCCTGCGAAACTTGGATCGCGACTTCCTTGGACATTTCGTGTTGCCTCTGAATTCAACATCCAACCAACATGTCCATCCGCGAAGAGAAGGTGGCCACCATCGAAATGTCGCGAAGCGAAACGTTTCCAGTCCGCGCGGTGTCGCTTCAGATCGCGGCCGAAGTGAACATCGCTTCCTGGTAATTCGCGAGGGTTTGATCGCATTTCCAACATCAAGATCGTCGAGTCTGCTCGCGAGATTGATGCGACTTTCATTGCGAGTTTCGGCGAATATTGCCCCTGACCAGAAGAGGCGAGCAGAGTGTTGTTCAGTTGGCTGTTTGGAACATAGTTGAAATAAAACTGACGCTGAATTCCTCCAGAACCTGGCTGACCGCTGCCCCAAGGTGCAAATTCCGCACTCGTTGCACCAGGATCGACAAAAATCGAATTGCTGCTGCCTGCAAATGGCACATCTGTTTGTGCGTTGTATGCATCATCAGAAATTTTAGAGTATGGAAGTTCACCAACCATTGGCGGAATCGCATTCGCCCAATATGCTTTTTGAGCAAGATTCAAAGACATGTCATTCGCATCTTTCAATCCTTCCCATGGCAATCGATCCTTGTTGACTGTGGACCACATGATTGTGCCCACTCCCCACTGTTTCAAGTTTGATTGGCTCTTCGTTGCGGCAGCGCTCTTGCGGACCATGCCGATACCTGGCATCAGCAACCCAACCAAAGTTGCGATGATGCCAATGACAACAAGAATTTCAATAAGCGTAAATGCTCGGGCTCGCTGAGTTGAAAGTTGATGCTCGGCCTGCATTAAGGCAACCATCCCGAAAGCAGCGCAGTGAGATCCGCTCCATTGATGACACCATCGTGGTTGATATCGCCGATTGGCCCTGAGGTTCCCCACGCGGACAGCAGCGACGTCAAGTCTGAACCATTGACAAGCCCATCGCCATTGATATCCGCTGGATTGGCAATCACCCAAACACATCCAACTTGCGGAAGGGCAACGAATGATTGCGTGACAGTCGTCGAACCTGGGCAAGAAGTCCAAGTGTTCGGTTTTCCAAAGGTGCTGGAAGTGCTGGAATCATCGTAAAAACTTGCGGCATCGATGCGACCAGATGGATTCGCTCGCAGTCTGCAAACATCATCGGCACCAACGCCACCACCAAAGTAATTCGGCGAACCTTCACCCTGAAGCTCGACGATTGGCGCGAATGATTGGTCACGAACTTCAATCGCCCAGCGATCATTCGACACGGAAAATTCTCCCGAAATATGGAGCGGCTTCGTGCTGGTCGTCTGCGTAACAAGCGTCGTATCAAACGTGTTGACATTGACCGATCGGTCGCCTGCCGTTGGGTTGTATGACAAGTCTGTGTTCATTCCACCCTGCGCAGCAGTGCTTTCGGTGAAGGTCAAGATCATGCCGCTGCGAAGATTCGACCAGAATGTGTTGTTCGATAAACGGATCGTTCCCGAATCTGTTTTGTCCTGCCAGCGCAAGATCCAATTGCGCATATCCAAGTTCTCCGCAATGATTACAAATTCACACCAGTTGCCTCCGTTGCCGAGCGATCGACCGAACTGTAAATCATTCGCCTGACCGCCAGCAGCGTCGGCTGCTTGCGTACCGCCGCCTAAGAATCCAGTCGCAGAGACTGCGTTGAATTCATTCAGCATGAGCGGCTTGCATGATTGACACAAGGCGGCGAGAACGGGCGCGCGCAAAGCAGAAAAGTCCTGATATGTCTTGCACAGAGTGACCGTGTCGCTCCAGCCATTCGGTTGACCGAAAGAAGAACTGTCCCCGTCGTCGTACCGTGAATATGGCGTGATTACCTGTGATGGATTCTCCTCAAGTCGCACAATTTCACGGCTATTTACGCCGGTTGCTCCCCATGATGGCTGGCCTTCGCCGGCAAGATCGATAACGATCTGTCCTTGCGCATTGATGATGCGCGACGCCCAGTTGTCGTTTCCAACATCCAACGGATCGTTGTATGTCGGATGTTCCAAGTCGATCACGTTTGCGTTGCAAGTGACGAGAGCTGCGTCAAAGCAATTGACATTGATCCACCAATCTCCATTGCACGGATTGAATGATGTATCAGTATCAAGCCCCCCAAGCACTGTCGAGGCTTCTGTGATTGTCAGAATTGTTCCTGCGCGCAAATCAGACCAGATTGCGGCGGCGGAAAAAGTAATCTCTCCCTGCGATACAGCACCGTTTCCGTACCACACATCGGTGCCATCTGCATCTGTCGCTCCAGTTTCGATCCACTGAAGTTTCCATCCGCGAATATCTGTGTGATCTTTGACGATGACGATCTCGATCCAATCACCACCGTTGCCGAGCGAACGACCGAAGTAGACATCTTCTTCAGTCGAACAGGCTGCTCCGCCGATTCCGTCAGGCGTCGGACACCCTGCCACTGCCGCAGCAGGATTCCCAAGCCACTTTGTGCTTCCAACAGAATTCCATTCGTTCACGATGACATCCGAGGCAAATGCGTTCGTTGAAAACATTGCGGAGAAGATCGTGACAAAGAAACTTACAGTGATTTGATTTGCAAACATGTGTGGGATGATGCGCTTTGAACGTTCAGATAGCGTTCGGTTTTTATTCAGGCGTGCATTCAAAATTTTTCTTCGTTGAATATGAACAGAATCTGAACTCTGTTCATATTTACTGCTCCGCTTATGACATTGCTTTCACATCTTCTCGCTTCTATGTTTGCGATTTGCTCCCCGCCCTTGGCAGGTACGGCCCCCTCCGACATCGCTCAGGTCAAGTTCCTTGGCGCATATTCTTCTGGACTCTTTAATGAATCTGCGTGCGAGATTTCGGCGTGGAGTCCAGACTCAAAGCGGCTCTATGTCACAAACTCGGCGCAAGGGCTCTCAATGGTCGACATTTCAGACCAAGCAAATCCCTTGCGAATTTCGATGACTCGGCAGTTTGGAATCACCAGCGTTGCAACATATGGAAATCTTGTTGCAATGTGCTGGATTCCAAAGTCGAAAGGAGTTCAGGGCGAGGTCCGATTCTTCGATTTGGAGATGAAACAAATTGGAGCAATCAAAGTGGGCTTCGGTCCCGACATGCTGACATTCACACCTGATGGCAAGACATTACTCGTCGCCAACGAAGCGGAGCCGAGCGATGATGGCGCCGAAGATCCCGCTGGGTCAATCTCCGTCATCGATCTCTCGCAGGGTGCTGAGAAAGCAAGGCTTCGAAATGCAAGTTTCGATGCGTTCGAGTCACGCGCCACCGAATTGCGGGCGGCAGGAATTCACGCACCGATGCCTGGCAGATCCTTCGTCCAACAACTCGAGCCGGAATACATCGCCGTCTCTGAAGATGGCAAGAGTGCATACATCACATTGCAAGAAGCAAACGCACTTGCGGTGCTTGACATCGCCGCAGCGAAAATCACCGCGATCTTGCCGCTAGGGCTGAAAGATTTCGGCGCTGCGGGCGTGGGACTTGATGCAAGCGATAAAGACAATTGCGCAACGATTTCGCTCTGGCCGGTTCGTGGCATGTATCAACCCGATACGGTTGCGTATTTCAAGTGCGATGGGCAGGAATATCTCGTGACAGCGAATGAAGGCGAATCATTCGAATATCCGTTTTATAACGAAACCCAGCGCGTTTCGAAATTGAAAAATTCGAAAGATAAAACAAAGCCTGCACTTGATCCGACTCGATTTCCACTTTCGGCCGAGGGTGAAGAGGGCCATTCGCAAAGCGACTTATTGAAATCCGACGCAATAGGTCGACTTGAAGTCAGTGAAGCATGCGGCGACAAAGATCAAGATGGAGACTATGACGATCTTGTATGTTTCGGCGCACGATCAGCAAGTATTTGGCGAATCGTGCCAGCAACTGGCGACGCACAAACGCGACTTGAATTGACGTGGGATTCTGGAAGCGAAATAGAACGAACACTTCGCGATCGCATGCCACTTGCTTTTAATGCGGACAACCGCAAAAATTCTTCGCAAGATGACCGCAGCGATGCGCGCGGTCCAGAGCCAGAAGGCGTTGCCGTGGCGATGATTTCGAATCATCGATTTATCTTCGTCGGACTGGAACGAGCTGGCGGAGTGATGATGTGGGATGCGACGAATCCAACGAAGCCGATCTTTGCTGGTTATTTCAATCGACGCGACACAAGCATTGATTTGACTGTCGATGCGGATGGCGACAAAGTTCCAGACAAGGTTCCAGACAAGCTTTCGGATGTTGGCGATTTGGGACCAGAAGGACTAATCGTGATTCCTGCGAGTTCGAGTCCAACCAAGAGACCAATACTTGTTGTGTGCAACGAAGTCAGCGGAACGCTTTCACTCTTCGATATCACCGTCGCAGACGACGCTCACAAAGTCACTGCGAAAAGTTCACACTGATCAGTTTTCTACTTTGCCAGCGCTGCATCGATTGCGGTGCGGAGTGCTTTGCCCCCATCTGGAGCCATCCCAACTTCCGCCAACACAATCACGCCGTCTTTTCCAATGACGAGAAGAGTTGGAATACCTGGAACTCCATACGACTTTGCAAGTTCATCACCGGCAAGAAGGCACGGATAGGTGTAACTCTTCGACTCCATATATTTCTTCGCTGCGCCTTCGCCGCGCTCCCATGTGTTCACTCCATAGACCGCGACACCCTTGTCCTTATATTCATCTGCGATTTTCTGAATCGTTGGCATGACTTGTTTGCAAGGACCACACCATGTCGCCCAGAAGTCCAACAAGATGACTTTGCCTTTGAGTCCATCAAGCGAAACGTGCGCTCCGTCAATCGCCGTCAGCGTGAAATCCAACGCCTTGTCGCCAACTTTGGCCTTCAGTTGTGGTTGTTCGTGGTCGCCATCGCCGTCCTCTTTCGGCTGTTCCCCTTTGGTGTAACCCGCTGGCGGCACAACTGAAAACATCGATGCGTCGAGCGTTGGGTCAAGTTTTACGTTCGAATACTGAAACGAGAAAGACATGTTTCCCATCTGGTTTTCGCCGTTGATTTCCATCTTCTGAGAAATCCTTCTTGGAAAACTATCACTGCGTGCAACTGCGATTGTGTCTGTTGTCGTCATCGTCACAGGCGTTTGCTCGCCGCCATCTGGAGAGGCGCCGACAACAATCGCTCGCGATACAAGAACAATATCGCACGGCTGGCCATCGATTGTTTCTTCGCCGACGATTGATGCAGCGACGAACTTCGCAGGCATTGCTTCTTCTTGACGCTTTTCAAGGACCCACTGCGGAACGCCAGCCCCTGCGGTTCCAAGCAGTGATGGCCAGTTCGTATCACCCTCTCTATATGTCTTCGACGCATTGTCGATCGCGAGTGAATGAGCCCCATCGAAAATGATCGCACGAGCCGCCTTGTCGTTCTTCATGCTTTCGATTCGCATTCGCTTGCACGGTGACCCTTCGACGTGTTCCAGATCCCACGTCGAGTTCGTCGGGTCAAGAAACTCCGCCGGCATCATCCCAGCATCACTCCCAGATGCAGTCAATTTCGTTGTCAATTGAACCGCCTTCAACCCCCGCACGACCGCGACGGACTTGTCGAAGATCGCTTGTGCTTTCGGATCGATCGTCTGCGGTTGTGCCTGAGCCGTCGTGACTGGCGGAGCGACTTTCGCTGTCGGTTCGTCGCCCTTCGATGGACTAGTGGGAACTGAGGGAACAATCTTTGCCGCCACTACCGGAGTGACTTTCGCTGGTGTCGTCGCCGTCGCACTGCCTTGAGCAGTTGCTGAAGATGCGATACCAAGAGGAAGCGAGAGAACGAGTGCGATGCGAATGAAGAGTTTGGTCATGCACGCAGTCTAGTCGTGGACCCCAGTGTTCGTCATTCAAGACGGCAGTCGCATCGTCTCATTCGGCTCCGCATCGAAAAATATTCGGTGGCCATCTGGATCTTCTAACGTCGCAGAACCGCCACCATCCGCACTGCGCCGTGCGGGCGTCACAAATTGATATCCCTTCGCTTCGAGCGCAGCGACTTTGGCGAGAACGTCTCCACCACGAAAGTTCAACATGAACGAACGACCATTCATGTATTTCTGCTCGAACAATCCAATGCGAGCATTCCCATTCACAACCACCGCCCAACCGTCGGCATCATCTCCCTCAACGCGGGTAAAGCCCAGCCCTTCATAGAAATTTCTTGAACGAATTACATCTGCGACCCGCAAACAGACATCCATCCATTCGTTCGTGTGACCTTGTTTCATTCGCTCAATCTACCCATCGTCACGAGGCGTTCGTTACACTCAACAAAAAGTGATAGACCGCCCGCTTCTCAAATTTTTCGCAGTCAATCGTCCATGAAAAGCGAGCAGAAACAACCTGAGAACTTCCGAGTCGTTGGCTCCGTCGGCGCCACTGGAATCATCGTTGCGTCTATGGTTGGAAGCGGCATATTTTCGCTCACCGGACAATTCGGTGCGAAGGTTGGGACGTCTCAGAATATTCTTGCCGCGTGGATCATCGGTGGCATACTCGCACTTTGCGGTGGCTTATCGTTGGCTGAACTTGGTGCGATGATCCCATGCTCGGGAGGCAGTGTTGAGTTTGCACGCCGCGCATTCGGCCGAACAACGGGATATCTCGTCGCAATGGTCACGATTTTCTGTGGCTACTTTCTATCGCTCGCGGTTGTCGGCCTGCTGCTCGGTGAATATGTCAATCAACTGCTTCCGACGACGCTTGATATCAATTGGATTGCAGCGATCGCCATCATCGCCGCATTTGTTTCGCAACTCTTTGGACTGCACGCTGGATATGGCTTTAACACTGCCCTTTCGATTATCAAGATTGGCTTTGTTGCCGCCTTCGTCCTTGTCGGACTTTTCTGGCCGATCACTTCGCGCATGGCTGCTCCCGCATTGACAGAGGCTGTCGCACATCCGGGACTTCTTTCTGGTGCGGTCGCAAGTGCCACACTCGTTGTCAGTTTCGCATACCTCGGTTGGTCCACTGGTGCCGACATCGCTGGCGACATCAAGCGGCCCGGGCGCAATGTCCCGCTATCGATCATCACTGCAATCGTGCTGGTATTCGCTCTGTATATCGGAGTCAACCTTGTCTATCTGCGTGTGATCGACCCACCTGCAATGGTGGAAGCTGATGGCAAGCCAATGGGAGCTATTGGCGCCGTCGCCGCGCGCTTGCTCTTCGGAACAGCGATTGGTGATGCGATGGCAGGCGTGATCGCACTGCTCTTTTTTTCAACGATGGTCTCTGGAGTCATCACGGCCGCACGCATCATTGAATCGATGGCTCATGCGAGAGAAATTCCAGCGTGGGCGGGTATTCGTCTCGCCAACGGTGTGCCGATGCGTGCACTGATCGTCACAGTCGCCGCCAGCCTTCTCTCGCTTGCCGTTGGAAACCTTGATGACATTCTTGGACTGCTCACGGTTCTCATCAATATTTTTTCGTCACTGTCGGTCGCAGCGGTACTCGTTCTCCGCAGAACAATGCCCGATGCGCCGCGACCTTTTCGAGTGCCCTTCTATCCCGTGACGCCGATCATCTATATGGCACTTGCGGGATGGAGTATCGCTGCGAGTGTGATGGATGGCGGATTGACGGCGATCATCGCTTCCATCGCTGCCGTTGCGATACTTTTATTCATCAAACCGCTGCTCACGATTGGCAATTCTCGCACTTCTGCCCTCTGAAATCGCAAGGATTTTTAGCCAACCACCAGCATTTCGCCAGCAAGTCCGGGACCAAATGCCAACCCCACCCATGGTCGCGCCACATTGTGATCGAGCAATTCGCGAAGAATGAAAAGCAACGTTGCGCTGCTCATATTTCCGAAGTCTCGAAGAATGCGGCGGCTCGCATCACCTGACTCGTGTGGTATCGATAACGATGCGATCACTGCTTCAATGACCCGCGGTCCACCTGGATGAATCGCCCAGCCTTGGATGTCTTCAACCGTGTGGGAATAATTGGCAAGCGCACGGCGCACCCATTCGCCAACCCGCGCCTCGAGGATTTCTGGAACGCGTGCGCCGAGCGTCATTTCAAATCCATTGTCGCCAATGCGCCACGCCATCTCGCCCGCACTATTTGGAATCATGATGCTGTGCGTTCCCGCGATGTATGGCAGCACGCTCGGATCTCCACGTGCAACGATTACCGCGGCACTACCGTCGCTGAAAAGCGTGTTCGCGATCAGTTGGTCGAGGCGAACGCCATAATGCAAATGCGCCGAAGAAACCTCCGCGCAGCAGACCAGAACAACTGCATCGGGATTGGCCAGTGTCGTATCGCGCGCAATCGCCAACGCATTCACGGCAGCATGACAACCCATAAATCCAACGTTGATTCTGCGGCATTCGGCAGAGAGCGAAAGATTTTCAATCAACCACGCATCCAAGCCCGGAGCATCGAAACCAGTGCATGATGCGGTCACAACATGGGTGATTGTTCGGCCAGAAATCTTTGCCCGATCAATTGCTTGCGAGCACGCCTCCATACTCATTTGTCGTGCGGCGCTCGCCCAGAGTTGCATGCGCTGCGCCGTGGTTGGTCCTTGCCCGTCTTGACCTGCTTGGAAAAATGCTGGCTCGCCAACTTGCTGCGCCGACGCGCACCAACGACCATCGATACCACTGCGCTCAGCAAGTCGAGCAATGACTGCGCGGTCTAGCGATTTGGGAGCGATCGATGACGCCATCTCGATCCACTGCTCACGCGTCAGTCGCTGAGTGGGATTCGCGCAGCCGATGGAATGAATGCAGGCGTGCATCATTGTGCAGGTTCCTGGCGAAAATCTCGAAGGACTGGCGCAGTGAAATCGGAACCAAATGCATTTGCGACTCGTTCCGTAACCGACGGGAAAAACTCCGATGCGCTCATTGCGGTTTGGAGAATTCTCGGATGACGAAGGAGATGAGCGATCATGAAGCATCGCGCACGTGACGAACGAACAATACGACTGGTGATCATTGGCCACTGGGAAAATGACGCGCCCGCGTGAATCATTGCACTCGCATGGCTACCCGCACTGCTGCCAGTCGCGAGAGCCCAGCTCATTCCCTCTCCAGTGAATGGTTCGACATAACCGCCAGCATCGCCTGCGACCAAGACATCGCTGCGCGCAATTTGCATGCGCCGACGAGTCAAGAGCGATGTCCCTCGCCACTGCGCCGCGCCAATCATTGCGGTTGTGCGCACGTGCGAACCAAGCCACAGCGAAGCGAGTTGCGCAACTCCGCCAGCACTTCGAACAACACTTGGATGCGCCGCAGCTGCAATATCGATTCGTCCATCTGCAAGTTGAACTGCGCCGATATAGCCACCGCCATGAACGCTCATCAGAATTTGCTCGCGAGCAAGATCAAGCGCAGCCCCATCAACCGTTGCGCCGAATCCCATTCGACTTGATTGGGAAACCTTCCATCCAAATTCTGGGAGTCCATCAAGCGAAGTCCCCTGCAATCCATCCGCTGCGATCCGAACACGACAGCGAATCGTTCGAACGATTTGATCTTGCCGCACGGCAACGGTCCCATCAGCACTGAATGACGCGATTGCTCCCATCAGAGTTGCGCAACCAGACTCAGCGGCGAAATGCAACAATGATTCATCGAGTTGATCGCGAGCGATCGCAACACCTCCATCTCGGCGCACAATCACTGCTCGATCACCGCATTCCAAGTGCACACTCGATACATGCTGCGCGCCATCAAGAACTGACGATGCTCCAAGTTGAGCAAGCACTCCAATTCCTGCAGGAGCCAAGCAACATCCGCAAACTTTCTGGCGTGGATGAACGCCACGGTCAACGATGAGCACCGAACAGCCTGCGCGTGCTGCGGCGATTGCAGCCGCTGACCCTGCAGGTCCCCCGCCTGCAACGATGACATCGAATTCATCTGCGACCGCGGCCAGATTTGTGGCGACCACTTTCATCGAGCAGTCCCGTTCGTGGTTTCAATTGAAGATCTCTGCCACCAGAGTTTCCACCGTGCGGGCCACGCACGAGTAACAGATGCGCCATGTAATCCTGCATCGATAGCCATTGCTTGCGCTTCGTCGACCGTGAATGCGGCGCGTACGCTTGCAATTGCATCGAAATGCACCACGCGAGAACGTGTCAGCACTCGCGATCCAACCCATGCCAGCGATAAACCAAACTTCGATCGATCGAGATCCGCGATGCCCACAGCAAGATCCGCGGCACTCGCCATCGTGCGCAGCGCCGATTCGCCCGTGTCGCGATCAAGATGGTGCATGAAAAGGGAAGAGATCACGACGTCTGCACGCACTGGAAGTTCTGCGCGCAGCAGGTCGACACAAACCAGATTCACACGCTCACCGATCGACTGCGCAGTGTGCGCCGCAACCTCGAGAGCGCGAGCACTGCAATCACAAAGGGTCCATTCGATATTCAGTCCTCGCCGCCGCGCCAACATCGCCATTTTCATCGGCCCATCGCCAGACCCAGTCGCCACATCCATCACGCGCAGTGGTCGACCCTGCATGTTCATCAGCTCAGCCATACGCGCAATATCGGGCCACAGAATGCGCGCGCTTCTCGACCATGCGTTCAAGCGTTTCAAACCTGCGAGCGCAACATGATGTTCGAGTGGATCGAGCGCAGGATCATCCATCAATTCTTCGACGCGAACGCGCTCGAGTGGAGTCAATGTCGACCAGCGGATGGAACTGGTGGTGTTGGTCATATGCGCCGCTCGGCTCGACTGCGATGCTAGGTCAACATGCTCATCGAGATATCGCCCGTCACCCTGCCAGACGAGATCGCATTCGGTAAAATGAAAGTCCATTGACCACAAAGCCAATCATCTATCTCATTGCCAACGGTGACCTGCGCACCTCAGCGAATCAAAAGTGCGAAGCCGCTCAACGAGAGATGGAGGCGGCACTGACCAAAGCGATCAAGTTGGAAGGGTGGGCTGTCAAACGTGCGCACGGCTTTCGTAAAGAAGTAGGCCATAGTTTTATTGATTCGCAGAAATATGGAATGGAAATATTCCGCAAGATCCCACGCGGTGCTCCACTGATCATCGCCGAAGCGGTCTGGCAATACTCCCATCACATTCTCCATGGATTGATAACGCATGAAGGTCCGATTTTGACCGCCGCAAATTGGTCTGGGACATGGCCAGGACTTGTCGGGATGCTGAATCTCAACGGATCGATGACGAAGGCGGGCGTTCGATATTCCTCTCTCTGGAGTGAAGACTTTCAAGATGCAACATTCCGCAGTGGATTGCGTGCGTGGCTTCGCACAGGAAAATTTGTGCATGCAACGAAACATGTTCGTTCGTATGCCAGTGCAAAACTCCCGCCATCTGCGACTCGCATCGGCGAAAAATATGCGGCGGACCTGCGCAGCCGCAAGGCGATCATGGGTGTATTCGATGAGGGGTGCATGGGAATGCATAATGCGATTATTCCTGACGAACTGCTGCAGTCAACGGGCGTTTTCAAAGAGAGACTCAGTCAATCTTCGCTGTATGCCGCCATGCTGGAAGTCTCGACCGCCGAGGCGAATAACGCGCTTCGTTGGTTGCTCCGCCGAGGAATGAAATTCAATTGGGGCAAGAACACGAAAACAGAACTGACGAAGCAGCAGACGATCGATCAGCTGAAGATGTATATCGCCGCCGTACGAATTGCGGACGACTTTGGATGTTCGACGATCGGCATTCAATATCAACAAGGCCTGAAGGATCTGGCGCCTGCATCAGATCTTGCTGAAGGTCTGCTGAATAATCGTGATCGGCCGCCGGTCTATCACGCGAATTCGCGCAAGGAACTTTTCGCTGGCGAAGCCTTGCCGCACTTCAACGAAGTTGATGAGTGTGCTGGACTCGACGGTTTGGTGACGTACGACCTGTGGAAGCAACTCGGCTGGGAACCAGAGAACACGCTGCATGATCTTCGCTGGGGTCGCCACTACTGCGGAAAATCCGGCAGCCGAATGCTCGATGCGTATGTCTGGGTATTCCTCATCTCTGGCGCCGCACCGCCAGCCCATTTCATCGGCGGGTATCGCGGCACATCGAGCGAGAGACAACCTCCGATGTACTTTCGCCTTGGAGGCGGCACGGTCAAAGGGATCTCGAAACCGGGCTGGATCGTCTGGTCCCGCATATATATAGAAGACGCACGTCTGAAATTCGACACTGGCATCGGCGAAGTCGTCGAACTTCCAGGCGCCGAGAGTGAAGAACGGTGGAAATTGACGACGCCGCCATGGCCCATCATGCATGTCGTGCTTCCGGGAATCGACCGCGATCAAATGATGGCCCGACACAAAGCAAATCACATTCAAGTGGTTTATGCACCAAGCAAGGCCGATGCTCGAAAGGGTCTTGCGATCAAGGCGGCGGCGATGCGCGCACTCGGGATGGAAGTCTTCATCTGTGGGACACTCTGACAATGACGAAGCGCGTAAATCCCATCGCCGGACTTCTCGAACTTGCTCACAAACTTGGCAAAGACGATTTGCGCATGTCAATCTTGGGAGAGGGAAATGTTTCTGTACGGCTGACTGATGAAACATTCGCCGTCAAGGCTTCGGGGTCCAATCTCGCAACTCTTGATGAGTCCGGAATCGTCGAGTGCCGCTTCGACAGATTGCTTCACATGATCGAAAGCAAAGGATTGACGGATGCGCAGATCGATCAGTCGCTCTTCGATGCGCGCGTGAGCGCCGACGCGAAAAAACCTTCCGTTGAATCGCTCTTTCACGCGTGGCTGCTTGGTCTTCCAGGCGTCCAGTGCGTTGGGCATGTGCACGCAATCGCTGTCAATCAGATTCTCTGCTCGCCGCGCGCGAAGGAATTCGCGCGCAAACGAATTTTCCCAGACGAAGTTGTCTGCTGCGGATGCGAATCTGTATTCGTTCCATATACGGATCCTGGCCTTGCCCTTGCGCAGGCGATTCGGACGAAGACATTGAAATTCGTAGCACGCACCAAGCGCGAGCCGCGAATCATCCTGCTTGAGAATCATGGAGTGATTGCGGTCGGCTCTTCGCCACAAGGAGTCCTTGCCTCACTCTTGATGGTCGAAAAGTCGGCGCAGATCTTTGTGGGAGCGGCGAATCTCGGCGGCCCAAACTTTCTCACAATGAAACAAGTTGAGCGAATTGCTGGCCGACCCGATGAGCATTATCGACAGAGCGTCCTGAAACTTTAAGCCTCACTCAGAAAGCCACGGAGAAATCATGTCGCGCTATATCGCCATTGACCTTGGAGCGGAATCAGGGCGCATCATCCTCGGCGCATTGCAAAGCGGTCGTCTGCGCATGCGCGAATTGCATCGATTCACCAACGAACCCATTCGCCTTCGCGGGACACTGCGATGGGACGTGGTGCGACTCTGGGCAGAAATCCAAATTGGACTGAACGCTGCTTCGAATGTCGGTGATGTTCGAGCAGTCGCCTGCGATTCGTGGGGAGTCGATTATGTTCTCTTGAAAGGGAATCAGCCACTGCTTGCGCTGCCATATACATATCGCGACGAGCGAACATTCGCTGCGTTTACCAAAGTCCTCAAGAAAATCTCGCGCGAAGAAATTTATGCGGCCACTGGAATCGGCTTCGGACCGATCAATACGCTCTATCAACTCTACGACGATGTACAGCAACGGCCCGAACTCCTGCGCAAGGCCGACCGCATCTTACTGATCGCTGATTACATCAATTGGATGATGACGGGCCAATCCAAAGCTGAGACGACGCTCGCTTCGACGTCGCAGTGTTGGGACACGCGAAAGCGAACTTGGGCGTGGCCGCTTCTGAAGAAGTTGGGAATTCCAAAGCATATTTTTCCAAAGACGATCGAACCAGGAACTGTCGTTGGCGAAATGCTTCCTCAGGTCGCCAGCAATACTGGACTCGTTGGAACGAAAGTTGTCGCCACGTGCTCGCACGACACTGCCGCCGCTGTTGCAGCGATTCCAGCGACTGGGAAAAACTGGGCATACCTTTCGTCTGGCACCTGGTCACTCTTGGGAGTTGAACTGCCCAAGCCGCTCGTCAACGAAAAGGTGCGCGAAGCGAATTTCACGAACGAGGCTGGATTTGCAGGAACCACGCGTCTACTGAAATGCCTCGTGGGACTTTGGATCTTGCAGGAATGTCGCAAAGAGTGGCCGAAGGCGGATTGTGATTACGCACGCATCGTGAAACTCGCCCGTTCTGCAACGCCGCTTCGCTCGCTGATTCATCCAGGAGATATCCGCTTTGCAAAGACGGGGCGTATGACGAGCAAAGTTCAGTTGTACTGCCGCGAAACGAATCAACCCGTTCCACGAACACGCGGCGCCATTGCGCGCTGCATCTTCGAGTCACTTGCATTGCTCTATCGCACTGAACTCGACGGACTCGAGAAGTTGACGGGGCGGAGCATTTCGACGCTGCACGTCGTTGGCGGCGGTTGCCAAAATGCGCTCCTGAATCAGATGACTGCTGACGCGCTTGATCGGACGGTCATCGTTGGGCCAGTCGAGGCAACGGCCGCGGGCAACATTCTTGTTCAAGCCGCTGCGATGGGAGAACTCTCAGGGATCGCCGCGATCCGCAGTGTGATGCGTCGATCGTTCCAACTCAAGTTGTACAAGCCTCGCACCAGCACAAAGAGCGTTGGATCGTGGCGCGAGGCACTCGATCGCTTCCAAGATCTTCCACTCGTTGCCGCGGCATCGTCCACTACTATTCGGCGCGCAAGAAGAGCAAAAATATGACTTCATTCAAACACGTACATCATCTCTGGAACGACGCGGAGGCCGCGGCACTCGATGCAGCCGAACGGCTCGTGTATCGATCGAATAAATTAGGCGCCGATCAGCGAATCACTAATACTGGTGGCGGAAATACGTCATCGAAGATTTCGCAGAAAGATCCTCTGACTGGCGAGAATGCCGCAGTTCTTTGGGTCAAGGGTTCTGGCGGCGATCTTCGAACAAGCACACGCGAAAACTTTGCGTCCCTCTATCAAGAAAAAGTCGTCGGCCTTCAGCGCATCTATGCGGCACGCGCCGACAAAGGGCTGAAGTCTCCCGCTGAAGATGAGATGGTTGCGATGTACAACCACACGACCTTCAATCTCAATCCGCGCGCCACGTCGATCGATACTCCCCTGCATAGTTTTCTTCCAGGAAAACACGTTGATCACATGCATCCCAATGCGATCATTGCGATCGCGGCATCCAAGAATTGCCAGGCGCTGACGAAGGAAATATTTGGCGCCGCCGGATCTGAAGCGATGGCGTATATGCCTTGGATGCGTCCTGGATTTGAACTTGGACTTGCAATGCAAGAAATTGCGAAGCAGCAGCCACACATGAAAGCGATCATGATGGGGCAACACGGATTTATTTCGTGGGACGATGACGACAAGGTTTGTTATGAGCGAACGCTCTCGATGATCGAAACAGCATCACTCTTTATCGAATCGAAGTATCAGTCCAAGGGGGGCGATACAAAGGCATTTGGCGGAGCGAAACACAAGAGCCTTGACGAACTGCAACGTCGATCCACATTTGCTGCGATTTTGCCGTGGCTTCGTGGGCACATTTCCAAGAACAAGCGTTTCGTGGCGACGATTCAGGACGACCACGCAATACTGCGATTCATCAACTCGCATGATTCGCATCGTCTCGCAGAACTCGGCACATCTTGTCCAGATCACTTTCTGCGAACGAAGATCAAGCCGATGTATGTCGCATGGGATCCGCAAAGCGAAGACAGTGCGATGCTGCGGAAGAAACTTTCTGCAGCGCTCCAGAAATACCGCACGGATTATGCTGCGTATTACAACGCCTGCAAGCGCCCAAACTCTCCAGCGATGCGCGATCCAAATCCGACGGTCGTGCTTATTCCAGGCTTAGGAATGATTGCATGGGGCAAAGACAAATCCGAATCACGCGTGACAGCAGAATTCTATAACTGCGCAGTTGAAGTCATGCGCGGCGCCGAAGCGATCGACCAATATGTCTCGCTCCCACAGCAAGAAGCATTCGACATCGAATATTGGCTGCTTGAAGAGGCAAAGTTGCAGCGGATGCCAGCTGAAAAAGAACTCGCCCGCCAAATCATCATCGTCATCGGCGCAGGCTCTGGCATCGGGAAAGAAACAGCGCATCGCTTGGTCAAGGAAGGCGCGCACATCGTTTGCGTCGATGTGAATGAAGCAGCTGCAAAGGCGACTGCGAAGGAAATCACCGACAAGTATGGGCTTGGTATCGGCGTGGCTGGTTCGGGTCTCTCGGGGTGCGGTCCCGCAATCGGGCTCGCGGCCAACATCACCGATCGTGCGTCGATTCGGATCATGCTCGATCAAGTTGCGCTCGCATATGGCGGATTTGATTCAATCTGCATCACGGCAGGAGTCTTTGTTCCTCCCGATACAACAGGGCATATTCCAGACGACAAGTGGGCGTTCACCTTTGCGCTGAATGTCACAGGCAGCTATCTCGTTGCAGATGAAGCGGCGAGCACATGGAAAGACCAAGGGCTTGCTGGCAATCTTGTTCTGACGACGAGCGCAAATGCGCTTGTCGCAAAGAAGGGATCCCTTGCATACGACACGTCGAAGGCTGCGGCGAATCACCTTGTGCGAGAGTTGGCGATGGAACTTGCACCGCTCGTGAGAGTCAACGCTGTTGCGCCTGCAACCGTCGTGCAAGGTTCTTCTATGTTTCCTCGCGACCGCGTGATCGCATCACTTGCGAAATACTCGATCGCCTATGACACGAGCGAGTCCGATGATTCGCTCACCAAAAAACTTTCCAACTTCTATGCGCAGCGCACGCTGACCAAGGCGCCAATCACGCCAGCTGATCAAGCGGAGGCATACTTTCTTCTTGTATCCAATCGCCTCAGCAAGACGACGGGGCAGATCATTCCCGTCGACGGCGGTTTGCACGAAGCATTCCTACGCTAATTGCCCCCAATCGGCTGCGTTCAAACGCACTCCCTGTATGAAACGGCACTTTTCTATTGCCGTTTTTCTGCTGAAATTTGCATTCGCGCTCGAGCAGTGAATACTCTCTTCAGCGTATGAAATCGATCGATCAAATCAATCGACGGAGAGCTCGTTGCGTTCGCATCGTCCGAACGCTGGGAACATCTTGCGTTGTCTTCATCGCATCGGCACGAGCCGTTCCTTGTTCGGCACAATCAAACGATGTTGTCGCGTGCTGGGGAAGGACGACCGAAGGTCAGTGCTCCGTCCCGCCAACGTTGGGGCCGTGCACTCAAGTCGCCGCGGGAAAATTTCACTCGGTCGCACTCGAAGTCAATGGCTCCATCAAGTGTTGGGGATCCAATGAGTACCAACAGTGCACGACACCAACGAACGGTTTCCCATTTTCGTTCATCGCTGCTGGTTGGTATCACACACTCGCGATCGCATCGGACGGCGCGGTCAAGGCGTGGGGCCGCAACGACTCCGGCCAGTGCACAATCTCGCCTGCTCTTGGACCGTGCATGCAAATCTCAGGTGGTGCCGCGCACTCACTCGCCCTGCGAGCAAGCGGCGAAGTTGTCGCATTTGGAAGCAACGAGTTCGGCCAAACTTCCATTCCAACATCTGTCGGATCGTGCATCGCTGTGGCAGCTGGTGGTTATCACTCTGTCGGACTCACCACACAGGGGAGCGTGATCTGTTGGGGGCGCGACCAATGTTCAGTCACCGCTGCACAGAAAACGACTGGTTTCCTGCGCGAAGCGCAAGACGGAATCGACAGTGTGGACTTCCTTCTCTGCGGCGATAGCAATACTGGATTTGGAGAATCGACATCGGTTATTCACGGTTGGACTGATGGACTTGCCACAGCGCTTGGCACACTTGGATTCCCGCAATATGCGACTCCACTTCTTCCCGTGAACCCTCCCGGCGCTTCCTTCGGTGTCGCAACGATGCAAGTATCGATGCCCACTGGAAATGGATCGACCACGGGAGCGACCTCAGCTGTCAATCAAAGCGGACGCGCGAATGCGCCATCTGAATTGGTCACACAATTGACGAGCGGTGTCGCAGGAAATGAAATTGGTTTGCAACCAACTGCGTTACCGTTTGACTTCGCATGGATCCCATTTCAACAATATCGGTTTGCGGATTTCGGTTCGGGCGTCTATCTCAATTCGAACAGCGGACTCGATATCAAGAGTGAACTTGTCTATCGCATGTTGCGCGCAGAACTTCCGCAATCAAACAGCCCCGGTTCTTATTATCAAGGATGGCGGAATGTCGCGCAGCAGGTTCTCGTCCCTCCAACACTGCGATCAGTCGCTGGTATTTCTCGCCGATGGGTCGCTGATGAATTAACGCTACCCGCTGATGAAAACCGCTCGATGTCGACGCTGCATGCAACCTGCTGCGGAACTGGGTTTGGACAAGCGTTCGGGATACAAGGCAATTGTGCGCTCGGCCTGCAGAGCGTCTACAAACGAAGGCGTGGTTGGGGAGTGCAGCCCTTGGAATATCGCGGTGGTGCAACGATGACGCAAATCGCTGCAGACGTGACACGAATGCCGCTTGAGTCTCGCATGACATACCTGAAGGAGCTTGCGGACCGCCAAGTTGCTGGAGGCGGAAGCGGACGAATCATTGTGCTCATCCAAGGCGGGGTAAATCAGGATCTCAACACGCCAAATTCTTGGGGGAGCGCCGTCGTCGGTATCAAGAATGCAATGGAGAGTGCGTGGGCTGCGCTGGGAAAAAACTCTGCCAACATTACTTTCGTTGCAATGGTCTCGCACCCAATCTTTGAAATCGACGGAGGGCTTGGTGCGCTTCGAACATATGCGAATGACCTTCCCCAAACAGTTTCAAACCTCACCATCATTGATCTATCCAAACTGACATCGATCAACGAGATGGCAACACGGCAGTGGTACAGCAATAGCGGCAGTCAGTTTCACCTTTCCGACCTCGGTTACTCGAAACTCAGCGTGCGAATTCTGGATGATCTGTTTGGGCAACTCTCGCCAACATCGACGCCGCTCGACTGTCAGCAAGTTGGATCATGCGTTCGCATCGCAGCAGGCGCATACCACACTGTTGCGCTGAAATCCGACGGCACAATTCGATCTTGGGGATCGCCGATCGGCGGATCGTGGGCAATTCCAAACGGCCCAATGCTTTTCCACGACATCGCTGCCGGCGAGGAACACACGGTCGCGATTAATACACAAGAGAAATTTTCCAGTTGGGGCACTTGCGAACAACAACAGTGCGCTGTCCCGTCCAATATCGGTCCTGCTAGCCAAATAGCCGCGGGTGGATTTCACACAATTGTTATTGCGGGTGCCCCAACAATTTCTTGCACCGCTGATTGGAACAACGACGGTTTTCGCGACGGCCTTGATCTCACTGCAATTCTTGCTGGATGGGGAACGCCTGTCGGCGACTGCAACGGTGACGGAATAACCGACGGAAACGACCTCGCCACACTCTTAGCGGGCTGGGGCCCTTGCCCGTAAAACTCCATTCAGTTTTACGGCGTTCGTGCTAATCGAACTCCATCACCGAAAAATTCGCCGCGATAATCAGGCGCAATCCCAAAGCGATAAGACGCACGACATGATTTATTTATTCCCGCCCACGATCCGCCACGCTGAACTCGAACAGTTCCAGTCGGCGGTCCAGTTGGATCCGTGACGCCGCCCTGACACTGCGTGTAATAGTCCGCGCTATACCAATCAGAACACCACTCCATGACATTGCCCAACATGTCTTGAAATCCAAGAGCGTTCGGCAATCTCTGGCCGACGACTTGTGGGCCGCGCGCTGCATTTTTTTCGTACGCAGCGATTCGATCGAGATCCCCATAACGCGACTCGCGCACTCCTGCTCGGCATGCATATTCCCACTCCGCTTCAGTTGGCAATCGAAGACCAAACTTGTCGAGGAGTACATCAAAATCTTGAAAGCGAACTCGGTGAACTGGTATCGATGGACCAAGAATTGCGCTCGGATTCGAATTCGCGATTCGCTCCCACTGTTCTTGCGTGACTTCTGTGCGACCGAGATAAAAAGCCTTCGTGATTGTCACTTGATGCGCAGGCTTCTCGGATTTCTGCCCCTCTTCATCGCTTGGACTCAATCCCATCATGAATGTTCCAGGAGGAACGAGCAAGAACTCGATTTTCGTTTTGTTATCGCGAACTCGCCAAGGCAAACCCGTTGCAGTAATCCGCGCAAGCAAATCTGCATTCGTGACGATCGTGGGATCAGGATGTAAGTCAATCACTTCAGCCCATGCGAGTGGAGATGGAGCCGCTGTCAGAGTTGGAGCCAGAGCCGCAGCTGGAGTTGAAATTGGAGTTGAAATTAAAACTGGCGCGGCAGGCGCAGCGGGCGCCGCCGACTCGACCAAAATAGGTGGCGCAACTTTTGCCGCCCCATCATCTTTCGAGCAGCTGCATATTGTTGTCGTTGCCAACAGCAAAACGACCCGGCACTTCTTCCACCATGCGATGTTCATCTGCAAACGATACAGTACGGACTATGACAAACATCAACAACACCAAACGAATCGTCTGGACTCTCGCGCTCGCACTTCCTTGCGCACTTGTTGGCATCGGGCTCGTAGGCATGGGCCTTGGAGCTGCCAAACCGAACGCTGGCGGACCCAAAATCGAAGGAACGTACATCCTTGAATATCGCATGATGGCTGACGGCAAGAAAGTCACTTCGCCTGCTGTCGTTGGAATGATGACGTATTCGGATGATTACCGAAATATGAATGTCTGCTGGACGAATGACGGTAAGCCCGCTTCAATTTCGCTCATCGCCAAGTACACGTTGAGCGAAAAGGAATATACGGAAGAATCTATGTTCTATGCGGCGAATATTGATGCCAAGGGAATGACATACGACACGACTGCGCTGCATGGCGCATCACCAGTGACGATGAAGGATGGCGGACCTCAATTCAAGTTCCCAAACCACGGCGAACCAAGCGGGGCATTCACAAAAGATGGAATGATTGCGACCATGCCTGGAGCATTCACAGATCACTGGAAGAAGATCGACTGATTCGCACGACTGTGAACCGCAAATACAACTGATAAATTGAACGGCTTCCGCACAGTGCGGGGGCCGTTTTTTTATCACCAATGAAACACTTGATGCATTCGATACGCAGCATCCTCAGTTTGACCGCATTCGCAGCCTGCGCCGTTGCATTTTCTGGATGCACATCGATGGCGCATGTTCTGCCACGATCCATCTGCGGTTGATCAACCTTCGACTCAGTGGATACGCACATGGGGAACTGGATCATTCCCAATGATGTTCAAGAAACTTGCAGAGGATCGCTATCAAATTCCTCTTTGGCCATCGACGACATTACTCATAGAACTTCCAAACGACTTTGTTGGGGTGGTCGCCGAAACTCCCCTCTTTGAAGATTCCCAAGACGGTCGTGGATGGATGCCGCCGCGCGCTGTTGATGGAAAAGTCAAACGTGTGGCGTTGATCAAACCCGATCGCAACGGAGTTGTTTCATATCCAACAGCAATTGCTGGATTTCGCGGATTTCGTTTCGATCGACGGAAATTCGCCAGTGGAACCATTGGGGCCACTGATTTGGAGCCGCTGGAAATTATTGATGCGGGTGAACCCATTGTTTCGGCGATTAAAAGCGTGAATAAACGAGAATCGATTTCACGCGATGACGGTCGGGTATATGCGTGGCAAATCGCGTGCGACAAAACACCGCCGGCTCCATCGGATCCATCCGAAGCCGAATGGGCGCGAAACACGCAAAGGACATTTTCCTGGTTCATTGGAACACTCAACGATTTGCGCCAATGGATTCTTCAAAACCATCTTGTAAGTACGAATAGTTACATCTACAGGGAGTATGACCGCAGCGACCCCGCAGCAGTTCGCATATTCGAACCTGCGCAACTCCTTCCCCTCATTCCTGAACCTGCATCACAACCGACATCGCCAACGTGGATTGATTGAGGATTGAGTCGCAGAGGTTGGTGCGTGACATGCGCGCTGGTGGTTGGAGCTGCCGAGACTGGCTGTTTTCGTTACCATGTAAATCGATAGTTATAACTATCGTTTTTCATGATATAGTATCTGCATGATCGACCGCACAAACGCCACATCACAAATTCGCGCCGCTCTTCGCCGTGCGCAGATCGTGCTGTTGCTTGGTCCTCGGCAATGCGGAAAGACCACCCTTGCGCAGACCTTCGTAGGCAGCGGCAGCGGTGCATACTTCGATCTCGAATCACCAGACGATCTCGCACGCATGAGTCAACCCATGACAGCGCTCGCACCACTGCGTGGCACGGTCGTCATCGACGAGGTGCAGCGGATTCCCGATCTCTTCCCACTGCTTCGAGTTCTTGCAGATCGCAAACCGCTCCCTGCTCGATTTCTCGTACTCGGTAGCGCTTCACCAGAGATGTTGCAACAGTCGTCAGAGTCTCTCGCAGGTCGCGTTGAAATCGTGCAACTCGGATCGTTCACGCTTGCCGAATGCGGCGCGAACACTCTCGATAAACGTTGGAGCCGTGGTGGATTCCCCCGCGCATTCCTTTCACGAAGCGCCGACGACTCAACTATCTGGATGACGAACTTCATCTCAACGCTCATCGAGCGCGACCTCCCCTTCTACGATGCCCGTCTCGCGCCTGGGCTCGTCAGGCGAATGTGGACGATGTTCGCGCACTACCACGGACAGACCACGAACTACTCATCGATTGCATCGAGCCTTGGAACTCCGACGTCAACTGTTCGTCATCATCTCGACCTGTTGTCAGGTCTCCTTCTGGTTCGACAGCTGCAACCTTGGTTCGAGAACATCGGCAAGCGACAGGTGAAGTCGCCGCGGCTCTATTTTCGCGATACGGGCATGCTGCATTCATTGCTTGGCATTCACTCGACGAAGTCGCTGCTCGCGCATCCACGTTGCGGTGCATCGTGGGAGGGACTCGTCGTGGAAGAAATTCTCACCCGCGTGCCGCACAGCGATGCATACTGGTGGTCAACACAACAGGGCGCCGAGATCGACCTCGTCCTATTTCATAAGGGAAAGCGCTTCGGCGTCGAGGTCAAACGAGCCGACGCTCCGACTGTCACGCCGTCGATTCGCATCGCGAAAGAGGCACTCGGCCTCAAGCAGGTCACGATCGTGCATCCTGGCGCGAAGAGCTACGCGCTTGCGAAGGGAATCAAGGCGGTGGGGATTGACGAGCTGATCCGCACTCCGACGTGTGTCTACGAGCCTTGATGACCGCTCTTGCGATTTGCCAATTGCGTTGGCGAGTTACATGCAGAAGCGCTCTCTGTGTTTGCGTATTGAACCGAGCACTCAACCCCCGTCACATCCACAATGCGCCAGCGCTGTCGTTCATTGCTGCACCTGCATCACAACCGACAACGCCAACGTGGATCGATTGAGGAGTGAGTCGAACTTTGGCGGGATAATTGGCAATGGGTTAATTATGGAAGAACCACAAATATAAAAAAATGTGTAATTCTCTAGATTTTGCAAGAGAACAGAAGTACTTTGGATACATCTCCGAGGCGAATTAGATTCGGGGTAGTTCGGGGTCCGGGGTTATGAAATTCGAGGAATAAATTATGAGAACGATCTCCACAGGTGTCATTGCGTTTTTCAGTGCGGTTATTGCAGTGAGTAGTGTGAGTTCAACCGCAAATGCCCAGTGCGGCTTTGAATGGAGCCTCGGTACTGGATCAGGACCAGGGGCGTACGAAATTTGTTACGACGAAGCTCGTTCGCAGACCGTGCTCTTTTCTGGTGGGGATCAGAAAACATATATATGGAATGGAACGGTCTGGTCCGTTGTCGCCACTGGCGGTCCACCAACGCGTGGCGCAGGCGCAATGGTGTATGACTCGGTAGGCCAACGATGCCTTCTGTTCGGTGGATACTCCGACGCAGGCGTTCGAAAGGACCTCTGGCAATGGAACGGAAAAGCGTGGTCGCAACTTTCCGCTGGGCCAGTTGACGCCTCAGGGCGAGGCGACTTTGCGATGTCGTTTGACCGCGACCGAAATCGACTTGTTGTGCACGGTGGATATCAAGGTTCTGGCGGCTCACTCCTTGAAGACACGTTGGAGTGGAATCCATCGGCCAATACATGGGCGAGATGGGCAACTGGGCCGATCGGACGGCGTTACGCACACCGAATGGCATACGACGAGTTGCGCCATGAAACAGTGCTCCATGGTGGCTTTTACTACACGAACAAGAATGACACATGGAAATGGAATGGATCTACCTGGACTGCGGCGGGCACATCTGGCCCTGCTCGTTATGTCTTTGGAATGACCTTTGACAGCCATCGTGGCCAGATTGTTCTTCACGGAGGAACAACATGCTGTGGAGAAGTCGAATATCCCCAGACCTATGTCTGGAACGGCACAAGCTGGAGTCTCTGCGCCCTTCAAGGTCCCGCTCGCGGATATATGAACATCGCATATGACCGCGTTCGAGACACGATCATTCTTCCAGGCGGAATGGGTCCATCGCCATCCGGACGTACTTACATTCCCGAAACGTGGGAACTTGCGATGAGTGATCAACCATCCACTCTTCACGTCCCAGGGAAGTTTGCGACGATTCAAGCAGCTGTTGATGCAGCGGCGAATGGAGATACGGTTCAAGTAGCGCCAGGAAATTATCCTGAGAGCGTTAACCTTCGGGGAAAATCGATTCTTGTTCGCAGTGCCCTTCCCGGAGGCGCCAGCGTCGTAGCACCACAAGGAACACGCTCATTTGTTGCAACCTCGAACGAATCCGCGAACACAAAGGTGATTGGATTCAGAATCACGAAGGGCGGGAAAATTGGCGGTGGAATTGAAACAGTGAATTCTGCACCGACCTTTGACTCCTGCATCATTGAAGACTGCACGAACGGGCATGGTGGTGGCGCGCAGATCTCTGGAGGCGCAACATCATTCATTGCGTGTGACTTTGTTGATTGCGTTGCGAGCAGTACCCCCTCCACTACCTATGGAGGCGGTGGCGCAATTCGATGTATCGGTGGAGCAACAACCGTCGACTATTGCTCGTTTCGTGGCTGTCTCAATGGGCAAGCCAACATCCTCATGCAAGAGGGCGGAGGAAGTGCATTCATCAAACGGTCTTCATTTCTGGGAGCACCTACAGAAACTGGGGGCCATATCTACAACGCATATTCGACTGTGACAATTGAAGATTCACTTTTCGATCTAATGAAAACCCCCGCCCTCTTTGGTTGGTCACCTTTCACCGTCAGACGCACTGACTTCAGAAGTTTCACAGGCGATAGTGTCATGAACATGCGATACGGCCAAACACTCATTGACGGCTGCCATTTTTACAACTGCCATGTCAACACGGCGCTTTTCGCCGTCACGTATTCAGGCACTTACGCCTTAGCAAATAGCGGATTCTGCTCCGCATCGAATCCGCTCTTCCAAGGACCATGGACCAACCTGGGAGGAAATGACTTTAACGCTGCGTGCTCATGCCTAGGCGATCTCACGAATGATGGGATAGTTGACGGAGCAGACTTCACCATCGTGCTTGCCAGCTGGGGAACTGGCCCAGGGGCTTCAGTCGGTGATGTTTCTGGCGATGGCGACACAGATGCGATGGATATCGCTTTGCTACTGGCCAACTGGGGATACTGCCCAAACTGACGCTGAATCTTCAATCGACTCTCACACGGCGCGCTTTGATTAGTGCGCCGTTTTTTTTACATTCTTGCTGCCATCGTCGGTCTTGTTGGATGCACCAATGAAAAGCCCAACAAAAAGCCCAACAAAAAAGCCCAGGCGCAAGGTTCGTACTTTGCGACTGGGCGAAATGAATCGGGGCGGCCGGATTTGAACCGACGACATCCTGCTCCCAAAGCAGGCGCTCTAGCCAAGCTGAGCTACGCCCCGTGAGGGGGGATTAGTGTAGCAATCAATTCATCCCGCCGCAGAGAGTCGCAAGCCGATTACCCCCGCAAGAATCAACATCAAACATGCGATTCGCACGACTTTCTTTGACTCCTTGAAGGCGATCATTCCAACCGCGGCAGTTCCGGCAGCGCCGATTCCAGTCCACACCGCGTACGCAGTCCCAATTGGAATCACCTTGACGGCGATACTCATCAGAAAAATACTTCCACCCATCGTCACAACAAATCCTGCGATCCACTTCGCCTTGCGAAATCCATCACTGAATTTCACACATGTCGTGGCCAAGATTTCACAGCACCCTGCTGCAAACAACGCAAGCCATACACCGGTCACCATCGATCACCCGCCCTTTCGTGCATTGCTCGCATGCGTTGGATCATGATCGTTCACGCCATCGACATCTTGCCCGTGCAATAATTTCAATCCCAGAACTCCCGCGACAATCGCGCACAGCGACAGCACGCGCCACAACGTTGCTGGCTCTCCATAGAAAATCACTCCACAAATCGCTGCGCCCGCAGCGCCGATGCCTGCCCAAACTGCATATGCAGTTCCCAGTGGAATATGGCGAAGCGCAAATCCCAATAAGACGAAACTGATACTCATCGCGATGATGACACCGATTGACGGCCACAACTGTGTGAAGCCATCTGTGTGCTTCATCGCGACCGCCCACACGATCTCAAACACTCCAGCGCACAGTAAGTAAATC
Source organism: uncultured bacterium (assembly GCA_903919715.1). Taxonomy (GTDB): domain Bacteria; phylum Planctomycetota; class Phycisphaerae; order Phycisphaerales; family SM1A02; genus F1-60-MAGs104. Next base: position 3,300 of record CAIXJC010000027.1, on the reverse strand, counting down.
CACGACATGCTTGATCAACTCCGCGGCACGCGTTTCACTTTTGCGCATGCAATGATTGCAGCGATGAGCGCCGCGACGAAAAACAGATGCGCCGCTTGCACTTCCGTGTAACGCTCACTTGTCATGATCTCTGGAACAATACTTGGAATCACTTGCAATGCCGCACCACAACCAACGCCTGCGAGATTGATCACACCCACTGTTGTCGCGGTCAACCGTGTTGGCAGTGACCTGCAACCAATCTCAAATGCCAGAACAGAACTCGCAACACCAAGGCCGATCAATCCAACATTCGCCGAATCAAACCAAAGCGGCGGCGCAAAAAGTCGCGGCAACTCTGGGCCGAGCAAGATTCTCGGCTTCATCCAAATGAGCAGCATCACAAACGTGAGCCATAAGCCCCATTTCAGCGGGCGCTCTGGACCAAACTTTCCCCCTAGCCATCCTGTCAGCGGCGCGCCTAATCCCACTCCAATGAAGAATGAAGTCGAAATCACGCTCGCTTGCGCGGGGGACCAATCCCACGCCAACGCAAGTTGTTGATTCCACATCGATCCAAATCCATAAACGGTCCCGCATCCACCACCATAAATGACCGCCGCCAACCAGACATCACGCGAAGCAAGAACCCTGCGTAATCCGCCATGCGCGTTCGCTTCTTCCTTCGCTACCACAGCGGCACCAAACCATTGGCGCGGGAGCAACCAAAGCGCAATGATTGCCATTGGCAACGCAAACGCTGCTGCGACTTGCATTGTGCCGCGCCATCCAAGCATTGGCTGCAACAAAGCGCTTCCAAAGTTTCCGATCACGCCGCCCAAGCCAAATCCAATATCAGCTAGCCCCATCATCAGCGGAAACATGAACGGTGGAAGCCCACGCCGTGCAGCCATACCAACAGCAGGAAATGCGAATGCTGCTACTGCGCCCATCAACATTCGTGCGACCAATGCCCCAGTCAATGTATGGATCCACGAAAAATAGAACGCTGCCAAACCAAGGATCACGCACGCCATCGGCACCAACCACGTAGATCCGAAGCGATCAAGCAATACTCCTGCTGGAATCTGCATGCACGCATACACCGCCAAGAATGATGCAGAGACCACCGAGCCTTGAATGGCCGTCATCGATAAGTCTTTGCAGATGAAACCCGACAACGGAACGAACATCGTTTGCAAGGTGAGCTGATAAACCATGAACGCGAGCGCGACGAAGTATGCGCCGAAGGCAACTGGCCGAGATGGGAAAGCGGGCGCAGGTGATACTGCGCAAGAGCTCACTGGCATTGACCTTGACCTTCCCCCGTCGAGCGCATGATGAAAAAACCTTGGCTTTCTGGGATGATTCCACTCATTCGCACGCCGCAATAGTAGTGTTTGCAGAAGTCGGCTGAAGTTCCCGCAAGCCGATTGCAAAATGCGCACTTCAAGCGATAGACTCCGCATCCCATGAGCACGATTGGTTTCTATCTTCCTGTTGTCTTGATCATCGCGATGGCCGCTGGCTTTGCGATACTCAACATCGTGGTCAGTTCGCTGCTGGGCCCGAAAGTCGAAAACGCCGTCAAAGGACTTGCATACGAATCTGGAATGGATGCCATCGGCACCACCAAGAAGCGTTTCAATATCCGTTTCTATGTGATGGCGATGACATTTCTAGTCTTCGACGTTGAAATCGTCTTCCTCTATCCCTGGGCAGTTTCGTTCGCTCAATTGCAACCGCGCAGTCCCGAAGCTTTTCTCTTCTTCGCACGAATTGCATTCTTCGTTGGAACCAGTGTGATCGCATACATCTATGCGTGGCGCAAGGGTGTCTTTCGCTGGGATTGATTGCGCCGCATCGGCACTGAAATTCGGGCCCACTCACTCGCCACGAGTTATTCGCAGCGAATCGTCTCGAGACGTTTTCCAAGTACATCAATTTATTCCTCACGTGTCTGCGCACATAATTTCGCACAATCCGTCCCCATTGTGAAAATGCAGACAATTAAAACAAGCCTTGCATGAAACGAATATTGAAAACTGATCACAAGAAAATTGGGTTTTTCGCAACTCTCGCACTCGTCGCATTCGCTGCGCCGATATCAGCGCACCCGCCAGGATCGGATGATGACCATCATCATGATGCCGTCACACAAACTTGGCACGACCTTCGCAAAGGCGTGCAATACGAGGCATCGCTGATGACTGTGCGCGCTGATGGTGTAACGATTGAACTCGACGATGGAGCGCTCGTCAGCATTCCAATGGCAGATCTGAGTCAAGACGATCGCGCCCAAGCGGAATCGAAACTTGTTGTGGTGCGTGCGATGAATGAATACTCATTTGCACCACCAACACCAGCGGTAACGAAAGCGCCGACCGATGTGGGGCCGTGGCAGGCAAGTTCTTTCGTGCCGTTCGCACCATTCGTTCGCACGCACTCGGATACGCAGTGGCTCTATGTGGAATCTGATGGTTTGCCGCACGCGCCAGTTGATTTCACAATGATGGTCGGCATTCGCGCGTGGCAGCAACAAGTGCCAATTCCGCAGGCATACACGGGAGCGAATGCGTGGCAGATACCGCTTCAGCCGACCTTGGCTGAAAATCCAGTCTCGGGCAAGACTGGATTACGCCGTGGCGCAATCGCACTCGCCGCAAACGGAATTCCGATTTTCAATGCGTACAACAATCGTGGCGAAGATTCATTTGCAATCGGCGAGTTGGATGAATTTGGCGGTCACTGTGGCCGAGCGGATGATTATCACTATCACGCCGCGCCGCTTGCACTTCAGAAAGTTGTCGGCGCGAAGAATCCAATCGCATTTGCGCTAGATGGATTTGCGATTTATGGATTGTTCGATCCAAAGGCAAAGCCCAGTGCGGACAACGCCTGCCCGCTTGGCGCAACCGCCCCGCTCGATGAATGGAACGGACATGAATGCACTGTTCCTGCTGGTCAAGGCATCGATGGCGGAACGCGTTCATATCACTACCACGCAAGCGTGACCTATCCATACATCAACGGTGGAATGCGTGGCAAGGTCACGGTGAATGGCGACGAAATCACACCGCAAGCTCACGCAACACCCTTTCGTCCGTCACTGCAACCGCTGCGTGGCGCAAGCATCATCGGCTTCAAACAGACCGCACCAAAGGCATGGTCGCTTTCGTATCAAGTCGCGGGGAAAACATCACGAATTGATTATTCGATTGATGAATCTGGAAAAGTGAGATTCATCTTCGTCGATCCCAATGGCAAGACGAGAGAGGAATCGTATTCACGGCAATCACGCAGTGGAGGACAAGGTGGAGG
>CAIXJC010000026.1 GCA_903919715.1 uncultured bacterium | reverse complement strand
TTGAGTCAGATGGGTTTTTCTGGAGGCGCAATCGTGTTGATGATTGTGGCGACTGCGACTGTGAGTGCTGGGATTGCAGTTGCTGCGGCGACGGGAGTGGTGGCGATGACTTTGGCGATTGGCGTGCTTTGTGCATGTTTTGCAGTGATTGTTGGTGGAATGCTGAGAGTGTGCGTGCGTATGGACGATGCGGCTGTTGGGGGAACATCACGCCAACTTGCAGCCTTCACTCCATTTGCAAAGGGCGTGATCGATGTCGTGATGATCGCCGTTGCAGTCAACGCTGGATATTTGATTCGCTGGGACTTTACGATTCCATCAGAGTTGACGAATTCGGTTGCATGGTCGCTGCCTGTCGCTATGGCGTGCTGCGTGAGCGTCAACGCATTCGCTGGCACATATTGGAAACCGTGGAGCGGCAATCGATGGAGAGATGTCGGCGAGGGTTTTTTGAACGCGCTGCTTGGCGCAGTGATCGCAGTGATTTTGATCGCGGCGCTGTGGAGCCCCGAGAGATTATTTTCCAGAGTCGCCTTGGGATTGTTCTTGGTGATCTATCCAGTGTTTACCGCAGCGATGCGCATGTTTTTTTGGCGCAAAGCGTGAGGCGTGGTGCTGGGTGGCTTACGATTACGGACAGAGGCCCCAGCCGCCGAGGAGCGCGCCAAGATCTGGTCCATTGACTACGCCGTCGTGATTCACATCTGCGCGCGGATATTCGCTGCCGCTAGTGCCCCACGATGTGAGAACCATTGCAAGGTCCACTGCATCGACAGTGCCATTTTGATTGATGTCGCCGGGGCAAGGATCGGAAGGATGTACGACCAGACGAACATCATCGATAACAGGACCATTTCTGCCATCATTCATGAGCGAGCGCATTACGATGGTTGTTTGGAGATCAATCGCTGTGAAGTCGATTGTTTTCTTGCTCCATGCCTGTGGATTAGATGCAGTGCAGACATGCTCAAACTGGGCTGAGACTTGCCCGATTTCTACTGACATGCGCTTAGTGCCTGGTGCGCAGTTTCCAGTCAATTCAAAGCTCAACCTGTATGGGACGCCGGGAATGGTTTGAACCGTCTGGGCTATTGCACCGCCGGCCGCATCGCCATCCAAGTCAACTGTGTATTCCCCTTCATAACTCATCCACGATTCTAGAGTTGGAGGACACATTGGGCTGAGGCGCTCTCGATCAACGCTTGCCGTGACCACAGACCAACCAGAGACAAACGGTGAACCTAGCGAATGAATGACCCACGAACAGTCAGGCTGAATTGGACCAAATTCAAATCCACCATTCTGAATCAGGTTCACTTCACACGCCGTCCCACTCTCACAACAGTCTGGGATGTTGTTGGAATTTGTATCGGTGAGTTGTCCGCTGAGGATTTGCCCGTAGTCGACGATGCCGTCGGAGTTGCAGTCGGCGGAGTATTCGATGAAACCCCTTCGTGCCACGCTATCGCAGTTCTGCACAACACCATCACCGACATCATCGAGAATCTGGTTGCAGCATCCCGTATAAAAAAGCACGTCTTGTGCACCAGACGGACCGCAACCGCAAAGCCCAACACTCCCACCGGGACAGTCGTCGAATCCTGGTTCAGTCATCGCGCCAACGATGTTGTTGGATCCCATATAGGAAAGGTCGATTACGAAGGGTTCACCTGTCACCCACCGCCAGCCCCCATTGGGCTCTGCGTACAACGGACTAGAGTGATCTTGGTATCCACCCACAAATGCGCCTTCTAGATACGGGATCGGAAACTGTGTCTTCACCCACATCCACTCCCCACTCGTAGTCAGAGTGGCGAGGTGGCCACCCTTTGCCTCGCAAGCGGATCTAAGAGTGGGGTAGATAGCTACTTCGATAGTCCGCGCATACCAGTGCCCATTTCCACCACTCGCAGTGGTCCACTGCACGGCGGTCGATTGCGCCATAACTCCCGAACAGATCGAACCAGCGGCGACCGCCACGCTCATAGCTTGTGTGAACTTCATATCTTTCTCCTGGATGGGGGATAATGCCCCCAGAGATAATCCAGAAGATTGTGAGTCATGGGACTCAACTTTCCAAGAAACCAAAATGATTGCGGCAAGTGTGGCGCTCGCGCCAATCCAGAATCGTACTTTGCGCCTCGAAATCAAAGTGAATGGCGCATCCCGCTTCACCACATCACCCTTCACCACATCCCCCGCCAGCAGCGCCCCAGCCAACCTCGCCGCCTGAATATCAGCGAGTCGGGCCATGAAGGACGCTCCTGAGAATCGCATCGGCTTCGCTGGAGATGTTTCGCTCCGCAACTCCTTCATCAATCAATACCGCGCGAATCGCACTTCGAACTTCTTGCGA
>CAIXJC010000025.1 GCA_903919715.1 uncultured bacterium | reverse complement strand
TTGCTTTCTGATCCGATGCCAAGCTGATGGATGAAAGTGCAAAAACTGTCACAAGGCAGAATGTTGTGACGAACTGCAAGCGGTGCCTCACGCTTGGGCCTAAGTGCGCAGGGCGGGCGCCAATCACTTACAGCTTTCTGAAAGAATGACCTTGTGGCAGTGCCAAGTGATTTTTTCAGGCAAAATGATGCGATAACCCGCGATGCACTCGACTTGATTATAGGTACATGTTGAGCCATCCTCTTGGGTCTCCCATTGTGCAAGCGAGGCGGCGATATTGGGTTGCAAGATTGCCTTGAAAAGAAAGGGATGCAGAGTAATGCTGCCAACGAACAATGCAAGTTTAACACCGGTGGAAATTGATTTCATTTTGTGAGCCTATTGAATTTTGACGAATAATTTAAAACCCGTGATGGTGAGGGTAGCCTTGGTCGATTTCGGTTGCAAGGTTCATACTGCAATGGAACTCACGTTGCTAGGTCATCGAGTAAGTCAACGATCCCCGAATCGATGTCATGGTGTCCAGTGGTCAGGTGCACCATTGTTGGCAGTGGCGGTCGGCATTGCGTGGAACCCTTCCACTCATAGAGGAACAACGGGGCCTTCGCACACACCAAAGCCTGAAGTCCGTTTTATATAGAAATCAGCCTTGAAATGGATAGATTGCAGGGAGGGCGAGTTGTTTCGTGAGCGCATCGAGTGCATCACGATTGCGCTTGAGCAGCATCGGATCGGCAAGATCTTCTGGAGTGAGTTGGTCTGGGTACCACGTTTCAACCCATGCTCGCAATTGTGCGGCACGCTGCGAATTGAAAATACAACGAGGATGAATGCCATGCAAAGTTTTCGTGGAAGGATCGGAATCAGAATGAGGTGCGAGCGGCACGCGCAATCTCAGGCACGCTGGTCCACCACCATTTCGCATGCTTTCTCGCACATCGAGATACACCACACGCGAGATTGAATTGCGGCGATCCTGTTGAATGCGCTGCGCCACTAAGCGCGCGCGAGCATGGTGTTCAACTTCGCTGGGACAAACCAAGGTCATAGTTCCGTCGGTTGTCGTGACAAGTTGAGAATTAAATAAATATGTCGAGACTGCTTCGGCGATCGTCAGTTCATCGCGACTGACCGCGAGAGGGCAAAATGAATTGCCAACGCGCTCAGCAAGCGCATCCATGACCCGATCATGATCAAGCCAAGCATCTTGGTGATAGAGCAGGGTGGATGCATTTCCAACCGCAACAACATCGTTGTGAAAAACACCTTGGTCAATCGCATCTGGATGTTGCTGCGCAAAGACGCACTGCGCAAGATCGAGTTGCAACAAATTGGCAACGCTTTGGCTGGCTTGCAGCGTTTGTCGCGCAGGATGAATCTTTGGTTGCCGCTGTGGATTTGCCATGTCAATTCCGAATACAAAGAAATGTGTTGCGGGTTGTTGCGCGTTTGTTGCGTCGAATAAACGTGTGTGGTTCGCTGCGCCCTCGTCGCCCATCTGCGCACTGCTTGGAAGCGCCTGGTGAACAACGAATCGTTCGCGATCCGCAAAGACAGCACTCAGAATGGCATGCGTGCATGGCGGCTCGATTGCGCGGTGCGGCATGGACTTCAAATTTGCCACGACCAAATGCGTTCGTTGATCGCGCGCATCTTGTGCTGGCGCGACAGTGGCAGCGTTTGCACTCCACATAAAACTTGAACTGCAACATTGCGCCAGCAGATGCGGCTTGTTGGCGTGTGCATCGGCGAGAATATTTGCATCGTCGCCAGTGAATCCATGTTGCCGCAATATCCAAATGGCTGGTCGCTCTTGAGGCGGAAGAAAACATTGCGTCACACCAAGCGCCGCAACCGCCTCCATTTTCGCAATGCCTTGCAGTGCAGCAGCCTTTGGGTTTGAAATCCGACCCGCATTATTCTGGCTCGCCATATTTCCCGCAGCAAGTCCAGCGTAATTGTGGGTCATGCCAACGAGCCCATCAAAGTTGGCTTCTATTGCAGTGGGTATTGCATTTGAATTGGCAGCAGTCACAGTGCACAAGGTAAGCGATCACGCAGATAAATTGGTCATATGTTGATTTGGGCGAAGGCAACGGAATTTGCAATGATGAGTGCAATTTTTTTCTATAAGTCGTGAAAGGCAAATTGCGATGAACCGTGGGATACTTGCCGCATGATCCCTATCAGCCTTTCTGCGCTGCTTTCACTTTCCTTCACAATCGCAGCCCTTGCGCAGGAGGCGCCGAAGCCGAACGCATCGCCACAAAATGCGCAGATGGCGGGATACATGCTCGTCGGTTGCGAGAAGGTTCCCGCGGAATTCAACGCTGGATTCTCGCTGTACGCCGCAGCATGGCCGCTCCTGGAGAATTATCCAGGTCATCGATTTCAAACCGGATTGTTTGGCACTTGGATGCACGCGCAATACGAAGGCAAAGCGCCGAAGGATCTGTACTCCGACATTGAGGGTGGGCTGGGTTGGTGGCGCGACACGCGATTTCCGACGCAAACGCCGAAGTTCATCATGGGTGGTGTTGCAGTCAACTTTAAAGAGATCGCCAATGGCCCTGCGCACGGCGCGGGCAATTGGAAAAAGCCCGCGGGTCTGTACGGCGTGGTGCAATTGAGTCCTTGGCTCTTGTTTCCAATCGATGGACTGAACATCGCGCAAGGAACGCGCGGTGATCTGTTCGGCTACGGGTATTTGCCGCTGCCGCTGATCGCGGCGAAACCAACAACAGGTGGTCAGGACATTCCAAGCGGCGACAATTGCTGGACGCTGTTTCTCAACACGCGCAACTTCAAGGGACCGGTGTGTTTTTTCACGCCGTACTTCTGGTCGCACTCGGCAGAGTTGGATGCGAAGTATGCGGGACTGCTGCTTGATTCACACCCGTCAGATCCGAATAAGGCGTTCCAGATGGAGACGCAGTTCGTGCCCGCGAAGTTTGCAATGGATACGAATGGCGAATCGTTTGCGCGCGTGGCGCCGACGCAATTTCCCGTTGGTGCGGATGGCAAGACAATCGTGCTGCATCGGCTGACGAGTTATGAAAAATCGGCGATGTGGGATTCGGTGAAGGTGTGGTTCGATGGAGGCGCAACGGCGAGTGGGGCCGTCAATCCCGCTGGTGAATTCGTGCAAAAATTCCGCTCCGAGGGAGATTCGACATGGAAGATTTATCCAGACGGCGCATCGAAGGATGAGAAGGTCCCCATGGCCTGGAAATCGTTCGGGAAACCGATTGCCACCGACTCGACAACATACGGCTATGAATGGGACGCATCACTTGTCAAACGTATTTCGTCTCCCTCGGGCGATCTTGTAGCGCTACCTGAGTATTACAAACTCCAGAAGAACGGCAAGAAATCGCAATGGGTCGTTGCAGCCTCGGCTGATGTCCCAAGCGAGACTGGACTCGCTCAGGTCAAGTTTGATCGTCCGCGCGAGGATCCGGCCGAGGCATATGACACGCCGGAAGATGCGCAGAGCGCATGGAAAATACCTGGGCCTGCAGCTGGTCCTTTCGAAGCACATCTCGGCGATGGCAGCGTTGTGACTTATTACTGGTATCGCTTTGCCGATCAGCCCGCGATGCAGCATGCAGATATCACAAAGGAAGAGCGCGAACGATTACAACTGCTCGTTGAAAAGATGCACCGTGAGTGGAAGAAGGACCGTGAATATCTCGCGCCGCCATCTGTGGGAACCCTTGCGAATCTTGATCCCGCACAAATCGTTCAGCCTCCAAAGGGGCTGGAGATTGGCTATGTACCGATTGCGACGCGGCAGGCTGTTGCAACATCGCCTTGAGAGGAAACGATTGAGTGTGCAGGATTCGAATCTCAACTTGATTTGAATGCGGCTCTCGCGCCACCTCGAATCCTTCATGCGTGCTAGACAAATTTCACAAAGTCCAGAAAGCGAAACCGTTTGCCGAAATTTCAAGACGACTCGAACAATCTAGCCTTGCTACTCTTCTCAAACTCTCAGACGCAGCACCAAGTTTATAAAATAAGGATTGAACAGATGAAGTTTTTCGCCAGAATCACCAGCAGCATTTTCCTCACCGCTCTGTCAGGGTGCGCACATCCGGCGGAAAACTCCTTGACCGTGACCGCCACTCTCTCTGCTCTGGAGCAAGGTCAGGATTCGGTCACCGTCGAGATTGAATTGCACAGCGCAGATGGATCGTTGCTCTCTGCGCCAAAAGTGGTGGCGGTCATTGGGCAGTTGGCCACTGTCAAGGTCGAAGATGGCGCAAAGAGTATGGATTTCGCCGTTCAATCAAAGCGCATAAATGGCATGGTCATTGTCGAGACAGTTGCACGAGATGCACAGGGCGAAATTGTTGCCAGTGCAGTGACGGAAATCAAACAATAAGGATTTGCACTATGAATTCAAACACGATTGCATGTGATGCGCATGATTGGCTGCGATGGATGACTGGACGCACACTCGATGCTGCCGCAACAATTCCCGACGCAGATTTCCGCCGAGAGTTTCCAATTGGAATGGGATCTGTGCATGCAACAATCGTGCATCTCGTTGGTGCGGAAAGAATTTGGATTGGTGTGCTTGAGGGCGATGCGACAGTGACAATGCCTCCGACGAGCGAACTGCCAAACATCGCATCGATTCGCTCTGAGTTTGCGAAGGTTCGTGCGCGCTGGGATGGATATCTCGAACGACTCACGCCAGTTGAGTGCGATCGAATCGTGGTTCGCGTTCGTGATGGAATTGAATATCGTCAAAGAGCCATCGATTCAATCATGCAAGTGCCAACGCACGCGCTTTATCACAATGCGCAAATATCATTCATGTTTCGCAGCATGGGTCATTCACTGCCAGATTCCAGTTGGATTCTGTGGGGGCGCCAGCGGATCGCTGGAGCAAAGTAAGTTCTGGAATGTGTTTCCCCCGAAGTGAACTGCTCGGCACCGCCGATTAAGAACCGCACGCTCCCCAATTCGAGAGCAGGAAACCGAAGTCGTTTCCGTCAACTGAATTATCGCCGTTGAAATCTGCCGCACAGTCTGTGCAAGTTCCCCACGCGCTCAGGAAAGCGCTCAGATCAGAACCGTCGATGCAGCCATCGCCCGTCAGATCGAATGTGTTTGATGTTGCGAATCGAAAAACTCCTTGGGTGTTGGTTGCGGCAACAAGCATTCCCTGATGGATCTCAAGGTCAAAGATTGTCAGATCGGTCAATCCTGAATTGATGGCGATCCAGTGGTCGCCATTGTCGACAGAGTAAAAGACGCCTCCACCGAATGAGCCCGCAACAATCATTCGATCATCATGCGCAAACCCTCTGTAACTGCCGGAGGTCAAGCCGCCACCAAGCAATGTCCAACTCGCACCGAGATTGGTCGATCGGTAGACGCCGGTCCCAATTTGCCCGCCGGCGAAAAGTGATGTGCTTTTCGCCTCGATTGCTCGGATGTTCGTCGATGCGAGGCCAGTGTTGACAGCGGTCCAAGTCGATCCCCAATTCGTGCTCATGTAGACGCCAGAGCCGTTCGTTCCGACGAACACGTTCGAATCCACTGCGGTCACGCACCTGACATCAACTCCAACCATCCCCGCAGCGGCCCAATTGTCGCCTTGATTGTCCGAACGAAAAACACCAGACGGTCCAACAATAAAGAGGTGCGATTGAACTTCGACGATGCCGCTTGTGAGCATATTCGTCATGCCGGCGCTCTTGGAAATCCACGTCGCACCATTGTTGGCGCTGCGAAAGACACCCTGGCTTGTGCATGTGTAAATGTACGAGGCGTCAGAGGCGAATCCTCTTGTTGGTCCTGTTGAATCGTTGCCTGAGTTGGAACTGGTAAAACTTATTGCGTTCGTGTCTGATCTGTATGCGCCAGTGGCGCCACCTGCAAACACATAATTCTCTCGTGAGATCAGCGACTGCATATTCAGCGACGCCGTACCTGTCGATTGATGCCACTGGGCGAATACCGTGTTGGTCACTGCAAGGGCGGCGACGATGATCGGTGATGTGTAATGTTTCAGCATGGGGAATTGTTTACTTCTGTTTCAATATGTCACGTAAAGCGCAGCGCAACTGCATACGTTGACCAGCCCACGGATTCCTCGGACAGCGATGTTGGTGGAATCAATGAAGAGCCAAATCTCAAAAGATCCAAATCCGATTCACATTGGTCAGTTATTGCCAGCGGAACGGCCCTGAAACGCCAGAAACTTATTCCAGCCCAGGGGCAAATCCGCGGCGCATCGTGTTCTCGCAGACCGCGCGAGGCTCGACGAATTGCAAGAGATATTGCGCGCCGCCAGCCTTGCTGCCCACGCCGCTCATCCCAAACCCGCCGAAGGGTTGTCGACCAACGAGCGCGCCTGTGATCGAGCGATTCAGATAGAGATTGCCCACGCGGAATTCGCGACGGGCCTTTTCCAAGTGCGACGGACGACGACTGAAAACTCCGCCAGTCAATTTGTACTGAGTCGCATTGGCGACACGGAGCGCTTCGTCAAAGTCCTTGACGTGAATGACGGCAAGCACTGGGCCGAAAATCTCCTCGTTGGCCAATCGATGTTCGGGTCGAATGCCAGAGAAGATGGTTGGTCCTACGAAGGGCTTGCCCACTCGGCCTTCCAGTCCCTCTGGCACCTTCAACTGGATTTCCATGCGACCTTCCTTCGATCCAATCTCGATGTACTCACGAATCTTTTTCGCGGCATCGCTGTCGATCACTGGACCGACGTCAGTTCCCGGAAGTAGGGGATCGCCCACGGTGAGAGTTCGTGTGGCTTCAACAAGTCGATGAAGAAACGCGTCGTTCGCATTTCCAACGACGATCACTCGACTGCACGCAGAACATTTTTGCCCCGAGAATCCAAATGCAGATTGACGCACGCCAAGAACAGCCTCGTCCAGATCGGCGCTTTCGTCGATGATGATCGCATTCTTTCCGCCCATTTCGCAAACGACTTTCTTCACGCATTCTTGATCTGCGAGTGTTCGTCCAGAGGCCTCGACAATGTCCAGTCCAACACCTTTCGATCCTGTGAATGCGATCAGAGCGACGCGTGGATCGCGAACAAGGGTCGCGCCGACGGTTTCGCCTGGTCCAGGCAAGAACGCGAGTGCGTCGGTTGGTGCGCCGGCAGCCCAGAGAATCTCGCACATCACTTTGGCGATGGCAGGGGTCTGCTCCGCAGGTTTTACGATGACGGTGTTTCCCGTAACAAGTGCAGCGACGGTCATACCGCAACAGATTGCAAGTGGAAAATTCCACGGGCTGATCACTGCCGCGACGCCGCGCGGTTGAAACCATTCTTCGTTCAATTCGCCAGTAAAAGAACCGAGTCGGCGAGGGTCGAACAACTGCGCTGCTTCGCGGGCGTAATACTCGCAGAAATCGATTGCTTCGCAGATGTCCCCATCAGCTTCGCGCCACGTCTTTCCCGCTTCGCGAATGATGATCCCGCAGAGTTCGTCTCGACGAGATCGCATCACTGCCGCAGCGCGTACCAGCACCGCCGCTCGATCGAGAAATGGGGTATCGCGCCAGGCTGGAAAAGCTCGGTGTAGTCGATCGACGGTTGCAGTTGCCTTCTGCGCAGTGCCATCGTTGGCGATGTTTGCAACGGTTGCTCGAGAGATTGCACTTGCAAATGCTTCACGCTGCGCGCCATCTGAAAAGTCCCGGAGGCTCTCGGTGAAAAAGGGTCGGCCATCTGCAATGTTTGGATGGCTTCGCCCAAGCGCATGTCGTTCAGGGGCTTGATCGAGCCTCTTTCTCCCATCATCGGTTCCAGATCCAGAGCCAGTTCCTCGGTGTGGCGATGCAACGAGCAGGGCAGAATCAGCGCCATCTGCAAATCCAGATCGCAACCAACTTTCGTTGCTCGTGTTCTCCAGAAGTCTGCGCACGAGATACGCCATTCCAGGAATCATTTCACCGACTGGCAGATACTCACGCAGTCGAAGTCCACGCGCAATCGTTGCAGATTTCAGCGCATCACCCATGCCATGCAGCATTTGCAATTCGATCGCATTCGTCGGAAGTCCAGCCTTCTCCACCATCGCAAGTGCCGCTCCGATTGATCGTGCGTTGTGCGAACCAAGTGCGAGTTTGACGCCGCCGACGCCATTGCGCTGTGGAGTAGATCGAATGAATCGACTCGCCATTCGCTCGAAGCATGCGTCCGTGTCTCGCTTGACTCCCCAGACTGGCGATGTCCACCCCAACTGTTCCGACTGAATCGTTTGCGAATCCCAGTATGCACCTTTGACCAATCGAACGGTGACGATGCGTCCCGTTCGCTTGGACCAATCGATGATCCGCTGCGCATCATCTTCGCCACTTCGAAGGTATGCCTGCATCGCCAATCCAGCTGAAAACGGCACCTTTTCGCAGCACCGCATGAAGAGTTCGAGCGTCAGGTCTTTGAGCGAAAACTGCTCCATATCGAAATTCACAAAGACGCCATTCTTCTGCGCCGCTTCCAGAATTGGCGTCAGCGCATCGACCAATCCGTTCAACGACCCAGCAAAGTCGATCGGGTCCGTTCGTGCAAAGAGCGACGAAATCTTGATGGAAACATTTGTCCGTGGGATCGGTCCAAGATGATCGCTCTCAAGTCGAGCATTTGGCGCCCATGTCGCAACTTCACCAGGAAGATTCGCGATGAGATCAAGATATTTGTCTCGGTACATCTGCGCTTCGGAATCACTCAAGCATGCTTCGCCCAAAAGGTCGACGCTGAATGCCATGTTGTCTGCCCAAAGTTTCTTCAAAGTTGGAAGCGCACTCTTGGCATCGCGACCAGCGATAAATTTGCTCGCCATCGATTCGATTTGCCCAGACATCGTCTTCGCAACTAAACCTTTCGCAAGCCCGCCCGCGCGGAGGCCCATATCTAGACCTGGGGGAAGATTCAATCCAGGCTTCGACATGAAGTCGACGAGGTGTTCGTAAATCGCATCCGAAGATCGCAAAGCTGGGAAGCAATCGACAAAGTGAAAGAGTTGGACTTTGAAGTCTGGATCTTTCATCGACCACGCCATCAATTTGTCAGACCAGAATGCCGCGCTCATCACGCCAGCGCGATCGTCGCGTGCAGCGTTCAAGATGGCGAGTGCGTGCGCCTGCGCTTGCTGTTCCAACTTCGCATCGCCATCGACGGGCGTTGGTGGCGTATCAACCGCCGCTCCAACAAGGGTCGCCGATGCAGGCGAACGTGCGGGAACAGGAGGCGCCTTTTTAGTGGCGGACGACTTCGATCGAGTGAACAAACCCATAGAGGAGAGTGAGTATAGGAATGAGCGGACGATCTCGGCGCAGTCGGTTATTTGCGCGGTTTGCCAGTGCTCGACCGGCCGACGACTGCAAGTGCTTTCTCGTAACTGTCGATGCACCGCTTCGCCGCACCATCCCAGGTGATGCCGCGGACTTCGAAGAGCCCTCGATCGCGTAGTTCCGCACGAAGCGGAGGATGCCGCAGGACAGCGACGATCTTGTTCGCCATATCGTCAACGTCCCAGAAGTTGACCTTGAGCGCATGCGTTAAGACTTCTGATACGCCAGAGTTTTTGCTGATGATTACTGGAACTCGATGGCCCATCGCTTCGAGAGGGGCGATACCAAACGGTTCAGAAACGCTTGGCATGACATAGAGATCAGCAAGTGAGAAGACGCGCTGAATATCTTTGCCACGCAAGAAACCAGTGAAGGTCATGCGATTTCCAATTCCCATTGCTGCAGCCATTTCGATCATCGCTGTTGCTTGATCTCCAGAACCTGCCACAACGAATCGCACATTCTTCTCGACCTCGAGGACTCGCTTTGCGGCGCGAACGAAATACTCTGGTCCCTTTTGCATCGTGATTCGCCCGAAATACAGCACGATCCGCTCGGAACGCTCGATGCGTTTGATGCCATATGTCGAAGGCTCAATATCCACTCCGTTATAGACAACGTCGATCTTGTCAGGGGAGACGCCGTAACGGTTCACGAGCAGATTTCGGGTCAACATGCTGACAGCAAGAACGCGGATCGCAGCATGCATTCCTCGGCGTTCGATGTTGTACACCGCCTGATTGACGTGTTCGCCCGAACGATCGAATTCAGTCGCATGAACATGAACAACGAGTGGACGCCCAGTCAGTCGTGCAAGTGCGATGCCGGCGGGATATGTCAGCCAGTCATGCGCGTGAATGATGTCGAATGGCAAATGCTGTGCCGCACGAACGCAGAAGTGCGCATATCGCTCGGCCGCGAGGATCAGGTCGCCGTCATATCCACCGATGGCTTCTGGTGCGTGTCCGTGATTGTTCGAACCACCTCGTCCTGCTTCGGGCAGGGCGCGCTCGATGACAAGATCGGCAAGCGATGCTCCTGGTATTTTTCTGCGCGTTACCCGTTCGAGGACGCTTTCAAATTGTTCGTCTGTCAGCGTCTCAATGTCATCGCCGAACTCGCCAATCTCTCCGAGTGCTTCACGCGCCGTTGTGATCAAGCGCCCTCGCGCAGCTCCACAGGCATAAGAACTTTGCGCCATCATGGGCAGGTCGAGAATCTTGATCCGCTCAGGAGTTCCGCGTTGAAGAGATTCCGTACGCACTTTCTCGATGCTGGCCAATCGGGTGGTTTCCAAAATCTCGGCTGAATCAGCGGATTCTGTAATCATTCCTTCGGGAGGGGCGACCCATGATGATGCTTCTGCGATTTCGCTTGCTGGCGAAAGGATTCGGACATGCGACGAATGGGAACGAGAAATTGAACGTGGCAGGGCGAAAGTGATGTCGCATCCTGCTGTGGTCAGTCCACGGGTCAATCCGTGGCATGCTGTTCCCAATCCGCCGGTGATGAATGGCGGGAACTCCCAGCCAAGCATCAGAACTCGTGGAGGTGTCACTCTTCGCTCTCCGCGCCAGACATATCGCCGAGTTGACGAAACATTGACTCGAAGGCAAGGAGGAAACATATGGCTCGGCGTAAGTCCTCGGCGGGATCCGTGCCAAATGGAACCGTGCATTCAAAAACATATCGCCGAGACTCGTCGCGGAAATGTCGGATCTTTGGTGGAGCCTCCATGCAATCAAGATCAACGAGTTCTTCACGCAGCAAATCTTCCATTGAATCCCGTGACTCGACGAGTTGCGATTCGATTGATTCGCTCAGCCAACGATCTGCCGTCCCAAGCGAGAGACGCCAGCCATCTTCAGCGGCTTCGATGCGGTACTCCGCCTTCGCCGCGGCATCCTTGGCTTCGCATTCCAAACGTTCTCCATCAAGCGTCACCGATGCGAAGATCGATGCCTCATTGGCTTGGTGCTGGAGCGAACGGAGAGTCTGATGTGCTTGGGTTGTAGTCATAATGAGCCGGGGGGGCGATGTTACTTCAGAAACCGTTAGGATTGTGTGATGCCTGAAACATGGACGGTTCGGCGATTGCGCAGTTGGATCAGTACGTTTTTGACGGAGAAATCTGTCGATTCGCCAACGGTTTGCGCTGATTTGCTGATTGCTCATGTGCTCGGGTGCGATCGGATGCGGCTGTACATGGATCCTGATCGCCCGGCGAATGCCGAAGAACTTGCGAAGTTGCGCGGGCTGGTTCAGCGCGCGGGTCGCCACGAGCCCGTGCAATACCTTGTGGGAACGTGGAGTTTCTTTGGTTGCGAGATCGAGGTGGGACCCGCAACGCTCATTCCTCGTCCAGCGACCGAGTCGCTCGTTGAAGAAGCGCTCCGGCTCTTGCGCGGCAGTGACGGCGGCCTTCTGACTGTTGAAGAGATTCGAATCGCCGATCTTTGCACTGGTTCTGGATGCGTGGCAATTGCAATCGCAAAGTCGCTTGCTGCGGCCCACAGCGGACGCAAACAATTATCGTGGCGCAAGCAGGGGGCGGAGGTTGTTGACGGGGCCGTCGTAGCAGAACCACCGACGCGTGGTGGCGTGCGCATTTACGCAACGGAGATTGTTCTCGCCGCCGCCGAAATGGCGCGGCGAAATGTGAAGTCGCTCGGATTCGACTCACTGATTGAAGTCCTCGAAGGTGATCTTGATGCACCGCTGATCGGTCGCGAACTCGAGGGAACCTTGGATTTGCTCTGTGCGAATCCGCCATACATCAGCGATGCAGAATGGGCGGAAGTGCCTAAGAATGTCCGTGAATTTGAGCCTTCGACAGCACTGCGTGGCGGGCGAGATGGATTGGATTTCGTGCGCAGAATTGTCAGCGCATCTCCCAAATGGCTGAAGCCTAGTGGATCGATACTTGTCGAGATCAGTTCGAGTCAAGGAGCGTCAGCAACTTCAATTGCGGCCGATCTTGGATATCGGGATATTCGCATTCTTCCAGATCTCGAAGGTCATCCGAGAATCTTGGCGGCGGTTCGGCCGCACTAGTGTCGCAATCTCGTTCGTGCAATCTCGTTTGCGCATTCTGGAATGCGTTTTCTACTCGGTCGCTCCAAACGCCTTGCGTACTTCTTCGAGTAAGACATTCGCTTGGAACGGCTTGAAGAGAAAGTGATTCAAGCCATCTTGTGTTGATCTGACAATCGAATGATTGGGGTCATATCCAAATCCAGTCATCATCAGAAACGCACAGTTGGGCGTGCATTCGCGTGTGCCACGAAAGACTTCATAGCCATTGCGGTCGGGCATTCGAACATCGGAAATGACGAGATCGAATGGACGACCTTCGTCTTTCGCACGCCGCACGAGTTCAAGAGTGGCGCCACCATCAGCACGATTTTCCACAATTCCGCCTGCTTCCTGCAGAAGTCCTTGGATGGTCTCTCGGACATTCGCATCATCGTCGGCAACCAGAATTCGCTTGCCGCTGATGAACGGATCGACGCTTCGGTCGCGTGGAAGGCGGTCAATTCCAAGCACAGATTGCGGGCCAGACGTTGCTCCTCGGATGCGTGCCCCGAGTGTTTCGAGCGCAGCTTCTAGGCTTTCATATGCGCCCAACTTTCCAGCTGCAAGATCGCGCGTCGCATCACGCAGTCGTTGCTGCGGCACAATCATTTCCTCGCGCAAGATCGTTGAAACTCGCTCGCTCGTGGTCGATCGTTCAACGATGAGCATGTCAAGAATATTGAGTGCCATCGCTTGATAGCGACCGTATGTTTCGAGCGCCATGCGGTCCTCGTCCGAGAAAGCGTCTGCCTGAATGGATTCCACATTGACGACGCCGATGACACGGTCGCGAAGCAGCAGTGGGACAGTTAAGCTCGAACGTGCCCCAGGAAGTCCCGGGATATACAGCGGATCCGCATCAAGATTGCGCCCGATATAACTCTCGCCCGTCGAGGCAACAAGACCAGAAATGCCGTTGCCAGTGCCACGTGCAAAGATCGACTCGCCGATTCGCAGTGGATCAATTCCGTGACCGATCACGAGTTCCAATTGTTCTGTTTTGCGATTTCGAAGTCGCACCTCGAACGGTTGGTCTGCAAACTGAGTGCGCATCGTGTTGGCGATTTTTCCTTCCAAGAGAGCCAATCGCTCGGCGACATTCAGCGGATTGACGATCTGCGCATCCAAATCCAACAAGTCCGCTCCAGCGAGATCGATTGCCTCAAGCCGCTCGCTGAGTCGAGTTCGATTTGTGACATCGAACAGGATTCCCGTGGCTCGATGTTCAGATGCTGGTGAAATCATCAATTCAAAGAACCGAGGCCCTGACGCGAACCGCTTGCGCATGTGCAAGGTGGGCGCAGTTGCAAACTGTTTGATTGCCCCAGCGCAGAGTTCGGTGAAGTGCCGAAGTGTTTCCGCCGAATGCTCGGCGAGGCGCGAGCTCATCCAAATGACTTCGCCAGCGCCGTCAACGACGCCGACTCCAGCGCCGACATTGTCGAAAAAGCCGTTGGAGTCTTGGCGATGAGGATGTGGCAATGACTCAGCCATAGGGGAGGGCAAGTGTACGGTTCGCTTACACTCTTCAACCTCCACAATGATCACCGTCGAGCATGTCCACAAATCATTCGGAGCATTCAAGGCTGTGTCCGACCTCTCGTTTTCGGTCCCCGTTGGATCGGTTTGCGGTTTTTTAGGACCCAATGGTGCGGGAAAGACCACCACGATTCGAATGTTGACTGGGGCAATCCAACCGAATGCAGGTCGACTTGTGCTTGCGGGGGCGGACATTCGTGGCGATTCTCGGTCTGCTCGAAGGCAGTTGGGATATCTGCCTGAGACCAATCCGCTTCCATCCGAATTGAACGTTCGTGAGTATTTGAAGTTTCGCTGTGCGCTCTGGGGAGTCGATCGAATGAAACGTCGTGCTGCGATCGATGGAGTCATCGATCGTTGCGGTCTTGCAGAGGTTCGCAATAAGTTGCTCGGATCTCTGAGTCGAGGATTTCGACAACGAGTTGGACTCGCAGCAGCGCTCGTCCCATCACCGAGCGTCGTGATACTTGATGAACCTGGGACGGGGCTTGATCCAACAACTGCGATGGCCTTCCGCACGCTCGTGCGGTCACTTCGTGGCCAACATACGGTGCTGTTTTCCAGCCATAATCTTGCAGAAGTTGAAGCGACTTGTGATCATCTTGTGCTGATTGCGCGTGGCAAATTAGTTGCCGCCGGAAGTGCGATTGATCTTCGTCGTCAGGGAGCAGTTGGTGGGCGGTTCGAGGTCGAATCCACGCGCTGTGATCCCGTCGCGCTGCGCGAGATTGTTGGAGTCCTGGGCGTTCAGACAGAGTCGATGCAGGATGGATGGACTCGAATTGCAATCGAAGTTGTCGCTGACGGTGAATCTGCAATGGGCGTCCCCGCCGCAGTCGCAGCAGCATTGCATTCGGTTGGGGCGATGATTCGCCGATTCGAGCGAGCGAATCCTTCGCTGGAAGAAATCTTTCAGCGACTTGTTCGTGGACGTGAAAATGAAACTGGGCGCGAGAGTGGGGGGGCACAGTGATCAGCGACGTGATGACGCTTGCTCGGCGCGAATGTGCGGCGCTTTTTCTCACGCCGACCGTTTGGGGAGCCGTCGCAATTTTCGCATTCGTCAGTGGGATTATCACTGGAATTGCAGTCCTCGTTCCTGGATCACCAGCCGAACTGCGTACCGTGGCAGCGGCGGCGGGATGGGCGATGCTCTTGACCGCACCAGCACTTTCACTTCGTCCAACGACGGAAGAGCGACGATCGGGATTTTGGGAAGTGCTTGCGACAAGTCCTGCAAGCGTCTGGTCGATTGTTGGAGGCCGATACGTCGCAGGAATGATTGCGTTAACACTGCTGTGTGCGGTGGGACTCGGCGGTCCTTATGCGGTCATCGAATCGCTCTCTCGGCCCGACCTCGGCGAAGCGCTCTGTGCGGCGCTTGGGGTTCTCTTGGCGGGATCGATGTATCTCGCATCTGGACTTTTCTTTGGATCTATCTCATCAACTGCCGCCGTCGCATATCTCGCAACTTTCTTTTCATGGCTGATGCTGTTGCTCGCAATTCGCTCAATCGCCCCTGTGCTGCCAAGTGCGCAGGCGGACATGCTCTTTGCAGCAGATCCTGTGCGCCGGCTCGAAGGATTTCTCAATGGCGAAATCGATTCGTCAAACATTATGTATTTCATTTGCGTGACCGCAGGTTTTCTGGCGGCAGCAGTAGTGGTTCAATCGACGGAAGCGGAGCGTGGAGGTCACCGCGGTGCAATCGCGATCAAATTGAGATTGATTCTTGGAGTTGTTGGAGTATTGGCCCTCGCGGTGGCGGTTGCAGCGGCGGCTCATGCACCGGTCGCTCGAATTTCACTTGATGCGACAAAGAGTCGCGCGTGGGTGCTCGATGAACGGACTAAACACATGGTGAACGAGCTGCCGCAGGGATGGCGCATGACATGGATCGCACCGGCTGGTGGTCTTGACCGAGCGATATCCGATCAGTTGAATGAGGTTCTCGTGGCATTCACGAATGCGCATTCGGCGGATCAACCATCGCACGAGCGAATCGATCCAACGACGCCAACTGGTGCCGCGCGTTATTCCCAGTGGCTCGATGATTTGGTAACGAGGAAGCGCGGGTCCGCGCAGGAGATGCAGGACGCAGTTGCAGCTGGCCTGAAAGAATTGGAAGTTCTCGCCGCGTACGCATCACAAGAGTCGGCGCGACTGACTCTCGTGATCGATCAGTTACCGGCAGAATCAGCGGATCGAAAACAGATTGAGCAGGCGAGGGGAGCGTTCAAGGCGCTCGCAAGCGGCGCTCCAGTCATTTCGCAGCGAATCCGTGCGATGCAACTTGGACGTCCAGACCGAGCGCTGCCAGACTATTCACAGACGGCGGAGGTTATTGCAAGCAACAATCGCGATTGGGCTGGGCAATTAGGGACCTTCTCTAATTGGCTTGTTGGGCGAGGTGCCGATGACCACGCACCTGAGGTCGTTCAAGAACTCGCGCGTCGTGCACGTCCCGAGCTGGGAGTTCGCGCGCGTGCGCTGCTTCGAACTGTTGATGCTCTGGATGTATTGCCGAGCGATCCACTTCAAGATATTTCTGCAGGGCTTGCCGTTGGCGGAGGGATTGTGATCGAATCTCCTGGAGGTATTGCGTTCCTCGATGACGCCGCATTGGCAGTCAATACAGCAGACCAAAGTGCGACCGTTCGATTCGATCGTCGATACAGAATGGAACAACTCATCGATGGTGCGATCCGCAGCATCTTGGATGATCAGAAGCCTGAGGTGATCTTGGTCCACGCCGAAGAAAAATCGATGTTGGTTCCATCTGCCGATGGGTTTGATGGCAGTGCGATCGCCGATGCATGTCGCGCCGCTCGAATCGGTGTGCGTGAGTGGCGAGTGACCTCCGAGCCGCATCCGATCGCGACCGCACGAAGCGTGTGGATGATCATTCCAACACGAACCGTTGCGGTCGAAAAAGATGCACGAGAACGCGTGCTTTTAGAGGCAATCAGTGGATTGGTCACTGAGGGACAGCCGTTGTTTTATTCCCTGGGCCCAAGCCTTCGTCCGCTCGCGGGACGATCCGATCCGTGGAGTGAGATTGCTTCGACCTTGGGAGCTCGAGCGAATTCCGATGCGGTGATTGTCGACGATATTCCTGTTGCGGAGGGACGCACAGAGAGGCGGACCAAGATGGATGTCTCCGTTGTCCCATCTGAGAGTCCATTGTCGCAAGCGCTCGACAATCAACGATTGGGATTCTCCGTAGCGATTCCAGTTGGACCTGTTACAGCAACGAGTGGGATGAGCAGTCAAAGCGTTCTCGCCGCACGAGACGGTCCGAGTCGATCGATTGAAAGAGATTGGCGACGAAGGACTCCCGATCCACGGTCAACAAAGATGACGACCGAACCGATTTCAGTCGCAGTTGCTGCGACGCGTCGCGATCCTGGCTTGCAATCAATTCGTGCGATTGTCGTTGGATCGCCGTCGTGGATGACGACTGGTGTGGTTGACTCCGCGCGATCCCTTGGCGCAGGGCGAGATGCGCTCTTGAATCCAGGGAACCGCGAGTTTGCAGTCAATGGTGTGTTGTGGCTTGCGGGACTCGATCAACGTTTGGGAAATGGGGGGAGCGGCCGTGAATCACCGCGAATTGCGGCGATTTCGGTGCGTGATCGCCTTGAATACACCGCTGGATTAGCGCTTGGGCTGCCAGCGGTTTCGCTCTTGATCGGTTTGGTCATTGCACTTTGGAGATCACGAGCATGAGCTGGCGAACGACCTTCGCATTGTGGTTTGTTGCTGCACTCGTGTGGATCGGCGGTTGGTTTCTATGGAGCGTCGGTGTCGATTCTCGCACGGTCAAATTGGATGCCGGATTTGCTCCAGTCTTCGGGGCTGGCTCGGTGCCATGGTCGCAGATCGAACGAGTTGAGATCACGCGTGGTCCAAACGACCTCTTCGAATTTGTGCGCCGAAATGGACGTTGGTTTCAAACGGTGCCGTTTGAATTTCCCGTCGATACTGCACGACTGATGGAAGTTGTTGATCAAGCAAATGGATTGACGGCGCGCATGGGTGCGGTCGAAGGCGCAGACGATGCGTCACACTTTGCGGAATCGACTGGGTTGGGTTTAGATGCTCCTTCGGTGACTCTTGCTTGGAAGGATGGCAAAGTGACCATTCGACTCGGGCGGCGATTACCTGCGGGGTTCGCATGGATCGATCTCGGTGGAGAACAT
This sequence comes from uncultured bacterium, assembly GCA_903919715.1. Lineage (GTDB taxonomy): Bacteria > Planctomycetota > Phycisphaerae > Phycisphaerales > SM1A02 > F1-60-MAGs104. Next base: position 11,239 of record CAIXJC010000025.1, on the reverse strand, counting down.
GCTCAGCCACGCGCTGCGCAATCGGCGCTTCATGATGCTGCGCTGCTTTCAGACCTACGGCAATGGCGGCAAACGCTGCTCTTTTCTCGCGCAGATGTCGAGTGTGATCGGTTGGTCAGTGAGAGTCCTGGTCGAGACGGCAAGACGCAGCGTTTGGAAATTGTCCGTGATGGCTCTGCGTGGAAAGTTGTGTCACCCATTTCGACTCGAGCAGATCGTGCAGCAGTCGAGCGATGGCTCGAAGCCCTTGCACGTGCGCAGGCGAGTGGGTTTGTGGTTGATCGACCGATTGAGTTGTTGCCATTTGGACTCGACAAACCAGCGGGTGTCGTCGAAATCCACGCATCGATGCGAAAGACCGATGCGGATGGCTGCGTCACTCTGCAACCGATGGTGGAGCGATTGGAGATCGGCGCGCCGATTCGAGCAGGCGCACCCGAACGATTCGCACGATTGAGCAATCAGCCAGAGGCCATCATGGAAATCGATGGCACTGCAGTTGCCGCTGCGATTCCTCCAACGCTCTTAATGATTGATCCGACTGCGACGGGGCAGCGTCCAGAAGATGTGCGTGCGATTCGACTCGAGTCAGTTGTGGGAGGTGTTCTGAAAATCGAACGAACTGGCGGCGAATGGAATATTTCAACTGCTTCTGGCAGCCGAGCAGCAGCGGTTGCGCCGGTTGATGCGCTTCTGAAGAAATTGTGCGATAGCAGGGCAGCGGAAATCATGTTGAGCGCCGCACCCGCGGATCTGATCGTTGGTCGGATTGTTCTTGAATCATTTGATGGCCGAGAGATCTCGTCGATCAAGGTTTCTCAGGAACGAAATGGTGGACGCTTTGGCGTCGACGATGGATCTGGCGTCCTGCGAATTTTTCCGTCGAGCCTTGGTCTTCGATTCGATGTTGATTCGTATGTGGCTGGCAATTCCGATGCGATTCGTACTGCGCCAGTGCCAGTCGTTGCACCACTCCCTTAATCCCGCCGCCGCCAGAGTGCGACGCTGTCATTCGCCCGTTGGCGAAGATCAATCCTTTGAAAGCGAAGCGGATCGATCGACACTGCTTTTTCATCGCCTCCTGAAACAGGCGCAGTGAAACACCAGGCGTCGTCGACAAGATCTTCGTCAAAGAGCGCGCCGAGCAATCCAGATCCACCTTCGACCAAAACGTTCGATACGCGTTGGGTGTACAGGTGCTGCATGAGCCACATCATCGAGCCTTGCGGTAATCCGCGGAACGTTCGGTATGACGTGGCGATTGCGCTTTGAGGCAATTGAATGAGGGTGACCCCCGCATCAGTGAAGAGCGAACGTCTCGCGTCGCTCAATCCCTCAATCGCACTAGAGAGCGCGGCAATCGAAACGGGTCCCTGCGTGACTGTGCGAACAACTTGCGCATCAGATGGAGTGGCGAGTTGAGGATCAATGATCACTCTGCGAGGCTGTCGGCGGAAGTGCGACGTGCGGGGAAGAAGATGTGGATTGTCGGCTAGGACGGTTCCGATTCCGACCATGACTCCGTCAACGCGTCCGCGTTCACGGTGAACCATTGCACGACTCTGCGGCGAACTGATCCAGCGGTTGTCTCCAGTTCGCGTCGCAGTGCGTCCGTCGATTGTCTGCGCCCATTTGGCGATGATCCACGGTCTCTTCGATCGAATACGAGTCACGAACGGAGCTGTCACTTGCGCACACGCGGCGTTTGAAACTTGCTCGACGGAAATACCGGCCGATCGCATTCGGTCTTCGCCGCCCGCAGCAAGAGGATTCGGATCGGCGACTCCAAAGACAACTCGGGCAACACCATGTTGAATCAATGCATCGCAGCAGGGGGGCGTTCTTCCATAATGTGCACATGGTTCGAGCGTGACGTACGCGGTCGCACCTTCGGCTCGAATCCCAGCTCTGTTTAATGCGACAGCTTCGGCGTGCAATTCTCCGCAGCGCGCGTGATATCCCCAACTAACAACGGATCCATCCTTGACAAGAATGCAACCAACCATCGGGTTTGGTTCCGCTCCACCATGACCGCGCAGCGCAAGCTTTGCGGCACTCTCCAACCAGTCCGCATCAGTTGGTTCTCTCATGCGGACTCGGAAAGTGTTGAACTCACTGGTTGGCGAGAACTTCGTCCTTCAATCGATCAGGCATGATGCGATATGTCAGCGGCTCCATAGAACTCGAAGCACGGCCTTGGCTCATCGAACGAAGGCTCGTGGTGTAACCGAAGAGTTCCGAGAGCGGCACTTCAGCCGTGACGAGTCGCAGTACTCCGCGAACTTCGCTGTCGGTGATTTGACCGCGTCGGCTAGCGATGTCGCCCGAAACGCTCCCGAAGAATTCGTCTGGGGTTGTGACGACCAACTTCATGATTGGCTCGAGAAGCGCAAGTCCTGCCTTTGTGCATGCTTCGCGGAAAGCGAGCGCGCCTGCTTGTTCGAAGGCGATTTGGCTCGAATCGACGTCATGGTATGAACCGTAAACCAGTTCTACCTTCACGTTGATGACTGGATAGCCGCCGAGAATTCCACTCGCAGCCGCTTGGCGCGCACCGTATTCGATGCTCGGGATGAATTCGCGTGGGACAACTCCGCCGGCGATCTTGTCTTCGAAGACCACGCCATTCTTCATGACCAAATCTTCTGCTTCGGCTTCTTCCTTGGTCATCGGACGCACGCTGACGACTGCATCGCCGAACTGACCTCGTCCACCCGACTGCTTCTTGAAGAGACCGCGGACGCGTTCTGCGGCTCCGGTAATCGTTTCGCGATACGCAACGCGTGGCTTGCCAACGCTGACGCCGATCTTCATGTCACGAACGAGTTTGTTCTTGATGATTTCAAGATGCAACTCACCCATTCCAGAGATGATCGTCTCGCCAGTTTCTTCGTTGTAGTTTGAACGGAACGAAGGATCTTCGCGGCGGATAGTCGTGAGAGCTTCACCGAGTTTCTTCTTATCGTCGGCAGTGTTTGGCTCGATCGACATCGAGATGACCGGTTCTGGGAAGACCATGCGTTCGAGCACGATCGGATGATCGAGATCGCAGAGCGTGTCGCCTGTGAACGAATCCTTCAAACCGACAACGGCCACGATTTGGCCTGGTCCAGTTTCGTCGAGCGCATTGCGATGCTGCGAATGCATTTCGTACAGACGCGAGACATTTTCCTTGCGGTCGTTGCCTGGATTGAGCACGCGCGAACCTTTGACCAACTTGCCCGAATACACGCGCAAATAGGTCAGCGTTCCAGCAACGTCAGAGACGACTTTGAAAACGAGCGCAGAAAACGGAGCGTTTTCGGAGTGCGGTCGTGTGAGCTTGATGCTCGGATCTCGGATGTCGGTTCCTTCGACGTCTGGTCGCTCGGTTGGGCAGGGCAGATAGTCGATGACCGCATCGAGAACAGTCTGAACACCCACATATTTCAGGGCAGATCCGCAAAGAACGCCGAATGCTCGCAAGCTAATAACTGCAGCACGAAGGGCGGCCTTTAACTCTGGCACGGTGATTGAATTTGGATCCGTGAGATACTTTTCGGTCAAGTTGTCGTCAAGTTCTGCGATTTTCTCGACCATCTTGAGGCGCCATTCAGTCGCCTTTTCCATCCACTCTTCTGGAATCTCAGTGATCTTGATGTCTTGGCCGTCGTCCGCCTGTGACCAATACATCGCCTTCATATTCATAAGGTCGATGATGCCTTTAAAATCATTTCCCCAACCGATTGGATATTGAATCGGAATCGCGTTCGCTCCCAAGCGGGTGAGGATCGATCCATAGGAGAAATCGAAATCAGCGCCGAGTTTGTCCATCTTGTTGATGAGGCACAAGCGTGGGACGCCATAACGATCGGCCTGACGCCAGACAGTTTCGCTCTGTGCTTCAACGCCTTCCTTGCCGTCGAACACGGCGACTGCGCCGTCGAGGACGCGCAGTGATCGTTCGACTTCAATGGTGAAATCGACGTGGCCAGGGGTGTCGATCAGATTGATCTTGTATTCAGTTCCCAAATGCTCCCATGGGCAAGTGGTCGCAGCGGATTGAATCGTAATTCCGCGCTCTTGTTCTTCGACCAAGGAATCCATCGTGGCGGTGCCTTCGTGCACTTCACCCATGCGATGAATCTTGCCAGTGTAAAAAAGGATGCGCTCCGTGACGGTGGTTTTACCAGCATCAATGTGGGCGCAAATTCCAATGTTTCGAACGAGTTTTAGATCAGTAGGCATTTGTCGTTGGCTCCAGTTAGTAAAGAGTCCCGCAGTCTAACAGGGAAGCACGTTGGGTCAACTTGCCCAATCCCCGATTTCAGTGCGGCATTTGCCGCCGCAATCGCTCCCCCCATTTGGTGGCTCAGAAGCGGTCGATCGTTCAGATTGTGCGAATCAGCCTCGACTCGTCCAGGCCATTTGCTTCAAGGGCGGGCCGAATGAGCCCCACGAAGCGGCGGCCGTCCTTGACATACCCCGCGGTGGGTGCCAAGTTGGTCACGCGGGCGGCAAACCAGCGATTCATGCGATCCATCCAAAGTTCGCGCACATATTTCGCAGTCATCGACGCAAGTGCGATGGGCAAATGATCCGTTTCACCTTCGACCGTGAAAGAAATCACCATCGGTGCCTTCGCGCTATCAATTTGATAAATGCTTTCTCGTGCATCTTCTTGGATGACTTTGAGGCGATCGTTTGGAAATGCGCGAAGCAAATCGTCGAGATAGCGCATCCGTCCACTTTGGCGATCGGCCGCAACTCGAATCGCAGCATCTGGCCAACGCGCGCGTAGTTGCGTCACTTGACGAATCAACAGCGTCCAAGGCACGCTCGTCTTGATCATTCCTTGCCGCGCAGCTTCATTGATTTCGTCGGCATCAATCGTTTGGCAGATCATTCCGTGACCAGCGACGGATGCATCAATTGCTGCTCGTTGAAGCATTGCGCACGCAATGTGAATCTGTGGCGCATCGCACGCCCACGGCAGCGCAGTTGAGTCGCAGTACCACGGAGCAATCGTGGATGGATCACTCGCCCCGACGCGAGTGAAGAGATCCGAATCATTGGCAAGCGCATTCACATTTGATTCAAGACTGAGTGCGGCGAGAACCCCTCGTTCAATCGTGCGCATCGGGTGGATGCCATTTGCTCCGTTGCCCTTGAGTTTCTTGCTGTCATTAATCGCGATACGACCGCGACGGTCTTTGCTTGTTCTACAGACCGCACGCGAAAGGGTTTTCCATAAATTCGGCGGCGCGAGTGGATCGTTTGCGCCCTCAATCGACCAATGGGAGGACGCAACGCACAGAGGTCCGAGCAAGGGCCCGTATCCAGCTTCGTCGATTCCGGCATAGATCAGCATCGGATGGGTATTGTGACAATCTGGCGGTATCCTTGCCTACTCACCCCAAACCGAATGAGGAGCTTCTCGAAATGACCAATGCAACGACCCGTCCTGCTAGCAAGTCGACCACTCAAGAACTACTTGGAGCTGATGCAGATTTACTGCTGAATTACAAGGCAAAGGTCAGCAAGGATCTTCTGCATTTGCCTGGTCCAGACTTCATTGACCGCACATATATCCAGAGCGATCGCAATCCGCAGGTCCTGCGCAATATGGCCGCAATGTTCAATCATGGTCGCCTTTCGGGGACGGGATATTGCAGCATCTTGCCGGTCGATCAAGGGATCGAACATTCCGCCGGAGCGAGCTTCGCGAAGAATCCGATTTACTTCGACGGCGAAAACATTATCAAGTTGGCGATCGAAGGTGGATGCAATGCGGTCGCCACAACCTTCGGAGTCTTTGGAAGTGTCGCACGAAAATATGCGCACAAGATTCCGTTCCTCGTGAAGATCAATCACAACGAATTGTTGACCTATCCAAATCAGCACAAGCAGATTTTGTTTGGGTCAGTTGAAGAGGCATGGAATCTCGGTGCAGCATCGGTTGGTGCGACGATCTATTTCGGGTCGGACGATTCCGATCGACAGATCATCGAGATCTCTGAGGCTTTTCAGCGTGCGCACGAACTCGGCATGGTGACTGTCCTTTGGTGCTATTTGCGAAATAGCGCATTCGTAAAGGATGGCAAGGATTATCACACGAGCGCCGACTTGACTGGTCAGGCAAACCACCTTGGCGTGACGATTCAGGCGGACATCATTAAGCAGAAGCAAGCCGATTGCAACGGCGGATATCAGGCGCTCAATATGGGAGGATCAAGTTATGGCAAGTTCGATCCGCGTATTTACACGGATCTTTGCTCAGATAACCCAATTGATTTGACGCGGTATCAGGTATTGAACTGCTTCGGCGGTCGATCCGGGCTGATCAATTCTGGTGGTGCAAGCACTGGCGCGAATGATTTGGCCGATGCTGTTCGTACCGCGGTCATCAATAAGCGTGCGGGAGGAACGGGACTGATTTCCGGTCGCAAGTCATTCCAGAAACCAATGGCGGATGGAGTGAAATTGCTCAATGCGATTCAGGATGTGTATTTGGATCCCAAGATCACGATCGCATAAAACAAGATCACGATCGCATAGCGAACTATGACATCGCCGCGGAACGCATGCATGGACTCAAAAGTGGTTCGTGCAGTTTTTTGGCAGCTGACTGATTTGACCCCGGGCTCAAACATGCTGCGCCTCGCCTACGCGGACTCCGGCTCGGCTTGCAAACTCGCCGGGGTTCAAATCATTCCGCTGCCCAAGTGAGCGAATCAAATTCTCGCTCGAACGTTTTCCAGATCAGTTGCGCTTGCGTGCCCAGCCGCTGGAAAGTTCTCTCGGGCGAGTTCCGCAGGCCGCCGACGAAACTTGCAATAAAATTTCGCAAATCAGATCTTGTCGGTCGCCGAGGAGTGTTTGAGCCCCGAGAGGACTTTTCACGGCTGCCCACTTATGCATTTCCGCGGCTGTGCCCGATGATCAACTCCCAGACCTCACTTCTCGCGGATTAGATCTGCATCTTTGTCCGCGACAAGCAGAACAATCATTGGCTGATTCATCGCACTGGCGTTTGCATCAACGAGTGTGTCCTTGGCGACTTCATTTACCGTCGATCGCACGAATAACTCTGTCCCCGCATCCAATGCGAGCGGAGGATCAAAGATCCACGGCTCGCTGAGCGCCTCGTTCCACCGTGGAATATTTAGCACGCACCGCGAGTGGCCGTTCGCATCCTTCGCAAATACATCAATCGATTTCACGTGCGCTCCAGCCCGGATGGAGATTGAAACCGCCTCGCACGCAGTCGCGATCATCGCAACCCGTGCAGCGCTGACCGATACCGCATGCACTGGTTTGAAAGGTTCCGTCGGCGCCAAAAAACGCACGGTTGCGGCGGGGGATTCAACTTTTCCTCGTCCTTCGGCATGAACTTCTGCAATCAGCACAGCGTCGGTTGGAATCTCGATGGCATAACCCTTTGGCAATCTCCAGAGAGTTGACAATCGAGAGACGCCTCCACCAGAACCAGACGCATTCAATCCGATATCGCCGACCGCGTCATACCCAGGTGCAGGGTCTGACGCATCGAGGCGCGCGCCATAACCAAGTTCATCCCAAAGAAAGGAGATCCCATGGACAAGGCCGGGCGCATCGGCAACCAGTTCGACTGCGTTGAAGTATTGCGCCGCATGACGATCGATTGCGTGGTCTCTCGAGAGTGCAAATGACCTCAGCGTCAATCCAGGGTCTGCTCCAACGCGCCAATTTTCTGCGACGCGAACGATGAGCTCGCAATTCTGCGAAGGCGGGGGGAGCACTTCTGTGGCGGGGACTTTGCCTGGTCCACTGTGGTCCAGCCATTCCAAGAGTGCAGTGCGATCCACATCGGAGAGTTTGCGCGAGTGCATCAAGGGCGCTCCCATTTCACTGGGAAGCCACGGAGGCATGACTCCTTCGCGGACGATCTTTGCAGCCGTTGGCGACTTGCGATGGAGTTCGATTGGATCAGTCAAGTCGAGTGCAGAGGGACTGTTCGCTCCATGACATGGCAAGCACGACTGAGAGAAAACTCGTGCTCCCGCTGAAATCTGCAGCGAATCAAGGGAAACGGATTGATCAGCAGATGCAGGAGTCGCCAGAAGAATCACGCATAAAACAGGGCAAGAGCGACCCAAACGCTCTGCCGGGAAAGTCATGCGTTTGCCGCAAGTCGCTGCGAAGCACGGACTGGCTTTTGAGCGCGGCTTGATTCCATCATTCGTCGCACTTCTTCAGCGTCGGCGTATTCCTCGCCAAAGCGAACAAGTCTCAGGCTATTGGCGATGACAAAGATGTATGCGACGGCTTGATAGAAAGGGGTTACCCAAATATCGATCTCGCCAGTTGCAGCAAGTGCGAGTCCAATTGTCGCCAGCAAAAGACTCGCGGCGATGTTGACGGCGATGATGCCGCGCGTCTTCGTTGCGAGTTCGAGCAAGAAAGGAATGTGTCGAAGGTCTTCGTTCATCAACGCGACGCCGGCGCTGTTGGTTGCAATGTCAGAACCCGAAAGTCCCATGGCGACACCGACATCTGCACTGGCGAGAATTGGTCCGTCGTTGATTCCATCGCCCACGACAAGAACCTTGTGACCTTTCTGCAATAGGTACTTCAATTCATCGTGCTTTTCTTCTGGAAGGCACTCAGCTTCAATGGTGTCGACGCCGACAGCTTCGCCCACTCGGCGAGCAACGGCCAAACGATCGCCAGTGAAAATACAGACGCGACGAACTCCAAGTTGGCGCAGACGAGTAACCGTTTCTGCTGCATTTTGGCGAAGTTTGTCCTCGAGGCCGACTGCGCCCAAGTACTTGTTGTCGACCATGACATGCACACTCGACATACCGTCGATGCGTTCTTCCACTTTGGCAATTTGTTCTGCGATGGCTGGATTGATTTCTCGAAGCCACTGCGATCTGCCGGCGTGGATCGTCGATCCCGAAGCCGTCTTGGCGAGCACTCCACGACCATGAATTTCTTCGTACGCACTGAGCGTCGCTGGTTGAATGCGAGCTCGCGTTGCCGTTTCAAGAATGCTTCGGGCGAGTGGATGGTTGGAAGATTGTTCGCAGTCAGCGGCGGCCTGTAGAAGCGCTGCACCTTCGCATCCGTCAGCGGGGGCGAGTCGACTGACGCTAAATTTTCCTGTCGTGAGCGTTCCTGTTTTATCCAAGACCACTGTGTCGATTCTTCCCGCTGCCTCCAAAGTTCGAGTCTGCTTGATCATGATTCCCAAGCGTGCTGCGGCGGCGAATGCTGCAACCATTGCAGTGGGGTATGCAATCAAGAGAGCGCCAGGGCAGGTCACGACCAACACGATGATTGCGCGCACAGCGGCTTGATTTCGAACTTCCGCGATCGCACTCTTGCTGGTGAAGAACCAAACCAACCCAGCAACCATCAAGACGACGGGGACGTAATACGCAGCCAATCGTTCGATGAGTTCCTGTCGATCGCTGCGAGAGTTTTCGGCTTCTCTGATGAGCGATTCGACTTTTCCAATCGTTGTCTCGCCGGCAATGGCTGTGACTTCCATGTCGATTTGGCCTGTCAAGTTGGTCGTTCCTGCATACACATCCAACCCAGGTTGTGCTTCAACAGGGACGGCTTCGCCCGTGAGCGAAGCTTGATTGATGCTGCTGGTTCCTCGAATAACGCGACCGTCCGCTGGAAGATTTTCTCCAGGCCGTATGCGCAGGACATCTCCAACTTTTACCGCATTGCGGCCAACTTCTCGTTCGTTGCCAGTTGCATCGACGATGCGTGCCATATCTGGCGTCAATTCCAGCAGGTCGCGAATGGCTCGTTGTGCGCCCCACGCCGTTCGCGAAAGTATCAGTTCAGAGAGCCAGAGAAAAAATGCAAGAAATCCTGCGGCGAGATAAAGATGATTCGCCATCGCAGCAAGCACAGCTAATGTCGCCAAAGAATCGCTCGAAGGACGACCCAAGCGCAATTCTTTCAGAGCGCCGCTCGCCATGGGGAGGGTCAGAATGATCGCGCCTATCACAGCCGGAATTTGCGCGACCGAATTTTCGATATTGAAAAGCGCCGATCCCAACCACGCGACAAGCAGCATCATTCCGCCGCAGAGCGCGATAAAAAGTCGCCGCTCAAGGCGGGCACCGCCCTGGGCGGCCTCTGCATCGCGGTCATTGCGGACTGTTGCGGTTGATGCATTCATCGTGGTCATAGTCGAGGGGTCTCCAATTGCATTTCAGGTTAGCACCGCTTGCGCTTCGAAGTCGTGGTAGGGTGTTTGGATGGCAGAGCGAATCGCCGTCGTCGGATGTGGACAATTTGGAACTGTTTTGGCGTGCCACTGCGCGAAGGCGGGGCATGATGTCGCACTTTTGGGGCGAAGTGCCGAAGAAATCGCACCAATTTTGTCGAAGCGTGAGAGTCCACGCATTCTGGGGCTTCGAATTGCAGATTCAATCCAAGTCACGACCGACGGTCGACAGGCGATGGATCGAGCGGATTTGGTTATCACGGCCATTCCCGCGCAATACGCGCGATCTGTTTGGGCGGTTCTGGGGAAGGTTTGCCCACCAACTGCATGCATCGTGAGCGTCGCCAAAGGATTCGAAGTTGAGTCCAGAATGCGACCGAGCGAGGTGCTGACTGCGTTGAAAGTTGGTCGTGAAGTCGTCACGCTCTCTGGTCCGACCATTGCAACCGAAGCTGCCCGTGGACTGCCGACAGCACTCGTTGCCGCAGGATCTGAATCGGCGATTCAATATGTTCAGAAAGCGCTCGTGACGGATGCGTGGCGCATTTATTGCACCACAGATCAAGTGGGAGTCGAAGCTGCGGGAGCAATAAAAAATGTTATTGCTCTCGCTGCTGGAATGGTTGATGGAATGGAACTTGGAATGAATGCCAAGGCGACGTTGCTTGCCCGAGGGCTTGCAGAGATTTCTCGTTTGGGAATTGCCCTTGGTGGTCGACGAGAAACATTTTTCGGCGTGGCGGGAGTCGGAGATCTCGCAACAACCTGTTTCAGTTTCGATGGAAGAAATCGCACGCTGGGCGAAAAAATTGGTCGTGGAGAATCATGCGATTCTGCAGTTCGATCGATGGAGTCGGTGGTTGAAGGGGTTGATACTTGCAAAGTCGTTGTGCAACTTGCCGAGCAGCATGGGGTGGAGATGCCGATTGCGAAAGCGGTTCACGCAGTGTTGTTTTCTGGCCTTTCTCCTCGAACTGCACTTCAAGAATTGATGCGTCGCAACACTGGCGAAGAGCGAATCTGATT
>CAIXJC010000024.1 GCA_903919715.1 uncultured bacterium | reverse complement strand
GTCAGTATCAGCAACACCGCAACCACAAATGCCAGGTGCAGTCTTGTTCGCATCTGCTGGGCAACCATCCTTGCAGTCTGCAGTGCCATCGCCGTCGGTATCGGTATCTGCAACACCGCAACCACAACTGCCTGGCGCAGTCTTTGTTGGGTCATTTGGACAGCCGTCATTGCAATTCGCAGTGCCGTCGCCGTCGGTATCAGTATCTGCAACACCGCAACCACACGCACCAGGTGCGCATTTCAACGGATCAGTTGGACAACCGTCGGTCGCATCAGGACATCCATCTCCGTCAGTGTCTGGGACTGCGATTGCGGCAATTTCAGCTTGAACTAATGCCGTTCCAGTCGCGAGCAAAACAAACGTGTCGCTTAGAAATCCATTCACAATAACTTGTCCATTTCTGGCGATCATCGGATTACTCGCTGCAGAACCAGTCGCCTCCACCGTCCCGCCCGTAATTGTCCCCGTATTCCAAACAGCCCAACCAGCTGAATGTAATTGGACTGGATTCACGCCCGCAAAATCTCCGCCAGAAGTGTAAGACAATGGACCATAAACATTCTTCGGCAAGACGTCTGTGAATCCCAGTGCAGGAAAGTAAGTACTCGCCGCAGCTGCGTTCCATTCCGAGATAATTATCCCAGTGTTCGGATGGGAATTGTGAAATGCAACAAGGGGGGACTGAAATGTGCCGATTGAGTAATTGCCCTGATTTGCACAGATCACCAACCTCCAGTTCGTCCCATTTTGAAGAAGTTGCGCGAACGTTGTCGCGCTCGTTGTGAAAGTTACCTCGCCATATGCGCCCCCCAAGAGAGCGCTCTCATATGCACAGGCCTGAAGGACGTAATCGCGGTAAAAAAGTACATGGCTCGTGTCCGCAGTTGAACTCCCCGAGTTCCATACTTCGGTTCGTGGTCGATTTGCTGCCAATACGCTGCTTGAGGCAGCAAGTCCGCTTGGAACATTGGCTGCCTGAGGACCTTCCGCCATCAAATTCGGCGCCACGCCGAGCACGGCAATCATGGCAATGAGTGACCTGCTCGCCTTTAAAGTGATTTGTGAGCAGCGAACATAACTCGCTATATATGCCAGTAAATTCGTATCTTTTTGCATTAGATTACTCCCGAAAAATAAAGAAAATTGCCCCGAAACAGTAAGACGCCCGGTACTTCAGAAGTCCAAGATAGCAAGAAAAACAACAATCAATACTTAAAATCGATTTATTTATTGCCTTTTTATTCTGCGATGCTCACTTATAGCATTCCACCGATTTGGATCGATGCGGGAAAAGCCCACAACAAGATTTTCGATATCACATCAACTACCGTCCTCTTTTCGCCAAGGATGCTGTCATTTCGGCAAACGCGAAAACGGTTTGTTGGGTGGGACACGTCGACCTTCCCAGATAATTCTCGCGGCGTTTTCTGCTGCTAGTGCGCGCACACTCCCCAACTCGCGAGCAACATTGCCAAGTCAGCTCCGTTGGTGATGCCGTCATTATTCAAATCTGCAACGCTCGGTCCTCCCCAGAATGCAAGCATCGCAGCAAGATCGCCGCCATTGATTTGACCATCCATCGTCACGTCACCAACGCACGAATCGAATGATGCCACGACCAGCGCAAGTTCGGCTCGAAGGCGTATGTATGCCACGCGCTGCTCCAAATTCAGATCAACGGCTGGATCGCACGTGGCGAGCAAATTGAACTGCGGGTTGTCAATGCCACGACCGAAAAGCACGTTTGCCGCAAAGCAATTCGAGAGATCATAAAATTCATAGTCACACGCACCGTCACGCAAAAGGCATGAAGGCTGCTCGCTATAAACAAGTTTCCAGCGCCCATCAGTAATCGCTCGCTGCACTGCATAAATCACTTCAAAAACCTTCGGGGCTGTTCCGGCGGCTGTCATCTGCGCCAACAAATCGCAGCAATCGGTCACCTCGGGATGCCATACACCACCCTGAGACTCGCACAGTGACTGCGTTGTAAGGATCGTGTCCGTACATGTGTCCACACTGCCCGTTGAGATGAGACAGGGAAAGCAGGGATCCGCAAGATGTGGTGCGAAATACTCCGAGTAATTCCACGATCGCACGCTCGGCGATGCTGCATGTGTGAGATATGGCAGCATCGGCCGACAATCGAGCCTTCGACCTTGGGGTACCGCTGTATGCACATTCACATTCGCAAGCTCGCCCCACAACTGATAAAGATCGACGGCATTCACCATGTGATCAACTGCGCGCCCCGGTGCAACTGTCGGTCCACCTGCAATGACGAGCGGGACACAGATGCCGGTCTGATACGCGGTCGCCTTCGCACGCAGTGGATTGAAGGGTTCTCTCACAGATGTCAGAAACGACCCATTGTCGCCAACGACAACGATCACGGTATCGGGTGCGTTCAACCTGAATTGATCTCCGACCATCGACCCAAGTCCTGTCGACAGTAGCACCCGGCGAATCTGTGAATCAAGCGATTGAATCGTCCAAGTTGAAAGCAAGCGCTCTTGATCGGTTGAATTCTCAACACCCACCTGCTCACCACACGCATACGCCAACTGCGGAGGCCAAACCGTTCCTGGAGGAAGGCTTGCTTGTGGCGGAGGTTGCCATGGATCGTGATCGCCAGAAAATGAAAGAGTGCACATCCAATGCGTTTTTGGCGAGTTTTTCTGAGCATTTATGAATTCGATAGCAAGCTCTGCTTGATCAACATCTGCATGCGTTCGAACAGCGGTCACTTGGCTTGCGACACCAGATTGGTTGATTGTCCGAGGCCATACATACGAACCATTCCAAGCATCCCAATTGATGCGAGCCGCAGCATCCGAATCGCACTCAAGAATCGGCGTTCCATCGGCTGCAACAAGTGAAACGCCGCCAGCCGTCAAGCACTCGAGTGCGTCAACGCCCGAAATACATTCGCCGATTGTCTCCCCGACGCCTGGTGGAAATGCGCAAGCGCAAATTGCCGGAGCATTTCCCGCAACTGGGAATCCGCAGGAGTACAGAACAGTGTCAGTTGTCACCTGGCCTGCGATCGTCGGATCAATAAACGGGGGAGCGCCGAGAAGCGTGTCGTTAAAATTCGTAAAGCCGTTTGATGATGGAGCAAGTAATCCAAATGGATTGTAATTCTCTTGTGAAATATGAAATTTGCCGAAGAGTCCGCACTCGTATCCCGCATTGCCAAGAATGCGTGGCGTTGTCATTTCGAATGGAGAGCACTGCGACTGTGCGAGCGTTGGTTGCGTCATCGGAGAACCAACCCCGGTCCGACTTGGAAATCTCCCAGTAAAGAAACAGACTCGGGCTGGCGAGCACTCCGGCATCGACCAGCAATTGGTGAAGTTGACGCCTTGCGCTGCGATCGCGTTGATCGTTGGGGTTTGCGGAAGACCTTCGCCTGATGGATTCGAAAGCGTCAGCTGGTCCGCACCGACATCGTCCAAGATCACGAACAGGATATTGCACTTCGGCGGAGCAGTTCCTTGATCTTCGGGAACGGGTGATGCGACTGCGAACGAACTGAATGCGACCAACAAAGTCGGCATCGAATGAAAAAACGATAAGACATGACGCTTCGTAGATTGAAGCCACTGTATCTACACGAGGAGCAATCTCCCAAGCATTCCTTAATTATTTCTTTTTTTATTGAGCCGAATCGAGTGCGGCTTCACTCTCTCCGCAGCGCTGCGCGAATGGGACTGCCGTCGAATCCTTCAAGCTTCAGCGGTAATGCGCAGAGTTCGTAACTCCCAGCATCGACTCCCGTCAACACAAGCCCTTCGAGAATCGCGACATCGCGCGCAAAGAATCTTGCGTGCGAAGGGAGATCCTTCGACTCCGCTGTATCGACGCTGGGTGTATCGACACCAACTAACCTCACCCCCGCATCTGCGAACCAATCGACAAGTGCGGGCTCGAGTGCGAGAAAGTTGGTCGACCACTCCTCCGCATTTGGATACGACCCCGTTGCGATCAACACACGTGAGGTCGATGGAACCCACTGATCTGCGACATCAAGATCCGCAAGGCCGAATCGCTTGATCACGCCAATACGATCCGCTCGAACACGAACAACCTCGCATAGCCCCCAATACAAATGAAGTGGTTGTTGCTCCATCGTGCGACCATCCAATCCATAGTGACTCGGCGCATCGGCGTGCGATCCAACATGAACTGTTGTTCGTAGCGCACTCAGCGTGATCGCATCTCCGCGTTTCAAATCGAATGCAACTTCACGCGTCGGAGAAACATCTCCTGGAAACACTGCGAGACGCGCGGAAATGCGTGGCGAAATATCGATGATTTCTCCATGCGCACCCATCGTTCAACTCTGCATCGCCGTTCGACCACCATCGACCGGAAGATTGACGCCCGTGAGATAACTTGCCGCTGGCGATGCCAAGAAGAGCGCAACCGCCGCAATTTCTTGTGCTTCTCCAAGTCGCCCCATCGGAATCGTCGCAATCGCACCACGTTCGATCTCTTCGATGCTCGATCCCGCACGAGACGCGCGTCCTTTGAAAATCGCCTCGAGTCTTGCTGTCTTTGTGAATCCTGGCAAGATCGTGTTGACCGTGATCCCGAATGGCGCAAGTTCCCCTGCGAGTGACCGCGCCCAATTCGCGACCGCAGCACGAATCGTGTTGGAAACTCCAAGTCCGCGAATCGGAGTCAAGACGGAAGTACTCGTGATATTGATGATCCGTCCATACTTTGCATCGCGCATTCCTGGCGCACATGCTTGCACAATCGCTTGACCAGTCAGCACATGCTGCTCGAAACCGCGTGCGAAATCTTCTGGCTTTGCTTCGATCGCAGAACCAGGCGCTGGACCACCCGTGTTATGCAGAACAATGTGTACTGCGCCATGTGCAGAAACATGTGCGTCGACCGCAACTCCAACAGCGCGCCAATCTGCATAATCCACCAGCAACATGCGATGCGTTTGCGAAGTTCCACACGGCGATGGAAGTTCGGCGAGCACCTTCTTAAGACCATCCGGATTACGCCCAACAACTGTGACTGATGCGCCAGCGTTTGCGAATGCTTCCGCACATGCGCGGCCGATCCCTTGCGTCGATCCACCAACAAGGGCGTGACGCGAGTGAAGTGAAAACTGATTTGAATCGTTACTGCTGTTCATGTGCGAGAGATTAACGCACTGCGCCGAGACAGGAATATCCCGCCCAACACCGTCGACAATGCGGCAAGGCCAGTCATCGAGAGATAGATCGATTGCGCACGACCATGCACCGCATCAAGTCCATCCTTCGCAATCGAAGCCACGGAAACATCGTGAGTAACGACAGCTGTCCAGTATTGCGCCGATGCGCCGCTCAATTTGAATCCCAGTTGTACCGAAACGAATGCGCACCAAATGGCAGCGGCAAGCACAACAAGTACGCCTCTGTGCAGCCAAAGCATCGATCCCACTTGCTGCGACTTCGAGGGCCGACCTCCGATCAACGAAGCGAGAATTGCGGGCAAGAAAATACTTGCGATGTTGACTGCTTCGAATGGCATTCGTGTGATTTGTCCACCAACATATCTCGAGAGAAGCGCGGGCTCGACGGCCGCCAACGCGGAATCACTCAAGCTCGTCACGCCGACTTGCTTCATCGCAATGAATGTCCATCCCGCATAGGCGCCAACAACCAGAAGGACAGCAGTCCATGCGGAGGCGATTGCGATAAAAAATGCGAGTCGAATCATTTTCAGGACTTTACTGAACCATTCCGGTCATCGTTCTAGACATGTCAGGTACTTGACCTTGCATCGTGTTCATCTGCGCCTGCATTTGTTGGCGTTGTTTCATCATCGCCGACATCAACTGTTGATTTTCGGCGGCCGTCTGCGGCGCACGCGTGACTGCCATACCTTGGGGAGTTTGCACGATGAAACTTCCAGAATTTGCACCAGCACCTTCGACTCCACCCTGTGCGGTCATCGGAGCACCATACGGCGTATTGGGATTGGAAAGTCCAGGAATCGCACTTGTGCGAGTGAGCGTTAATTTCACCGAACCAGCAGGTTTGTCGTTGACTTGAAACTGAGTGTCCCAGATGATCGAGCCATCAAATCCAAACATAAATGTTGTTGACATCGAGCGCGGCTTACCCCCGGGTGTTGTCAATGAATTTGATGTCACGAATGTCAATACACGCGCCGCATCATCGTGCATCCCTGTTGAAAGAAACATCGATCGGTCGCCGTTGGTGATTTCGCTGCGCGTAAATCCAACGCCTGGAGTGAAGCCCATCAAATCAATTGATTGCAACGCCGCGCCATCTGCATTCCACAGCACATGATCGCCCGAGAGAAAATTCCCGCCAAGGATCCAACCGAACTGTGACTCACCTCGAAATGGTCCGCTGGTCTTTCCGTCGGCAGACACTGCGACTCCTTGCACATCCCATGTCCCAACAAACTGGGTGAACAATGCCATTGCTTGCGCATCATCTGCGCTAGCTGGAGTGATCGGGCGCGCTGGAGGTACCGCAACTGGAACTTGAACCGGGGCCACTGCTGAAGCGCCCGCTGCGGTCGATTGACTCTGAGAAGTTGCACCGAACACGCAGACGAGGAGTGCGCTGGCAACGACACCAAAGGCGACTCCTGTGATAAACGGATTTGAATTCTTGATCATGAAGGAGAGGTTACCGAGGCAGGAAAAGTGCGGTATCGCACTCCGGCTTCGGTGAACAACTCGCACGCCAACGCGAGTGAACGTTGCCAATGTTCATCGCCCCCCGAAACTTCATATGCGACGACTTCGACGAGTCCTGCCTGAATAATTGCCAAGGCGCACTGAACGCATGGACTGAACGTCGCATACATCGTGCATCCCACTGGGCTGACTCCGTTGCGCGCGCACTGCACGATCGCATTCAGTTCCGCATGGCAAATCAAGTCATACTTCACAGGTCGCTGAAGTCGCTCTGGATGATCTGCGATCCCCTGCGGTAATCCATTGAATCCCGTACTGATGATCTGCTTGGATGGCGAGACGATCACTGCGCCGACCCCACGCGACGGATCCTTGCTCCATGTCGCAATTCGCCCAGCGAGTTCGAGAAAACGCAAATGCCAGTGATCAGATCGTTGATGTGTCATCGGTATTTCATTCTCCTCAACTCGTTCGCTTCAATTCGATTGCATGCAAATTCATCAATGGGCCTCTCAAACGACCTCCAGTTTTCACATCGATGATCGCTCGTCCAATCGCTTCGACATGGATCGATCCTACATCGACGCCTTTGAAGTCAGACCAATCGGCAGTCGCTTCCGTCTTTCCCTTGAGTATTGTTCCGCCCAACTGCACTGCAAAGTCTTGACCAGCCAATTCGTCGGGGCATGACTGAACGACTGTGACGGCATAGTCACCAGGCTTGGTGAATTCGACCAACCACTTCGCCGAATCGTTCGAGTCAACCCAGTGCTCGAGCGCCCCCGGCGTGTCTTCATATTGTGAAAAATGCAACGTTGTACCGATGATTTCGGCAGTATTCGCATCAAGGCGAATCACGGCACCAACTTGTTTCGTCACGATGCCACTCTGAAGTGGATCGGTCAGCGGCATCGGTTCCGTTCGATCCTTCGCCTGGGCCATCAATCGATCGATCGCCGCCTTCACGACGGCAGCTGAAAGTGCGTATGTTTTCGTTCGGTCGGCGCGTGCAATATTCACGCCGACGACTTTGCCATCGAGATCAACAAGAGGCCCGCCGATTTGATCACCACGCAGCGCCGTGTCATGTTGAATGATCGATCCAAATCCACTCGAACGCCGACTCGCTGGGAATCTTGGCGTTGAAGGCGATGGGCCGTGCGCATTCGGCCGCGCAGCGAGTCGCACACGAATCGCTTCCTCTTGATCATCCGTCACGCGAACAACATCGATGACCTCGCCCGATGCATGCCGACGAACTGCCTCGCCAAGATCAGGTTGATTTTCAACTGCAACTCCAGCGATCCGCGTCACAAAATCACCTGTACGAAGCCCTGCCCGCGCTGCTGGCGTTCCTGGCGAAACAACCATAAAGATCACTCCGCTTCTGTTGCCATGTTGCGCTCGCTCTTCTGGAGTAATCGGTCGGGCACGCACACCCAAGTAGGACGCCGTGACATCGCTATGCCCAGGCAGATACGCACCCAAACTTCGCACGCCCAGTGCCACTGGACTTCCATCACGACCCACAGTGACCAAGATCGACCCGACTGCTGGCGACACATCGACCGCGAAGGATGGTGGCTCCAGTTCTTCTGGCGTTGCAATCAGAACGAGATCCAATTCAAGATCGACCGCCATTCGTTTCCCTTTCACCATCAACCCATCTGGAAGAGCGACCATGAGATCTGCGCTCGTCGTTGAAACATCCGACGCTTTCGCGATAACAAATCCAGAAGAATCTGCAACCGTTCCGTACCCAACCATTCGTCCATCAACAAAGATTCCGACCGTCATCATGATCGCTTGATCGACCGCATGAGCGATCCCTTGAATGTTCTTTAATTCCCCTTTATACGGAGCGCTTTCAGACGGCATTTGCATCTCGACCCCAGCGCGCTTGGCACCGCCTTTACTTGTCTTTCCTTGCCGCTCGGCATCTGCGTCTTGGCCGACTGCAGCGTTCTGTTGCATGTCACTCATACGACTCTTTGCGAAGTCGATCGTGGTTGCGGAATTCATGTCGGGCTCTGGACCCGCTGTTGAATTGATTCCGATGAGTCGTCCATCCAAGTCAAAGACACCACCACCAGAATCTCCAGATGAAAGCGGCGCATCCATGCGAATCACGCTCGGACTTAATCCAATGACTCGACCAAGTCGCAACACAGGCGGACGAAACGGCTGCTTCTCGATGCCGAAGGTGTGACCGAATGAAATAATCCAATCTCCCTCCGACAATCCTTCCATCGAACCAAGCTCTGCGACGGCGAGATCACGACCCGCTGGATCGAAACGAATCATTCCACAATCCTTCAAGCCGTCCCAGTGCAAACCTGCTGTTTTCCCCTTCGCCGTTGTCCCATCGGAAAAATAAATGGTGACATCAACATCTGGCACGCCACAAACATGTCCTGCGGTCAGAATCCATCCATCCTTCGAGATGACCGTTCCACTTCCACTTGAAGTCGGACCAAGCGTGTCCATGATCTCGATTCCAACGCACGTCGGGAGCACCTTCGCTTGCGCACTCTTGATCCGCGCCTCGAGAACTTTCGCAGAATCGATATCGACAATCGCCTGCTCAACTTGCGGGATGATGGGCGGAACAATCTGCGCAACAGCGGGTGGGACAACGGGCGGAGCTTCGACAAACGCCAACGCAACAAATGACGTCGCGCTCAACGCCAAGACGTTCGTCAAGATGACATGGAATCCTATGAATCGCCGCACGCGAATAGCGTATCCAACGAAGAAATCGAAATATGCGAAACCTCGTGACGTCGCGCTGCGCCTGCGCGTCAAAGCGAAATATTGGTCACGGTTGATTCGAGAGATCGTAGTTTCTCAGCAACTTTCTGCATCGAACTGACTCGTCGGTCAATCTTCAATTGCAAGCATTCTGCAACAAGAACTGACAATTCGCTACTCAAACCTGCGACGCGTTCAGATGCTGGAATTGTTGCGGGAACCTCTTCTGGCTTACGCGACTTGCTCTGTCCAGGAACAAGAACCGTTTCTGCGTAATCCCGAACGAGTGCTCGGTACATCGTTGCGCCGAAGTTGTAAATATCAGTTCGCTCAACGATTGCTTCCTTTGCCGCTTGCTCTGGCGCCATATATCCAGGAGAGCCTTGAAACCTTGGCTTGATTGTTCCAGTCTTGCATGACTGCCCCAAGTCGATGACCTTCGCCATTCGGGCGCTCGCCCGACCAACGGGCATCATGATGTTGCCTGTCTTCATGTCTGCGTGGACAAATCCCTTTTCATGCATGTGCGCAAGACCTTCGGCAACCTCGGCAAAGATGCGAACATAATCCCGCAGCAGTTTGGGCGGTGCTTCCTCGAGCGTTTCTGAATCGATCATCTCGAGAACAAGCGCAACTTCCATCACTTTGACGAGCGGCCGAGCCCGCTTGAGGGCGATCATCTTCCGAATGGCGGGGTGATCTAGTTCACGAAGCGTCGTGTATTCCGTCTCGACTTGCTTTAAGAATCGGTCATCTTTATCGCGGCTCTCGTCGAAGACGACATGCTTCAACGCGTATGTCGCTCCCGACTGGCGATCTTTGACGGCGTACAGCTTGCTCCGCGCACCTTCGCCAAGCATCGCTACTACTTTGTAGCCAAACAGATCATCAGTCATCAGTTTCGTGTTCATGTTGAGCGAGCTTCTTTCCTTCAGCGTGGAGGAAATTGAGAGACCCCAGGATTCGTCTCGCTGATGTTGAAAGTCGTGCACCAAATCACAAACAATGGGTCCACGAGAAAATACATAGTCGTACAGAATATAACGAACAATTTGGCAATCGGCTCCCCGTATTTCAAAAATGTCTGCACAAATCAGACAATCTCACCGATTCCAAACAAATAGGCTTATGGACGGCGAATTTGCGCTTCAAACTCAGCCGTTGGGAAGAATTTGCCAGGGCTTTCGACTTTTGACAGATCTGAATGCAGATAGACCGCAGAACTTGGAATTCCAAATTGTGCCTGCAAAGCCCGGACAATTGTGACCAACTCGTGGATCTGGCGATCCGTGAACTCCCGACGATTCCCATTTCCAATGAGGCAAATACCAATCGAATGACGGTTGTATTGATCTGCATCAGCAGTGGAAAGACTCGTGCGATCGATCCCTTTTCGCAGATCTGCTGCACTTGCGGCAGCCACATGGGCGCCAGCAAGTTGACGATTCCATCGATAACCCACTTCGACGAGCCCATCGCCCAAACCTTGTCCGTTACCGATGACGAAGTGGTATCCCAAGCCAGAAAGTCCTGAAGCTGTGTGCTGCCGATTCAGTGTGATCGAATCGCCTGCGGGCGTTGCCGAATGATGGATAACAATCGCCTGCCACTGCCCTGCGATCGGTTGTGCATCACGCGGAAGAATGAGCGACGCACCACTCGTTGGGGCGGGATCGACAACTGTGGCACTGATGGCCGCATCGACGGCGGGCGCACCGCTGTCGCCGATCAATAAAATTCCAGCAAACGCAGTCATCCCACCTACAAAGCTTGCCCAGACCGTGAATCGACGTCGCACCGTCTTGATCTCACAAGACTTGCCACCAACAGTCGCGCCCGTGGCGGTGTTACGTTGGAGGATGTTTGTTGCTGATGCGGTCACTGCTGTGGATGCTCCGATATTGTCTATCGGAAGGAACGCACAGAATCGTGAGTAAATTTTCTAAATCAGCCCGAGTTTTTAGTTCTGCGGCGTGAGCCGTGCGCGCAGTGCTGGCTGCGGATTCCCAAACTCATCTGGGACAAGGAGCTGTTGATTCTTCTGGCGCAGCGTGTCGTATGTGTCGAATTGAGTGCGCGTATTTTTCTCTGGAAAGAGCGGCTTTTGGCAGCCAATTCCCGATACGGAAATAAGCATCGCGATGATCGCACCCACTACTAATTGAGTTGATCTCTCGGCGTGCCGCCTATTGCTTGTGGTCTGGTTCTTCATATGCGCATCATTTCTGCCGAGTGATTTCTCGCTGTGTCGTGAATGTTCTACCCGTTGTGCCATCGACGAATTCCAGCTTCACCGTGACGCTTCCTTGGCCCTTCCAACCCTCTCCAGCGAGTGGAATCTCGAAGGTGTAATGGGTTCCCATCAACCCACCCCGCCAAGCATCGCGAACCTGAAGCGGAGAAAATTCCCCGTGGCCAAGAGTCTGGGATTGCCCACCCGCCCTCAGCTCAAACACGGAAATCTTCACGCTTCCGACGATTTGAAGAAAGCGCCCCAACCCGTCGGCTGGCTCTAAATAGACCCGTGCGATGCACCCTCGCTTCGACCCTGCATCGTCAGATCCCGCAGTAGAGCCGGCGGCAGGCTCTGTGAATTGGAAGTGACTCGAACCATCGATTTGCACCGTTGCTAGTCGCGGAGTGGCAGTGAGAATGTCCGGATCGGCTCCCGATTTGTCCTGGGCATTCTTTTCCATGCTTGCGATTTGTTGTTGAAGTTCGATTCGCTGTGCTTCCAACGACTTCACCTTCTCGCCCAGATCTCGAATTTGACTGCGAAGCGCATCGTTCTGATTCGGTGCGAGAGCAGTTGCGTTACAGCCCACTGCAAATCCAATCACTCCCACCCCAGCGACTATCGCAGCACAGAATTGCTTCGTCTTCATACTGCACCCTCACCGGTCAATCGAGATCGGTTGCTGATGGAAACATCCATCGAGAGTTGCTCCAAAGCGATACTGACATCGATATTGGTAACGCTGACTCCTTTGGATACGGTGATTCTCATCGGTGCGAAGTTTAGGATGCCTTGGATTCCTGCGTCGCACAATTGGGTTGCGACGGCTTGGGCCGAAGATCGAGGGACCGCCAGAATTCCAATCGTAACCCGATGCGTCCGTATCGCCTTTCGAAGCGCGCTCATAGGTTGAACGACAAGGCCGCCAATGCGCTTCCCTGCCATTCGTGGATCCGCGTCCAGAATCACCGTGATCGGAAAGCCATCTTGCACGAAACCACCATAACCAAGCAGTGCGCGACCGATGTTGCCGACCCCGACCAACGCCGTTGACCAGCGGCGATTCGTGCCCACCACTCGGCGGATTGAATCGTGCATCTTCACGCAGTTGTATCCCACACCAGATCGACCCGCCTCGTTCGTCTGCTTGGACTGAAGGACCCACGCTAAATCCTTGCGGACTTGAGCGCTTGAAATGCCAAGTTTTTCTCCAAGTGCACGAGAACTCAGCGTCTGTTGCCCCAGAGCAATCAATGGTTGAATTTCCCGCAAGTACAAGCTGAGTCGCTGAGCGGTTGGTCGGGGGATTCGTCGAACCGTTGGTGGCACGCTTTGAGTCTAGTGCTAGAGTCTCCATATGCATCTTGCTGATGTCCTTGCTCGCGACTCATTCACTGCGAGTTTCGAATTCTTTCCGCCCAAGAGCGAAGTCGGCTGGGATTCGTTCTTCACAACCATTACTGATTTCGGCAAGTTGCGGCCATCGTTCGTCTCCGTGACATATGGAGCAGGTGGATCGACCCGCCAATTCACCCACGACTTGGTTGTGAGGATTCGCAAAGACACTGGGTTGGATGCGATGCCTCATTTGACTTGCGTCGATCACACCGAGCAGGACATCGATCACATTTTGTCTCGGTACGCCGAAGCAGGCGTGTCAAATATTCTCGCGCTGCGCGGCGATTCTCCCAATAGGACTTCAACTGCGGCGAGCTCCTATGCGTACGCAGCCGATCTTGTGCGAGCCGTTCGAGCCTTTGCGCAGTCTGGCCGACATCCCGATCCGCGCGGATTTGGCATTGCCGTCGCTGGATATCCCGAAGGGCATCCACAAACGCCAAACACACTCGTGCAGATGGATCACCTGAAAGCGAAATGCGATGCGGGCGCTGACCTGATCATTTCGCAATTGTTCTTCGACAATCATGCTTTTTATGACTGGCGAGAACGATGCGAATTAGCCGGCATTAAGACGCCCATCCTTGCTGGAATCATGCCCATCACAACAGTGGCTGGCCTGAAGCGAATGGCCGAACTGGCTGGGGGAACAAAATTCCCAGCGGCACTTTTACGCGCCGTCCGCCGTGCGCATGATGACGCTGAAGCAGTCAGCCGAGTCGGCATCCACTGGGCGACAGAACAGTGTCGCGATTTATTGGATCACGGAGTTCGAGGGATTCATTTTTACACATTGAATCGCAGCGATGCGACGCGAAAGATTTATGAAAATCTTGGAGTCACTTCGACGGACGCGCTTCGCCAGTAACTGGCGTTGACGGTGGAACAAGCGCAGGTCGCAACCAAATCACACGCAGAGCTTCGGTCAAGATTTGCTCGTTTGGATCCAGAGCCATAATCGCAATTCCTCGTTCTGTCAGAGTTGAATCACCAAGTTGGTGGCCAACAAACGCAGCGACGAGACCATAGTCGGTTGCGTACTTCGATCCCACGCTCTTCGCCAATGATTCGTTTCCAACTTCTCGAAGACGGTCCGCCGATCCCAGAATGTCGAGACCGTATCGAGTGTCGATCATTTCGGGCCATGTCATAAAAAGTCGACGAAGCGTTGTTGACGCAGAGATCTGAAGTCCTGCGGCGACTTGACTGTTGGCCAAACCTGCAACGGGAAGTGGATTCGAAGGAGCGATCAAGGTCCCCGACATAAATGCTCTCTCGGCAGTGAGGTAGTGCTTGGAACGCATAGAAGCATCACCAGACTGAAGCATCGTGTCGAGTGCCTCTTTCGTACCGCCATCCAATTGAGACATGGTTTGACCGTGCGCCATCAAGAGGTACGCCTCATCTCCAGTCAGTCGACGAGCAGCCTTTGTATTTCCATCCTTGGGAGGAGTCGATGCAGCGCCCGATGATTTCGCAGCGTCGGTTCCAGCTGTTTCAGCTGAACCTGCCGCAGTTCCAGCTGCGCCGCCAGACTCTGGCGGAGTCGCATCGCTTGGTTGTTGTGTTGCCGCCGCTTGCCCCTGCGGAGTTTTCGAACTGCGTGATCCCAAAAGCCGCTCCGTCTCGTCGACTGGTTCGGCCGGGTTCATTTGAAACTGATCGCGAATTCCTTGAATGACTTGCCCCATCGAGCGAAGGGCAGAAGCATCAAGAGCGGCATCAGCTGCAACTTTTTCGCCTTGCGATTCTCGATAGCGATTGCCAACAGAATTCAACACTCGGTCATATGGAGTTCGAATCTCTGCGATCTTGCGGATGCCTCCGTCTTGAGGCACAAGCGGAGCGGTTGCTCCGATCGCACTTGACGGAATCTGACCATCGAGTCTCGCTCCCGTCTGCATCGCGCCGCTCGCAGCAGCTCTCGACGGCTCGTCAACCATTCCAGAAAGGTATGAGCGCAACATCTTGTTTCCATTTGCGCGACCCGAACGCAGATCCGATCGCAGAAGTGCGCTGCCGTACACACCAAGGCTGAGCGATTCGATGAGATCGCTGTTGGGAACAGAGACAATGCCACTAAATGGACTTGCAATGATTCTTGCGGAACGCTGAGTTCGATCTCGTGTCACCGTCACCGTCGTTGGTTGATACATCGATGAAAAATCCGCACCAATTGAAGACTGCCTCATCAAACTATCCATTTGCACCCGAGAATCATTTGCGGCTACACGCGATGTTTGAGTAACTAATCCACTGTCCCAGCCTGCACGCGCGCTATCCACTCTTGCGCTGGTATTGCCGCCCGTGACAGCACCCGGAAGCGCGCCAGTGCCAGTGCCCGAGAAGTCGCGGCGATAGGCCGTTGCGCCAATACCAGTTGCGAGACCGAATCGATCACTCACCGGAGTCGATGCGAGAGAACTTGCGCTGGTCGTCGACGACTCGGCCCGAAACGCGCGTGTGGTGTCGCCAGATGTTGCGCCACGGAAATCATCGGCGGCGGTGTATCCCACCGAACCTCGAAAGCCTCGTCCGCCAGCAACATCGCCCGTCACCACCAAATTTCTCGATCGATAGTCGGGCCGTGCCGATGGCGCATTGGATCGAGTGCCATGCTGGAGCGAACTATCGAGCGCTCCGCCACTCCCTCGTTGCAAATTCCCGTCAAGCGCATTCTGCGATAAGACGAGTGCGATGATTGTCATGCCGATCATGTCTTTCAAGTGTACAACTCCGCACATGTGGAAGCGTGTTTTTTCGACAAAGCGTTCGGTCAATCCCGTCGCTCTTGCGATCACGCTAGTGCTCGTTACTGGAAGCATTCTCGTCGGAGTATTCGGCACGAGACTTCCAGAGCGAGCGATTGGCGTGTGGATCCCCCTTGGCGACGTCGCTGATGCTGCACGGCAAATTCAGGGGCGTATGCAACTCGAGGCAACCCACCGTGCGAGCGATTCGGTACTTCCATCACGCTCAGATCTCGCTGATCTTGTAAACACGACGATCAAAAGCGAATGGCGCCCGCCAGATCTTTCACTCAAAGGTTTCGTGCCGATTCTGGCGGGTCCAGCGATTCTTCCAGGCGGTCATCCGAGCCTCGTCGTCCTGTATGAGCGTGCTGGTGAGGCGGCCGATCGCTTTCTCACTCTCTTCGTCACGATCGATGGCGGTCAATTCGCATCCTTCGATGATTTCGGCAGAATCGAGCCACTCGTCGTCACTCGCTCGATCGTCGAACACGACGATGAAACAGATCCAGAATCGAGCGTGACCTTGGTCTTTACCGATGGCGACCTTCTCTTCTTGGCTCGCGCTGACGACGTTAATACGATTGAGCGAGTGCGAAGCGAACTCGGAGCACCATAGTCTTCGACCCTTGCCACTCGGCATGATTGCACGACTCCCCTACTATCTCAAATCGAATGACCACATCAGCCTGCATCACGACGCCGATCTATTACGTCAACGACCGACCGCATATCGGGCACGCCTATACATCGACCATCTGTGATATCTGGGCACGTGCAGCGCGACTCATCGGACGAGATGTTTTCTTTCTAACGGGAACCGATGAGCACGGATCGAAAGTCGAAAAGAGCGCGACCGCACGCGGCATTTCTCCGCAAGCACTCGCTGACGAAAATGCGGCTGAATTTCAGAGAGTTTTGGCAACATTTGGACTGACGAATGACGACTTCATCCGCACAACTCAGCCTCGACACGTTGTTCAAGTTCAGGCGTTCTTGCGACGACTCATGGCATCTGGCGATGTGTACCTGGGGACCTTTGAAGGGTGGTACGACGAAGGGCAAGAGGAGTATCACACCGAAAACAAAGCGCGCGAGTTGAATTATCAAAGTCCCATCAGCGGAAAGCCGCTCATTCGTGCGACTGAACAGAATTACTATTTCAGACTGAGCGCTTTCGCCGATCGATTGGCAAAGCACTTCGCAGATCATCCGACTTTCGTTCGGCCGAGCGAGCGAGCAAATGAAATGCTTGGACGGATGCGCGAGGGACTGCAAGATGTCCCGATCACGCGCACGAATTTTTCGTGGGGGATTGCGATGCCGGATGCTCCGGGCCACGTCGTCTATGTATGGATTGATGCGCTGTTGAATTACATCACTGCGCTCGGGCTGGGTATGCCTCAAGCCGGCGGGCTGGACCTCAACCGTGCGAAATATTGGCCCGTGGACTATCACGTCGTCGGGAAAGAAATTCTTTGGTTCCACGCCGTCATTTGGCCCGCACTCTTGATGGCGCTAAAACTCCCACTTCCGAAGTGCGTCTATGCGCACTCTTTCTGGATCGCCGACGGAAAGAAAATGAGCAAGTCGCTCGGAAACTTTGTGGATCTACCGACCATCGAGCGCTACAACGCAACCTATGGACTTGATGCCTGGCGTTGGTACATGTCGACGCAAGGTCCACTCGGCACAACCGACGCCGATTTCAACAGCAAACATTTTCACGAAATCTATACCAATGATTTAGTCAACACCGTTGGCAACTGCCCCAGCCGTGTCGGCGCAATGATCGGCAAATATTTCGCAGGCAAGCTGCCCAGTGATGCGCAAGCGGGCGGCGAATGGCCAGCTCGATGTGACGCAGCAGTCGCCAAATGGGAGCGCTGCATGGAAGTTTTCGATCTTGCGGGCGCCGCGCGCTGCGCAATGGATCTCCTGCGCCAAGTCGACGTGATGATCAATGACACGGAGCCTTTCAAACTTGCGAAAGATCCAGCGAATACGCCTCGACTCTCATCGATTCTGAATCAATGCGCGCAAACGGTCCGGATTGCAGGCGTGATGCTCGAGCCATTTCTGCCGCAGCGGATGAAAGATCTCGCCACAGCATTTGGCGGAGTTCCTTCCACAGAAACCCAATGGGCATCAAGAAAAAAGTATGGCGCGATCTCTGATGGACATTCCATTGAGAAAGTCGCGCTCTTCCCGCGTGTTGATGCGACTTCGATCACCCAAGCTGTCTGAATGTTGCGCCGAAATTGTCCTGAAAAACCCGACTGATTCAGCGCGTTCTGCGACGTGGACGAATTCCAACAATTCCAGATGCTGCGAGCATCGCGAAGACTCCTGGAACAGGAACGTAGTGAATGTCTGCGCTCACGGCGTCAAGACTCAAATTATTCGTTTGGCTTGCAAAGTCCAATTCGAAGCGTGTAGCGGCGAATGGCATTCCAGTCAGTAACCATCGGAAAGCACGGGTTTGAATTTGGCCTTGCCCACCTGGGGCAGCGGAATCGGATCGAAGTTCGCTCACTCCGGGCGCGACCGAAAGTGAATTGCCGTTGTTATCTGAAATGACCAACCGAACCGAATTTGTGTTGATGATCGTTCCAATGCTCGCGATATTGAGGATGACATCGTTGACTTGCGCTGTCAATCCGCCATAAATCGAGATCGAAAGTGGACCACCCGCACCGTACAAATTGCCCGTGCCCGTGATCAGTGCACCACCACCAAAGTTGAAGAGTGCCGCACCAGATTCGGTTCCCGTGTAGTTCGTCAAGTTGGGACCGCCAAACGCACTCGTGAAACTCTCCCAGCCATAGAAATCGGCATCGGGGGCTCCACGCCACGGCGGAACGATTGGATTGATGAAATCGGCGGATGCAGATGCCGCAACAAGAGATGAAACCCCGATTCCAACAACACAAATCAAATTTCGATTGAACATATTTTATCTTGCGTCAGCAAGCCCTTTTCTCTCAACCTTTTTCGAACATATAAAAGCAATTGACTATGCCGCCGAAATGGAGCAGGTCAAAAATACTTAGGCAAAAACTCCCCTTTTTTTGATCTCTTTCTAGTACGCCTTTGCCCAAACCACCCTTTGCGGGCTCGGGGCGCCAGTTATCACACACTTTCCAGGCTCATTTCCAACCTCGAGTGGAATGCATCGGACGGTCACACCAAGCCGCTCCTTGATTTGAGCTTCAACCTTTGGATCCCCACAGAAGTGGGCCAAGGCAAATCCACCGTGAATCGGCGTCGGCACATTTTCGGCAACGGTTGGCGCCGTGAAAAACGCCTCAAACTCCTTTGCATCATCGATCACCTTGGTATTGGCGATCTGAAAATCGTTCGCTCGCTTGAATAGTCCATCTTGAATCTCTTGGAGAAGCGCAGCGATTCCCTGAATGAAATCACCACGCTTGACTCCAACTTTTTCCTTATGTGGCCGATCGCGCCGCGCCATAAAGACGCTGTCAGCAGCCATATCACGTGGACCGACTTCGATGCGCACGGGAACACCCTTCTTAATCCAGTTCCACGCTTTATCGCCACCGCGCATATCGCGTTCATCAAGCTGGACTTGCACAGGCCGACCATCGAACGATTGCTTGCGAAGATCCTCCGCCAACGATCGTGTCCACGCCTGAATTGCCGCCGCATCTTCAGGCTTGTGAACAACGGGAATAATGACAACATGAGCTGGCGCTAATTTCGGTGGCAAGATTAAGCCATCATCATCCGAATGAGTCATGATCATTGCTCCAACGAGTCGAGTGCTCACACCCCACGAAGTCGTCCAAGCGAATTGACGTTCACCCTGTGCGTCCAAGAATTGAATCTCGCTGGCCTTCGCAAAGTTCTGCCCCAAGAAGTGACTCGTGCCAGCTTGAAGCGCACGACGGTCCTGCATCATCGCTTCGATGCAATAAGTATCCACCGCTCCAGGGAAGCGCTCGCCATCAGTCTTGCGACCTTGCAGAACAGGCATCGCCATCCAACCCTCTGCGAAATTGGCGTAGACCTTGAGCATCTTCATCGTCTCTTCAACGGCTTCTTCGCGCGTCGCATGCGCGGTATGCCCTTCCTGCCAGAGAAACTCTGTCGTTCGCAGAAAGAGTCGCGTCCGCATCTCCCAACGAACGACGTTCGCCCATTGATTGATCAACAGTGGCAAATCGCGATAACTCTGCACCCACTTTGCGTAGGTTGCGCCAATGATTGTTTCAGAAGTTGGACGAACAACAAGTGGCTCTTCCAATTCACCAGCAGGGATTAGTTTTCCATCAGGCCCCATCTCGAGTCGGTGATGAGTGACAACGGCGCATTCTTTCGCAAACCCATCCACATGCGCTGCTTCTTTTTCCAAGAATGAAACTGGAATAAAGAGAGGGAAATATGCGTTGCTATGCCCCGTCTCTTTAAACATCCCATCGAGAACTCGCTGCATATTTTCCCAGATCGCATAGCCCCAAGGTTTGATCACCATGCATCCGCGCACCGCAGAATTCTCCGCGAGATCCGCAGCACGAACAACTTGTTGATACCACTCAGAATAATTTTCAGAACGCGTTGGGGTGATCGCCGTCGTTGGGTTTGCCATAAGCCAAGCCTAACCGCAAGCCGTGCGAACGGATGCGTAGGTCACGATCGATCGATGCGTTGGTTCATCATTCGCGACATTTGAGAAGCGGTCGCAGTGAGCGCGAGGCGAGATTGCTGTCGCGCCGAACGAATCGCCTTCGAACGCAGTTCGAGAGCGCGTTTGGCGAGAGCCCGTCCCTCGGCTGTCGTTCCTTCAATCTTGTCGACCAACAAAGCCAAATCGCGCGCGCGTCCGAGATTTTCCGCAGCGGACCGAAGGCGATCGCGATTGGCGTATCGCCGACTTGCGATGCAGTCGCCCAAGACTGCCATCTGATCGGCGAGTCTCTGGAATTTCTTACGTAAGTCATGTAAGTCAGATTCGCCAAGCCCCAACCATGGGCGATGAGCGAGAGTACGAGCATTACGCCACCGCTTTGAAAATTGCTGGGTCACCTCATACCAGTCGAGTGGGGCACCAGAACTGAGATGCATTGTTCGCTCGACACTGGCGACGAATGCCAACGCATCGCAGATCACCTTTGCAGATGGCGCCACTTGCGAAGCATGAGCGGTCCCATCTGCAGACAAGGTCAATGGCTGGCCACGCAGCGCGCACAGTTCCTCAAGAAGGGAAGCGAGGGCGTCACGTTGTCGTGTCTCCGCCAAACTTGCCTTGGCAGCGCGAATAGCCGAACGTGCCAACTCGCGTCCATGCGGAAATCCAGACTGAAGCAAATTTCTCATCGCTTGAAGGCGCTTGAGTCCGCGGCGCGCCTGATGTACCCCAGCGAGTCTCTCTTCCAACGAGAGCGTTTCGTTCGCCCCAGCCATAATTCCACGGCGAACCGATGCGAACTCAGCAGCAAGCACGATTCGTGCGGTCACCCGCGCTGACTGTGTGCAATCCAATCGGACGATGAGTCGATCGATCGATGACTCTGGCGACTTTTCATTTTCGCTATTCGCATCGACCACGGAATTCGGTTGCGATGATTCACTTGGAGTTCGAAGACGATCCGCAGCCTTCAACGCCTGCCTCGGAAGCAGGGTTTGTGTTTCCCGAATGTTCTTTACTTGTTGATTCATCGGTTGAATCCAAAGGTTATTTTGTATTGGGCGTGTTCTTCGGTTGATCCACAACAGCCTGCGGAGTATTGCACGTCGGTGCCTCAACAGGAACAAGCCATAACTGAAGCATTGAAGGATAGAACGGCTGACCGGTCGAACCTACGAAATGCACCGTTGCCAATTGATAGATACCTTCGGTTGGGTAGACGATGTCAACTTCAGCGTGACCTCCGGTCAATCGCACCTGACGAACGGTCCAAGCAAGCGTGTCTGCGCTCGTCATAGGACGTCCGACTTCAAGACGGCTCCCGACACCTCTCCAAACCTGCAATGGAGTTGACGGCGGCAAGTTGTAAACCAGTTCCGAATCTGGTGCGATTCGTTGATGCGCAAACTTCAGGCTGTCCGCCATCAAGTTTGGCATTGGCTGCATGCTTGGATCAGCCTTTGGCGCTCCCGCATATTCGGGATATGTCATCATTGGCGTGCACGACGTCATTGCCACTGCGGCAACAATCGCAGAGCTCAATGAAAGTCGCATCATCACACTTTGTCTTTGCATCATCGAGCCTCTCGTTGGGGTGCGTTCCCTTTTCAACCAACGCGCGTCACTTCTCCGCGCGCTGAACAAACCAATATTCCATATCAATCGGCGCCTGACGACCGAAAATAGTGACGAGTACCCGAACCTGGCCCTTGTCCGGGAATACTTCGTCAATTGTTCCTTCGTAACCTTGGAATGCACCTTCTTTGATGGTGACATTGTCGCCCTTGTGAAGATCCATCTTCAACTGTGGCGCTTCTTGTGCAGGCTTCGAATCGAAGAGCATCTTTTCGACTTCGGAGACGGACATCGGAGTTGGACGTCCTGCTGTTCCGACGAAATCTCCGACGCCTGTTGTTTCTTTAATCAGGAAGAAAACGTCTTGTGGAATTCGACCATCTGGTTCGAGGCGCATTTCAACAAAGACGTATCCAGGATAAAGCTTCGTTTCGGTCACGGTCTGCTTACCCTGCTTGCCAAGAACCTTCACCTTTTCGGTGGGGACCATGATGCGTCCCACAAGCGATTCCATTCCTTCGATTTGTACTTTTCGCAGAAGAGTGCTGCGAACTGAATCTTCTTTATTGCTCGCCACGCGGAGAACGAACCAATCCATTCCCTCACGGAACATCGGCAGGTCGCCTTCGACGACTGGCATGTCGGATCTTGGTTCAGCTGGAATACTGATTCGTGTTGTTTCAACGCCCATGACTCGAGCGGTTGTCGCAGGGCGCGCTTCGCCTGCTCGCACAGCTCGCAAGTTGCGTGGACCAGCCGGTTCAGCGACAGCAACTTCGGCCTTCGCCTTTCGTTTGGCTTTCACCTTGACTGGCTTCGCTTCTTCCTCACCATGAGATGAAGAGGTTGGATCGTTTTCGTCGGATGTGTTCATTTCATGTACCTGGGTTCAAGACGTGCAACTGCACGAAGAGCAAGAAGAATGCACGATCAAAGCAGAAGCAGAAAAGTGCAATCGTCACGCTGGTGAAAATGACGATGATCGTCGAGCCAGTCACTTCACGACGTGTTGGCCAACTGACCTTCTTCATCTCCGACTCGGTTGCGACCAAGAAATCGACTGCTGTGACATTCCGAGCGACAAGCATGTAGATCAGCGGAGCGCACAACGCGACGAAGAGTCCGCCGATACCCCAAGAAAGATAAATTGGGTTCATTCCCCAATTGACCGTCGCGAAAATGTCGTGAAACCACCAACCACCGAGCATGGCGATCACTCCACCTGCTGTCGCGGAGATCACACGAGTCCAATAGCCTTGTCCGAGTTTGTACATGTCTTTTCGTTTCCGTTGCTTTTGAGTCTGTCGTGATCGTGCGAAAACTTTCGTAATGGTCGAGCTAGATGAACTCGCTATCGAGACTAGAAATTCGAACGAAGCGATACCTGTGAACACGCCGAGAGGGGATCGAACCCACGACCTGCGGATTTGGAATCCGCTGCTCTACCAGCTGAGCTATCGGCGTCTCGACGGAAAGAAAACACGTTTATTTCCGTTTGATCTTGTGCAGAGTGTGCCGACGAAGACGGGGGCTGAACTTTTTGAAGCCAAGCTTCACCTTCTCCAAAATTCCGCCTTTTACGCGGATTTCGGTTCGGTAGTTCAGGTCGCCAGTTTCGGTGCACTGCAACCACACATATTCACGGTCAAGACTCTTCTTTGCCATTGAGTTACTTCACAATCTTGGTGACAACACCAGAACCAACGGTCTTACCACCTTCGCGAACTGCGAAGCGGACTCCAACTTCCATCGCGACGCCCTTGCCTTCAAGGTCGACCTTCAAGTTGACGTTATCGCCAGGCATGCACATTTCAGCGCCGACGAGGTCGAGCTTGCCTGTGATGTCCGTCGTGCGGAAGTAGAACTGTGGCTTGTATCCGGAGAAGAACGGCGAATGACGTCCGCCTTCTTCCTTCGTGAGCACGTAAACCTGCGCTTCGAATTCGGTGTGCGGCTTGATCGAACCTGGCTTGCAAAGAACTTGGCCACGCTCGATGTCACTCTTTTCAACGCCACGGAGGAGACAACCAACGTTGTCGCCAGCCATGCCGGAGTCGAGTGTCTTCTGGAACATTTCGACGCCTGTGACGGTGGTCTTAATTGCGTCTGGTCGAAGTCCGACGACTTCGACTTCTTCGCCGACCTTGATCATGCCGCGCTCGATACGACCTGTCGCGACGGTTCCACGACCCTTGATCGAGAAGACGTCTTCGACTGACATAAGGAATGGCTTGTCGACTTCGCGTGTCGGCTCAGGAATGTATGAGTCGATTGCGTCCATCAGATTGGCAATGCACTGGCTCTTCTCAGGATCCTTCGGATTCATGAGGGCGGGATACGCCGCACCACGAACGATTGGAATCTCTGCGGCTGGGAAGTCGTACTTCTTGAGAAGATCGCGAACTTCTTCCTCAACGAGATCGATAAGTTCCGCATCTTCCACCGTGTCAACCTTGTTCAGGAAGACCACGATTTTAGGTACGCCAACCTGACGAGCGAGAAGAACGTGCTCGCGAGTCTGTGGCATAACGCCGTCGTAAGCAGAAACCACGAGGATTGCGCCGTCCATCTGTGCAGCGCCTGTGATCATGTTCTTGACATAATCAGCATGGCCTGGGCAGTCGACGTGTGCGTAATGACGAGCACCAGTCTCGTATTCGACGTGCGATGTTGCAATCGTCACGATCTTGGTTGGATCTCGGCGGCCTTCGCTCTCAGATGCCTTCGCAACCTGGTCGTAGCTGACTGGCTTGCAGAAGCCACGCGCCGACTGGACCGCGGTGATCGCTGCAGTGAGCGTCGTCTTTCCGTGATCAATGTGTCCGATCGTTCCCACGTTAACGTGAGGCTTTGTGCGATTAAAATTTTCCTTAGCCATGTCGAATTACTCCGTTGAGTCGTCTGAAGAGTTCTGAAGCAGGCACCCAACACGAGTGCCTACGGAAGCCACCGAAGGGGATTGAACCCTCGACCTCACCCTTACCAAGGGTGTGCTCTACCACTGAGCTACGGTGGCGTTCCCGAGATGAAAAACCGCCCTCATCGGGCGGCGGGAGGGTAAGTGTATCGACATTCCAAAACCCGACAAGTAGGTTTCGTTGTCATTTCCAAAACAAAAATTTGATTACCTCAATCGGGGCGAATCAAACCGCTCACGGTGTCGGTGGCGGATTATCGGATCTATCTAGGTTTGAGATTTTTAGTCCGCGAGGATCTGGATCATTTGGTCCAAGAGCTGGCGGATTAGCCGGGCTCGTGAAGAATCCACCCTGTAGATCTTCGATTTTGTCCCATTTCACTTCAGTTTGGACATGTCCGTCCATACAAAGCATCAGGCATGACTCGCCGGGATACCGGAAGTCGACCTCACAAAGGTCGATAACGGAACCCACCGTTGGGGTTCCCTGCCATGGAGTGGCTGTTGGGTTAATCACCTCTCCTGCACGGCTATCCACAAGATAGACCGCAGCGGATGGATTTCGGATTTGGCTCGATGGGTAATACTTGGGCAACTGCCCGGCCAACGGAACGCCACTTCCGCCCACTCCAAGCCAAGGCGCAGCGGTGAAAAAATTGTTCGCTGCGAAGTAGCCAGGATGATCACGTTCACGATTTGATGCGCCAGTTCCCCAAGGGGTGGCCTCGTCCGTCTGGGAATCAGCGGAAAATGGTCGCTTCATTCCAACCGTCGAGCGCAGCACATTCTTCGAATAGTCTGGAAAAGCCGTATAAACCTCACGATCAGGCGAATCAAATTTGTAGTTGTAGACAGTGGCGGTGGTGCCAGCACTGCCTGCATCTGGCATGACGAACGATCCCAAATTCCCAGTTGTCCAAAGAATGTCCGCCCAAGTCCCCACGAGCAGGGTTCCGATCGGTGGAGATTCGATGAGTGGACCGCCGGGAGTTGCCGCCATCTTTGAACGCATCGGACCTTTGAACTGAACCGGTGGGCGATTATCGAACTCGCTCGGCAACACTCGATCGCGATTGTCGGCCGTGTACCCCTGCATCATTGTTGCGATCTGCCGCATGTTGTTTTGGCTTGAAGCCCACTGACTATTCGCCTTCGCGATGCGAAGCGCCGGTAAAAGAAGTGCGATGAGCAATGCGATGATGGCGATCACCACGATGATTTCAACAATGGTGAAACCTCTGGCGTTGTTGAGTTTCAAAAGCGTTCGCTTTGTCTGCATCGATGTCCTCTGTGGGTTCGTGAATCCATCGTCAAAACATACGCATCCTATTCGCGATTGATGCCTCAACCCATGCTCATTGTCATCAGGAACTCCGCATTCGACTTGGTCTTCGAAACCCGGCTTCGCAGCAATTCCATCGCTTCGACAACATTCATGTCGGAGACGACCTTTCGAAGGCGAATAATGAGTTCGAGTTCCTTGGGGTCGAGCAAGAGTTCTTCACGCCGCGTGCCAGACGCACCCACATTAATCGCTGGGTAAATGCGTTTTTCAACCAATTTGCGGTCAAGGTGGAGTTCGGCGTTTCCCGTCCCCTTGAACTCTTCGAAGATGACTTCGTCAGCGCGACTGCCCGTATCAACGAGCGCCGTCGCAATGATTGTGAGCGAGCCACCACCTTCGATATTTCGAGCGCTTCCGAAGAATTTCTTAGGTTTGATGAGCGCAGAAGTATCAACGCCACCCGAACCGATCTTGCCCGAATTTGGCATTGCGTTGTTGTATCCACGCGCGAGACGAGTGATCGAGTCGAGAAGAATGACGACATGCTCGCCGCACTCAACCATGCGTCGCGCTTTTTCAATCACCATTTCGGCAACTTGAATATGACGAGACGCTTCTTCATCAAACGTGCTTGCGACAACTTCGACTCGCGTTGGCGTGTTGCGTTTGAAATCGGTGACTTCTTCAGGCCGTTCATCGATCAATAGAACAATCGTGTGAACGTCGGGGTGATTTGTCGCAATCGCATTGGCGATTTGTTGAAGAATCACGGTCTTTCCAGTGCGCGGCGGAGCAACAATCAAACCGCGTTGCCCGAATCCAAATGGCGTGACCATATCGATGACTCGCGGCTCGATGCGTGTTGGTTGACTCAACATCTCCAAGTGGATGCGGGCATTTGGATGGAGCGGCGTCAGATTCTCAAAGATAGGAAGCGAATGAACGGTCGCCGGATCACGTCCATTGACCGCATCAACACGAAGGAGAACGAAGAACAATTCTTGCTCCTTCGGGGCGCGAATGAGTCCGCGAACGGTTTGGCCGCGGCGTAATCCAAGCTTTCGAATGTGACTTGCACTGATATAGACATCGTCTTCGCAGGCTAAATAGGAGTATTCGGCGCTGCGTAGAAAACCAAATCCTTCTGGCATGATGTCCAACGAACCCTCGGCGATCATCAAACCCTCTGCCAAAGCGCGAGCCTTGAGAATCTCAAAGACCAAGCGATGATTCGGCAGACCTGATTTATCCTCGAGGCCAAGCTTTTTCGCTTCTTTCAAGAGCTCTTCAGTGGTCATTTTCTGAAGACCTGCGAAATCAACTTCTCCCTTGTCTCCCTTGTCTCCCTTATCGCCCTTCTTGGCTGGCTTCTTGCGCTCCTTGATTTCCAATTCAAGTGCGGCCAATTCGGCTTCAAGCTGCTCATCGCTTGGAATCGCTCCCGCAGGGAATGAACTCATCGATTGGTGCCCGTTGAAACCTCCGCCTCCTCCGCCGCCTCCTCCGCCGCCACCACCGCCGCCACCACCGCCGCCGCGTCGTCGACGACGACGGCCTTTTTGCTGATAGTGATCCTTATTCTGGTGAAAACTGCCTTGCGACGATGACTGCGTTTCGTTCATATTGATGTTTCCAGGAAATCCGACTGAAATGTTGAAGCGAGTTGAATCTAAAAAACGGAGAGAACCTTCTCTGTGTTCTCTTTGTTCGAGAGTGGAATTATCTCAGCCTGTGATTCGAAATCACGCCAACTGCTTGCATTCACTTTCGGCAAGAATGATCGGCAAGAATAAGGCTGAGAATCTGAGCGACTTGCGCCCGCAACGACTCGACACTTCCATCGTTGATGAGTACATGATGGGCAAGTTTTCGCTTCTGGTCAAGTGGCATTTGTGAATTTTCTCGCCGAAGAAGTTCGTCCGCCGACCAACCGCGGCTGGTTTTCGCCCGCTCCAGACGGATTTCAAATGGGGCATCAATCATTAAAATTGTGTCGCAATCGCCTTGCATGTTGGATTCGAGCAAGAGCGGCGCATCAATAACGAGCGCTGTTGCTGTACTGGGAGCCTGTGCGAAAGTGGCGCGACGACAAGCATGAATCCAGGGATGAATAAGTGCTTCAAGCCGCTGACGCCCACGATCTGCGATAACCCGCTCTGCAGCGGGAGCGTTTGCAGAAGGGAAAACAATTGCCGCAATCCGACTGCGATCAATTTGTCCGTGCGAGTCGAGAATGGATGGGCCCCACCAACCGATCATTTCGGTTCGGATGACGGGATCTTGAAAGGCGTCGCGTGCGAGCGCATCCGAATCCGAAACGACACATCCTGCTTCGGCGAGCATCTTCGCAACAGTCGACTTTCCCCCACCGATCGATCCGGTCAATCCGATCACTGGAATGGAATTTGCGCGAACAGAATTCGTCACATTCGCGTCCACGTCGTCCCTTGTGCTGAATCTTTAATCTGCACGCCAATCGCTGCGAGTTCGTCGCGAACACGATCGCTTGCGGCCCAATCCTTTGCGGTACGCGCAGCGGCGCGCGCGGCGATGAGTGATTCCACTTTTGCCTTGAACTCAACCACTTCAGAATCACCGTGCAAATCTGCGCTGGGAGAAACATTACGTTGCAGAACTGCAAGCACTCCGTTCATCCGCTCAAGCGCCGCGAGTTCGGCATGCGCGCAAACATCTGCTGGGACAACTTCCGACGATTCGCCCACGGCGGTATTGATTGCTGCAAGTGCACGAGCGACATTCAAATCGTCGCACATCGCGACGGTGAACTGTTCGAGAATGCGTGCGAATGGTCCGTGATTGATGTTGTCCGCCCCAAACTTTGCGGGAGTATTCGCGGCTTGGCGAACGAGTTCTGCGTGCGCACGCGACCAACGATCGATTTGACGCTGGCAATCCTTCAGCCCCTGCCATGTGAAGTTCGCATTGGTTCGGTAATGAGTACGAATCAATTCGAGGCGTAAAGCCGCGGGCGTAATCCCTCGAGCGAGAACATCACGCACTGTGAAAAAATTGCCCTTGGACTTGGACATTTTTTCGCCTTCCACAACAAGATGACGCGTGTGAAACCAGACGCGCGAGAAGGATGAGTGGCCGTATCCACAACAACTCTGCGCAATTTCGCACTCATGATGAGGAAAAATATTGTCCTCGCCGCCGGAGTGCAAATCGATTTCCTCGCCAAGAAATGCGGCCGCCATCGCACTGCATTCAAGATGCCATCCTGGATATCCCGCGCCCCAAGGAGAATCCCATTTC
The DNA here is from genome assembly GCA_903919715.1 of uncultured bacterium. Lineage (GTDB taxonomy): Bacteria > Planctomycetota > Phycisphaerae > Phycisphaerales > SM1A02 > F1-60-MAGs104. The sequence goes on along the minus strand of CAIXJC010000024.1, from coordinate 123,276 downwards.
ATCACATGCGCTGCATCAGGCTTCCACAACATGAAATCCGCAGGATGACGCTTGAAGGATTGATTGTCAGCGGAAATTCGTTCCCCCGCACCTTCGCGGAGTGCGTCAAGTGTGTTGCCAGAAAGTTTGCCATAAGCAGGAAAGGATCGGATGTCGAAATACACCACGCCGTCGCCTGCGACATATGCGTGGTTGCGTGCAATCAGTTTTTCAACAAGTGCGATCATCTGCGGGATGCACTGCGTTGGGCGAGGCATGAGCGTTGGATCCTTGCTGGATTCCTCAGCGACCTTCACTCCAAGTGTTCGAGCATCTTCTAAGAATCTGCTTGCATAGAAATCAGCAATTGCCAGCGGATCCCGCGGGTCGATGTCCGCACCTGGCGGAAGCTTGCCCGACTTCTTCGCCTCCGCGATGCGCCGACCAGCAACCGCCATCTTGTCTTCGCCGCCGCCATCCGCATCCGTATCGTCGGTCATGTGACCAACATCGGTGATGTTCATCACGTGACGAACGGAATAACCGATGAGTTCTAACGTCCTGCGTAAAACATCAGCATTGAGAAACGAGCGGAAGTTGCCGACGTGCGCATCGTCATAGACCGTTGGGCCGCAGGAATAAAAGGTCACCGTACGACCTGCGGCATCAAGAGGAACGAAAGTTTCTGTCTGGCGAGTCAGCGTGTTGTGGAGTCGAAGGTCATGCACGGTCGCAGGGTAATCGCTTCGAGCGAAGTGCGGCAATCTTCTGGTCGGTCATTCGCTCATAGGCTCCGACCATTGATGCGTATTTCCACCCAGCGCGCCCGTCGAGGAATCCTCCACGGAGAAAGAGCATTTCGACCGTTCGTATCAAAGGCCGACAAGGCAAACGCCATGCGCATGCTTTTTGTGCTCGGCGCCGCCTGATGGAATCGAAACTGATGAGCCCCATCCAATCGGCTGTTTGCGAGAGTTCTGCAACGGCCGATTGTGCTTCACTTGTGCTGTAACGATCATGGCGTGCGAACCATTCGTCGATCCCATGGCTGAAATTGAAATGGTCATATGGTTCGCGCAAGGTTCCAATGGGTCCACTCGCCACCTCGCGCTGCCCGTGCCCGTGATCCTGAAATCGCATTCGCCCCTTATGAAAGAGTCGCATTTGATAGACGGGATATCCGCTCGAGCGCCGAAGCCACGTTCCATTGAGAATCATGCGATTTGCAAGATAAAAACCCGCTTCGGAAGGATTCGTTGCCAGAACTGAAACGATCTCGGCGATAAGAGGCGCGGTCAATCGCTCATCGGCATCAAGTTGTAATTGCCACTCATAACGCGTCGGAATATTGTCGATCGCCCAGTTGCGCTGGGATCCAAATGATGTGAACGAGTTCGACCAGACTTTCGCTCCGCACTCGCGCGCAATCTCGACGGTGCGATCAGCCGAATCTGAATCGAGCACATGGACATCGTCACTCGCCCAGACGGATGCGAGGCAATCACGGATATTGCACTCTTCGTTCAGGGTGAGAATGACGACTGAAACTGGCAGACGGACCGCTTCCGACATGAGAGAAGAAGTGTACGCTTTGGAAATATGGATAAGGATGCGCTCTATCAGCGCCTCGACCTGGTTGCCCCCTCGCCTTATTCGCGCTCTGAGTATTTACGACGAGCCGTCTGGGCTTTCGTCTACCTGACATGCTTTCGCATCAGTCCCATCCGCGCATTCAAGTGGCGCCGATGGTTGCTGACATGTTGCGGTGCGAAGATTGGGCATGGATCGCAGATTCGGCGAAGCGCCCGCATTCGCCATCCGTGGCTCCTCGAATTTGCGGAACATGTAACGATTGGTGACCGCGTCGAGATTTACAACTTGGGCCCGCTGACGATCGGAAAACATACGACGATCAGTCAAAATGCCCACCTTTGTGGGGGAACCCATGACATTCGACGGCGTGATCTTCAGCTCATTCGATCCACAATCTGCATCGGATCTGGGGTCTGGGTTTGCGCAGATGCGTTCGTGGGTCCTGGAGTGACGATTGGCGACAATGCGATCGTCGGCGCCTGCGCCGTTGTGACTCACGATGTTCCACAAACGATGATCGTTGCGGGAAATCCGGCAGTCGTTATCCGCGAACGACCTCGGCCGACTGCTTGAGGATCATCCAGGCTTCGCACTGTGATGCGATGGGGCGTTTGTTTTATCTTCTCAACCGAGTGACATCAATCAAGACCTCGCGCCACTTTTCGCACGCACGCTGCGAGGAATATTTCGCTTCATATGCCGCACGTCCGCGCTGCCCCATCTCGCCCGCCTCAGTTCGATGGGTCATTAAAAATCGAATTTTTTCAGTGAGCGAATTTGAATCACCCGATGCCATTTCGAAGCCACACTGGGTTTCGCGCAAGATGGTTCCGCACTCACTCTCGCGCGGACCGACCCAAAGCACAGGCTTTCCAGCCGCGAGAATGCTGAAGAATTTGCTCGGAAGAATCAATCCTTCCCATCCTGGCAAGAGCGTGACGAGATGTGCATCGCCGACATCAAGCACGTCGGGCAATTGATCTCGCGTCTGATATCCGCTGATCGTGACATTCTTTGCGCCGCATGCACGAACCCGCTCTTCAAGAATGGGCTTCGTCTTTCCTTCACCAATGAAGAGCCACCGAATGTCGTCCTCATTCTTCAACTGCTCGACCGCGCCTGCGATGGCTTCCATGTCGTGACCGAGTCCGAAATTTCCCACATACAGAATGGTGAAGCGTTCGCCGATATTCCACTCCTTGCGAAGCGGATTATCCATTCGCGCTCGAACAGGAAAATTTTCGGCGCCACTCCAAACGCAAATCGTTCGGATGGTCTCGGGCAATGCGCCCTTTGCGATGACTTTTTCTTCCATGCAATGCCCCAGAGCGACGACCCGGTCACTATTGCGCAGGCACAAACGATCGATCCAACTCAGGACGCTCCAAAGGAAACTGCCGCGCTTCATCACGCCCGCCGCACCCGCAACTTCTGGATAGAGATCCATCGTCCAGTAGACCAAGCGCGTTCCCTTGATCCACTTCAATAACACGCCGACTAATGCGATAAACGGTGGCGTCGTGAAACAAATCACCACATCGTGCCGCGGCAGAATGACGCAACGCCACGCAGCAGCGAGATAGAACAATGTGAAGTCGAAGATGCGCGGAGTGATTCCACGTTTTCCAAACAACTGCAACCCTACGCGATAGATTTCGATTCCCTCGCGATTATCGCGCTTGGGAAGCGACGAACCTCGCTCGCCATAAATTGAACGACTTGCAACCACTGAAACGTCGTCGCCATGCTCAGTGAGATAACGCGCGAGATCGTCCGCATGCTGCGCCGTCGCCGCAACGTCGGGCCAGAACGCTTGATTGAGAAGCAATATCTTGATTCCACGAAGTGCCTCGAGCATCTTCAGCGCAAGTGTTGTTCGGTCATATTTCTTCGCGGCCTGCAAGCAATTTTCGCGCAGCCTTGAATAGAGATCCTTGTCGCTCTGTAATCGACGGAGCGAGGCGAGCAATTCGCCTGCATCTTCAGGAACAAATGGAATCCCAACTTGATCACTCAAGACGATCTCGGCGGATTCGCCAGCAACGCCATGCAATACGGGAATTCCCATACCCATACATTCAAAAAGCTTTGATGGAATGACAGTTTCGAAGAGAGGCGTCCGGCGGAGATGAATGATCGCAACATCGAGAAGTGCCCAGTAGCGAGGCACTTCATCCTTCGCGACTGAATCTACAAAACGCACATTTCGAAGACCAAGCTCTTGCGCTTTCGCCTTCAGTTCGGCCTTGCGCGCTCCATCCCCAAGAAATACGAATCCGATTGATTCATCACCTTGAGTTTGTGCTGCGTGTGCCGCCTCGAGCAAGGTTTCAAGCGCATGAGCGAGTCCGTGCGTTCCGATGTAGCCAGCGATAAACCGCCCCTCGAATCCCATTTCCTTCACGAGCGCAGCGTCGCGCGCTTGGGGAATAAATCGAGAGATATCGACACCGTTTGTGACGACATGAATCTTGTTCGCTTTGATTCCGCGCGAGATGAGATTTTTCTTAAACGCGTGCGTTACCGAGATGATGCGGAAAGCACGACGATACAAAAACAACTCGAGTCGCTCGAGCATTCGTAGCGCCCATGAATCTTTCATTGCGCCGACAACACGAATCGATTCTGGCCAGAGATCGCGCAATTCAAAGATGAATGGACGGCGCTTGTACACGCTGACAATCCATGCGGCAACCGCCGTGAAAAACTGAGGCGATGTTCCAATGACAATGTCAACCTTGCTGACGAAGAAGGCCGCGATGACTGCGCTCACCATGTAACTGATGTAATCCAACACGCGGCGCTGGAATCCCTCATTCGCTGTGATGTATGTCCACACTCGAATGACGCGAATGCCATCCATCTCTTCGGTCTGCCAAAGTTTGTTCTTATAGCCCTCGAAAACTTTTCCTTTAGGAAAATTAGGAGCGCCCGTGATCACAGTCACGCGTTGACCGTGCTTGACCCATTCACGGCAATGTTCAAAGGTTCGCGAAGCAGGCGCATTGACCTCAGGAGGAAAGTTGTCTGTCAGAAAAAGAATGTGCATTTCAAGTCCAGAGCAATTCCAATGTCATCTTCGGATCGGTCATTGTCAATTCCACGCACAAGTTTTCCCGCTCAACACCGAACTCGGGATACCACTTCGATGAATTGATTTGTAGACGCCCTCCATGAACGGCGAAGGATAACTGCCGACCGCCGGGCAGTCGCACCACATCAGGGGCAATTTTTTCGATGGTCGGGTGGAGATAGAGACGGGCGACCGCGGATCTGAATCCGCCACGAATCGTGTCGGTAATAACAAGACGATCTGACGACAGTTGCCACTTTCGGTGATGGATCGGCCGACCCGAGAGTCGGCAATATCCGTCATGTGCGGCAGCGATTGTGATGTTTTCCCCGATCATCTCGCATGCGCTTTCAATAATGCGAGCGCGGCGAGCAACTCGAAAGCCGCCCCAAACCTCGCTCGAATCGCATCCGTCGATCTCGACAGTGTTGTGCGCGGCTGTCGAGCGCTCGCGAGTGCGCTGCGGTCCTGCGAGATATGTCGATGTGCCAGAATTGACGATCGTTCTCTGGCCATGCAACGAGAGTTCGAAAGAAAGCGTGTCAGCATGTGCATGACCTGGTTGGTAATCGGGACCAACAGGCGCGATGTCAGCGATCAACACGGCGGGGCCACATTCGGCGCGAACGTACCCTGACTCTTGAAACCAACGAAGCCTCTCATTGTCCTCAGCGCCGTATCGGATCTGCAATCGATTCGCATACGCACGAATTTCTGAAATGGTCGGGGCGATTGCGAAGGCGGAATCATTAAAGAATGAAACATCGCCATCAGGATGAACGAGCCCAGCAAGCCACTCAAGCATTCCACTGGCGGTTGTGCGCCACTGCTGAACCACTGCGGGCGTGAGACGACCCAGCCACGCATCGTTTGCATTTATCAGATCAAGAACGTCTTCCAAAATGATCGCGTGATACATCGGACTGCGTTCGAAGTTGCCACCATCAGTAAGAATCTGCTCTGGAATTTCGCGCGACAAGATGCGCAACCCTTGATCGACCCAACGGTCCGCTTCGGGCCCATCAAAAAACAACCCGGCATACATAAGTGCCTTCCCATTGACGAGCAAATGATTTGCCAACAAATGATGCTCAACTCGTTTCGTGAGCCAACGAACTTGGACAGCCAGACTTTGCCGAGCGCTTTGCGGAAGCGTGTTGCCTGCCTGCGCCCACTTGATCCAATTCACAATGCGCAGTGATGTGGGATATGGCTCCCATCCGTTTCCGCCAGTTGGTGGATTTTCGGCGACCCAACGAAGCATGTGTCGTTCCTGCAGCGAGTGGTGTTCGCCACTTGCATCACAGCACAGATCGTCGAAGAAGTGCAAGTTGTAAAGCCAAAGCTTTTCATATGCAGGATTATTCCAACACTCTGCGCGAGAGATGTCATATGTTTTCCCAATGAATGTCGCGCTGAGTTCATTTCCACCCTCTGTGCCAAAGACGCTCTGAGGATTTGCGATTGGTTTCACCCACTGCCCAGTGGATCGACGCACCGCCGGTGCGGGACGCTGGTCAACCTTGGGTCGCGCCAGACGAAACCACGCTCGGCCATACAACTGGATCGGTCGCAGGTACCGAAGCGTGTGCCAATATTGTGTAAATGATGCCACTCGTGAAAGAGTAGGGTGCACTGTGAATTTAGCGAGTGAGCATCTTGTCCAAGATTGCAACGATTCGCTCGCCAGTCTTGCCATCCCAAAGTGGTGGAATCGTTCCACGCTTCCATTTTCCTGCGAAGAGTTCATCCATCGCAGGCGCAAGCGCGGCTGGATTGGTTCCCAGCAACGCATTCGTTCCCATCGTCACGGTTTCAGGTCGCTCAGTCGAATCCCGAAGCGTCATACACGGCACTCCCATCACCGTGGTTTCTTCAGTGATTCCGCCCGAATCGGTAATCACAGCCATCGCATTCTTAACGAGATAGTTGAACTCCAAATACGGCTGGGGATCTACGAAGTGGAAATTGTTTGAGAGTCCTTCGATTGATTTCAGGGTCTTCGCAGTTCGCGGATGGACAGGGAAGATCACAGGCAACCCTCGTGCGCCAACACCAACAGCTTTCAGCATTGCAGCAAGTGTGTTTTCACCGTCGACATTGTTCGGTCGATGCAACGTGAGCACGATGTACTTCTTCTCGACAAGACCAAGTTCGTTCCAGAAGGCTGGCGGTTGCAGGCGAGACATATTGGCAAGCAATGTGTCAATCATCGTGTTGCCGACGAAGAAGATTCGGTCGTCGGCAACTCCAGATCGGCGCAAGTTCGCATTGGCGACTTCACTTGTCGTGAAAAAGTAATTCGTGATCGAATCCGTCACCATTCGATTGATCTCTTCTGGCATCGTCCAATCACCCGAACGAATGCCCCCTTCGACATGCGCCACAGGCACGCAGAGTTTCTGCGCTGCGATTGCGCACGCCATCGTCGAGGTGACATCTCCCACCACGAGGCAGAGTTCGCTTCGTTTTTCCAACAGCAACTTCTCGTAACGAGTCATGATGGTTGCCGTCTGCTCCGCCTGCGTTCCAGAACCCACTTCGAGATTGAAATGCGGCGCTGGGATACCGAGCTGTGTAAAGAAATCACCCGACATCTTTGCGTCGTAGTGTTGCCCTGTATGGATCAGTCTGTAACTCAGACGACCGCCCTTTGCCTGGCTCGCTTCGATCGCACGAATAATCGGCGCAATCTTCATGAAATTTGGGCGGGCGCCCGCAATGATGTCGACGGTTGGCTTTGTGACTTCGCTCATTTATTCGACTCCGCTATTTCGATGCTCACTCGAGCAACTTCAATAATTTCATTCCATGGGATCGGCGGCGCTCCGCCATCGTTGACAGCACGAACAAACGCGGCAGCGCACGCACGCTGGCCTTTGTCTTGTTTCCATAGATTCATCTTGCTGAATCCCTTCCAACCAAATCCTTGCAGCTTTCGAAAATTATCGAGTTGCAAGACAGCGCCGCCAGCGAAAACTTCCAGACGCTCTTTGGGAAACGCTTTGCTGCCGTTGGCAAAGTAATGAATCGTTCCAAGAGAGCCATCAATAAATTTGAGGTTGATTGTGACGGTATCGCCCGTCGCCGACTTCATCGAAGCGGATGCGTGCGACTCGATCGGAGAACCAGCAAGAAATCGAATGAGGTCGATGAAGTGGCATCCTTCACCGATAATGCGACCTCCACCCTGCTCGCCGTCCTGAGTCCAGTGGTCCGCAGGAATGGCCCCAGCGTTCACGGTCATGACAAATGCTTTCGGTCCACTCACAGCCCTGAGGAGTTCTTTGACCCGCTGCACTTGAGGCGCGAACCGCCGATTGAATCCGACCATCAAGACCGACCTATTCGTTGGCGAACTTCCCGCGGTTTCGATTGAGGTCAACTCGCTCAATGTCAGACACAGCGGCTTCTCAACAAAAATATGTTTGCCGCATGTCATCGCTTTGAGCACAAATCCCGCGTGACTGTCATGTCGAGTCGTAATGACTACTGAGTTTGACTGCGAGTCTGCGAAAAGGCTCTCTGTATCTGTCGTCGTCTCTTCAAAACCAAACTTGCGACCAGCATGCACTCCGCTCACGCCTGCGCTTGATGCGATGCTCCGCAAACGCGCGCCCGACTCCTTAAATGCCTTGATCAATACAGCCGTGGCATAGTTGCCTGCGCCTATGAAACTGATCGACGCACCGCCATTCGCACGCACAATGTCATTCGTTGCCTTTGGAAACTGCACCGTCTGTTTAGTTGGATCACGACCACTTGATGTTGGATTGGGGTACTCCAGCACAATTCCAAGCGAAGGCTCGGAACCGCCCACCACCTCATACGCTTGCTCGGCATTATGAATTTCGAATCGGTGCGTGACGAGTGACTTCACTTCAAGTCGACCATCTGACATCATGTCAAGAACCGCTTCGAGATTGCGCTGCTCGGTCCAGCGAACATATCCGACTGGATAGTCCTGGCCTTTTTCTTCATAGTTTGGGTCGTATCGACCTGGGCCATATGAACACGAAACCTGAAACGTGATTTCTTTCTTGAAGAAATCGTCACGCGACAGTTCCAGCCCAGTTACGCCGACGAGAACGATGCGCCCACGCTTGCGGCACATCAATGCTGCCTGATGCATCGGCTCGTTGCTCTTCGTTGCCGCGGTCACGATGACTGCATCGACGCCACGACCGCGAGAAAATTGCTCCGCTGCTGCCACGGGATCTTGACCTGCGGATAGATCCACGGTTTCGGCGCCAAATCTGCGCGCAATTTCGAGCTTCTTCGGATCAAAGTCAATTCCAAGAACGCGACAGCCGTGCGCGCGCAACAGCTGAGTTGTCACGATGCCGATCAGTCCCATGCCAGTCACCACCACCGCTTCGCCCAGAGTCGGCTGCACGAGGCGAATCCCTTGAAGTGCGATCGCTCCAAGGACCGTGAAGGCTGCTTCCTCATCGGAAACTTGCGTCGGCACTTTCGCACAAAGGTTGACTGGAACGCAAACCATTTCAGCATGCTTGCCATTCGAAGCAACTCGGTCGCCGATTTCAAATCCAACAACACCAGCACCGACTGCGACGACGGTTCCGATATTGCAATAACCAAGCGGGAGCGGCTGATCTAATTTATTAAAAACGGCCTCAATCGTAGGCATAATCCCGTCGGTCTTCATCTTGTCAAGCACCATGCGGACCTTGTCGGGTTGCTGACGAGCCTTCTCGATCCAGCCAGCCTTTCCAAAATCCACCATCATTCGTTCTGTCCCAACCGAGACGAGTGTTCGGGAAGTTTGGATCAGCAAGTGCCCACGTTTCGTGGCAGGGCAAGGCACATCCGCAACTTCTGTTGCTCCAGTCTTGAGAGATTGCAGGATCTGTTTCATGGTTGGTTTCTAAAGTTCCTTATTACTTCCGTCGCAACACGCGCCGATCATACTGACCAACGAATCGCCCTTACTGCGACCGCTCGGCCTTGGTCGCGTTTTCGAAAGTCTCGACCTCTTGGCGAATATCAAAGGAAGCATTGGATGATTTGTTGCTGACCATTTTCTCGATGAAAAGAATCAGCAATGCCGAAAGTTCGACTTCTTTCCAATTCCTTGATGGCGTGGTCCTGAACGGTTGCAAGACCGCAGACTCGTGGCCTGCGTCCTTTGGACGAAATTTATACTTCTTGTACGTATTCAAATCCCACAACTGCAGCTCACGAAAGTCATCGATCTTGGCCGTGATATCGCCGCTTTGCAGCAAGATCGTTTCATTCACTCCTTCGAGTGGTTCCGAGCGCGAGGTGAATGTGAAAACGATTAAATCGTGGAGATCCGTTGTGAAAACAAATGAGATATTGTCGCTTGGAGTGTTGGGATTCGAATAAGCAATTGCAATATGGATCACAGATGGCATCTTTGAACGTTGTTGAAACAGATGCACGCTCAAATCGATCCAGTGCGCAAGATTCGCGAGAATCCGCGAACCCTCCTTCGCATCGCGATACCAGTGTCCCTCTTCGATCTTGTGACCACAGACCGTGAAATTGACTGTGAAGGGGTGAATCGCCGTTGTATCAAGACGAGATTTAATGATCTGGAGCGCTCTGGAAAATGGGCGGTTGTACCCGGCATACAACGTCCCGCTGTACTTGCTCTTGGCCTTCGTCAACTGAACCAATTCGTCATACGTGACCGTGATCGGCTTTTCGATATATGCGCTCTTCTTATTCTCCATCACCCGCATCGCATACTCCGCATGGGTCGCATGATTCGAGGCGATGTACACAATTTTCGTCAGATCATCCTTCAACAGTTCGTCGAGGGAAGCGGCTTGCTTGTAGCCATAAAATCGTGCAAAGAAGCTTGCGTTTTCAGAATTGATATCGAAGCAACTGCCGAACACTTTGCCTTGATTCTTGCTGACAAAGAATGAGATTGTGCTGAAGGCAAAGTTTCCGCATCCGATGAGTCCGACGCTTCGGCCTCGGCGAATCTTCAATGACCGAACATAAGGCAACTTCATCCTCCCAAGTGCTTTGCAGATTGCTCTTGAAATTCCATAGATGAGGATGTACCTCTTCAATCGTGTGATCTTTGCGTTCATTATTTTTTTACCAGTGTTTCAATTAACTCGTCGATCTTATTGGTGATCACCATTAATGGTTTCGTTAAGTCGTTGGCAAGTGCGAATTCGACAGCCTCAACGATTGCTTCGGCGTTTTGGGGCTTGAATGTTAATGAAGGCTTGACAACCTCGGTAACGAACGGAAGATCGGACGTAAGCAATAGACACCCGAGTAGCGACGCCTCGAGCAATCCGAGACCTAGCGTCTCCATCGTTGAAGGGAAGATGCAATACTTACTTTCGAATGTCTTTGCGATCGCCGTTTCGAAATTGACCTTACCCAAGTTGACGATCGGAATGCCTTTGGCTTGCATCTTGGCGACCCGATCGAGTAATGCGGGATAATTCTCTGGAATTGTGACTTCAAGCGGAATTGAAATCCCCTTGGCAAACAAAGCCTCCCAGGCGTCGAGAAGCACCGGGTGTTGCTTGTGGACAATCGGCAGGCTGATGTATGAAAACTGACGTTTTTTCTCAGCGTGCGACCCTTCAAACTTCGCCCGCTTCGCTTCCAGATTTGAGAGATCAAAGAAAGGCAAGACAAAACTCCTCTTCACGCAGTTGGGGTAATACGCGTGAAACTTGTCTTTATTGAGATTCGTTTGAAAGATAAAGCCATGCGCGTTCCTGACGAGCAATTTCATCATCATGCGGCGGCGCCAAAAATGCCAATCGTTTGTGTCCTCGAAGAGATGTTGATTGTGGATGTAACACAACACATCCGTCTTATTCGTTGGAAAGAGCACTGGGAAATTCCCAAAGCAGAGCAACGTCTTCGGCTTGCACTTTCGAATCCATCCTCGGATTTTCAACTGCCGGACCAGAAAATTGCCGTCGTTGTTAATGATCTTGGCCGAGTTTGATTTCAGTGGACAGTAGGAACGCTTGAGAAGCACATAGTCGACATTTCGCTCGTTGAGCTTTTCGACGAGATAGTCAAGAAGCACGAATCCACCACCTTCATTGATATTGCCTGCGTCAATTAAAAGCATTTCGTTGGTGGTCCTCTGTTGCTATTGAAGGTTATAGCGCAATGTCAATCGAGTTGGTGCCGCGAAAAACTTCCCGTCACTTGGGCGCGATCTGCGCAAGCGAACACTTTGATCGCTTTGCGAATTCATACATCGACTCGATTTGGCAAGCGATCGCCGAAGTGGCGAGATTGTCGAAAATCCAGCGCCGCCCGCGCTGCTTTCGCGCTGCGACATCCGACGGATTCTTCATGATCATCTCGATCGCGTCCGCAAATGCGGTTGCGTTCTGTGGCACAATCCAGCCTGCTCCACTTTGGGCGAGTTCGTCTTTCGTATCGACGAGATTCGTTGTGACGACTGGCAAGCCCGCGGCGAGTGCTTCGAAAAAGACGAGGCCGAAGTTTTCTTGACTCGTTGGAATCACCAAAAGATCCCCTGCTTGAAGCAAAGAGATTTTGAGCGAGCCATCGATGTGTCCAACAAAGTGAATGGCGTCAGCGATGCCGGGCTGATCCGCCAACGCCTTCAGGGTTTCGACATACTCGGCTGGCCCAGTCCCAGCGATCACCACCTCCGCCAAGATGCCACGCCGACGAAGAATCTCGGCGCACTCGATCAAATGCTCGCAGCCTTTCTTAGGAGAAATGCGACTGAGGAAAATCAACTTTGGATTCGGTGTCGACAGAAATGTAAATCGCGCTCGAGCTTCATCTGCACCAAGCAAGTTTTCGTATGCAGAGAGATCAACCAAATTGGGAATGACCGTCCCTTGCAACTTTGAAAACCATTTTTGACTTTGCGCAAGTTCCGCCGCAGCAGTGCAATGAACTGCCGCAGCATTCTCGAGCATCTTTCTGCCAGCGACTGCGAGATAAAGCCGTTTCTTCGAAGCACCCTGCGCCATACACCAATCATCCAACATCCCATGGAGCGTCACGATGTATGGAATTCCCATGCGCCGAGCGATCGATGCGACTCGCAGATTAAATGGCTCCCAAAGCCCATGAAGATGAACGAGGTCGGCGTTGGCAAGAACATTCTCAACCGCCCGACGAAAGTTTGCATTCCAAATCTGCCAACCCAAAGAAGGCAGCGTGACGCATGTTGGCAACCCTTGTGTTGGTGAAGTCATCCAGGCTGGCGGAACATCTCGTGGATTCTCTGTGGCGATGACAATCTCATGTCCGCGAGAAGCCAAGACCGCAGAAAGATCAACGACAACGCGGGCTGGACCTCCTGCACGAAGATCGATCGCGTGGAGAGCCTGAACGATTCGCATTCTCCCAAGTGTAGTGTTGGAACGCACACAAGAACTTGGTGTCCAAGACACTCGTGACTCATCGACTCGATACGAGATGCCTGTTCGCATAGCCTCGGCATTCATGAGTGGCGTGGCGAATCCGAAAGAGACGAGCGGCATGGCCCACGGAGCAATCTGGGGATTCGTGCAAATCGCAGCGCAAAAATTGGCTGGCGTCTTGACGTATCTCGTCTTGGCATGGCTCTTGACCCCAAGCGAGATCGGACTTGGAACGTTGAGTATCACACTCGTTGCCGCCGCAACTTTCATCTATCCAGGTGCGGCGGTTGACTCGCTCATGGAACTTGTCCGCCCAAGCAGTGCGGCAGCTCGAGCAGCCAACTTGCTTGCAATGATCAGTTCGACCTGGCTCATTCTGGTGACTGCACTCTTTGGAAGTTTCGCAGCAAATTGGTGGGGATCTCCAGCACTCTGGCCGCTCCTCGTTGTCGTTGCCGTGCGCATCTTTGTCGAAATGACTGCTTCGGCATCCAGCGCACAGTTGCGTTTGGCGCTTCGATTTCGAGAAATTGCGATGGCGGATGTTGTGTTCGCCGCAGTCACTCTCACCTTCACGGTGATCCTTGCCTTATCCGGAGCGGGTGTGTGGGCCATGATTACCCCAATCTTGATTGGACATATTGTCCGTAGCTGGTATTTCATTCGCTGTGCGCCACTCTTGCCTGCCAATGGTGGTGTCAAAATCGCAATGCGCACGATGCTTCCAGGGTTTGCCTGGGGCGGACTGCAGCACTCGATGGCTGGCCTCGCACAGGTCGTTGACTATCTTGCAATTTCTATCTTCTGCACAACGATTTCGTTAGGCATCTACACAATTGGATTCCAGATAGCCACGATGGCGTACGGTTTTTTCTCGATGACCATCGGACGTGTTGCGCAATCAACATTCACGGCACTCCGTGGAGATACACAAGCGCAAGCTCACTCTCATAAACACATACAAATTCAAGCCATGATTGGTGCAGCGCCAGCCGGTGCTTGCCTCGCCGCGATCGCGCCCGTTCTCGTTCGAACCGTACTTCCAGATCGAATGGCCGGTGTTGAAGGTCCACTTGCAATCCTTGCGATCGCCATGATCTTTGCGAATCCAATTGGGATCTGCAGCGGCTACCTCCGAGCCAACGGGCGTTTCTCAACGCTCTTTCATGCGCAACTTTTTCATACGGCTCTGCTTGCCCTGTTGGCATTTCTTGGTGCTTGGTCGATGGGCATCAACGCCGTTGCAGCAGCCATATTTGTGACCTCGGTCATATCTGGAATCGTCCACATCGTCCTGTGCGCGACTGATCCGACTTGGATCACGCGGCTTCGAATTTGGCCAATCAAACCCGTGGTCGCTGCGATCGCATGCTTTGCGCCAGCCGCATGGGTTTGCTGGATGCGCGAAGGATCGACTGCGTTACTGGGCGGTGCTGCGTTCACCATCATCGGAGCCGCGGCATACTTTGCGCTCATCCGCATCATCTATCCAACGATTGTCGGCGCGATCGAGCGAACGCTAGCCAATCGGTTTCGCCGCCAGTGATTCTGATTGCCTGTTGCGGCTTCGGATTGCAGAAGCCACCACGAACAAGAACTGAATCGAATTCGACTTGGCTATACTTCTGACCTCGAAACAATCAAATGAGCGGATCACTGTTTTTTCTCGGTCAGGCGGACGGCTCGACGGTTGTCAATCTGATTCAGATTTTATTCACCAACTTATCTCGGCCGAGTGGCTTTCTGCCGTTTATCGCGGTTCTCATCACGTTTTTTTATACGATCGGATCCAAGCGCGGCCCGTTACTCGCGGTTTCGATTGTTTTTTTCACGCTCTGTTTCGGCTATCTCGATTCGAGCTTCTTCGACAACACGCTCGTCGGACCTTTGCAAGCACTCCGTGACAGCAGTCGACCTCTCACCGTCATTTTCCTTTTCAGCCTCTGCCTCTCGGCACCTCGAACCGACCGAGGCTGGCGTACGTCGTTCGTTTTATTTGCAACATTGGCGTTCTACGCATTTCAAAGCATGTACCTCTTGCGCTTGCTACTCGCGGGAGAAAGCGCCCGATCAATTCTTGGGATCATGACGGATGGCCTCTTATTCGTCGGGATCGTCTACGGATTGGGAAGACGTATCCAGAGCCAACTCGATGTGGATTCGATCCTTCGTGCGCTCTCGATCGCTTCAGCTCTCTTCCTTGCGTGCAACATTATTCAGCTGGGATTTGGTTATGGCCAAGCAGTCGGGCAAGGAAGATTCATGGGAGTTTCTGGGAACCCGCAACTTGCTGGCTTTGTGAGTGCCGTTTTCGTCCTCGTAAATTGCTACTCCTATTCGAGAAGTTCTTTTAAGAGTTGGATGAGTTACTACCACGCAATTCAGATCGGACTTTTACTGATGCTCATCGTCTGGTCAGCGTCGAGAATGTCCGCGCTCAGCGCTGCAGTTGGGTTGATGTTCTTTTACCGCCTGCGAATCGGGAAAATCCTCGTCTTTGGAATTGCGAGCGGAGTTGTCTTCTTCATCGCCCTTGCTTTGTTTCCCGACAGCCTTGCAAAGATCGACAGATTCACAAGCGGAGTCGATACACGTTCTGCTGTGTGGGCTGCTCGAATCGATGACTTTAAATCAAACCCACTCTTCGGAACAATCGGCGCCCAAAATGATCAAGAAGTCAATGCGAGCGAATCGAGTTACCTGTCAACCGCTGCACTCATGGGAATTACTGGACTACTCCTGCTGGCGCTCACGGTTTTTTCAATGGTGACTTCCGCGATCAAATGTTGGCTTCATCGCCGATGCGCAAATTTTTCGACCGAGTCGGCGGACATTGTTGTCGCCGGAATCGCAATGATTCTTTTCGCAAGTATTTTCGAGGGATTTTTCCTCGGAATTCTCTCCATGGCTGTCGTGTTTCTCTATCTCCTTTTAGCAATTGCGGCCTATTTGCTTGATGCCGCTTCTCAACCAGAAGATGAAGCTGAACCCTCCGATCTTGAGGATGAAGCTGTTGGGACGATTGAGGCTTCGGTTCAATGACGGAACTTTCTTGTGACGTAAATGCCAAGCGAAGGCTCTCTATGAAATCTTTCCCAATCACCGCGCTTGTAATTTCTATCGCTGCGTCAACCCTGCAGCTCTTCGCATCCGCGCCAACTGCCAAACAAAGTGATGATGCGAGCCAACGTGCAGTTTGGGCTGCTGTATGGGATGATCCAAAGGTCAGCCTCCGGTTCGTTTTTCCTATGGTTTGGCTGCGTTGGCCTATTGATGCGCCCTTCGATAGTTATCAAGGATTTTTCCCAGGCACCCCTATTCCGCAGGAGGCATTCATTCGAGATGCACTGCTGCGAATTCCAGAAGGACGTCGTGCCTTATTTGCATGGCACTTTGGAAAGGGCATCTTTGGTCTGCCATTTGACAGCATTCAATTGCCCAATGGCGACAGGCTTGATCAGCCAAGCCCGTGGTGTTCCGCGGCAGTTGCAGGCGCAACCGGCGAATGGTCGACGTTTATCAACGCCCTGCGGAATGATCACGTCAAGCTTGACTTGCTCGTCTTGGATAACGAGCAGGCTGGAATTTTTAACAACTTCAATCTCTTACAAAAGGATCCCTCTGGGAAAATTTTTACTTCACTCACAGAAGATCCTCGGGCAAGTCAACGACTGTTTGGAATTCCGCCACTGAAAGAACTTGTGCAAACTGTTGCGCTCAATCGACTTCAAGGGCCGCAGCAGAGCACTGACTATCTTCTCTGGAACTACGCACTTGGAAAATTGACTACAGCGGCGATGAATGAGGCGCTCTGGATTCCCGCCAAATCTGCTTACCCAAACTTGAAGGCGAGTAATTACGAAGGCTTCCAAATGAATCTTGAAGATGCCTCCCCGGATTGGTATGGACATTCCCAACCACACGACAATATATTTGGAAATGGGAATAGCCCAGTTTGCTATGGGGTTCTTGGCCAATCTGCAACTGCATGGGGCATCAGTCCAAACGATCCAACTCGACTTGTACTTGGTGGATCAAACAAGTTAAAGCGAGGGCCGTGGAGCAGCCTCGTCATGGACGTACAAATGATTCGATCGGTCCGTCGCTCGAGCACTTCGGATCTGTTTCCTTGGATCTCAACCCCCGCGTATGTCGGCGGCGAGCCAAATGATCAATTAAGTTCTCCACTCTGCGGATATCCAGAAGACAAACGTTATTACGACGAGATGATTCGGCAGCTTGTTTTGACCGGCTCAAAGATCTTGTTGGTGTGGAATCCGCCGTCAAAGAGTGATACCCAGAGAATTGCCCATGCGCAAGAATTGGACACGATTCTGATCGAAATGAATTCGAAGTTCGGGGGCTTTATCTCTACACCGCTTTCAATTTCTCGCATTCGATTCGATGGAAATGTAATTGTGAGTGGCGCTCAGGGACTCGACGGAAAATATTGGTGGCGGCTCTCGGTTGCCCCAGGAATTCGATCTGTGACACTTCGTGGAACAACGACTGAAATAATCATTCCATCAGATGTTGTCGGTGTCTGGTATTCCTCGACAACTGCTGCAGTGCCTGAATTTGATACGCATACCACACCATAATTGAATGACCTGTGAGCTGCCACGACTGATTCGAATGGGCGCGTCACGCAGGAATTGAGATCCAGTTACTCTTTCACCCTATGTCCGCTCGATTCAATGACGTCTATCCCGAAAACGCCTACGGTGGATTTTCCCGTGTTGATGGGACGATTGAATTTTTTTCCCGCCTTCAAGCACTTGCAAAAGAGAGTCGCGTCATCGTCGATGTTGGATGTGGCCGCGGCAGGCATCTCGAAGATCCTTCGCAATATCGAAAATCGCTCGCAGATCTGCGTGGCGCGGGGCGTCGTGTCATCGGAATCGATGTTGATAGCGCAGCACATGGAAATCCATTTCTAAATGAATATCGCCAGATCGGGCCAGACTTTGTTTGGCCTATCGAATCTGGTCTCGCCGACCTTGTATTTGCAGATCACGTGCTAGAGCACGTCTCGAATCCTGAAGCTTTCGTTGCAGAACTTGACCGCGTGCTCTCTCCCACGGGAGTCTTTGCGGCACGGACACCAAACAAATGGGGCTATCCCGCTCTCGCTGCTCGACTCGTTCCAAATAAGGCTCACGCCAAAGTTGTTGGGTACGTCCAAAGCGAGCGCAAGGCAGAAGATGTCTTTCCAACGGTCTATCGAATGAACACACGAACCAGCCTTCGAAACGCGCTGCGAAACCGCGGATTTGATTGCTGTATTTATGGCATTCAGGGCGAACCGAGCTATTTTCAATTTTCACATCAATTGTTTCGAGTTATGGCTTGGCTTCACCCGCTCGTTCCGCCACCGTTTCGTTCGAGCCTTTTAATCTTTGCGCGACGATCCCCCGCGCGACCGCGCTGATTCTCATTGGTCGTGGCTAACGCCCGCAGGCATTTCGTGGCCCGCATCGCGAAGCGTCTTCTCGCGCCGTGCGAGTTCTAAATCTGTATCGACCATCATTGCCGCCAGTTCTTCGACGGTGCACTTTGCTTGCCATTTCAATTCTCGCTGCGCCTTCGACGCATCTCCAAGCAATTGTTCGACTTCCGCAGGGCGGAAATAGCGCGGATCAATCTCAACGAAATCTTTCGCATCCAGCCCAAGGCGAGCGAATGCGAGATCGCAGAATGTTCGGACTGAAATCATTTTTCCTGTCGCAATCACGAAATCGCCAGGCTTGGGTTGCTGCAACATTCGCCACATCGCATCAACATATTCACCAGCAAATCCCCAGTCGCGCATTGCGTCGAGGTTTCCAAGATAAAGCTTCTTCTGCATTCCCAACTTGATTCGCCCAGCCGCTCTGGTGATCTTGCGTGTCACAAATGTCTCGCCACGTCTTGGGCTTTCGTGATTGAACAGGATTCCACAACTCGCGTGGATTCCATAACTCTCGCGGTAATTCACGGTGATCCAATGTGAAAAAGCCTTTGCGCATCCATAGGGCGACCGTGGATGAAACGGCGTCGATTCTTTCTGAGGAATCTCCGCAACTTGACCAAACATTTCGCTGGAACTTGCTTGATAGAAACGAACTTGCTTTCCAGACTGCTCTTGGAATGATCGAATCGCTTCCAAGAGTCGCATCGTGCCAGTCGCGACCGTGTCAACGGTATAAACCGGCTGATCGAAACTGACTCGCACATGACTCTGTGCGCCGAGGTTGTACACCTCATCTGGATTCGCTTTGCGAATGACTTCGGTCAAACCAATTCCGTCGGTCAAATCGCCATAATGCAATTTCAGGCGTGCGCCGTGTTCGTGCGGGTCTTGATAGATGTGATCGAGACGCTCCGTGTTGAAACTGGAACTGCGGCGAATGATTCCATGAACTTCATAGCCCTTCGCAAGCAGAAGTTCGGCAAGATAACTGCCGTCTTGTCCTGTGATTCCAGTGATGATTGCCTTCTTCATTGTGCGCTCCTCACGAATCGGAGGATAGACGAATCTGCGAGACTTTCGTTGGTCTATCGGCGGAGAGTTCGAAAGTCGATACCTTTTCATCTGTCATGACGATCTCCTCCATTTCAAGTCCATTTTCTGGCGCGCGCATCGTCGTCACTGGAGGTGCTGGTTTTCTCGGGAGCATCGTCGTAGAGAAGTTGCGTCAACGTGGGGCGGACGAGATTCTCGTCCCGCGACGTGAGCAGTTTGACTTGACCCACGAAAGCGATGTCGCACGCATGTATGCCGAAATGCGCCCAGACGTTGTATTCCATCTTGCTGCAGAAGTGGGCGGCATCGGTGCCAACATGCGCAACCCTGGACGGTACTTCTTCGCCAACATGGCGATGGCACTTCATCTGATCGAACATGCGAGGCAGAAAGGCCTTGGAAAATTTGTGCAAATCGGGACCATCTGCGCATATCCAAAAATGACGCCTGTTCCATTCCACGAGAGTGATTTATGGAACGGCTATCCAGAAGAGACGAATGCGCCATACGGCATTGCGAAAAAAGCAGCGATGGTCATGCTCGATGGGTACAACCGTCAATACGGATTGAAGTCAACGTATGTGTTGCCCGTCAATTTGTATGGCCCTGGCGACAACTTCAATGCGAACACCTCGCATGTCATTCCAGCGCTCATCAAGAAATGCGTCGAAGCGGCTGATGCGTCCGCTGGTCATATCGATTGCTGGGGCACTGGTTCTGCGAGTCGAGAGTTCCTCTATGTTGACGACGCCGCCGAAGGAGTCATTCGCGCAGCAGAAGTTCTCGACACTCCCGAGCCGATCAATCTTGGAAGCGGACGCGAAATCTTGATACGCGACCTTGTTGCGCTGATCGCAAAGCTGTCTGGTTTCAAAGGCGAAATTCGCTGGGATGCTTCCAAACCTGATGGACAACCCCGCCGATGCCTGGACGTCTCACGCGCTGCGTCAATTTTGGGATGGAGCTCGAAGATCGAATTCGAAACAGGCATTGCGACGACTATTGATTGGTATCGCACCAATCAAAGGCGTTGAACCAATCACGCCATCGTGAAAATCAACTCCAGTCTGCGAGCACTCCTGCCAGATCAGATCCATCGACGAGGCCGTCGTGGTTGTAATCCGCTTGTGCATTGTTGGTTCCCCAGCCTGCAAGCACAAGTGCGAGATCCATTCCATTGACGATGCCGTCCTGATTCAGATCGCCTGGCGAAATCGGATTCGCTCCAATCACACCATTGTTACCGATGCGCTGTCCCTTGATGTCAGCAACTCCAGTGGCCCCATCGCTCCACACCACGACCGTTGCGGCTGATTGACGATATGAAACCATTTTACTTTTGCTGCTCACGCCATCGACAAGCACGGTGCCGCTCTGCCACGCGTCAGTACCGTCATCGTTCAATCGGCGGGCGTAAAGCGATGTTTGTCCATATGCCGTTGATGACTGCCATGCGAATGTTGCGCCTCCTCCGCCGCGGACTGCGGTGAAGTCAGCGGAATAGAGAGTCGTTGGCGGCAAGAGATTTGCGCCAGATTCTCCCCACAATCGCACGCCAGTTCCGTGAAGAGCGAATGACTGCGCTGCGACGCTATATGTAGAAGTATTTGGAACTTGCTCTGGCCAGACGACATAGAGGCGATCCCCTGCACCATCGGCTGCGAATGTCGGGCTGACCCGATTGAGTGTGGTTGTCGATGTCACTGCCGCACCATTCGCGCCAAATTGCGCAACACCATTCATGTTCATGAACTGAACATATGACTGCAGCGGACCCGATGTGTACCAGCAGAAAACATATCCAATTCCATAAATCGATTGGCAATTGGGATAATTTCCAAACTGCAATGAGCTGGATGAAAACACGACAGAAGGCGCCGTGCTTCCCGCAGTCCATCCGACGACGCCTGTAGGAGAAATCCTCCACGCCTTAATAGTTTTTGCACCAGAAAATCCAACTTGGCGCACGCACGAAAGCATCACGCCACCAGTTGCATCTGCAGCGGGCCAGAGATCTGCCGGTGTTGTTTGCGCGGTTCCATCGGCAATTGCAACGGCAGTAGCCCACTGCGATGCGCCAGTTGTCGGATCGAGTTTTTGCACTTTGGCTGCCGTGCCCTCATACCAAGCGAGATAGATCGCATTGTCGAATGAATCTTGGCAAACTTTTGGATTGGCAACGAATGCGGCAGTTGGGTTTGGCATTGTGACTGTCCACTCAATCTCTCCCGTTGCGGACAAGAGCGAACAGCTGATACGGTCGCCACCAAGGCGATCGTCGTTATATGTCACTGCAAATTTATTTCCTGCGACAACCCACGAACTGTAATCCACTGTCGAGGAAAAACTGCGATCAGCAACAAGCACGCCGTTTGCACCCCACATCGGCGCTCCCGATGCACTGAATCGATTCGCACGAACGTCATATCCACCCGTCGCGTTATCGAACCACGACATGCAGAAACCGCCGTCCGTAGTCCCGCTCATTTTCGGCTGAACTTGATCGTTCAATCCTCCACCAAGAATTGTGGCGGATGTTGGTGACCAAGCCAAACAAGCAGCGGCGACAACAACGACCGAGCATGCAACGATAGCGATCTTCATTTTCACGCTTGAAGTATGGCACAGATTGCGCGAATGGCAAAACAAGCTGTTGGCATTCAAGGCCAATCCAAACCCTCGACTAGTCAAACAAGCCCTTTTCCACTGGCTTCGCGGGGGGTGGCGAGCATGGGGTGACCGGACCTGGGAAAGATTCGTAATCCGAGTTCGGGTTTTCCCCAATCCACGCAACGAAAGCGCCGACTTCTTGCGGGACCCCCGACTCCCGCCAATGCTCGCCAAAGACCGTTTTAACCCCGAGCCAAATATGTGCAAATGCATTGCGGTGTGCAAGCGATTCATGCGGCTGAAGTTGCGGCTGAATGCGTGCGCCGATTTGCGCGACTTGACCGCGAATCACTTTGAGTTGCTCCGAGTTCACGCATTCAAATTACTCTCTCTTCCATGCTGACACACCTCGCGTCTCTACTGATAATGTTCGTGCCGCCGCCGGTTGCCGCAACGCCCGCGACTCCAACTGTTCAGAAACAAGAGGCGACTCCTGTGACTGTCCCAGCAGGATTCAAGATCCAACTCTTCGCGAAGGAACCACTCGTGGCGGATCCTGTGTCTTTTGACATCGATTCGCACGGCCGAGTCTTTGTTGCAGAGAGCGAACGACAAGAGCGTGGTATCGAGGACAATCGCTCGAGTCCATTCTGGCTGATGGATGACCTCACGGCGCAGACCGTTGACGACCGATTGCACTATTACGAAAAATGGAAAGACAAGCGCAAGGGTGGAATGGATTATTACACAGCCTTCGCTGACCGAATCCGAATGGTCGAAGATTCCAACGGCGACGGCGTCGGTGATCGAGTCACAAATTTTTCCCGCGACTTTCATGATCCACTTGATGGAACGGGCGCCGGAATTTTGGTCGATGGCAATGATCTTTTTTATACGTGCATTCCAAATCTCTGGCGATTGCGCGATGCGAATGCGGATGGGAAAGCTGACACAACTGAATCCATGTTTCGCGGCTTCGGTGTACGGACCGCACTCCGCGGCCATGACATGCATGGATTGACGATCGGGATGGATGGTCGAATCTATTGGTCGATCGGCGACCGCGGATATCAAATCACGACCCGCGAAGGCACTCTGCTTGCCGATCCAAAGTCTGGCGCAGTTTTTCGATGTCGTCCAGATGGAACGCAATTGGAAGTATTCGCAACGGGCTTGCGAAACCCACAAGAACTTGCATTCAACGAATATGGCGATCTCTTCACTGGCGATAACAATTCGGATGCTGGCGACAAGGCGCGTTTCGTCTACGTAATGCCTCAGGGCGAAACGGGATGGGATATGAATTATCAAACGCTCGAAGGAGCGAATCAGCGCGGCCCGTGGAATCAAGAAGGGATCTGGCATTTGCGCACAGGTCCCGATCAGCAATATCCAGCATGGACACTTCCACCTTTGGCGCACATCGGCAGTGGTCCTTCTGGGCTTGCGTATACACCGGGGACGGGAATGCCAAAGGAGTGGGATCGCCGCTTCTATCTATGCGATTTTCTAGGAAGCGAAACGCAGAGCAGCGTGATTGCAGTTCAAGTCGAAATGGATGGCGCGGGATACAAAGTCACAAGCGCGAAACCGTTCGTCACGAATGTGCTTGCGACTGATATCACATTCGGTCCTGATGGGCGAATGTTTGTCAGTGCCTGGGGCGGCGGTTGGTACTCAACACAACAAGGTGCGATTCACGCCATCTGGGATCCACTCATGCGCGACGGTGCAGCGTCGATCCAGACGCGATCGATTTTGGCGGCTGGATTTTCTGTACGACCGATCAGCGAGTTGATTGCACTGATGCAGCATCCTGATTTACGCGTGCGCCGCGGAGCGCAATTTGCGCTTGCATCGATGGGATCACTCTCCACAATGCAACTACTCGCTCTTGCGCAAGCTGGTGAAGCAGATGGAAACAATGACGCCGATCCCACGAATGACCGCCTTCGCCAACTCGCACAGATTCATGCGATTTGGGCGCTTGGAATGCAGGCGAACGGCATTCGCTGCACCGCCCTCACCCAGCCAGATCCACTGGCACCAATCATTTCCTTGCTCGACGATGACGATGCCGAAGTGCGTACCCAAACTGCGCGTGTGCTTGGCGACGCCGGATACATATCTGCTGCTTCGAAACTGATCGAACATATCACCGACGAAAGTCCCCGAGTCCGCGCTGCGTGTGCCCTTGCGTGCGGCCAACTGGGTTTGAAATCCAAATCGGTGACGACCGAAGCGATTCCGGCGCTCACAGCTGCGCTGTTTGAGAACGACACGAAGGATGCGTTTCTGCGTCATGCGCTCGTGATCGGACTTGCTGAATGTGCAGACTCGGCAAAACTGCAAGAGCTTTCGGCCGATCAGTTTGCGAGTGTTCGTCTTGGAGTTCTGCTCGCAATGCGACGGCAGAAGGATCCTGCGATTCAGCGATTTTTATTCGATCCAGATTTCCGTATCGCGACTGAGGCAGCGCGTGCGATTTGGGATGTTCCAATTCCAGGCGGCTTCGCTGCTCTTGCCGCATCGAGTGGGCGACTCGCCAAAATTTCGAGTGATGCTCAGTCGCCTGCGAAGGCGACACCAATCTCATTCAAGCGAGAAGTGTGGAAGAACGAAACCGTAGCGTCATCGAAAGCGCTCGAGAGTGCAAAGGCGTTCGATCGCGCCCCAGATGAAACAGGCGAAGCGAATGAAGCGGTTGGATTTTCAGATCATGGAAACAACTACCTGCAAAGGTTGAGCGGAGCCGTGATTGCACCCGCAGACGGTGAGTATCAATTCTTTCTGACAAGCGACGATCACTCCGTGCTGACGATTCAAGAAGATGGTGCGCCGAAATCGAAACAAGTGATCGGCCGAGTCGATGGATATTCCGATCCCACTGGATGGGAGGGTGATCCTTCGCAGATTTCCGCGCCGATTCAACTGCGTGCTGGTGCGAAGTATTTGCTTGAAGCGCGTCATGCGCAAGGTGGCGGCGGAAACCATGTGGCGATCGGTTGGAAGTTGCCAAGCGGATCGTTCGAGCGACCAATCGGGCACATCGAAGTGGATCCGAATATTTCTGCGTTCGCTCGAAGAGCCATCGCTGCAAATCTCGCCCTTGGAACTCTTGGATCGGATGGATCTCGAAGCGAAGGCGCAGCGGCGATCGCATCAATTGCCGCTAATTCCCAAATGCCCAAAGCCATCAGAATGGAAGCGCTCGCGGCGCTTGGCGAATATCAAACACCAGGCCGACGCGACCGTGTACATGGGCGTGTGGACATGTTGGCGGCAGCACCGCGGGATGATGTTGCATTTCGCAATGCGCTCACAATGAATCTTCCAGGTCTGGCGAAAGATTCCGATGGCGAAGTTCGTGCTGGCTCGATGAAATTAGCGACGAAATCTGGTGTCGCACTTGATCAACGTGCGAATCTTGACGCGGTGCTTGATTCAAAGAGGCCAAGCGCTGAAAGGGTTGCGTGCCTTGGGCAATTAGCGGCTGCGAATCACGAGGCACTCGGACAGGCGCTCGACGCGTCACTTGTATCGTCCGATCCAGACCTGCGAATTTCTGCGCGTCAATACATGGCGGCGCTTGATCCAGCGCGTGCGCTCAAAGAAACAAATCAGGCGCTCACCGCTGGAACGGATTCGGAGAAGCAGGCTGGCGTTCGATTGCTCGGCCAATTAACGCGAACATCCGATTCCACCACACGCCAAAGTGCTGATCAGCAACTCAATGTCATGCTCGATCAATTAAATAAGGATTTAGTCTCGTCAATTCTGCGGCTGGACTTGATTGATGCCGCAGTCGCAACGGGCGATGCGAATTCCGCAAAGGTTGCTTCGCTTCTTGCGCCGAAGGCTGGAACGAGTCTGACGGATTCACTCGCTCCAAACGTGCTCGTTGGCGGCGATGTGTCACGCGGACGCGATGTGTTGATGTATCAATCGTCGGCGGCGTGCCTGCGATGTCACGCTGTTGCGGGTGTCGGTGGACACGCTGGACCGGCACTCGACGGTGTTGGATCTCGACTTGACCGACATGCGATTCTCCAATCATTGCTCGAGCCGCAAGCAGTTATTGCGACGGGATATGGAACGGTCTCAGCGATGCCACCAATGGCGCCGCTGCTCAGCCCACGTGAAATTCGTGACCTCGTGTCATATCTCGATTCGCTCAAGACTGCGCCGAAATAACTCTTTTCGACACAACCATTGCGGCGATTTGGAACGCTCCATACATCGCAATGACGGAAAATGAATACGCATATGCGACATCGAGATAGGTTCCGTACGCAGCCGTGATACCCATCACTAGAATTCCCACGATCGTTCCGAGCGCGGCAATCTTGAGCGTGATCCGATGCGCCTCGTGAAACTGAAGATATGTAGGGGCAAATCCAAGAATGGTGTTGACGACATTACCAATCGTCAGAACCACGAGTGCTTGATATGCGACTTTGTATTCGGCTCCAAATAAATCGAGCATCTCACGGCCGAACATCACGACCGCCGCGAAAAAAGCGATCCCAAACAGAAACATGAACCACGCACGGCGACGCATGAGCTGTCGCTGGCCGATCGCATCCTTGGCAGCGATCAATATCGCAAGCCTCGGACCGAATACGCGCATGGTCGCGGTCTGCACAATAATGACCAGTGTCGAGATTTGCATAGCAGCCGCAATGAGTCCAACGCTGATTCGATCGCCGCGAACAACCTCGATCGTCAAGATTGCGGCCTGAGAAAAAACTGTCATCAGCAGGCTGAAGCCGAGATATTCGACGCCCTCGATCAACCATTTTTTTATCGCAAACGAAAACGGACTGAGGTACAACCCTTTCGGCGCCGATTGATGCATCACCCATAACATCAATACAAGTGCGAAAACCCATGAAAATCCGTACACGTTGACTGCTTCGCCAACGGATGGGGTCGCCGCTCTCCATGAAAGTGCGGCCATTCCAACAAGCGTGATGAACGGAAAAATGATGCGGTAAATCGCCGTCGACCAGATGATCGCCCCGAATGTCGTCGCGATCTCGAGGGCAAAGAGAAAAATTGCGATCACTGGAACAAACCAAAGAATCTGCGCAAGAACATTCAGATTTTGGGTTTCGATCTTGAAGAGCGTGTAGAGCGAGAACGCACCAATGCTGATTGCCACTCCCACAAGTATGCATATTGCGACTCCGAAACAGATGTAACCCTTCACCCCACGCAAATCAGCCGCAACGATGTATTGGGGCAGAAGTCGTAGCGCATATTTTTCCAAACCAAGCGTTGCGCACGTGCAAATGATTCCGACCATCGCAACAGCAGAACTGAACTCTCCAAATTCGACCTGTGGCAATATGTGTGCAGCCACGGCATTCATTGCGAGCGTGAATGCGTACCCAATAAATGCGGCCACTGTCACGAATATGCTGTAATCGCGCGCCGTGCGTGTGTGAAAATTATGCTCTGAATGAAACCACATTACAAACGCATCAATCGCGACCCATCGTCATTGTGATCGCTGGACCGTTCTGCGTAACCGCATCGATGTCCTTACCCATTTGGAATACAAGCGTTTCAGGCTCTTCGAAATAGCCGACGCCCTGCACGTTTTGTGCGGTCGATCCATTCCATGAAAGTGCGAGAACTAACTTCCCAGAGTCGTCGATTTTCCCGACGAGAGAACCATGACGCGCATTCTGTCCCGCCGCACTATCTGCCCATGCGTCGTCAACCAGCACGCCAGTGAGATCGCCATTTGCCGCAATTGTCGCCGTTCCCGTTCCAGCGTTTCCGTCAGCGGTATAAAAATTTACAGTCCAACGACCAACGAATTGGGTCATGAAATTCGGCTGAGTCGTTTTCGGCTTGCCGTATGGTGGGCCCGCTGCAACTCCTTGCTCATGGAGTGCGAATGCGAGATTTCCACCCTTCGCAAAATTTCCATCGGGACCATATTGACGAAGATCAATTCCCATCGATCCAAACGACGGCGCACTTGCCATCCCTTCAAATTTTTCTGACTGACCTGTGCTCCACGCGATAGTGACTTGCGCCACGCCCGCCGTGACAGAACCAGAAATGATTCCAGTACGACCAACTCCATGTGCACGCTGCCAAACAGAATCGACGACTGATCCATCAACGCTGCCAGTCGCCCCAATGGAGAGTCGTGCCTGTCCGCCACTCGTTTGATCTTGCGCGGTGTAACTGCCAGACCAACGGCCGATCGTGGAAACACTTTGCCCAGCAACGGGACCTGGTTGAGTGGGAGGAGAGTTGCACGCTCCCAAAGTCAAAACTGCGACCAAGGTGGAGACGCCTGAAATGAAATGGATTGACATGCCCCGTAACTTACAGTCCAAACGCTGCGAGCACGGTGGCGAGATCGAGGCCATCCACGAAACCGTCACCATTTGTGTCGCCGCCCGAGGTCGAGGAGCCAAATGCCGCCAAGACTATGGAAAGATCAACGCCATCAACATGCCCGTCGCCATTGAGATCTGCCGGAATCGGCGGCGTTCCAAATTCGGTAAATGTCAGAACTGGACCATCTCCCGAATTTCCAAAGGCATCAACTGACCTCACTGAATAGCTCACAAGAGCACCAGCCGTTTGAGCTGGCATGACACCACGCCAGAGACAATTGCCCGTCAGCTTCATCGCGGTCGACTGCGAAAGAACACCGCCGACTCCAAATCGAAGTGTCACACTTCGAGCATGAAAGCCCATATGGCTCGTGTATGCATCGCGGAGCTCGACGCGCACAGGATGCGCCGCGCCTGCAACTGTTCCTGCGATCACTTGCTCCGTACGGACCGTGACCGGCGGCAACGTATCGACGGGACCGTTGTTCATATAGATGCGATTCTGGAAGGCGCCACTTTCGCCCTGACCCGTCACGATGTCATAACGACCATCGCCATCAAAGTCGGCAACCTTCACATCAAGCGATGCGTCGGTCGATGCGGTGATGATGTTGGTTGCTTGCGTGAATGATCCAGTTCCATTGTTGCGATAAATGCGCTTCGTTGCGCCGAGCGTTGCAACGACCAGATCAAGATCGCCGTCGTTATCCATGTCGAAGAACTTTGTGTCATTGTCATCGGATGATGGATTAGGGGAAATCGACGAAGAAACATTCGTCCACGATGTTCCGAGTCCATTCGCATTGCGTGCGAGAAGTTCCTGGCTCGATGGTCCAGCGTTCGTTCCAATCAAGTCAAGGTCGCCGTCACCATCGATATCACCCGCGTCGTAGGCATACGCCGTTGCGTCACTGAGAAAGTTCCCTGTGTTTGTGAAAACCCCTGCGCCATTATTCAGCCAAAGTCGACTTTGACTTGGAGCCGATGCGCGCGTTCCAACAAAGAGATCAAGGTCGAAGTCTCCGTCAGCATCGAAAAAGAGAACGTCCAATTGTTCTGAAATGTTTCCAGTTGGAAGCCGCGCTGCGGTCA
This sequence comes from uncultured bacterium, assembly GCA_903919715.1. Classification (GTDB taxonomy): domain Bacteria; phylum Planctomycetota; class Phycisphaerae; order Phycisphaerales; family SM1A02; genus F1-60-MAGs104. The sequence goes on along the minus strand of CAIXJC010000024.1, from coordinate 93,678 downwards.
CATCGGCGAATCGCCCTGTTCCGTCATTGAGATAGAGCCGAGGCTGGCCCGTCGTTCCGAAGCGCGATGTTCCTGAATTGCAAAGCGCAATATCAAGATCGCCGTCGCCATCGATGTCTCCAAATGTCGCACGCGATGTCGATGTATTAAGCGTTGGAATTCGACCCGCAGATTCGTTTGTAAAGACACCAGCCCCGTTGTTGCTTAACAAGAGGATCTGACGGCTGTAATCCTGACCAAGCAGGAGATCGACATCGCCATCACCATCAATGTCGCCGAATTCGGCGCTTCGAAAACATCCAGTGATGCCCGCGACTCGCACATCTGTTTGATCGCTAAAAATACCGGTGCCATCATTGATATAGATGCGCGGCTTCAAGAGAGTTCCCAGCGAGCTGTACCCCTGCCCATTGGCAAAGCAGATATCAAGATCGCCATCGCCATCGATGTCAGCGACCGCGATCTGGTTGGTGTACTCCGCTTGAACTGGAAAACGCGTCGCTGTTTGATCGACAAACTGAATCTGTCCTTGCGCAGCAAGAGCGATTCCAAGCGGCAGTGAAAATATCAATGCATGGGTCCGAGGGGTCATCGTTCACTGCAACTTATCACCGAAACTGACAAAATCGAACTTGGTTCTGTGAATTTAGGAAAATGGGCCGTTTGAGACGCACTCTTTGCATCTCCAGCGTTCTTTATCGTCGACGACGAGGCTTCACGAGGTTCTTGATAGTTGGACGCAGACCATCGCCGACTTTCGAGATTGGCGATCCATCTCGGCGCCCAGCCGTGCGTTCTTGACCCGCTGAATTACCTGCCGCACCTTGCATTTGCGCATTGAGTTTTCGAATGCGTTGACGCGTTGCGACAACTCCATTCGCCCCACCACCTTGGAGATATGCCGAAGCCGCCGCATTCGCTTCGGAAAAGAAACCGTCGAATGTAATCGTGGTGGTTGCAAGATCGACGCTGATTCCAGTAATGCCAAGGTCTGAATTGAGCGAAATGATGGCGTCCATTCGCTCATCATCCTTTGCCACGCCACTCATAACGAGCGATGCGAGTGCGCGTGTCGTCGTGATGTGAATTGGTTCATTCAAGCGCCGCATGTCCACGACCGCCTGAATCGCTGGCGTCATCTTTTCTTTCGTGAGCAGTTTGACATCACGTCGTTCGCCATTGAGCACGAAGACACGGCTGGCAACATTCGCAAGCGCCATCGCTAATGCACGACCGGTCGCCATGTTCCCGGGCGAGTATGGATCGGAAATATCACGCGCCCGTTCGTCATCAGTAATGACTTTATCGATTGAGCCGCCAGTTCCGCCGGCAGGGATCGTCAATGCTCGCACCCCCATCTCATGTAACAGCCAGAGGCAACCTTGAATGGGCGAATCGGTGGGAGCAAGACCCGTCGTGAGCCCTTGCCCGATGATCCCCCCTAGAGATGGCGCGAGCGGTTCTCGTGTGGCGATCAGCGGCAAGAGCATCTGTGCCACATTTCCAAGAGTTTCTTGCGTTTGAATCGTCAATTCAATTTGTTGACCGTTAAGAATCATCGATGGCATGCAAGAAGCCTAGCGGTTTCGTACCGTGTTCGCATGCTGATTGGAAAAAAGCCTGCCCGTCTCCTCGCGATTGCTCTGACACTTTGTTTCGGCGGATCAATCGTGCGAGGTGCGAGTGATGAAATTGCACCTCCGGATTTCGCGTGGTGGCGTGAGGCACGATTTGGAATGTTCGTGCACTGGGGTCTCTATAGCGAGGCAGGAAGTGTCTGGAATGGTCACTTTCTTCCAGGCTGGAGCGAGTGGATGCTCAACCGAAAGAAGATTCCGCCTGCTGAATATCACGCAGAACTGACTCCTCGATTCGACCCGGTTGACTTTGATGCTGATGTATGGGTTCGTACCGCAAAGGATGCGGGAATGAAATACATCGTGATCACAACAAAGCACCACGAAGGATTTTCGCTTTGGCCAAGTGCGGTCACCGATCAAGACATCGCAGCGACGAAATTTGGTAAACCAAAAACAGATGGAGGGCGTGGACGTGATCCCATACGCGAACTCGCCGATGCATGCCAACGCCATGGATTGAAACTCGGCTTTTATTATTCACTCTTGGATTGGTCAAATCCTGATTATCTTCCGCGCCGCGAGTGGGATACACGGCCAACAGCTGGTGCGGATTATGCTCGATATGCGCAATTCATGCGTGCACAAGTGAAAGAACTCCTTGATGGACGGTATGGAAAAATTGCCGTGCTCTGGGGCGATGGCGATTGGGAACACGGGGCTCGTGAACATACGAGTGACGAGATTGTGGCGATGGCGCGTGCATTGCAACCAGGAATTTTGGTCAACGATCGATGGGCGCAATCTGGTGATTATGCCACCCCTGAAAACAAGATTCCAGACGCTGGCCTTGATCGACCTTGGGAGACATGCATGACTCTCAATGGATCGTGGGGATATGCGCGTGATGATCACGACTTCAAATCTGCCGCAGTCGTCTTACAAAATCTTGCCGACATTGTTTCTAAAGGTGGTAATTATCTTCTGAACATCGGACCAGACGGACGCGGGCGTATCGATCCCGAATCCCTCGCGGTACTCGCATCAATCGGCCAGTGGATGCACACGCATTCAAGCGCAATCTATGGAAATGGACGTGCGCTCCTTTCTGTCCCAGAATGGGGACGGTGGACGTTGGCTCTCACGTCAGATGGAAGTGCGGCGATCAATGCGCATCTTTTTTCTGCGCCGAAGTCTGGAGTTCTTCGCCTCGATGGCGTCATCGATGATCCGACACGCGTGCGCGTGCTTGGTGGTGAGTTCGAATCACCAACCTTCCGCCGCAAGGGACCTGACTTGATCGTTGATCTTTCGCCAGCTGCGATCGAGATGATCGCGAAGAGTTCGCCGCATCCAGTCATCGCATTTGATTTCGCGTCGCAGCCAAAGATCCTGGCCGCGCCAACGATCGTGGGCGATGAACGCCTCTTCGTCGGGTCGATGATCGTGCGTTTCTTTCCGCCACCACTCGGAGCAACGATTCATGTCACGACGGACGGTTCGCAACCTACCGCTCACACGCCTGCAATAACCCCAAATGCTCAAGGTGAATATGCCATCGCGATTGACCACACTGCGACTGTGCGCGCACGAACGAGTTGGCAGAACAACATGAGCAACGGCGAGACGACCATCAACTTTTCACGAAGCGAATTATCGCCAGCGCAAACATGCGGCGACCGTGTGGGGCTTGATGCGCGGGTAATCGTGGGTGAGTTTGAAACCGTTCCAGCAAGCACTACATTTGATTCCTCAAAACAATCAAACACAGTCGAGAGTGTCACGATTCCAAGGGGAGTACCCGCCGACCGATTTGCTGTGCAACTTCGCGGAATGATCGATGCGCCATCGAGCGGCGTGTACCGATTTGAAATCGCGAGCGACGATGGAAGTGAATTATGGATCGACGGAATACGAGTAATCGATCATGGTGGACTGCATGGCGCAACACCAAAGATCGGTGATGTCGCACTTGCCGCCGGTTGCCATGAGATTGATGTTCGTATGTTTGAATCGGTCGGGAGCGAATCTCTTACGCTTCGTTGGCGGCCCCCATCAATAACGAAATTTGCGCAGATTCCAGAGCAATCACTTCATCGCCGTTTGAATCTCAAGTCAGAGTAAGTTCGTGGACTACTTCGCAATCGGCTGAAGGGTGATTGAACGCAAGTTCATCGCTGCGATTCCTGTAAATGCCAATGGCTTAACCACAATTTCTACATCGCCCATTCCGCACTCAATGATCCCCATGTCAACCGCTTTGAAGTCGCACCAATTGGCACCAACCGCAACAGTTGATTCGACTGCGGCAACTCCCGCATCTCCAACCGAAACGCGAAAGCGCCCGCCACCTTCCTTTGGATCAGCGGCGATATCGGCGATCACTCGATACTGACCTGCTGCCGACAATCGCACGAGCCAACGCGCCGTGCCGTCGATATCAGTCCACGACCCAAGATTGTCGCACTTGGGCTCGTACAACAAGTGACCACGCAACTCGGCATCCTTTGCAGAGAGATGGAATACACCGCTTCCATCCGCACGCACCGCCGACGCCGTCACAACTGGTACGCCTGCGATATCGACTGCGATCACACTGCTCACATCATCTGGTGCAGTCACTGGAATAGTGATCGACCAACCATCGCCTTCGCGTGATGCCTTCGCCGCAAATCCCGTTGCGCCCAACAAGCGCGCGGAGAGGATTTCACTGCTCAATCCTGGAATGATCAATGCATTCGTGTTGCCATCAACAGACTTTGGCCAATCAAAGACGTGAAAATAAAGTCGTGTTTGTCCGTTCGGTAGCGACTTCTGCGTGCAACGTCCCCACGGAAGCCGCACGAACGGACTCGCGTGTGTTCCATAAATTGCATCACCATTCGTCTCCATCCAGCGACCGATTCGCATCAGTCGATCGATTGACTCTTGCGGAATCTGACCATTCGCTTGAGGTCCAACATTGAGAAGCAGGTTGCCGCCCTTGCTGGCAATATCGCACAGCATGCGAATCATCTGTTCGGCGCTTTTCCAATTCTGATCATCACTCTTGAATCCCCACGTGTCGTTCATCGTCATGCATGTTTCCCAGTCTGTTCCAGGAACACCAGTCGCTGGGACTTCTTGTTCGGGCGTGCCGTAATCGCCGGCCCAATTGCCTTCGCCATTCATTCCCGCCATTCCAGATCGCCCCTTATCAACGCGATTGTTCATGATGATGTCTGGATCGATCGAGTGAACAAATTGTGCCAAATCAACTCCACGCTCATGCGTCCACGATTCTTCCCATTCTCCGTCAAACCACAGAATTCCAATCTTCCCGTATTTGCCAGAGATCAGTTCCCTCAGTTGATCCTTCATGTACCCGACGTATCGATCGAAGTCCGCATCCTCGTTCTTGCGAGGATCCCATGCTCGGTGCGGCACATAATCGTCGTGCGTCCAATCCATGATCGAGTGATAGAAGCACAGTTGAATGCCGCCTCGTTCGCAGGCACGTGCGAGTTCGAGCAATACATCACGCTTGAATGGCGTTCCCATCACATCGAACGATGACTTCTTCGAATCCCAAAGTGCGAATCCATCGTGATGCTTGCTGGTGATCACGATGTACTTCTGACCGGCAAGCTTTGCGATACGAACCCACTCATCTGCATTGAAGTCGATTGGATTGAACTGCGACTGCAACTTCATGTACTGCGCTGGCTGAATTTTCCCGGAGTTAAGAATCCATTCGCCCGCACTTGGAACTGCTTTCCCCTCCCACTGACCAGCAGGAATCGCGTACAGGCCCCAGTGAATAAACATGCCGAAGCGCGCTTCGCGAAACCACCCCATGCGACGGTCGTGGTCGGCTTGCGCAGCGGTGGGCGCGGGAGACTGAGCGTGCACTCGTCCCGAAACAATCAATGACAGAAACAAGACGCAATAGAGGATCGTCGTTCTCATTGTTTCAGCGTACTTCCACGCTGTCCGCCATGTGAAACGCTTCCAGCAACTGTTCGTAGTCGTGTGAACCAACCATCATCCGCATCAGCGAACCATCGCGGCGAATGATGAAGATCGTCGGAATCGCACGCACCATAGAAAACGGCTTCCCGACTGGCGGCGCAGGCGCAACCATCGGATATGTAATCGCTTGCCCGCTGAGAAACTTGGTGACAGTCGCTTTCGATTCGTTCGAAACGCCGAGGACGACAAGATCTTTTGGAAATGCGCGGGAGAGTTGCTCCAAAGCTGGAAGAGTCGCGCGGCATGGACCGCACCAGGTCGCCCAGAAATCGATAAATACAATCTTTCCCTTCACCGTCGCAGGGTTCCAAACACGTCCATCGAGCGACGTGAAGGAATATTCGGGCGAATTGTTTAGTGAGTCTGGCGCAGTCGGTGCGAGCGGATCGATGGGATTGGAAGCATAAAAGACCGCAAGAATTCCAACGGCGGTGATCGAGACCGCTGCGATCAACGATACTGCGATCTTCATAGAGTTCCAGCCAGTGTCTCGCATATGCGTCTTATACTCGCACTATGAGCGAAGCGATTGCGCCTGACCGACGGTGGCTGACTCTTTTAGCGATGACGGGATCGCTTTCGATGATCATGCTCGACTCGACCGTGCTTGGCGTCGCACTTCCAAGCATCCAGCGGGATTTGAAATTCGACGACGTGACGCTGACATGGGCCGTCAACGGTTATCTCCTTGCGATGGCGTCGTGGGTCGCGCTCGGCGGACGACTCGGCGATTTGATTGGTCGAATCACTGCATTTCGTCTGGGAATGGTCGGCTTCATGCTCGCATCGATCGGATGTGCACTTGCACCAACTGCATGGATTTTTGTCGTTGCACGAATCATTCAGGGAATCTGTGCGGGAACGATGCAACCCGCAAGTTCGGCCATTGTGATCGACATCTACCCAGCGAAACAGCGCGGACGCGCGATGGCGACCTACGCTGGAATTTCGCTCTTGTTTATGGCGGGCGGCCCGCTCATCGGCGGAGCGTTGGTGCAATTCGCATCATGGCATTGGTGTTTCTGGCTGAACATTCCAATCGCACTTCTCTCCCTCGGTCTAACTCTCAAGCTTCGCATGAAGTCTGTTCGTGCGGCCGCACGAACAACTGACTGGCCATCGATCGCATTGCTCTTGATTGCAACACCACTCCTCGTCATCGGCTTGCAAGGGCTTGGCCTTCACGGACTCATGAACAGACCCGCCTGGATTTCAATCGGAATCGGCGGTCCATTGCTGCTTCTTTTTATCCATCGTCAATTGCGCCTCACCCACCCAACGATTGATCTTCGACTCTTTCGAGATCGCGGGCTCTTTGGAAACGCATTTCTCTTGTTCTGTGTGCAATTCATCAATGTGGGGCAAGGAATTTATGGCTCTCTCTATATGCAAAGCTTCCTCGGATTCACGCCGATGCAAGCTGGCTTCGGCACGCTGCCACTTCTGATCCCCGTTCTCATCATCATCCATTTCGCAGGGCGGATGTACGACCACCATGGTCCGCGGCGACCAATCATGCTTGGACTTTGCTTTGTGGCGATCGGTACGGTGATTGAAACCATCGGCGTCTTTGCGTTGAGTTATCCGATCCTTGCAACCGGTATGGCGGTGCTTGGACTTGGATGTGGATTTGCGATGAGTCCAGCAAATGCTGATTCGCTTTCTCGAGTGCCAGTCACGCAGCGCGGCGAGGCGAGCGGACTTGTGCAGATGATGCGGCAATTCGGATCAACGATCGGCATTGCGATGATGGTGCTTGTGATGCACGGTGCCCCTCCACCGACCACTGAAAGCACCGCAACTCCTTCATTGACAGCACACGACATTGGGCTGGGATTCGCACTTCATGTGATCATCGCACTTGCCGCGCTCGTCGTGGGATATTTTTTCGTTCGTCAAATGACGGATCATCATTTGGCCGACCACGGACTGAATCAAGTCGCTCACTCCTCAACGCCGACAACTTGATTCGCAACGATGCTCAGCCGCACTTGTTTTCCTTCAAATGATGATGAATGTGGATTGACTTCGAATACTTTTATTCGGTGGCCATTCACCTCAACTGTGTGCTGGGCATACGCACCGAGATAGGTCGACTCCACACACTTTCCAAGAACGACTGTCGAGCCCGCGACGGAATTCGTAGTCGACTCCACTTCTTGCACGGTGATCGCCTCCGGACGAATTGAAAGCGTGATTCGATCGCCAGCCTTCTTCGAAGCAGCAACGATCGCACGCATTGTTGCAATCGGCGTCACGACCTCGGCGAATCCTTGCGCATCTCGTGCGCCCTGAATATTTCCAGTGAGAAAGTTCGTCTCGCCTATGAACTCCGCGACAAATCGAGTGCGAGGGCGCTGGTAAATATCTCGTGGCGCTCCGAGCTGTTCGATCTTGCCAGCCGACATCACTGCGATTTGATCCGCGAGTGACAACGCCTCATATTGATCGTGCGTCACGTAGATCATCGTGATCCGTAGTTCGTTTGAAATCCGCCGAATCTCCGACCGCATCTCCAATCGCAACTTCGCGTCGAGATTCGAAAGTGGCTCATCGAGCAACAGGAGATCGGGGCGAAATGCAATGGCGCGCGCCAATGCAACGCGTTGCTGTTGACCGCCCGAAAGTTGATTTGGAAGTCGATCGGCATACTGGCTCATGCGGACCAATTCGAGTGACTCTCCAATGCGCTTCTTCTTCTCGGCTGATGGCATACGGCGAATATCCAAACCAAAGCCCACATTCTGCGAAACGGTCATGTGTGGCCAGAGTGCGTAATTCTGAAAGACCATTCCTGCATTTCGTTTTTCAGCCGACAGCGCTGTCACATCACGGTCGCCAAAGAAAATTTTTCCTGCAGTCGGTTGAACGAACCCAGCGATCATGCGCAAGATTGTGGTTTTCCCGCATCCCGAAGATCCAAGCAAGAAGAAGAGTGACCCCGACGGAACCTCAATGCTGACATCGTCGACCGCCACTGCTTGGTCGAAGGTCTTGCGGATATTGGTCAGGCGCAGGCTTGTCACGAATGGAAGGATAGTGAAGAGGTGGAATCGGCGTGTCTGCTCCGTACAATCGCTGCGAGCAATGGCAAATCCTTTGGAACATCTTCGTGATTTGCAGAAGCGACGTGGCGCAAGAGGTGCAAACGCCATTCCAACCGAATCAATACGAGCCGAGGTCACCCGACTACGAACGAGTGTCGAACGTAACGCGGAACGATTTGGTAATGCCGGGGAATTATGGGAGCGTTTCATTCCAGCGAACATTCGTCAGGACACTCGCCTCTCTGGAATCGCTGGTGGCATTCTGACCATCGTCACTGGATCGGCTGCGACGAGTTATGCCCTCGATCGCATTCTGCGCGGTGGGGTCGACGCTGAAATTCGAACTGCCAGCGCAGGCAAGATCACTCGCGTGCGAATGCGAGTCGGGCAAGTCAATCCGCCACAGTAGGAGCGCCGCTCCAATTGTCTGGCAAAGCTTGAACGCGACCGTCACGATCAATACATGCAAGTGTCGTTTCGCCAAGGACGAGTTCCTCGCCCCCTCGAGAGAGTCGATACGAGTGTTCGATCTTGACATGACCCACGTCCCGAAGCGTCGTTTCAAGCGTCAGTAGTTCGTCGTACTTTGCTGGCTTGCGATATCGCACATCGAGCCGAGTCACCGCTAACAATATTCCACGCGATTCCAAATCGGCATACGTCGAACCGCTTGCGCGCAACAACTCTGTCCTGCCCATCTCAAACCAAACTGGATAGACCGTGTGATGGACGACTCCCATCGGATCACACTCGCAGTAACGAGCACGAATTTCAAGTCGATGAATTTGCGGCATGCCGCTTTTATATCGCAGATCACTTCCCAATGCAGAATCTTGCGAAGAGCGCTCCAAGCACATCATCTGGCGTGCGGTGCCCCGCAACGATTCCAAGCGCATCAAGCGAATCGCGCAATTGCATCGCGATGATTTCCGCTGGCTCCGCCGCACGTCGCCCCGCATCGACGCACGCCACTGCTGCATCACGCGCCTGCCCCATCAAATTCTGCGCATCGGCAAGCGCCGCCCGATGTCGTGCAAGGAGCACGGGCGCGTGCCGTGCGCCACCAACCCATCCACCATCGTCGATCGCCACTGTGAGTGCCTCACGAAGAGCCTCGATGCCTTCGCCAGTCAATGCGCTCGTCAGCCAACCGCCATGCTCCTGTGCGTGCTGACGACCTCGATCATTCGCGCAGTCCGACTTCGTCCAAACCGTAATCATCCGCGGAGCGTGAATAATTGTCGCGTCTGGCGTCACTGCGACGCAGTGCAGCTGGAGTGTTGCGGCATCAAACGCGTGCTGCGCGAGTTCTTGCATCTGCTGTCCAAGTGCGTGTTGTGGATCTTCAATTCCTGGCAGGTCAACAAGCAACGCCTCCCGGCCTCGGTTCAACTTCAACGTCTCGGCAATCGCATCTCGCGTTGAACCAGCATGAGGCGATGCGACGCTGCGCTCGTGCCCCAAGAGAGCATTAAACAGACTGGATTTCCCAGCGTTTGTTGCGCCACGCAGCGCAATCACTGGAAGCGATCGCAGTGATTCTTCGGGCGTCGTCTGTTCGACCGCAGCAGCAAGATCAGTTTGAACCGCAGCGATTCCATTTGCGAGATCAATCGCCGTAATTGCAACAACATCTTCTTGGTCACTGAAATCAATGCCCGCCTCTACGAGTGCAAGCAACCCTGTGATTTCCTCCGCGGCTTTCAATGCAACCTGTGCGATGTGCCCCGTGCGGAGTTGCCTTGCAGCATCCAACTGTGCATCTGATTCTGCTGAGATCGAAAGTGCGATCGACTCCGCCTCGTTCATGGCAAGCGTGCCACCAAGAAATGCGCGTGCGCTAAATTCACCTGCCGTCGCTCGGCGCGCGTGCTTGATACCGATCGAAGCATCGCACAAGCAATTCACTACTGCCGACAACAGCGTAGTGTTGCCAGCTAGCAGGAATTCGACGGTGTCTTGCCCAGTGAAACTTTGTGATGCGACCAACACAAGTGCCAATGCTGGAACTTCGATTCTTTCGCCAGCTATTGAAACGGCGATGCGAACTGATTGCACCCCGCGACGCGCGACGATTACCCCTTCCGCAAGCCGATCGTTCACAATCGCGAACGCATCATCGCCAGTGATGCGAACCATTCCGCGTGCGGCAGATCCAGGCGGCGATGAAATCGCAGCGATTGCATCCGACGCTGACGCAGTCTCGACCCAGTTCGCGGGGTCAGGCATATCAGCCCCGGTCTTTGAATTTCTTGTTGGTCTGCCGCTTCGATTGTGCACGCTCCAACGCCTTTTCGTACAGCCGTCCAATTGCATCGCGTGTCTTGGACTTTTTCTGCACCACGGGTTGGTTCGCTGTCAGCTCAATGTATCGACGCACTCGTTTGCTCTCCCAAATTCCGACGAGTGTTGACGTCATGATGTACAGCGTCAATCCTGACGGAGCCGCATACAGCATGACGGGGAACATGACGACGGTCATGAGGCGCATCATCTTCTGTTGTTGTTCCTGTTCAGGAGTCTGTTGAGTCGATGGCGGCGGTGCCATGTATTTCTGCTGGATATAGAAGACAGCGCCCATCAGCAGCGGAATAAGATTGATGCTCCGCAGCGTAAAAAAGTACAAGTCGATTGGGGTCGAGAGTGGGATAAATCGATCTTGGGCACTGAGATCACCCAGAAAACTCCATCCGCCAAAGAGTTGAAACACACCGAAAAATGCTGGCTGTTGCCGAAGTTCAAATGCCAAATACAGAACCGCATACAGCGCCATCCAGATTGGCATCTGTAAAAAAGTTGGAAGGAATCCGCCAAGACATCCAACGGGATTCACGCCCTTCTCTTTATAGAGCCGCATCTGCTCTTGCTGCATTCGCTTGGGATCGTCGCCATACCTTGCCTTGAGCGCATCAAGTTCTGGCTTCATCTCGGCCATGCCTCTTGTCAAACGCTGCATCTGGACTTGCGACTTCTTGCTGATTGGATGCAGGATCAATCGAACGACGAGCACGAGAGCGATGATCGCGAGCGCCCAATCAAACACGACATAATCATGCAGGAAATCAAGGAAGATCACCATCAGATTTGCGAGCCACGCAAAGGTGCACCACGAACAACATCCACCCATCGAATAGACGATGAGTCCAGACATCTCGAGCGCGCTATACGGAGGATCGTTCGAGAGGATTGACCGATCAAGAGGCCCCGCGAACACACCCATTGAAAAATCTGCCGTCTGACCCGCAGCGACAACGCGTGATGGCGAATGCAACTCAATAAAGAGTGTTGGTGCGCCTGTTGGATCCGTCGGACTCGGATCTCCGAGCGATGCACGGATGGACTCGATCGAACTCGAGAGTGATTTGCTCGGCGTTGCTGTCCCATTGGTCAGCATCGGCGCATGAACTGCAAGCGAAAAATATCGATTCGTTGTTCCGAACCAACTGAGATGTTGATCTTGTTCCTTCTGTTCTGGACTCGGCCACACAAGGAACTTTGCAGCAGTAACATTTTTAACGACAGCTGCACGCTCGAGCATTGCATCGTGCGTAATCACTGACGTCTGCGCTGGATCGCGTCGCTCGCTCATCAAATATCCAAATTGCAGCCGTCGAATATCCATCATCTCATTCGCAACGCGTGTGAGATCTCCAGGACCGTACTGGACAATGCTGATTGTGTGCGGCGCGCTCGACATGTTCTCTACGGTTTGAGAAAGCGTGATGTCATATCCAGCTCCCTGCTTTGCTTGCATTGCAAACACGCGTCGAACTTTCAGTACGGGATTCCCGGCATCATCTACAAGCAGTGTTTCAAACGTTCCCGCAGATTGTTGAGACCACACCGCACCAAAGAGCGATGCTGACTGACCGTCGACTTGAATCGAATGCGCACCCAACATAGGCACTGTGAAATTTGCGAGGGTGCCAACTGGAGCAAGAAAGTATCGACTACTTGAATCAGGTAATGGCGGAACCGTGTCAGCACCAGAGGCGACCGCGGAAGCATGGCGAATTGCGGCAGTCCGATCCGCTGCGCTCATCCAAAATTCACTGAAGACGATTCGACTTATGCCCGCACCCGCTGGCGAAAAGTCAATTGTAAATCGATCCTTCGCTGGGTCGAGCGAACCCAAAGCCATCGCACTCGCACTTGCAGCGCCAGAAGGTCGTGCTGTCAGTTTCGTTGCCGAAAGAGTCGGCGCCGCTGCGGTTGGGAGAGGTGCGATCGGCGCAGTCTGTGTCGCAGCGGTTGCGGGAGTTGCGGGGGTTGACTGTGCTGCGGCAGAATCCGTCGCAGTTGAGTCAACCGTTGGCTTCGCTTTCGCAGGGCCTTTGCCACTGATCACGATCGTCACAATGCTGACGGCGAATGAAATAACCAACAGCGTCAGAAGTATTTTTCGAGTTCCCTTATTCATTTTTATTCGTTTCTCTTTCTTGGGGCTCAGCGCCCTTGAAGAAGGCGTTCGCCGAGCCAGTCGTTGAGATCATCGATTGCCTTGATCTTTTCGACGGTGCGTTCAATGTCGTATTCCAATCGAATGAACTGCACAGATTGCGGTTCAAAGTTTTCACCAGTTTCCAAGATTGCGTATGAAGCACGCGGATCGAGGTCGCGAGGCTGACCGACCGAGCCGGGATTCACAATCACAGAATCCTGCGCTGCAAATTTGTACATGCCGGCTGTCATCTCAGATGCAGGGAGAAAATCTGGATCGTCAGTAAAGACTCCGGGGACATGCGTATGACCAACGAGACAGACGCGCGATGGCTTGATGCGGGCAAAAATGTCTTTGATTTTCTTACTGCTATTTAATGGATCTTCGGGAAAAATGTATTCGTTGATGGGTCGACGCGGCGATCCATGAACACAGAGGAATGGTCCGAAGACGACACGAACGCGAAGCTGTCCTAGAAAATCCCACCTGCGAACGGCCTCGGCAACGTCATACTTTGCATCTGCCTCGCCATCTTCTGCCTTCGGCGGTTCCAACTGTCGACGCGTCCAATATGCGGCCGCCTCGGCTGAAGCATTGAAATTCGTAGGCTCGTACAGCACGCCAAAGTCATGGTTGCCCATCAAACTCCACTCGCACCGCTTCGCAACCAAATCGACACACTCCTTGGGATCTGGTCCATATCCCACGATGTCCCCCAGAGAAAGGATGCGGTCAACGCCTCGTTGATCGATATCCGCCAACACTGTTTCAAGTGCTGACAAGTTCGAGTGGATGTCGCTAATGAGTGCCGTACGCATTGGTTTTCCCACGAATTCTTTGTGGGGAAGGGATACTAGCAAACCTCCTTCAAGAGATCGCTAGAATCACCCCCCCTATGGCAGACATTAAACACTACGACCTCATTGTGATCGGGAGCGGACCAGGCGGTTATGTGGGAGCGATTCGCGCCGCTCAAATGGGAATGAAAGTGTGTTGTATTGAACGCGACAAACTCGGAGGCGTCTGTTTGAACTGGGGATGCATTCCAACCAAAGCACTTCTGCACAATGCAGAGCTTTATATGGAAGCGATCCGACATGGCGAAACATGGGGACTCGAAATTAAGCCAGAACATGTGAAAGTGAACTGGGAAAAAGTCATTGGTCGAAGCCGCGGGGTCACGACTCAGTTGAATTCGGGAATTGCATTCCTCTTTAAGAAAAACAAGATTGATCATGTCGTCGGACATGCAAAAATCACATCTGGAAAGTCGGCTGCTGGTCCATGCAAAGTGGAAGTGCGCCCGACAACTGGAACGTATTACAAAGGCCTCGGCGAAGGAACGGCGCAGATCCTGACTGCCGACCGAGTGTTGCTCGCCACTGGCGCTGCGCCGAAGCAGCTTCCATTCGCACCATGCGACGGCAAGACAATCATTTCAAGTTATGAAGCGATGAACCTTGCAACGCGACCAGCGTCGATGTTGATCATCGGATCTGGCGCGATTGGCATGGAGTTCGCATACTTCTATAACGCGTTTGGAACCAAGGTAACCGTCGTGGAAATGCAGGATCGAATTCTTCCTATCGAGGACGATGACATCTCGGCAGCTGCGATGAAAACCTTCGCCGCACAAGGAATCACGTTCCGTGTCGGTACGAGCGTGAAGGCGATTGACAAAAATGCAAAGGGCGCGAAAGTGACCCTCTACGATGTCAAAGACGAAAAGAAAACTGACATTGCCGAAGTCGATGTGGTCTTGGTCGCCGTTGGTGTTGGCGCGCGCTATGACGGCTTATTCGATCCTTCGCTTGGAATTCGCATCTGCGATTCTGGTCCAGCAAAGGGTCATATTTGGACTGACTATCAAGACAAATCAGATCCGACATACCAAACCAGTATTGCTGGCGTCTATGCGATCGGTGATGTCATTGGACCGCCATGGTTGGCGCATGTTGCAAGCGAAGAAGCAGTTGCATGCGTCGAACGCATGAAGGGACATCACACACTCGGTGTCGACTATGCGTCGATTCCAGGATGCACCTATTGCAACCCACAAGTTGCATCGATCGGCATGACCGAGCGCGAAGCAAAGGCGAAGGGGTTGAAATATAAGGTGGGCAAGTATCCACTGAAAAACCACGGCAAAGCGATTGCCGTTGGCGCCACCGATGGTCTCGTGAAAATCATCACAAGCGAGCCCTATGGCGAAATCCTCGGTGCACACATCTTTGGCGAGGATGCGAGCGAATTGATCGGTGAACTTGGATTAGCGAAGCGTCTCGAGGCGACCACAGAAGACATTATCTCGACGGTGCACGCGCATCCAACGATGCATGAAGCGATTCATGAAGCGGCACTTGCGGCAGAAGGTCGCGTCATTCACGGTTGATCTGATCTCACGCCATCAGATTCTCAAAGACTCTGCACAGTCTGATCACTCATACAACAGCAAACTCCCCGCATGAAACATTCATGCGGGGAGAGCCTGAAACCGTGACGGCATAGGCAGTGACACGTCACGGCGATGGTTCAATGCGAAGGGGCGCGTCCACTTCGCTCTCTACTCCGTCATCCCTTCTTCTTCTTCTTCGCGCTGGCTTCCTTTTCGAGCCAAGTGGCATACATACGCAAGATGACGCGCTCCTGCACTGTGTGCATCCATGCATGACCGAATTGGATCTCCATCATGGCGACAAATGCCGGCGGGAATGCATGGGGTAAAACTGAACGTGTCGGCGGTATGCCCATCGCGCTTGGCGCACTCCAACTGAGTGTTGCGCCAACCACCAACGAAATCGTCAAGAATGAAAGTGCGATTCGCATCGCCGCCTCACGAACGAAAGAACATATGTTTTTGTGGGGAAATTTCATGGGATTCTCCTTCTGCCATTTAGGCCGTGTGGAGAGACCGAGCACTCTCCAAGATCCGCCAGCCTGTTTCGCGAAATGATGGGAATCGACCCATCGTGCCAGTCACGGTTCGGATGTCGTCGTCGTCTAACAACCATTCGGTTGCATAGCCAAGCGATTCATTCATCCTCTGTCGACGTAAGTGCTCGAATGTGAACGCCCGTTCGCGCATTGACCAATTTTCCATACGCTCGGCGATCTCTGCGGTCTTGTTCGAGAACACGGCCATATGCCGATGAAGTTCCGGCCCGCTTAATCCACGCAACACAACATTGCATCCGAAGATCGCCCACCAACCATAACTCTCCAGCCAATCTCCAGGTGGATAATTCGACACGTCAACGACCTGATCCAATCCTGCGGAAAGCGCATCAGCTGCATGCAGCGGGTCGATCAACCCAAGAGCTGCATCGCACTCAAGAAGCGCTCCAGTGCACGTGTTCGCAATGCCCGAATACGACGCATCATCAAATTCCTGGGCGAGCGCTCCATACGAGACCAATGCAATCTGTAAATCAGCTCGAGCGCGCTCCGCATGAACATTGCCACTGAGTGGATCGGTCTCGATCAATCGCCGTTGTGATTGCCCACGCACATAGTGCCCAAATGCTTCAACGACCCGTTCCGTACGCGTCTCCGCTGGGCGCGATTGAAATCGCTCCACAAGCGAATTCGCAACTGCGCATGCTTCAACGAGATGCCAGAGTGCATAATGCGCATTCGCAAGATTCACTTCCAGCATCATGCGAACGTGCGAAGGAACTCCAGGCTCTGCAAGCCCACGCTGAAGTGCGGCAAGCGCCTTTGTATATCGTCCGAGTCCATCCGCCGCACCCGCAAGACGATTTGCCGCTGTCGCCCGCTCACTTCCAGTATGCGCCGCAAGAAATAATGCGCGCGACAACTCCGTCATCCGGCGATATTCACCAGCACGATGCGCTTCGATCGCTTCACGATCCAGTATCGCGAAACCTCGCTCGGCCATCTTTTCGACTTCTGCGTATGACTCGGCTTCGTCGCGCCAAATGCCATCGGCAACATCTCCAACATCCCAATCGAGCGCCTCAGCAAGTCCAACCACAAGATCGAGTTTTGGATTCCCACTTTCCGGAACGACTTTGGAAGGTTCACGACCAAGCGCTTGCGCGGTTTGGACTTTCGTCCATCTGCGATAGATCCGTGCGAGGTCGACAAATTGACTGAGCCGATCACGCCGAACTTCATCTCGAGACATGGATACCCCACTTTCTCGCGGACTTCGGGTCCGAAACCGCCGCCTATGCATGCACAGAAGGATCGAGTGGCCGTATTTCTTACGGCGATCGCCAGATTTTTCTTCGGTGTCTATCGCAATTGCATGCGTCGAACTCTTTACACTTCAAACATGTCGAATGAATCCACCGATGGATTACTCCTTGTGCTCAGCGGACCGTCTGGTGTTGGCAAAACATCGATCGTTCACGAACTCATCCGCCGATTCGACGGAGTCTTTAGCGTCTCAGCAACAACACGCCAGCCTGGACCAGGCGAAGTGAATGGACGTGATTACGACTTCATCAGCGAATCGGATTTTCAAAAATTGATTGATGATGATTGCTTTCTTGAATACGCACAAGTCTTCGGTCGCTCGTGGTATGGATCCCCGCGTCAAGCGATTGAGTCTGCGCTCAAGATGGGCCGACTTGCCGTGCTCGATATTGATGTGCAAGGTGCAGAAATTGTGCGCAGAAAATGTCCGCAGATGTATGGGATATTTGTTCTTGCTCCGTCTGAAGCAGAACTCCTGCATCGATTACGACAGCGCGGTCGCGAAGATGAAACTGCGATCCAGCGACGATTTGCAGCGAGTACTCGAGAAATTGCGCGAGCTCGTGAAGGGCAAACTTATGACGACTTCGTTGTCAACGACGATCTTTCGCATGCCATCGACACAATCTGCACGCTCGTTGCGAAACGCATGGGCATCGCTGTCCCGCATTCAATTTAATGCGCACCTGAAATGTGGTCACTATTGTGAACAGACGAGACGCGCACCATCGATCAACGGCGACGTAATCGGTCACTCATTCCAAGAGTCAACGCGGCGAACACTGCTTCTGGATGAGCCGTTGAATCGACCACAAGATATTTATCGGGTTGCGATCTCGCCTGTTCAAGGTATCCCTCGCGAACCCGTCGGTGATACTCCGCGTCCTTCTGTTCCATCCGATCAAGCGCACGCGCCATGCGAGACTGAGCCGTCGCCCAATCAACATCAAAGACGACAACAAGATCAGGCCAGCGACCGCCAATCGCAATATCGCCAACAGAAAGAATGTCTTGCCTCGCCAGACCGCCAGCGCTTCCTTGATAAGCGAGTGTCGACGAAATAAATCGGTCGGCCAAGACGCAGGCACCACGAGAAAGTGCCGGAAGGATCCGCTCTTCCATGAGTTGAGCGCGACTCGCCATATAAAGAAGCATCTCACAGCGAGTGACCATCTCGGTGTTTGCTGGATCGAGAAGCACACCGCGAATCTTTTCACCGATGGAAGTACCACCTGGTTCGCGCACTTCGATCAATTCAACGCCAGAAGCATGTGCGGCTTGTGCGACAGCGCGAAATTGAGTGCTCTTTCCACTGCCGTCTGGACCGTCAAATACGATAAATCGTCCTGGAAGAAGTGATGTCCATACGGCCGAGTCCTGCATAGCGACCGATTCTAGTCTTGTGCGAATTCGTTGAGAGTGGTCATCAATCACCATCTCTGTGGCTCCCGATTGATTCATGCCGTCGGCGACTCCCCCGCAACCTCTGGTTCGCCTGGACCAATGATCGCAGATCCAACTCGAACAATGTTCGCTCCCGCTGCGATCGCTTCTTCGAAATCACCAGACATTCCCATGGACAGCAAATCGAAAGTCTTTCCACCTTGCCCGCTTTGACGAACATCAGTGAAGAGTTCGTACCCACGATCGAAAGTCTGGCGTGCTGCAACGGCACCACCAACGAGTGGCGCCATACACATCAATCCGCGGACGCGAATGTTGACCATCGTGTCAAGTTGTTGCACCACATGTCGGACTGCTGCGCCTGTAATCCCATGTTTGGAAATCTCGCCCGAGACATTTACTTCGAGGAGGATGTCGATCGGTTGTTCACGACGCGCCGCCTGAACATGAATCTCTTCGGCCAAGCGAAGGCTGTCCACCGATTGAATCAATCGCGCCAATTCGACCGTCTTGCGAACCTTGTTCCGCTGGATCGAACCGACCATATGCCAACGAACTTCTGGAGTACTTCCACGCAATTCGCGCAGTCGCACCAAATGCTCATCGATCTGCGCCACGCGCTGGATCAATTGCTGAACCCGACCTTCTCCAAAGTCTTGGTGTCCAAGGGCAATAAGTTCACGAATCTGATCGATCGTTGCCGCTTTCGTGACAACGACGAGCATGATGTGCTCAGGCTTACGCCCGCTGCGGATTGCCGCAGCAGCGATTCGCTGCTTCACTGCTTCGTAGCGCTCTTGTAGGGTTCCATCCATTGTTACAACTCTGGCGATCGCGTCCTGCATTGCCGAACCTCCAATGCGCCAAGGGTATCCCGATGATCTATTCTCGTGCGTGTGAAGCTGAAACTTTCCAACACTCCCTGCGTGCTCATTGTCCGCGATGGTTGGGGTCGAAATCCTCATCCGTCGCATGACCCGTTCAATGCATTGGTTTTAGCGCACACTCCCGTCGACGCTCGACTGACCCGCGACTTCCCCATCGTCTTGATTCGAACGAGTGGTGAAGATGTCGGGTTGCCAGTGGATTCCAACGGACCCGTGATGGGAAATTCGGAGGTTGGACACCAGAACATTGGCGCCGGGAGAATTGTCGATCAGGAGCTCATGCGGATCTCACGCGCGATCTGCGACGGCCGATTCGCATCAAACCCGATCTTGCACGAGGCATTTCGACGCACCAAGGAAAACGGGCACAACATCCACTTGATGGGATTAGTTAGTGACGGCCAAGTCCACAGCGATCTTGCGCATCTCATTGCGCTGCTGAAGTTGGCGCGCGAATGCAACTTCCCTGCGGAGCGCATCTTTGTTGATGTTTTTACGGATGGTCGAGACTGCCCTCCACAGTCCGCTCTGGGTTACATCGCGACACTCGAAGCGGCGCTCAAGGAACATGGTGGAAGAATTGCAACTGTGATGGGTCGGTTTTATGCCATGGATCGAGATCATCGCTGGGATCGAGTTGCACAAGCGTGGGAATGTTTCACTGGACGAAGCACACGGACAAGCGGTCGTGCTCGTGACGCCATTAAACTTCACTATGCCGCGCCAGAATCTGCGAGTCAGTCGAGCGATGAATTTGTTCCACCGACGCGCATCGCTGGGGTTGATGGTGCAATCCGCGACGGCGACGGCGTGATCTTTTTTAATTTCCGAGGCGATCGTCCACGAGAAATCATCAAGGCCTTTTTGTTTTCAGAGAATGCATTTCGCGACCTGCCCAATGGTGGATTTGATCGGGGTACGGTTCCTCAAGAACTGTTTTTCTGCACGATGTCGGAATACGAACGAGGACTGCCGGTACATGTGATCTTTCAGCGACCCGAACCGATGAAGGACATTCTCGGATCGTGGCTTGCCGATCACTCGCTGAGACAATTTCGCTGCGCCGAGACTGAAAAGTTTCCGCACGTGACATTCTTCTTTAATGACTACCGCGAGCAACCTTTTCTTGGCGAGTCCCGCACCATCATTCCAAGCCCACGCGACGTCGCGACATACGACCTCAAACCAGAAATGAGCGCTGCGGGCGTGCGCGACGCTGTTTTGGCTCGAATTGCTGCGCCAGACTGCGAAGATGTACTCATTATCAATTTCGCAAACTGCGACATGGTCGGGCATACGGGAAGTTTGCCCGCCGCAATTCAAGCAGTCGAAGTTGTCGATGCGTGCGTTGGGAAGATCGTCGATGCCGTACTTGCTCGCGGCGGATCTCTGATCATCACGGCGGATCATGGAAATGTCGAGCAGATGAAAGACCCGATCACTGGCGCACCACATACTGCACATACGAATTACGACGTCCCGCTCATCGTTGTCGGTGATGCGTTTCGCGGACGATCGCTGCGCACCGGCGGGCGACTCGCCGACATCGCACCAACGATGCTCGACATGATGGGTCTTCCCGCACCCGAAGCGATGACTGGCCGATCTCTTTTGTTGCGGTAAGTCGAAGGCCTCTGCTTCTCGCTCTGTTCTTCATTACACTCGTCGCATGGCGAAAACCCATGGCGTGTTCTGTCTCGAGGCCGATTGGTTTGGACTTATTCGGCCCATGTCGATGCGTCCGGCTCTCGACCTGATGGAGAGCAGCGATGCGCGTATTCCGTATGTCCTTCGCGATGTCGTGACTCGGGCAGAAATTGAATTTTATTTACGTCGATCATTTCAAGCGCGATATCGCAATTTTGACCTGCTTTGGTTCGCAATTCATTCCAGGCCTGGCGAACTACTTCCAGGCGACATGCGCGTTCCACTCGAACGAATCTCGCTCGATGATCTCGAGGAAATGCTTGCTGGTCGCTGCAAGGGTCGGATCCTGCATTTTTCAGGATGCCGATTTATGAAAATTCCGCCAGCAAGACTTGCGAAATTCATAAGACGAACAAAGGCACTTTGTATCAGTGGATTTTCCCGCGAAGTCCCTTGGTTGGAGTCAACGATCTTTGAAACGTACTGGCTCACACTCTTGCACTACGAACCTCGAACGCGCGTAGGTGTCAAGCGAGCAATCACGCTCATGCGCCGCGAACAAGGACCATTGTGCAAGAAATTCGGGTTCGTCATGCGCACTCAAAAGTGACTTGAGATTGCAGATGGTGATTCCGTGACGAGCGACTATGCTTGCAATCTCCCATGTTGCCAGTCATCGCTATCGTCGGTCGCCCCAATGTGGGAAAATCCAGCCTGTTTAATCGGCTTGCTGGCGAACGCATTTCTATCGTCGATCCGACACCGGGAGTGACCCGCGATCGAATTTCGACCATCATCACAATTCACCCTCCAAACGACATTGAAAACGATGCAGACACGTTGCCTCGTGTTGCCGAACTCTGCGATACCGGCGGATTTGGAATCTACGTTGCTGAGGGAAAACGATTTGACGACGCTGGCGAAGATCTGTCCTCGCTCGCACCAGATATCGAAGCGCAGATTCTTGCTGCGGTCGAAGGTGCAACGATTGTCCTTTTCACTATTGATGCCCAATCTGGGATCACTGCGCTTGATGAGCGGATCGCTCAACTCTTGCGCCGAGCCGGAAATACCGATCGCGTGATGCAGGTCGCCAACAAAGTTGATGGACCTTCGTGGGAAGTTCATGCGCTTGATGCGGCGAAACTCGGCTTCGGCGACACGTTGGCGGTTTCAACAAAGGCTGGATCTGGAATCCGGCATTTGATGGAGGCGCTTTGGACCCGTCTTGGAGTGCGAACAGAAGAACCACCGACTTCGCCCGAAATGAAAGTTGCGATTGTCGGACGCCGCAATGCAGGCAAGAGCAGTCTGGTGAATGCGCTTGCGGGTGCCCCACGAGTCATCGTCAGCGAAATCGCAGGAACGACCCGCGATTCGGTCGATGTTCGCTTCGAATTAGACGGCCGAACATTCATTGCCATCGACACCGCTGGAATTCGTAAGCGCAAGTCATGGGCTGATGATGTCGAGTTTTATTCCCACAACCGAACCGAAGTGGCGCTTCGCAGAGCCGATGTTGCGCTCTTGCTCCTCGATGCAACGGAGCCCGTTTCTCAGGTTGAAAAGCAATTAGCCGGCGAGCTCGTTGAAGCATTCAAGCCGACCGTGATCGTCGTCAACAAATGGGATCTCGTTGAGAAAAAGCAAACGCCCAGTGATTACCTGGAGTATTTGACGCAGGAATTGCCAATGTTGAACTTTGCGCCGATGGTCTTCATCAGTGCAAAAAATGGTGATGGCACGAATGATGCAATCTCAATGGCGTTCAACCTCCACACCCAAGCGAGCCACCGCGAGACGACTGGAAAATTGAATGCGCTCGTTCAGAAAATCCTTACGGAACGCGGGCCTTCTTCCAAACTGGGGACGATCGCGAAAATTTATTACATCTCACAGATCGAGACCAACCCGCCAACAATTGCAATGGTTGTCAACAAGCCAGCGCTCTTTGAAGGCGCATACGAACGCTATCTCTTGAATCGACTGCGCGAAGAATTGCCGTATTCAGAAGTTCCAATCAAACTCGTTTTTAGCGCACGTCGTCGAGATCCAGACGACGCAAAGAATCGACGATCCGCCGGACGGGCTTGATGATGTCTATCCAGCCCTTGCCTATTTTCGAGCGAGATGCAGATCCGAGTTTTCGCACGCTCGAAACAGATGCTGAGGCATATGCGAAGCTGAAGCCACCGACCTCCATCGTTGTTCGAGGTGGACGAATGAAGTGGATCGCTGAATATCCATATGAAGGCGGAGCGAAGCCTGGATGTGGAACACGAATGATCGCGCATACTCACCGGGGTACTGAGCTCGTGGAGATGCTGACAACCGTCTGTTCAAACTCGGGATGTTCAAAAAGCGTCACGCGCCAAGAGGTGCTTGAGTACATCGAAAATTCAGGCGGGCGGGATTATCCATTCCATCAGGATGGGCGAATTCTTCGTGTTGCCACAACCGATGACATCACCCAGTGGAATGCGACGCAGTCTGAAGCTGCCGCCCTCGGTCCTGTGGCGAAAGAGCTCTTGCGAAACAGCGGTCTGCCCATGAAATTCGTTGCGGTCGAGCCGATCTTTGGCCGTGAAGTGCTCACCATTTATTACTTGAGTGAAGAACGTGTCGATTTTCGAGACCTGCTCAAGATCCTCGCCACTCGCTTCTCGGCACGAATTGAATTGAGGCAGGTTGGCGCGCGCGATGAAGCACGGCTGGTTGCAGATTACGAAAAGTGTGGACAGCACTGCTGCTGTAAGAATTTCCTGAAAGTGCTCAAGCCTATTTCGATGAAAAGTGCGAAGTTGCAAAAGGCGACACTCGATCCAATGAAAATCAGTGGACGCTGCGGTCGATTGATGTGCTGCCTTCGATATGAGGATGAAACTTACGAGACGCTGTCGAAGCGGATGCCCAAAGTGAAGGCTCGCGTCGAGACTCCAGATGGTGCTGGTGTCGTGATCGAAGCGCGAATTTTGGTGCAGTTGGTTCTGGTCAGGCTGGAATCAAATGGGCATGAGTTCGCTTATCCAATCGAAGATGTTCGTGTCCTTGCGCGGCCTGACGAGCCAAGCAAAAAGCAGCCACCGCCGCCCACGAATAAACCTGCGCAGTAGGATGCGCTAGCAATGAACACCATTCGCGCGCAAGAAACCGCGCCACAGACATCGAGTGGCATCATCGAAACATTACAGTCGTTGATCGTCGCCTTTGTATTTGCGATGGCGTTCCGCGGATTTGTCCTCGAAGGATTCGTGATTCCAACAGGCTCAATGGCGCCGACACTCATGGGTGCTCATGTGCGATTGCGAAGTCCAGCAACTGGATATGAGTATGCCGCGGATAACGCCGAAGTCGTTATGGCCGCAATGAACAAGATGCGAGGCGAACGACCGATCTTCGACCCGATGATCAGTCGACAGTACCCAATGCTCATGATCCCCAATGACGAGCTTGCATCAGAGGGTCGAATGGGTGATCGCGTTCTTGTTCTGAAGTATCTCTACCCATTTACCGCACCAAAGCGATGGGATGTCGTGGTCTTCAAGAATCCAACTGACCCAGTCGGGGATGCTGTGTATTACATCAAGCGTCTCGTTGGAATGCCCAACGAAACACTTCTGGTTTCTGATGGCGATGTTTTTACTGGACCAATCACTGCGAATGCGGACGATTTGCGAATCGAACGTAAGCCCGAATACATCCAACGTGCAGTGTGGCAGCCGGTCTATGACAGCGACTTTCAACCGGTGGATATCGCACGTCTCGAATCTGGAATGCGGCAACATTGGTTGGGAGCACCATGGATTCCGTCGGACGGATGGAAGTTTCGCGGCGACCGTGCGTGGACATGGGCGAAAGATTCTCCAGCGAGTATGACGTGGTCCAATGACATTCTCGCACTCGATGATTGGAACGCTTACAACGTTTACCGCCGAGATATTCCACTCTTTCCAACTGCGGATCTCAGTATCGCTGCGGCAATCGACGTCACAGACCCAGCGCGTTTTCATACGACTCTCGATATGACCGCACGCGGGTTGTTGTACCGATTTGAATTTATGAATGGGCAGGTTGAACTTTCGGTGCACCAAGCAGAGTCGCATGAACTGATCGCAACAGTCACCGCCCCGTTCATTGCGACGGTGAATACTCCACTCTGGTTGGAGATGTGGCATGTCGATCAGGAAATGACTGTGTTCGTCAATGGCGAACGAATTGCAAGCCTCCAATACGATCTCGGCGGCCCACTCAAGAGACTTCTTGCTTCGCACTTTGGACGAACAATCGAACAAGTCCTTGCGAATCCCATGGGGCAACGCCCAACTCCAACTGGTCTCCACTGGACATTTGAAGGTTCACCATTCACTGTTCGCCGTGTCGAAGTGAAACGTGACTTGTACTACCGCCCAGATTTTTTGAGCGCGAACAACCAATTCCCAACCAACGGGCCAGCATTGACGGGACTTGCGTTTGCGACTGATCCAGTCAATCTCTCACGAGTGAAGTCTGGCGAGTATGTCATGTTCGGTGACAACAGTGGCGCAAGCAAAGATTCAAGACTCTGGGGTCGACCGCACCCACTGGTCGTTCATGAACTTGGGATTGAAAGCCCCTTCATCGTTCCACGCGAAATGATCATTGGCAAAGCGTGGTCTGTCTATTTTCCATCGCCACTTGCGATGGATCATGGTGGCCGATCGTTTATCCCCGACTTTGGTCGGATTCGATTCATTCGCTAAAGCACAGGATCAACGTGCGTATTTCCGTCCCAGTCGCCGATGGATTTCTGTTCGTCTGCGCAGTCCTATGGGGCGCAGGATTTGTTGCGCAGCGAATCGCTGCTCAAGACATGGGCGACACGCCCTTCACATTCAACGCTGCACGATTTCTTATTGGAGCGATGCTTTTATTCCCATTCGTCGTACGTCGAACGTCGGCGCGCACGAAGGTCACGATCATTGGCGGAATGACAGCAGCGTGCGTGATGTTGGTTGCAAGTTCGCTCCAACAAAAAGCGATGGCAACGGTCACGGCGGGCACTGCAGGATTCATCACAGGAACCTATGTCATCTGGACGCCACTCATCGGCCTCTTGTGGGGACAACGAGTCAGCGTGCGTGTTTGGATTGGTGCGGCACTTGCGCTCTTCGGTCTCTGGTTTCTCACAATGCGCGACGGTGCAGAATTCGCTGCTGGAGATCTCTACCTGTTAGGTTGCGCAATCGCCTGGGCCGCACACGTTCATGTCATCGGATGGGCGGCCATGCGTGGTGATGCGCTTGGAATCGCTTTCGTTCAATTCATCGTGACTGGCACTCTTTCAGCGGTCATTGCGCTCGGCGTCGAACCTGTCTCATTTGAGCTGCTGAAAATGGGATCAGGCGCAATTACTTTTTCTGCAGTCTTCTCAATTGGTATTGCATTCACGCTTCAGGTTCTTGCGCAAACTTCGGCACCTCCATCGCATGCAGCAATCATCCTGTCTCTCGAATCCGTGTTTGCAGAATTTTCAGGGTCACTCTGGATGCGCGAATCGTTCGACCCAAGAAAGTGGATTGGTGCAATCTTGATGTTGGCGGGAGCTCTCATCGCAACAGTCACTGGAATTCGCAATAAGTTCAAATTGCGGCAGTCGCAATCAGTTTCCTCGTGACGGTGCAATGGTGCCACTGCGACTGAGAATTTGACTCATGACTGAATTCATCCTTCAATCGATTTTCATACCGCTGGCAGTCGCGGTCGTCCTTCTGCTCTTGCCACGATTACCGTGGTCAGTGGATGTCGGTCGACGAATCACCGCGTGGACGGCAGCGCCAGCACTTGGCGCGGCTGCAATTTTGTCGCTGTACATCATTGAGGGATTGGACATCTGGATGCTCACGCAGAGGTGGTACTCACTCTGGGTCAGTGCACTCATCGTTGCGATCGGCGGAGCCCTCGCTTGCCGCAATTCATCCGGTCGTGATGGCAGTTGTGAAAACACGTCTAAGAAAACGCACTTCTGGCTGCTCTTTTTCACTGCAGCGCTTGCAATCCTCTTCTTACAAATGCCCAACTATGACGGTCTACCAGTTCGCCTTTCCATCGCGATGGTTGCTGGAGTCGCATCACTCCTGATGATTCGTCCAGCACGATTCGCTCCCGTTGCAACACCTTTTGCACTTTGCATTTCGCTCGGCGCGGTTGCAATATTGCTCATCGTCAGCGGATCCATGAAGGTCGGGCTCGTTGCATTCACACTCTCCTTGACATCAGGAGCGTGCGCAGCGATGGCATTCTTTGGACGCGGCTTTTCAGGGGGACCACCCTATGCGATGGCGGGAACAACTCTCCTTATTGCACTTGGACTGTATGGGATCTCGTATCACGACAGCCCAGGAGTGCCGATCACTTCTTGGAGCATCGTCTCTTTCGCACCTGTGCTGCTTTGCATGATTGGTCGCACGCCATCGCGCACCTCAATTCGGATTGCAATCTTTGGCGTCGTGATTGTGTGTGCCACCACTGCAATCATTGCACTTCAAGCCGCACAGGAACATGCGAGCGAAAAAATTTGATTTCGTACACTTCGGGCGATGACGATCCAACACTTCCCTGATATTCACCAAATTCAATTTGCCGGAAACGGATCTGCAAACCCTCTTTCATTTCATCAATACGACCGAAATGAAAACGTCGAAGGTCGTTCCATGCGAGATCATCTTCGCTTCGCCGCGTGCTATTGGCACACGATGCGCAATGGTCTCGCAGATCCGTTCGGTGCACCGACTGCGCAGATGCCATGGGACGATGGGAGTCATTCGATTGACAATGCGAAACGACGTGCTGACGCATTCTTTGAGTTTTTAGAAAAATGCCAAATTGATTTCTGGTGCTTTCATGATCGAGACCTTGCACCTGAAGGCGCATCCATCGCTGAATCGGAACAGAATCTCGACGCACTCGTCAATCATGTTTCCGCTCTGCAACAACGAACTGGTGTGAAACTCCTATGGGGAACCGCAAATCTCTTCTCGCACCCGCGGTATATGCACGGCGCTGCGACAGGTCCATCAACAAACTCATTCCTGTTTGCAGCAGCGCAAGTTCGAAAAGCGCTCGAAGTAACGCTCGCACTCAAAGGTGAGAGTTATGTTTTTTGGGGCGGCCGAGAGGGATATACGACGCTACTCAATACCGATCTCGCTCGTGAGCGCGAACACCTCGCGCGTTTTCTCCATCTTGCTGCCGATCATGCGCAGCAGGTCGGCTTCAAAGGTGCCCTGCTCATCGAACCGAAACCTCACGAGCCATCGACACATCAATACGACAGCGACGCGGAAGCAACGCTCAATTTCCTTCGTGAATTTGGTTTGTTTGGCAAATTCAAATTGAACATCGAAACCAATCATGCAACGCTCGCCGGACATTCGATGGAGCATGAACTTTCTGTCGCAATCGCCGCAAAATCACTCGGATCAATCGATGCGAACATGGGGACACCAGGGCTTGGATGGGACACTGATCGATTTCCAACGGATTTGTATTTAACGACTCACATCATGCTGGCGGTGTTAGGTATGGGAGGATTCAGTGGCGGTGGATTGAACTTTGATGCAAAGCGACGGCGCGAGAGTTGCGAACCAATCGATCTCTTTTATGCGCATATCGCTGGGATGGATGCTTTCGCATTTGGTCTAAAGGCAGCTGCGCGTATTCGTTGCGATGGTCGATTCGCGCGCTTCATCCAAGAGCGGTACTCGAGTTGGTCAACCCCGATCGGCATCGAAATAGCATCTGGCAAACGAACACTTGCGCAGTGCGCTCAGATGGCGACGCAACTCACCGATTCCATTCCTGCTTCAGGACGCCAAGAAATGCTTGAAGCACTTCTGAATGAAATTATCCTATCGCAGCGATCGATGTGATCGATTCAACGATGACACGTGACCACTCAAGCCCGTCAAGTCGTGGCATGTTTCAACTCGATTGTTTATTTTCTTTATTAGGGCTTTGCGACACTTCCAGCTTCAATACCTTCGAGTGAGACAACGACGCGCGTTTCATCGCCGATCATTTTCTTCTCGACACCATACGAGACACCGAAGTCGCTTCGCTTCAATTCGAATGTCGCCTCAAATCCAGCTCGCGTTGCACCACCCATCTTCGATATCGCTGAACATTCGACTGGGACAGTGACTTTTTTTGTAACGCCACGAATTGTTAAATCGCCGACAACCTCGAAGCGGCCACTTGCTAACAATTTGGAGCCAGAACTGACGAACGTCATCGCTGGAAATTCAACGGCGTTAAAAAAGTCTGGACTTTTTAAATGTCGATTGAGTTGCTCACTGTGCGTTTCAACGCTCCCCGTTTGAATCGTTATGTTCATTGAAAGGAATTTCTCGGGCGTGTACTGGACAGTTCCACCAACATCGTTGAACAATCCCCAGAATCGCCCCGCTCCAAGATGCTGAACTCGAAAGAGCGCCATGGAATGCACATCGTCAATTTCGAATACTGCAGGTCCGCCCTTCTCTGCGACTGCACCTTGGGTTGGAACGACCTGTGTTGGTTTCGCCGGCTGCTGTGCGGAGAATCCCAAGCTAACGATTCCCGATGCGGCAACCGCAACCACAAGTGCGTGAAAGAAAGAAAATGGACGAGAGTTTGATGAGGAAGCGACTTTGTTCATGAATCAAGAGTAATCGACATTCGCCTCCCCATCAGTCGTGGCGATAACTATCACTCTCAACAAAATTGGTCCATGCTGCTCGACGAGACCGCCGTGTTCCACGTCGGACACATACGGTTCGCGCGCCGAAGCTCAAAGAGTTCGCAAGACCAGCCCCCTATCGACCGCCTGGCCTGTCGCAGGACTTCTTCCCAAATAGGTTCGTCACGGGGCAACTGCGCTTTCGAAGGGACGCTAGATCTCGAGTCCGCCCGAACTTTGGCCGCAGGCAACTTAATGATGACGACAGAAAATGATGGCTTCCGACGGGTACCACGAATGTTCTGGTTGGCTTTCATGAAGTGCGATTCCTTTCGCACCTTCAATCGCCCCGATTTGGGGGTGACTTCAGCCAACTCAAATACAAGTATAGTGAAACTATTTGACCAATAACTCCGCTTTAATAGTTTAAGTTGTTTGGATCAAACCCAAATTTACTCAATATGCCGTCAAATTGGTCTAAAGTGAAGAATTCAATGGACATCGACCCGGTCCCAGCCTTGCGCCCCTTTTTAATTCTGACTTTAGATCCAAGATGCAGTCCAAGCCTGCGCTCTAGGTCTCCAACTTGGGCACCGCCGCGGCGAGGGGTTGCTGGAGCAGATACCGCTGTCAAACCAGATGCCGTCTTGACACGTTGAACCTCGCGCTCGAGTTGGCGAACGGACCATTCATCATGAAGTGCCTTTTCAGCAATTGCGCGACGAGCTGGAAGATTGTCGATCGCCAACAGTGCCTTGGCATGCCCCTGTGTAAGGCGGCCTTCGCGGACACAACCGGCCGAAAACGCGTCGAGGTCGTTGAGACGCAAAAGGTTGGCTACAGATGCACGATCTAATCCGACCTTCTCAGCTGCCTGCTGCTGAGTCCAAGAAAACTCAGTTATCAGCCTTTGTAGAGCCTTTGAACGCTCTAATGGGTTCAAGTCCTCACGTTGAACGTTCTCGATCAAAGCAAATACAGCTGATTGAGCCTCATCAGCATCACGGGTAATCGATGGAATCTTAACCTTGCCAAGCGACTCGAAGGCCCGCATTCGCCTCTCGCCAGCAATGAGCTCATGAGTCTTCCCGCGCACTGGAACATGCAGTTTTCGCACCACAATCGGCTGAAGTAATCCGTGCTGCCTAATTGAATCAGCAAGCGACTCGATTGCACGGTCATCAAATTTCTCTCTTGGTTGCCTGGTATTTCGCGCGATGAAAGAGATGTTAAGTTCAACAACCGCCGTTCCAGCCAACAAAGCGGCATTCTCAGGAATGTTCCCCGTGGAACGTTCTGGCGCAGCAACACTAGCAACAACTGCCTGAACTGGATTTGATACCTTCACCGCCGTACTTTCAACCGGACTTTGAATCTGCTGTACTGGCGCACGAGGTGCGACCGGTCTAGGAACAGGCTGAAATGGTTGCTGTGGGGCAGGTGGGATTAGAGAACCAAGCCCGCGACCAAGCCTCGATGCTTGAGTTGTCTTCCCAGAAGATGTGGCACCTGACTGTGGAATTTGCCCTGATTCTTTGCTGTTTTCTTGCATGTGTTTCCTTTTGTTGTGTTCCACGTGGAACATGATTTATGTGAGTATAACAACACAAATTTAATTTGCGATAACCTAATTTATGGTTATAGGACTTCAAAATCATATTATGATTTAAGTATGACAGCTCCGGTGCCAATTCATACTGCGTCGCTTACTGGATCGATCCTCACGATTGCGATTCAAGGGGCAACTATCAATACTGACGATGCGCTTTGCTTGCAAGACGAATTCCGTCTCCTGTTTAAGAATTTTCCCCCAGGCGCCCAATCGGTTCATCTCGAAGTTTCAGAAGTTCTTGCAATGAGCAGCCGGGGATTCGAGTCTCTGCTCCTCTTGCACCGCGGCTGCATCGATAAAGGGATTCCCCTTACAGTTTCAAATTTAACGCCGATTTTTCACAGGCTGCTTTCGCGCATGGGATTCCTGCGATTATTAAAAATCGAAGACGCTTAACTCAAAACGTGTGATTACATCACGCGAAGTGTCTCGCCAAGATTCGGCAAAGTCACTTCGCTTGAAACATGCTGCCGAAGGATCGAAGCGAATTCATTGCGAGCTTCGACAGAGCCGTGAACAAGAGCAATTGTCTTTGGAGAGCCAGGCATGCGCTTCACCCACGCCAACAAATCATCAGCGTCACCGTGGCCAGAGATCCCGGCGATCCGATCAATCTTGGCTTTCACATCAAGCGCTGCTCCATTGATCTCCACGCGCGTCGCGCCGTGCAACAGACCATGACCGAGAAGGCCATCAAGCTGATGCCCCGTGAAAAGTATTCGTGTGTCTTCCTGATCAATCGCGAGCCGCACATGACGCAGAATTGGACCTGCATCACAAAACCCAGAACCCGCCATGATGACACATGCTGTCTTGATTCGATCGATCGACTCTGATTCGCGACGCGACATCAAAGTGTGCAGTTCAGGAAAGTGCAGCGGATTCGTTCCACGCATGCATGCTGCGTGAAGTGACGGCTCTAACAAACTTGGATGGCGCGCATACAACTCACTCGCACGAACCGCCATCGCTGAGTCAAGATAAACAGGCATCCCATGAAGAATGCCGTCTCGCGAAGCGCGCGCAAGTAATTGCAAGATCGTCTGGGCACGCCCGAGAGCGAAAACTGGCGCTAATACACGCTGGTTTTTCGCTTTTGCTTCTTTGAGTATTTCAGCGAGCGCTGCATATTGATCGACTTGTGGAAATCGTCGCGCTCCATTTGTTGACTCCATCACTAATAAGTCTGGTGCTTGATCCGACCATTGATGTGGTGCGAGCAGGGGATTTTCGATTGGACCAACGTCTCCTGAAAAGAGCAGATGCGCTGGTTCCATTCCATCGTTCCTCTGAACGCGCAGCTCAATGCTGGCCGCTCCGATTACGTGCGACGCATGCAGAAACCGCATCTCAACTCCCTGAGCGATTGATTCCCATTCCATAAATGGAATTGCACGCAACGATCGTGAGACTCGCTCCGCATGACGGTGTGTAAACAGAATCGGTGGCGGCTCTCGGCGAATTGGAATCGCTGATGCGAGTTCTGGTGGGGCAAGGACGCGTGAGGATGGCGCAGTGCCAGCACGGTTTTCCTGAATGCGTACCTGCTGAAGGGTTGCGGAACTCGTTAACACACGAGGGAGTAACTCGGCTGTCGGTTCCGTCACTAACACGGGACCAGTAAAACCAAGTCCTGGCAACATTCCCAACCGTCCGCAGTGATCAATATGTGCATGCGTGACGAGAACGGCATCGAGCGTCGAGAAATCGATTTCAGGCGGTCGCGTATTGCGCATCTCCTGTTCTGGAGCTCCCTGAAACATTCCGAAGTCAATAAGAAGGTGCGCATGCGCCGTCGTCACTTCATAACACGACCCTGTTACTTCTCCGGCTGCGCCGTGGATTCGAACGCTAGCGCATGGAACGACTTCACTCATGTGAGTGGGTGTACCATTCTTCTCCCATGCTTGTTGTTTGGACTCTTTCGATTGCACTCGCAGGATGCATGAATCCGCAGGGTGATTGTGTGGGACTGGACTCTCCAACGGCATCCCAAAGCGAACGACGTTTGGCGCTTGATGCATGTGCGAGTGAAGGAAAACAGAAGCCACTCGACTATTTTCTCGATCGAGTTGCGCACCTCGCCGCGCATGATCGCCGAACCGAGAGTTATGGCGACATCGCCGCCACTTGGAATGTCGAAGAGTTAGAGCAAGAGTCGATCTCCTCGAAATTGCTCGCCCTCTATAAAGATGAGACTGCGTCCACTGACGCCCGAGTGATTGCATTGAGAGCCCTGTTGGCATTCCCTTTGGAGAAGCGCCCAACAGAAGTGAGAAATATTGCTCAATTGACAGTCGAAATCAGCACAATTCCATCCCAAATGACCTACGACCGCAAAGAATTTTCTGTTGCTCCAGGATGTCTCGTTCAATTGGTTCTTCATAATCCAGATGCGCTCGAACACAATCTGCTCCTCGTTGCTCCAAACTCTCTCGCCGAGATCGGAATAGCGGGGGATCGAATGGGTCAGACTCCCGATGGAAAATTGAAGGAGTTCGTCCCTGATTCCAAACGGATCCTCGCTGTTATGGGGTTGGTCCCAGCTGCAAAGTCGAAGTCACTTTGGTTTAT
Source organism: uncultured bacterium (assembly GCA_903919715.1). Classification (GTDB taxonomy): domain Bacteria; phylum Planctomycetota; class Phycisphaerae; order Phycisphaerales; family SM1A02; genus F1-60-MAGs104. The sequence goes on along the minus strand of CAIXJC010000024.1, from coordinate 59,562 downwards.
CGCCCCTTCAAAGCCTGCCACATATCCGTATGTGTGCACCTACCCAGGCCACTGGAGAACCATGAACGGCAAGATGAAGGTGGTTGCGCCAGTTCCAACGACAATTCCAGCGCCTACGCCAGTCAAATCTCCATAATTCTCTCAGTGCGCCCCATCCAGAATCGCCCAGCACATCAACGGAAGTGACCAAGGGACGCTCCTCCATTGGTATTCTGCGCAACCTAAGGAAACCATCAATGTCCACTGCAAATGAACCTCATTCGTCCCCAAAGCCAGGATCATCGACTCCCACGGTTTTCAGCGACACCGCTCGCGCCCTTATGCAAAAGATCGAGAGCAAGACCGCAACGATTGCGATCGTCGGCTTGGGATACGTCGGCTTGCCTCTGGTCAGAGCAATTCGTGACAGCGGGTTCCCCGTCATCGGATTCGACGTTGACCAGCGAAAAATCGACGCTCTCAACAACGGAAAGCGATACATCCTTCATTTGGGTGATGATTTCTTCAGCAACTTAAAGGCTGACAAACAATTCACCCCAACCTCAGACCCGAAAGACCTTGGAAAGGCAGACCTCGTCGTGCTCTGCGTTCCAACGCCGCTGGGTGCTCATCACGAACCAGACCTCACTTATGTCTTTGAAAGCACCAAAACTGCTGCCGCATCCTTGCGAAAAGGACAGTTGGTCGTGCTCGAGTCGACCACATATCCAGGAACCACCCGCGACGAAATGAAGCCAATTCTCGATAAGAGTGGGCTCAAATGCGGCGAAGAATATTTCTTGGCGTACAGCCCAGAGCGTGAAGACCCTGGCAGTATTGGGCGAAGCGCACAACACATTCCAAAGTTGGTGGGTGGTGTTGATGATGTCTCAACCGATCTCGCAATGGCTTTCTATACGCGAGTCGTGAAGGAAGCGCACCGTGTCTCGACAGCCGAAATCGCAGAGAGCGCAAAGCTTCTCGAAAATATTTATCGCGCAGTGAACATCGCGCTCGTCAATGAGATGAAGGTCGTATTGACCGACATGAATATCGATGTGTGGGAAGTCATCGCTGCGGCGAGCACAAAGCCGTTTGGATTCCAAGCGTTTTATCCTGGACCAGGTCTCGGCGGACATTGCATACCAATCGATCCATACTATTTGACATGGAAAGCACGAGAGGTCGGACGCAATACGAGATTCATCGAACTTGCTGGTGAAGTCAACACATCGATGCCGCACTATGTGATTGAGCGAACACAACACGCTCTCAACGAACACTCGAAGTCGATCAAGGGCTCAAAGATTCTTGTTCTCGGCATCGCGTATAAGAAGAACATCGACGATCCACGTGAAAGTCCATCGGCAGAGATCATCGAGCTTCTGCGTGATCGAGGCGCCGATGTCTCGTACCACGATCCGCATCTTGCGAAGTTCCCAGCGATGCGAAAGCACCGCGTGGACCTTTCATCTGTGCCGTTTACTTCCGCAACAATTTCGGGCAGTGACTGCGTCCTGATTCTGACGGATCACGATGCTGTGGATTATTCGATGATTGGACAACACGCCAAGATCGTTGTCGATACTCGAAACGCGATGGCACGAGTGCCAGCGAGTCAAGTCAAGTGCGAAGTTGTGAAGTCCTAGGTCTGAACAGATCGATCCTGTACGATCAAATCAACAAATGAATTCTGACCGAAATAGCATCTTTGGACTCCACACCGCACGAAAGCAATTTTCGATGATGTTTGTGGCGTTTACGATCTTCGTTCTTGCCACAGTGCCGGTCATCGCTCAGGACGTCGCTCAGGACGTTGCTCAACAAGCGGCCGCAAGCAATGCGCCTCGCCAGCCTGGAGTTCGTCTGTTGACTTCTGCGTGGGTTGGATATGCAGCCATGGCGCTGATCTTTGGATTGATCATTTTGATCAGCCTTCGAGGATCGGCACGCGGACAGCAGAAGCCATGATTGCACGTCGATCACGACTTGCCGCCCTCACGATTTTGAATGGCGGGCTTCTTCTCGCAGTAATTGCTCTCCCCCTCGCTCGCCGCGCCGATGGTCAAGAAGGAATGGGAATGCGTTCGCATTCGACTTATTCAATGGCTGGCGGAAATGTCAGCGGTATTGCAAGTGGTGCGATTTATATTGTCGACGAAACACACGACGAAATGATCAGCGTGATGTGGAACGATAAATCCAAAGTCTTGACTTCTATTGGATATCGCAATCTTGCAGCGGATAGTGGCACGTCTTCGAGGCCACGGCCATGAATGTGACACGAATCGAATGGGGCATGGCGACATCTGCCTGCGTCCTTGGCACAATCCTCGTGATGATGTGTCTCTTGCAGCCGATGGATTCGATTGCTCGTGCTGGTGACTCAGTCGGGCCAGCGGCGAATGGAATTGGAGTGATGACGCTTGCCAATGGCGAAGGCCCAGACCACCGCCCGAGCGAGTGCGTCTATCTGCTGGATAATCGAAACGAATCGCTCATGATCTACTCGGTTGAGATGGCTGGCAACAATCGAACGTTGGCACTGCGGTCCGTTGAAAATCTTCCAAACCTGTTCCGTGCGGCTCGACCGCGCTAGAACCCACGAGCAAGAACTATGCGCGCACGCCCAGTCGAGACAGTCACTGCCGTCTCTCGAGCTGCTCGATTCACCAAACGTTCTATCAAAGCGGGATCGAAACGATTTGCGCTGCGACTGACACTTTCGATGCTCGACATGACGACATTGGAAGGAAAGGACTCTCCAGAGAAAGTCCGCGCACTTTGTCAAAAGGCGATCTCTCCGAGCGAATTACTTTTTACTCCGCCGCTTCCAAGCGCAGCAGCCATCTGCGTCTATCCATCGCTCGTCCCGATCGCGCGTGAAGCGCTCGCCGGAACGGACGTCAAGATCGCATCTGTTGCCACAGGATTTCCAAGCGGTCAATATCCACTCGATATTCGACTTGATGATTGCCGTAAAGCAATCGAAGCGGGTGCCGATGAGATCGACATGGTTATTTCACGCGGGCTTTTTCTTGCTGGGCGATATGACGATGTTCGTCGTGAAATTCGTGAAACGCGCGCAGCGTGTGCTTCGGCATCAAAGTCTGTCGGACACAATTCTGTTCATCTCAAAATCATTCTTGAAACAGGCGAACTTGGAACTCTTGATTCCATTCGATTCGCAAGCGACCTCGCTCTTGACGCTGCGACAAGTGTTGCTGGTGTTCCAGACCCAACAGACGGCGAGGTTTTTATTAAGACTTCCACTGGAAAAATCCAGCCAGCCGCAACAATGCCTGTAACCTTAATTATGCTCGAAGCAATTCGCGACCACTTCCTCGCGACTGGCGTGCGTATTGGAATGAAGCCGGCAGGGGGGATTCGTACTTCCAAGAGCGCGATCTCATATCTCGTGATGGTGAAGGAGACGCTCGGCGACGAATGGTTGACTCCATCACTCTTTCGCTTTGGTGCATCCACGCTGATCAACGACGTTGTTCGGCAGTTGATTCGGTTGGATATGCCGCGAGAATCACCAATCGCTGGCGCCGTGCGATATGCGGCGTCATACGATCCGACAGAATAAAACGAACTTCGCGAAAGCCGTGCTCGCTTCCCAACGCTACATCGTTCCCCACGACGCGAGCAAGCTGGTGAGATCCGATCCATCAACAGTTCCGCTCGAGTCAATGTCTGCGATCGAATTCTGTGTCCCCCAGGCAGCCAACAGCACGGCGAGATCCAGTCCATCAACCGTTCCATCCAAGTTGAGATCTCCATGCGCACGTTCGCAACGATCCGCTTTGCTATCTCCATCCAAATCCTTCATGTGAATCTCAAGGCGTGCATCACCAACAAGAATTCCAGATCGTGCTTCTCTGTACGCACCGATTGCCGCATACTCCCCACGAACTGCGACTTCAAATCCAGCTCGAATCGGTCCGCGATTCTCCCATCCAGATCCCGTCTTAACAAAATATTCGTGAGTCCCACTATTTTCGGTTGTCGGCCATGATCCAATGAACAAGTCATCTCCATCCATCGCGACACGAGATCCGAATTTTCCGCCACTCACTGGCGACGCTGAAATGATCGTTTGCACAAATTGCCACTGACCCCCACTCAGTTCAAACACAAATGCTGCGCTCCCGCTGGAAGTCGATTGTGCGCTTGCGCCTGGCGCCCCGACGATCAATTGATTTGCATTGATTGCAACAGACGATCCAGCACGAGCTGCCGAAACTGGAAGTCCGGCAAGTCGCGTCGCATTCTGCCATCCCAATTCGTTTCGCCGTGAAACATACACAGCACCGGTTTCCAGCGCACTTGCATTCGTGACATATGGCGCGCCGACAACGATAAATCCATCTGAGACGTCGACCGACATTCCGAAATTTCCTTGGTTCGTTCCATCAAGTGGCTCGAGCACTTTCACAAGCTGCCAAACAGAATTGATTCGCTCATACACGTACGCGCGACCACGTTGAACTGCTCCTGTGCTGACAACCGTTTCTGGAGAACCAACGACAAGCACATCACCTTGTAGAGCAACCGACGCGCCAAACCTTCCTGATGTCGTTGGGCTCAATGATGTCAATATTGCGGCCAACTGCCACGGCGCACCAGTGGTTGACTTCGCGAAAATTGAAACATCTCCGGCTGCATTGAAACCCTGCACATCGCGCGTTTCACTGCCAACAGCGATCAAGTCACCATCGACCGCGACCGATCGGCCGAAGAGATCTGATGAATTCGGATTGGTATGCCGCAGTGTTGTGACCAATTGTGTGCTGCTGCCAACGATCGAAAATACCGATGCACTTCCTGCGAAGTTTGCGCCAACATCATCGCCGTATGCGCCCACAACAACTGTTCGACCGTCGGTATCCACTGCGTATCCGTAAAAATTATCCGCGACAATCACCGGCGAAGGTAAGCCAGCGATGACTCCGCCCGCACAGAGAAACCGCGAAGGATCTGCACACATTGTCGTCGAGAGCAGATCGCATCGATCGAGCGATCCGTTTCCGTCGCAGTCGCTCGCAGATCCGTCCGCCAACTGCATGATGTCGACACGTCCATCCTGATCACAATCGCCAAACGCTCCTGACGGAGCAGAGCAGCGAAAACCACGAATGGAAATATTTGTTGTTTCGATTGTCCCAGCGTTATCGCGTCCTGGATCTGTTCCAGTCGGTGCAATTCCAGTCGGCGTGCCGTTGAAATTCACGAGTGGATTGGAAAAGTTATCAATACGTGCGCCAGGGGAATACGCCATGACCGTTCGATATTGCGTCCCGTTCGATCCGTTAAAACGGTGACCGACCGACTGGGGAAAGAGTCCACCCGTCGTGCAACCGCCGCCGTCATTTGGGGCGTGACAACATCCCATGTTGTGTCCGAGTTCATGTGCGAGTGTCTGACTGGACAAACAACTCCACGCTGTCACGCTGAATCCGATTCCAGAAACGGACGGGTCGTTCGCCGGCATCAGATATGCGATGCCGCAGTACTCGCCATTAGAACGAACCATTGCTACAAGATCTGCACCGGCAGCATCGCGAAGTTGATGGATCTCATCAAGAATTCCGTCGTTGCCATTTGTGAGAGAACCAAGATCGGTGTTGAAGTTCACTTCTGTGTACGCGACTTCAGTGTCGAAGACGACTCGAAGGCGAGGAGCAATTGCGCTGTTGGAATAAGCCGCATTTGCACTTGATTCCGCAAGATCGACTAGCGCACCCAAAGGACCAACACCGCCAGCCTGAATGCGAGCTGCTGGAGTCGTTATCACAAGGACATCAACCGTTGATGCGTCCGTGCAGCCACCTGCGATTCCACCTTCTGATGGACTACTGCCTCCACCTTGCGCCACAAGTTCTGCTGGTGCTTCGACGGCACCCGCACAATCTCGCATCGCTTCTGGTGGAAGAATTTCAAACCGCAGCGGAATTCCAACAACGCCCCGTGCACCCCATCGAATTCCTGATCCGTCGACAAGAGTTGCGGCTAGGAAACCTGCACGTTCAACCACGACCGCCTGAATAGGCCCATTTGAATCATTTCCTGTAAGAACGCAGGACCTTCGACCGATCGACCTCTCGGTGACCTTTGAAGAAGTAAATTCGATTCGACGCGGCCACTCTGCCTGAAGAGCATCCCATCCAACTGGTCCATGAAATGGTGCAACGTCCGTCTTCCCATTTGCGCCCAACCCAAGCACAAACACGAGCGCAATTGGAGCGAACATACTTACATTCTAGGAGGGAAATCGCGAGGTGCAAATGGTTTTGGTGGGAACTTCAATCTCTCAATCGCAACGCACGCTCTCTCAACATCTGCAAGTGCGGCACGAACTCGTCGCCACGGCGCAAATATCACATCTAATTCCAATTCCTTCGTATGTTCAAGGACGCTCGTCGCTGGAATCTTGATTCCAGGAGCTGATAATGCTTTTGTTGCGTCTTCCAATTCGCGAATCATTCGCTCAAGATCGGCGCGCGCTGCCGCTAATCGCAACGCCGCTGGCCTCGCTCGTGGCTCACCATCTGTGCGTTTCCATGATCCAGTGCGAGATGTATTGCCCCGCGGTGCGCCGCGACCACCGCGTGAACCACCAAATCCACCACCACGCGGACCTTCTTTGTCGTTGGAATTTCCTTGGGGATAAAACGGACGATTAGGGGGAATCGGCATAAGAACCAATCGTAGAGACTCGCACCCAACTGTGGTAAGAATCTTCGTGTGAGAATGACTCAAACCACAGTCGCCAAATTTGCCGTTGTCGGCTCATTGGTCATTCTTGGGGTGAAATTGATGGCGTGGTGGCTGACAAAGTCTGATGCTGTGCTCTCAGATGCGCTCGAATCAATCGTCAATGTGGTCGCGAGCATCATGACATTGGGTGCGGTACAGGTGGCTGCGAAACCACCAGACGATGATCATCCATACGGTCACGGCCGAGTTGAATTTGTCAGTGCCGCAGTCGAAGGAGGAATGCTGATCGCAGCAGGAGCCTTCATTCTGATTCACTCGGTCGGGTCCTTAATAAGCCATTCCGCACCGATCGAGAACGCCCCTTGGGGAATCGTGCTCGTTGTTGTCGGCGGTTTGATCAATCTATGCCTTGCCTGGATGATGATTTCAGTTGGAAGACGAACCAACTCCGCAGCGATCTTGGCTGATGGTGTTCATATTCTTTCTGATTCATTTACGACCGCAGCGGTCATCGCTGGATTGATCATCATTCACTTCACAGGGTTGTGGTGGGTTGATCCGACCATCGCCTTGGCGCTTGGATTCTTGTTGATCTATATGGGATGGCATGTCGCCAAAGGTTCTGTCAATCGACTCATCGATCGACAAGACGATACAGATATCGAAAAACTGAAAACACTCTTGACGAGCCATTTACCGAGCGGTCCAAATACGCCGAAAATTTGCTCATTCCACAAGGTTCGTTGCCGACACGATGGAAGCATGCACTGGATCGATATGCACATTCAACTTCCCAAAGACATGAGTGTTGCGCAAAGTCATGACATTGCCAGTGTGATTGAAGAGCATGCAATCGCCGTACTCGGTGGTGCGGGCGATGCAACTGCTCACTGCGAACCATGCGAAGATTGTTCGTGTGTTCTCAATCGGTCCGCAAGCACGTCGTAAGATCCGCAAAAAAGTGCAACAAACTCTGGGAGCCCGCGAGTGAAAAGTCCAACCAGATATCCACGAATAGTCCCGCGAATCAACGCCCAAGTTGCATAGAGCGCAACAGTCGAGAGTGGGCCATTCTGCCGACGCGTCATCCTCCACGATTTCGCGAGCGCTGGAAAAGCTCCCATGCCACCTGTCGCCGGATCGATGATTGCGATCCCCGCATATACCAGTCGAAATTGAAAGTAGACACTGAGAAAAATGAACGGTATCCCCACGATCAATACGGTCAACATAATCGTGACGATTTGACCGGACGGATCTCCCTGGCCCAGTGCAAGCACCACACTCATGATGACTGACGCAATAATTGCGACAACGATCCATACCAAGAGCGGAATAAAACCTGCCAGGACAAGTGTGATTGAAAAGAGTGAAAACTCCCAGAGACGAAGGTATGGCGCGAAGAGATCAGATCGTTTGGGAGCTTCGCCTCGAATCGCACGCAGCCCGATCAGTGCCGCACCGTAAGAAAGTGGGAGCGCAACCAATAGGAAAAGCGAGACGCTTATGAAAACGTTCACAACCGCGTCACTCATCAACCCAGAAAGATCAGTGATCGCTTGCTCGCCAGAAAGGTCAATCCCCTTCGTAGGGTCCATCGAAAGATCAGCAAATGCCGCACGAATAGCCACCACCATCGGAACGCCGGTCATGACTGCGGTAATGACTCCAGACCAAATCAGCGGTGCGCTCGGTCGAACAAGCACTCCACCAATTCGATCTTGAATCTCACGAAGCAGCGTCGGTGGGTGGGTTGACAAATTGATTGTTGAATTGATCTGTGAATCCATCTCTGTTTAACAGCATGTTGTACGCCAATCCAGACATCGTCAGTGCGAGCGGATAACCCAAGAAGATGACTGGCAAGCAACAGGAAACAATGGTGGCAAGCAGCATGACTCCCATCGTGATGAAAAGTCCAAGGAGCGAAAATGCGCGACCACGAGTCATCTTCCAAGACATTTCGATACAGGCAAGGGGTCCGCGTGCAGGGATCGATTCATCGACTGCAACAAATAAAGAAAACACTGTTCGCAAAGCTATCCAGTATGCCACGACGATGCAGATGAATGCCCATACGCTCGCACCAAGAATGGCGGCCTTGGAAAAACTATCAAAGTCTTGTTGCTGAACGCCATCTTTAAATACTTCAAAGCCAACCCCAAAGAAGATGATCGCCGCACCGACGGCAAGTGCAAGTATGACGGGTATCAAGCACAAGATGTACACCAGTACAGCGACTCCCAAGACTGTTGGATAACGGCGATACCCACGCAAAATATCCCCAATCATCGGTGTTTGTCCTCGCGCAGCGCGCAGTCCCATCCACAGAAGCCCTGCCAAGAGCGGAAGAAGAACAAAGACCGAATAGATCAATACGAAACACCCAATCCCTCCAGAAATTGCCGCCCATGCCGGCTGGTCTGGGTTTTTCTGCTGGCCAAAGAGCAGTCCATTCTGCGCGAGATTTCCAAGTTGGGTCGGAATATTCGCAGCGAAAAAGATGGCGACGCCCGCTGTCAGCATCAGCCAAGACTTCTTGTACATCGCCCAACTTTGGCCCCAGACATTTGTGAATGAATATTCCATAGTGTTCTCCAGAATTTTTTACTGAACGGTCTTGCTTTGAATCGTCGCAGACTTGACGGGTTTCTCTAATTTCGCAGCCCAAAGAATGCCTTGTTTGAGATGCTCACGAAAGAGTGGATCTGCAAACGACTCTTTGGTGTGGCCTCCAGCGGTGTACCAACAATGTCCGCTCTTCATGTCGCGCCACCACATGCAAGGATGATCGCCATCCATACCGCCGCCTTCAAACGTCGATTCATCTAATCGAGCAAGCACGTGAATTCCATCAACCTTGCGTGGATTTCGTTTGAACCGATACCACTCATCGGTCCGCTGCCATTTTTCTGGCAACATTTGAGTTGAACAGTGTGAGCGATCTTCGACGATCACGACTGCTTGCTGGATCGCAGGGTGCCCCGCGAAATGCGCACCGATCATTTCGTCATACCAAGCCCAATCGTGTTCTGTGTCACTCGCTGCATGAATGCCTGCGAAGCCCCCACCAGATTCAATAAAGCTTTGAAATGCCTTTTGCTGCGCATCGTCCAGAACATCGCCTGTCGTTGAAAGAAAGACGACGGCTCGGTACTTCGAAAGATTCTCTTGTGTGAAGAGTGTGTTGTCTTCGGTTTGATCGACATCCGCATCCTGCGCCAGAATTTCGCGCACGCATTTGATTCCGTCTGGGATTGAATCATGGTGGAATGCCGCGGTCTTCGTGAAAACCAAGATTCGTGGCTTTGCCACAGAGTCATCCGCTGTACCAGCGATGAATGCGATCCCGAAGATGAATACCCAAGAAATCGCTACTCGCAACATACCGATGAGTATCGCACGAATAGGCGAGAGCGACAAATGATGGAATTACGAACCGCGGATTGGAAGTGCGTTCGTTGGCTGATTTGGCTGCGTCTCGACCGTTGCGCCAGCTTGTTTTTCTTTGCGTGCGCCACTCGTCCTGACAGGAGGTGGGTCTTTCGGATTGACCACATCTGCGGACAATCGAGTGACTATCTCCTCTTGAGCCGGTTCGCGTAAAAGGACTTGTTCGCCTGCATCAAGGCCGCTCACGACCTCAATGTCCATCTCGCTTGAACGACCTAGTTTCACCTGTTTCTGGCTGTACCCATCACCCTCTGGAACATAGACGAAGCTCACAGAACCTTGTCTAAAAACAGCTTGAACGGGAATACTTAAGACGTCAACCGCGCGACCAAGCAGAATCGATGCCTTACACCGCATACTTGGCTTCAGTGCAAGCGATTGAACATCATCAAGCAAGACTCGAATTTTATAGTCGCGGCGATTCGGGTCACGCCATCCACCACTCTCCGCCAGAACACTGACATTCATGACCGTACCCCGAATAGGAATAGTTGGATTCGCATCACCGAAAATCGTCACTTCTTGATCTGGCTTGATTCGTCCCGAAAGAGCTTCGCTCACTTTTAGATACGCCACCATCTGCGATGTATCTGGAATGATCATGACCATTTCATTTGGCTTCAGTTCCGTCCCGATCGCAGGTGGTGGTGCATCGCCTCCACGTCCCCAACCGCCAGACTCCAGACTGCTCGCATAGACAACGAGACCGTCTGTCGGCGAAATGATGGTGGTATTTTCGAGTTGGTGTTGACCTTGGGTCAGTCGCTCGAGTGCGGTCTTTGATCGAAACTGCGAACTCTCCAAATCGGATTGCGCTTTGACGATTTCTGCATTCTTTTTCTGTTCGGTTCGCTTCAACCCGGCGATCGCTTGATCAAGATCTGATTGTTTCTTTGCTTCATCTTGCGGACGCTGAAACTTTTCATACACCTCGATATCGAGTGCAGATTGCTTGACCTTTGCATCAGCTTGGATCAGAGAAATGCGATCTTTTTCATATTCATCCCGACTAATGAACCCCTTGTTGACCAGAGCTTCCGACTCACCAAACCTTTTTCGCTGCCGATCTGCATCGATTGTCGCCGCCTCGATCACGGTCGCAAGCAACTGACGTTTCGATACAAGATCGCCATTGATCCAGCCCTCAAGTGCCAACTGCGCCAACTTCACCTGAAGTTCTGCTTTCTCGATTTCGCTTTCTCTTTCATTCTGCTTGATGGCGAGCGCCTGCTCGTTCGCAACAGCTTCGGCCTGCGCCGTCTTCAGTTTGTCCTGCATGTCCTTGATCTTGTCCGCAGACTCTTCGCTGGCAAACTTCACAAGAACATCGCCCTTTTGAACGCGTCGTCCTTCGGGAACAATTTCGGTAATGACCGAACGACCTTCGAGCAAGTTTCGCACTTCAACCTGACGGAGCGCCGCAAGTTCTCCCGAGACGGGAATGATCATGTCGAAATCCATTCTTCCGACTGTGTGTAATTCGATTTCGGAGCGCTCGCTCGTCGCCGCACTCACCGTATGGCGCTCACTCTTTGGAAGCATCAACCATGTCGAAAGCCCGGCGACCGCCAAACCTCCAACAATGAAGATGAAAGTCCTACGACGACTGCGGCGGACAACTTTGTTGACGACCGTGGCAACTTCGCCAGCCGCTTGATCCGTAGGTTGTTCGATCTCTTCAGACATATGTGAAAGCCTATCGCCTCAAGCGTGTGGAATACCAACTGGTTGCGCAAGAATTCCAGATCCACGTCTATATCGGACCTGCATCCCATCTGGAGCCATAATTTCGCCGTCATCAGAAACTCTCAATTGTCCAGTTTGTCGCAGATACTCCAAGATGGCTATCTGCACCTCACGCAAAGCGCGCGCTTTGTCGTTTTCGGCTGAGTTCAATGCATCAACAGCATCAGTGCGGTCACGCGGACTTGCGCGGTCTGGTGCAGCATCGATACTGGACTGACGGTTGCGTGCAATATCAATATTTTTATCTTGGAGTGAAAGTGTGTAAAGCGCCCGATCAATGCGCCGAATCGCCTGACGTACCTCGACGGCGGCGGCGTCTCGAGCAAAGACATACTTGCGATCAATCTGTTCCAGAAGGACTTGTGCTTTTCGAACGTTGACTTCTTCGATCGTCCGATCGAGTGGAACGTCGATCGCCATTCCAACAGCGTAATTTCCAAACGAATCATCAAGCTGAATACCGTTAAAGAAATCGGGATTCTTCAACATCGATGCTGTTGCGAAAAGATTCGCTCCTGCCATCACCGAGTTGCGAGCATTGTCGACTTGACGGCGGGCGTCAACCACCAAGTCGCGCGTGTTCTGTAAATCAAGGCGCCACTCGAACGCTGATGCGATCGCCCGTTGATTATCAATAACTGGTGGATCAAGGTCGAGCATTTCAAGATCGATGACGGCTGGTGAATCGGTCTCGTATCCGATTCGAAGTTTGAATCTGTCGACTGCCAGCTTGTATGTCTCTTCGAGTGAAGAAAGATGGTCGATGACGAAGAGCGCCCGTTGCTTCGCCAAGTCAGCTTGAAACGCAACTTGCCGACCGCTCGTCACGAGTGCATCCTCGCGCTCGACGATCAATCGCAATCGATCGATTTGACTTCGCGTGTTTGCAATAACTTCCTGCTGGACCACCAACTCGTGAAAATCACTAAAAATAGCGATATAAAAGCGGCGACGAAAATCTTCGAACGCTCGGGCGCCGTAGACCATGTTCCGCTTGGCTTGAATTAAACCTTCCTGTGCGACCAATCCGGCTCCGCGTAACAGCGGAATATTCAGAGAGAGAGCGATATCCAAAGAACTCGCCTGGCCAGTCTGGACAGCACTGCTTAGTTCTTGGGAAGCTTGAGAAAGAATGTCGGCGCTGATCTCGCCTCCATACGGAAGTTTCTGGCTCACTCCAAGATCATTCACGAGTTGAAGTGCGGTTGAATGCGTTCCATTGACCGAAAGCCCTTGAACCTGTGGCGTAACCTTATCGAAGATCCGGGGGCTCCAGATGTGTTGTTGAATCAACAGATCGAGCGCGAGTAATAAATATGTCTCTTCCGCAACCCGATACTCCAAGCTCTTGCTGATTGCACACTGCACACTCTTGGCGAGAGTGAAATGCTCTGCGTTCTCTGGCGGCCCAGCGGGCATGGTTACCTCTCGAATGACTTTGTCCGCATCCAACACCGCTCGCTCGCGAGCCTGATACTTCAATTCCTCTGGCTTTGGATTCACCGTCGGCGGTTGGTTGAGTCCCGGGTAGTCAGGCGTGAAATTCTCACCCTTGTAGTGAGACTCTGACTTGCTGATTGTGGGCACGCTCGACGGTTCACCAATCGACTCACTCGTCGTTCGCAGTCGCTCTTCTGCATTCTTGTCGATGACGCGAAACTGCTCCTCTTCGCAGGCAAGGGGAGTTACGAGAACAACCAAGTAAATGGTGACCGAAGTGATTGATTTACAGCGACTAAACATTGCGGGTTTGAAGCGTACGCTGATGAGTTTGATTCTGATTCAACCGTTGAGCTGACAACTATCAAGTAGAACCATGCTAATAATTTCGTACAAAGAATACGTCTTCATTGCAAATCGCTCATTCGGCGAAATTTGGTTGTTTTTCACAATTATTTGGCGAAGTTAGCGCAAAGTCATTGATATAACATGCAAACACAAGACTTATGAGCAACGATACTAATCTTTTCGAATCATTTCGAACCATTTTTAGCGAAGATCGTCGAAAACTAGCCTTAATATCGCTTTATTCGTCGAAAACACACAAAAACAAAAGCGCAAGGCCCAGCAATCGCTAGGCCTCGCGCCGTAATCCCCAAACAATCACTGTGGTGCTGTCACATGCACCGAATTCCATTTCCTTCCCACCAACCCAATCCACTGCCTCCTCAACCCTTTTCCTATCCTCCTAAACCATTTTCCTATCCTCCAGCGAATCTCAAAGTCGTCCGAAAATAGGGCTCCGAGAATCCTCGCCCAGCCCATTTCGGTCGTCAAAGCTAGTTCCGAGCCATCTCGCCCAACTAACTCTCTCCCAACGATCCCACGAATTCGAAAATGTCGGAGGGTTTCCCAGTTCCTAGGTGCGGTCGAAGTTGTGCGCTAGAGCGCATCATCGTTTGCTGAACGGGGCGCCTCTTGGATTCTCGAACACGATGAATGTCGAATACGAAAGGTCTGATTGCAAACCGAATCGTCTAGTTTTTGTAACTATTTTATTCCCAGAAAACGATTTTCAGAATCCAACGGTGTGCCAAACCGTCTTTACTTCTGTCACGGCTTGAAATGCGCTTGGACTAGACCATGCGAGATCCTCGAGAAACTTTGCTTGCGGATCGATTAATCGAACCCTCTTGAGATTCTCCGCAACCCCCAATTGAAGAATCTTGGCCATTTCTGGCTCGACCGCCGCAACGACTGCATCGATATCGCGGTGTGCGGCTACGACTGGCACGAGTTCCTCACGCAGTCCCGTCAACACATTGAATACACCAGGTGGAATGTCAGCACTCGGCGCGCACTCGGCGACGATCAACGCAGCGATCGGTTCAACCGAACTCGGCATCGCAATCACTGTGCAACCGCATGCGATCGCAGGGAGGATCAATGTCAAAAAGCCAATCAGCGAAGACTGTTCTGGTGCGAAGATCGCAACAACGCCAGTCGCTTCGATCTGCGAGAAGCAATGAAATGGTCCAGCAACTGCATTGCGACCGCCAGCAACACTGTCCAATTTATCGCACCATCCTGCGAACGAAAGAGTGCGATCGATCGCAACTTCAACCTCCGTGATCGCTTTGCTTTTTCCAACCCGACCGCTCATTCTGACGGCTTCGATTAACTCTTCTCTGCGACCATCAAGCAACTCCGCGAGTCGATAAATAATTTGGCCTCGCAGATATCCGCTGGACGCCGCCCATTTTTCCTGCGCCGATCGAGCAGCCTCGACCGCATCACGAAGATCCTTTCTTGATGCCTGTGCCGCATACGCCAACGCTTTCCCACCTGATCGGTCACTGAGATCCTGCACTGGTGCGACTCGCCCAGATTCGCTGCGCGGAAAGGCGCCGCCAATGAAGAGTTTCCAAGTCTTTGTGATTTCTGATCTCTCTGCCATCTTGATTCTCCGATTTGTTCTATGCCAATCAATTTCACATGCAATACGCCGACAAACCGGAACGACCGCCTTCGCGACCAAATCCAGATTCGCGATATCCACCGAATGGTGCAGCAGGATCAAACTGGTTAAATGTATTGCACCAAATCACACCAGCCTTGATCTGACGGGCGACTTCATACGCCTTCGATCCGCGACTTGTCCATATTCCGGCGCTCAATCCATACATCGTATTGTTCGCACGTGCGACCGCTTCATCGGGAGTTCGAAAGGTCATCACTGCAAGAACTGGACCGAAAATTTCTTCGCGGGCAATCGTGTGTGCAGGCTGAACCCCGGTGAAAAAACATGGGCGGCACCAATATCCCTTTGAAGGCAAGGGGGTGTCAGAGACTTCGTTGCGCTCTGCGCCTTCTGCGGTCCCGATCTTTATGTAGTGCTCAATGCGATCTAGTTGCGCTCGATTATTGATTGCGCCGACATCTGTGTTTTTATCGAGCGGATCTCCCACCCGCAAACTTCGCATCCGAAGTCTCAGTTTTTCTATCACTTCATCTGCCACAGATTCTTCCACGAGCAGTCTGCTTCCAGCACAACAGACTTGTCCTTGATTCGCCCAAATCGCAGAAACAACTCCTTCAACTGCTTGATCAATCGCAGCGTCAGCGAAAATAATATTGGGGCTTTTTCCGCCTAATTCAAGCGTTAATCGTTTCTTGGTGCCTGCGACCGTCGATGCGATTGCGCGTCCAACATCCGTGGATCCTGTGAATGCAATCTTGTCTACATCATTGTGAGCGACAAGTTCGCGCCCAGTCTCTCCAGCGCCTGTGATGATGTTGACGACCCCTGGCGGAAGATCAATTTCTTGCAGAATCTCGGCGAGCCGAAGTGCGGTCAGCGATGTCGTTTCTGCCGGCTTGAGCACCACTGTGTTTCCACATGCGAGTGCTGGTGCGATTTTCCACGCAGCCATCATCAAGGGAAAGTTCCAGGGAATGATCTGCCCGCACACGCCGATCGGCTCTGGATTTGTTCCATCAGCCGTCGGACATGCCCAGCGCAATTTATCGCACCACCCTGCATGGTGAAAAAAATGGGCGGCCGCGTTGGGAACATCTTCGTCGCGCGTTTCACGAATCGGTTTTCCGTTATCCATCGTTTCGAGCACGGCAAGTTCACGTGCCCTCTCTTGAATGCGACGAGCGATGCGATACAAATATTTCGCACGTTCAAGGGCAGGTGTGCGTCGCCAACTTTTTAAGGCCTTGCGTGCTGCAACAACTGCGGAATTCACGTCGCTTGCGTCTGCTTCGCAAATGTGCGATAGGGATGCCTCTGTAGCGGGGTTTATTGTTTCAATGCTTCGACCAGATCTGGATTCTCGAAATGCGCCATCGATAAACAGTCCATAGTGTGGCTTGATTTCGACCTTCGTCGACTCTGGCGCAGGTGCGAAATCCCATGTTGTTCTCGGCGTCGTCATGTTCCTAGTATCCCATGCCAATCCAACGCATGCTTGGTAGAAAATTTACATATGGAACCACTCTCCACCAATATTCTCGTAGCCATCGCCATCATCCTCATTCAAGGATCCCCGCAAACACGCGTCTCTGTGCTGCCGCCAGCTGGAGAGTGTGTCCGAATTGGGAGTTATGGAAACGGTCCATCTGCCGAACCGACACGGGACGGCGAGTTATGGCGCTGTGGACGCTTCCAGATCGAGGCGCCCCTGCCAATTGGATATCCCGCACCAACTCCCCCTGGAGCTATTGATTTGAAGTCATACCCATCGGTTCGCCGCGCCGAAATTTCCGCAAAGGGAAATCCAAGCATTGGAATGTTTTCTTCTTTCTTCCCACTCTTCAATCACATCAAGTCACGCGAAATTGCAATGACGAGCCCAGTCGAAATGGATTACCGAGGAATGCTGGAGAAGAATTCAAATCAACTCAATGACCAGAACGGATCGTGGACAATGTCTTTTCTCTATCGCACCAGCGATATGGGACCCACTGGAGCGGATGGTGTTATCAATGTCGTGGATACAGCTCCTGTCACAGTTCTTTCTATCGGGTTAAACGGACCGTATGGAATCAAGAAGGCAAACGAGGGACTGACTATTCTCAATACATGGCTCAAGGAGCACCCGATCTGGCACGCGACAGGCGATCCCCGAACGTTTTCATACAACGGACCCGCTATTCGCAATGCGGACAAATGGGGGGAGGTTCAGTTGCCGATTGAATTGATCTCTCCTGTACTCTCACCTCATGGACCTCAAAGTACTAGCGATTGATATTGGCGGCACAAATGTCAAGATTCGGGTGGAGAGCGATCCAGAGAAACGATCGTTTCCATCTGGAACAACGTTGACACCTAAGCAAATGGTCGACGGTGTCCTCAAGTTAGCGGAGGGTTGGAAATTCGATGCCGTATCGATTGGACTCCCAGCGCCAATCGTCCGAAATCAACCCTCACACGATCCGGCAAATCTCGGCAAGGGATGGGTCGACTTTGATTACGAAGAAGGATTCGCAAAAGAAGTCAAGCTTATCAATGATGCTGCGATGCAAGCCGTTGGGTCCTACGAGGGAGGGCGGATGCTTTTCCTTGGATTCGGCACGGGACTTGGATCATGTTTGATTGCAGACCATGTGATATTGCCTACAGAGCTTGCTCACATGCCATTTCGAAAGGGAAAAACTTTCGAGGATGCTGTCGGCGTCAAGGCGCTGAAGAAACATGGAAAAAAACGCTGGACGAAAGACGTTCACACAGTGATTGAAATTCTCTCGCAAGCACTGATTCCAGATTATGTCGTCCTTGGCGGCGGAAACGCAGTGAGATTGAAGGAGCTGCCAAAGAATTGCAAGCTCGGTGACAATGCGAATGCATTCGTCGGTGGATTCCGTTTATGGACGCCCGAGTGGACGAATTCTGTCGGGGTCTATCACAAATGAATTTGTGATATCGGCAATCGACGCTTCTGAATTTTCACATCCCGCTGTCTGCGCTCGAAAGTAATCCACCAACCGCCTTCTCTGCTTGGCGGGATGCCCACACGATCAGGGCTATTCCACAAGCAATCATCGCAAGTGAAAGCAGCATTGGAAGTGTTAACGACCCGAGCATCAATACACCTTCATCGATTTGACGAAACTGTTCGCTAGTCATCCGTGCGATGCCGTATGTCAACAAAAACACGCCTGCAATAACGCCTACGCGCTGCGGTCGCAGCCAAACAATTGTCATAACGAGAAATAAAATTGGACCATCGGTCAACGCTTGGATGAAGTTGCTTGGGTAGTACGCAGTCAAAAGCGGTTCGAGTTTCACCATCACATCTGTTCGGTGCAGATATGCGGCGCGATAGATGGCTTCTGGTAGTGGATCCACTGGATTGACCAGTGATTGAAGGGGCGCAAGTTTTGAAATCTGAAAATGTTCGCTGAGAACTTCAGCTGGATATTTCACCGCCCACCACGGCGGATTCGCCTGCATCGATTCCGGAAGTGGCTTGCCCCATAATTCGCCATTGACCCAATTCGCCAGACGACCAAAGCACAAACCAAATGGAGCAACAAAGGCAACACAATCAAAGAGATGAAGAACTGGGCGATGTATACGACGTGCGAACAACACACTGGCGATCATCGTGCCAATGATTCCACCGTGGCTAGACATGCCGCCCTTATGGATATCAAGAAGTCCCCACCATGGAAGTGATGAGTGAAATGTAATAAGAAGGTGAGGCTCGTAGAAAACAACATGACCAACTCGGCCGCCCACCACAACCCCCATAATGAGATAGGTCATCAAATCGCCGACTTGCGTGACCGTCATGCCTATTCGCTCTCGACGAGCGAGTTCGCGTAGAAGGAACCACGCCATAAAAAAACCAGCGGCATAGGAAATGCCATACCAGCGGATTCCAAAGCCAGGCGAAATTTCAATCGCGAATGGGTCGAGGGTGTGAACAAGGACTGCGAGCACCTGCGTAGCATCCCCGACTTGCTATGGAAGCGCCACTCACCCATGGAAGTCCCAGTGAATTCGCTCGCCCCGAGCGGCCTGGTGATTTAACCCCCTTCCTGAAACTGCTGATTCAGGGCAAGACGCTGACATTTGATGAATCTCGGGCTGCATTCACTGAAATCATGACTGGATCCGCCCATCACGCTGAAATGGGAGCATTGTTAGCCCTTCTCGCACGCCGGCTGCCCACCATTGACGAACTTGCTGGTGCGGCAACCGTGATGCGTGAGTGCGCCACGCCGCTCCCAACTTCAATCGACACTTCGAACATTTTGGATACGGCTGGAACAGGGGGGGCCCCAAAGACTTTCAATGTCAGCACGCTCGCTGCGATCATTGCAGCGTCTGCCGGAGCATTTGTCGCGAAACACGGCAACCGTTCACGCACTGGGCGTGGTTCCGCAGAAGTCTTAGATGCGCTTGGTGTTCGAGTTGATGCCAACGCTCTGATTCAACGCCGCTGCCTTGAAGAAGCTCATATCGCTTTTTGTTTCGCTCCCAATCATCATCCAGCAGCACGCCACGCAATGCCCGTTCGAAAAACTCTTGGATTTCCAACGATCTTTAATCTTCTTGGGCCACTTACAAATCCTGCGCAAGCACGCAGGCAAGCGATTGGCGTCTACGACCGTTCGTTCGTTCCGCTTGTCGCTGAAGTACTGCGTGAACTTGGAGCAGTACAAGCGGTTGTCTATCACGGACTGGACGGATTGGATGAAGTCACCACCGGTGCGCCGACATTAGTTGCAGAAGTTAAAAAAAATGCACAGGGAGGATCGGTGCGGATCTATGAAACGACGCCAGAAATCTTAGGGATTGCACGCGTTAATCCGCTTTCTATCGCACCCGACACTCTCTCTGCTGCAAGCAATCTTTGTATCGATGTTCTCGAAAATCGCGCGCCACGTGCAGCGGTTGATCTGACGATTGCGAATGCGGCAGCAGCTTTGCTGGCTGCAGGATTGGTCGAAGATTTGCGAGGCGGAGTTGCAATGGCTCGATCTACTTTGGCTTCTGGCGCCGCACGGGAAACACTTGCAAGCCTTGTGCGAATTTCAATGGAGACTCCGTCATAATTTTTGTATCGTTCGAGCCCCATCATGACCACCACCACCGAAAGCGTTCACATGACATCTCAACAGTGGATAGATCTCGCGATGCAATATGGCGCACCAGTGCTGTGGTCGTGCATGATCGTCGCCGTTGCGTTCTTTGCGTCGAGTTGGGCACGGCGGTTGGTGGTCAACGCTTGTGAACGGGCAGAGATCGAACCAACGCTCGCTCGTTTCTTTGCGAAGTTGACTCGGTGGGCGATCCTCTTGATCGCTGCGACATTTGTTCTGAACAAGTTTGGATTCGAAACAGCAAGTTTCTCCGTCCTTATTGGCGCAGTCGGTTTGGCAGTCAGTCTTGCATTCCAAGGAACGCTCTCCAATTTTGCATCGGGAATCATGTTGATGATTTTTCGCCCGTACAAGATTGGAGATTCGATTGTCGCAGCTGGCCAATCTGGCGCGGTCTATGAGATTGATTTGTTTTCAACCACTCTGGATACGGTCGACAACAAACGTATTTTTATTCCAAACAGCGCAATCTTTGGTGCAGTCATCACGAATGTCAGCTTTCACGAGAGACGGCGGGTGGATGTCATTGTGACTCTGCATCACAGCGCGGATATTGACCAGACGCGTATTGCACTCACTGAAGCTGCAGCGCGAGTTCCAGCGAAACTTGCGGATAAGCCTGATGTTGTTCTCTTAGAACTGACGTCTGCTGGTTTGATATGGCAGATACAGGTTTGGAGCGCAGCGGGAGAATTTCTTGCGGTTCGTCAGGCAACGATGCGGGAAGTGAAGGTTGCGCTAGATGCGGCTGGAATTCCCTTCGCCGTAACGCCAGGCGCTGAAGCGAAACGGTAAAACACTTTAGGGACCAACCCACTGGCCGTTCACGAGGCGATATCGCGGCGCACGAGCGATATTCGTTCCTGCATTGTCGATGTTCCAAACGACAGTTCCAGCGCTATTCACTTCGAAAATTCGCCCTGAGTTCATCAATGTAATTAACGTCGTATTGTCGAGCGTTCGAAATGCACCACACTGAGTTCCTCCACCATAAATCTGATTCGGAGATCCATATGTCCAGACAGGAGTTCTTGGCCCAAAGAAAGTGGTGGAGTCGATCGCATAATTTCCTGTTAAATCTCGCGGTGGAACGATTTCCATAACGGTGGAGTAATCGTTGGCTGTTCCAGATCGATCGCCATTACAGAAGGCCATGATGTTTCCAGCTCCAGGAAGTCCAGCATCAATCCATGTCGCACTATGGACGACAAAGAAACTTTGATTGGCCGAAGTGCCGCGATCGTAATTCGCTGGATTTCCCCAGCGATAAAGGAGATCGCCGCCGTGATTTCTTGCGCCACCGACATGGGTCGCTGCTTGTGCGGTCGTTGTTGAGTGATCGATCACCCAAAGTTCACTGAGTGTTCGAGAGCTCACAACGATTTGATCGAGAGTTGGATTGTAATCAATAGAATTCATGTGAATCCAATCGCCAACTCCCATCGAAGTCGCCACGCTTCCCGCGTTGATATTCACCAATTCTGGTTTTGTGCTGACAACTGCATAGTTTGGAAATGCTGCGTTGGCATTCTGCACGATGTGATCCCAAAGATTCCAACGCCACACAATGTTGAATGTGCTGTAACCCGTCGGTTCAATTTCGAGAATCGACTCCGACCATATCGGCGTCGTGAGGTTCAACCGTCCAGCTGCCGTGCCTTCAGCCTGCGTATGCCCCTCCCAAACGATACAGAGAATGTTTCCGTTTGGCATCAGACGAATGTCGTGGTGTTGTTGATACTGAGTTGTCGCAACGACAAGATCACTCGTAAGCGTTCCTACGCTGTTGAATATCTGAATGCGCCCTCCACGAGCCGCCCCGTTGTAGGCACCTGCTGAATAGACGGTTGGACGTACGAGCGAACCATCGCCACGCAGGTACGCCACACTCGCGCCTCCTGAGGCTCCGACCCAAGTCTTCGCAGCGACACCGGCCGAATCGAATGCTGTTGTTGTGGTCGTACTTGTCGATGTCACAAGCAACCACTCAACCGCTGGCAATGGGCATGGACCCCATGCGCTCAAAAGCGAGGCGATGTCGGTTCCGTCTGTATTTCCGTCGCCAGTGACATCGCCGCCCGCTCCACCCCAATTCGAAAGCATCGTTGCAAGATCAACACCGTCAACAAATTGATCGCCATTGATATCTGCAGTGCAATCAGAATGCGCCACACGATCGAATTGGAAATTCAATGTGCTGACAAGTGACATTGCTGCCAACACGGTCATCCGTGCGCCAGAAAAGGATTGCGAACTGTTGTTCTTGTGATTCATTGGTGGGAAGAAATTTATAGCCTTCGAAGTTCGAAGATGTTTGATTATGGCGCCTGATTTAGCAATTGCAAGAAGAGGCTGATCACGATGATTTGCCAATTCGAGCCGATGGGGGACCAGAAAAATTCTGCGCTTTATCAAATAGTCGCCCCTGGCGAACCTCACTAATGAGTGGTCAATAAGCGATCAAATGACAGACCACAACCATGAGAGTAGTCTTTAAATATCCAGCATAATCACATAAATTCTGTTGCAAAAACTGTGAATCGACCTGAATCACAATCGATCCCATGGCACCAGAATGCTGTCTGGCTTCAAGTTTCGCTGGCGGCGTGGATTGTTGCGCTCGTTGTTATCAGTGTGATGGTTGCCCTGAATCCAGACGATCGGACGGTGACCGGCTTGTATCACGAGGCAAGTCGAAACTGGCTGACACGCCAACCGCTCTATGTGGGTCCGAGTGGAATGAATTACTTTCCGCACTTCGCGATCCTTTTCACTCCTTTTCATTGGCTTCCGATTCCTATTGGAGATATCGCGTGGCGATGGGTCGGGGGATTGACTCTGATTTCTGGCATTTGGAGAATCACGAACAATCAATTTGCCCGCGGTACAAACACCATACTGCCATGGATTTTATTGCTAACACTTCCTCTCTCGCTTTCCGCATTGCGATATGGTCAAGCGAACGCTCTTTTTTCTGGACTACTCGTGCACGCCACTGCATCAATCGTTCGGCAACGATGGTCCAGTTCAACACTCTGGATGGTTTTGGCCGTCATCGTGAAGCCTCTTGGTTTCGTGATGCTCTTGCTGGCGCCGTTCGTGTATGCCCCGCTGCGCTTGAGAGTCCTTGGTGGAATTCTGTTCCTCCTTGTTATCCCATTTCTCTTTGCGGATTTTCATTATGTTTGGTCCCAATATCTGTCGTCGTATATCAACCTGAAATCATGTTCTGTGGTTGTCGAACATCGCTTTGCTGATTTTCAAGGAATCGTCAGAACGTTTGGCGGCGAACTCCCAACACAAGTTGCACTGTCCGTTCGAATGATCGCTGCGGTTGTTACTTTGTGTGTATGGATTCTTGCGAGCAGGCAATTTGGTGAACCGCTGCGTGCATTTTGGCTTCTCGCGCTCACCACAATTTATTTGATGTTGTTCAATCCAATGAACGAATCGAACAGTTATGTGATTTTGGCACCTGCTATATCTCTTTGGGCGCTCACCCTCCTAGCAACACCTCAATGTCAAACTCTAGGATGGTGGTTGGTTGCAATGGTGCTCTCAATCGGCATACTGAAAGAACCTCTTCGGCCACTCTTTGGAAACAATTTCGCGCTTGTTTGGAATCCGATGATGGCGATCTCTTTTTTTGTAGTGCTTACCCTACTTCTTAGGGCCACACGCAAATTGTCTCTCACACCAATGTCTACGAAGGTACTCAACCAACAATGATCTCTCCCCTGACTTCAAATCTTGAAAGGCCATATTTGAGCTTCCTCTTGCCGTGCTATAACGAAAGTGAAGTCCTCGCTGAAATGTATAAACGAGTGAAGGGTGTTGGGGAAAGCCTCCAAAAACCATATGAAATCGTATTTGTAAACGATGGTTCGAGCGATGACACCTTCGTCAAAATGCTTGCGCTCACAACCGAAGATCCGATGCTTGTTGTTGTCGATCTTTCGAGGAATCATGGGCATCAATTAGCGCTCTCTGCTGGTTTGCAGTGTTGTGCTGGAGAACGCATACTTGTTCTCGATGCGGATCTCCAAGATCCACCAGAGTTACTTCCACAGATGCTTGCGGTCATGGATCAAGGTGCTGATGTTGTCTTTGCTCAACGACGAACGAGACGTGGCGATGCGCCCCTCAAACGGATGGCTTGTGCTGTGTTCTATCGACTCCTTCAGCGATTATCGGACACGCCGATACCACTCGATACTGGTGACTTTCGATTGATGTCTCGGCGAGTCGTAGATCAAATACTGCAAATGCCAGAACGACACCGATTTATCCGCGGGATGGTGAGTTGGGTTGGATACCGTCAAGTTCCATTTTTATACGACCGAGAAAAACGATTTGCGGGCGAAACGAAGTACCCATTCATTCGACTCTTACGTTTGGCTCTTGATGGCATCGCTGCTTCATCTACACGTCCACTGATGTTGGCGAGTTACGCTGGAGCACTCTTCGCATTTCTTTGCCTTGGTTTCATCGGTTACGCACTTTATTCTTGGTTCTTTGTTGGAAAGACACCGCAGGGGTGGACCAGTCTGATGATCATTGTGACGCTCCTCGGCAGCGTTCAACTTTTAGTGCTTGGAATCATTGGACAGTATCTCGGGCGGATCCACGAACAAGTTCGCGGAAGGCCGATCTTTATCATTCGAGATATTGTGCGTGGACAGACTTCCGCAATAAAGAAATAGGGGAAGGCTTTCTAGAAACTGTTGGCGAAGTCGTAGCGTGCGCTGATGCCGCGCAGCATGGGCGGTCACAAAGTAACGCGACACGCCTTCCTTCCTTGGGTCGCTGGTGCAATGGTCGCTGGCGCTACTGGCGCTGGAATCGGCGTGAACTTGGCTTGGGCCAACGGTGCTTTGGATGAACACGGCCGACTTGTCACTGTCGCCGCGTTGATCGCCGTCGCCTTCGCCGCGCATGGAGTGGCGCTGGCGTGGCGACGGTGGTCTGTCCTTGCAGCCACATGCCTCCTCATCGGTGCGGCGGGCGTTGGTGCCGTCCGAGTGGCTGTCGTCGATCGGGACTGGCAAGCGCTTGTCGAATCGCTTGGGGTCTTTGACGCTCATGGAGAATCCATTCGAAAATTGGTCTGGGTTGAGGGGATTGTCGTATCAACCCCACGTGCAGATGAATTTGCGTATCGCGATGCGCTTATCAAGTGTGAAGCCCTAGAAGAGGACACACTGGCTCCATTTGTACCGCGCACGCCATCAACACGTTTCAATCTCCAGATAGACGCCTTACTCGATGGTCATGGCGCACGATTTCAAGTCACAGCAACACTACGAGTTATTGTTGAAGGAACCATTGCTGGTTGCGCCGCAGGAGATCGAATTCAAGCGAAGGGATGGCTTGGTGGATTCGATTTTCCAACAAATCCCGGCGGCTTCAATTCGGCTGCATGGAGTCGCATGCGCGGAATCGCCGCGATGCTGTCGATTCCAAACATAGATCTCATTCACCAATGCGATCACCCTCCGCTTTCTATGACATCTTTGCTCGCACGCTGGAGATCTGG
Organism: uncultured bacterium; assembly: GCA_903919715.1. GTDB lineage: Bacteria > Planctomycetota > Phycisphaerae > Phycisphaerales > SM1A02 > F1-60-MAGs104. The sequence goes on along the minus strand of CAIXJC010000024.1, from coordinate 33,566 downwards.
GGTCGATGCGAGTTTGAATCGTGCGCTCGGCGAGCAGCAAAGACTTGATGCCACTGCGCTCATTGCCGCATCAACAACTGGTGCAAACTGGCCTGGATTGCGAACCGTGTCGAAAGCATTCGCAGCAAGTGGTGTTCAACATCTCGTTGCGATATCTGGTTTCAATTTCGGAATTCTTGCAGCATGCGCACTTTGGTGTATTCGTAAAATGAAGATTGCACCTCGACTTGGTGGTCTCGTTTTAATCATTCTCGCCATTCTTTTTATTGGCTCGATCGAATCAGAAGTCTCATCAATTCGGGCCGCACTCATGGGTGGGACTGCGGCAATCGTTCTCTCGTTTGGTCGATCAATCAAATTTGGATCGTTGATCGGATTGACAGCAATTGTCATTGTTCTATGCGACCCATTTGCTGCGTCTCAACCAGGATTTCAATTGAGTTTCGGCGCAATCTTTGGGCTTCGATATATATCGCCATTTTTCGCGGCCTTGTTTCACCGCATGATTTGTGGTTACAGCTTGTTCTCGACGTTGCTTCGACGTGCGCTGGAACCACTTGCTGCTGGACTCTCTGCGTGGGTCGTCACAACACCAATTATCGCTTTACACTTTGGAGTCTGTCCTGTCTGGTGTATTCCGTGCACAATCGCATTATCACCAAGCTTCGCAGCAATGGTGATCTCTTCTAACGTCGCGATCGCAGCAGAACCAATTTGCAGACCGATCGGATATGCCGCTGGATGGATCTCTGTCGTGAACGCCAAAATGATTCTCAGTGTCGTACGTTTCTGCGCGACACTTCCAGGAGCAGCGACTCTAGGCCCATCGGTTCAAACTATTACTGACATCCCAGACTGGCGAGTACGAATCGATATGGTCGACGTTGGGAATGGATCGTGTTACCTCGTTCGTTCGGAATCATCAGCGGTCGTCTTTGATTGTGGGAGTCTGGGAGCGCCAGCGGTCGGCTCCCAAACCGTCGTGCCTGCGCTTCGAGCTCTCGGGGTGAAATCGCTTGATGCTGTCGTAATATCTCATCCGAATTTGGATCATTATGGCGCGCTTCCAGAAGTTGTGAAAGCGTTTTCTGTATCACGTGTTTTGGTAACCCCGCAGTTCATCAAATGGGCGCGACGTGGTGCGGCATGTGAAGCCCTGCGAGCAGTGCGAGCAAGCGGTACGGTTGTTGAAGAATTTGCTCGCGGCGACGAGCGCATCTTTGGTTCGACGCAATGGAGAGTGCTCCACCCTGGCCGCGAGAGTCTCTTTGACGACTCAAATGACGGAAGTCTCATTATTCGAATCTCCGATGGTGACTTTTCAATTCTAATGGTGGGTGATGCAGCGCAAGAGGCGTGTCGATCAGTATTGGAATCGCCAACCCCCGAGGATCTCAATAATGTGACTGTGTTCGAACTTCCACATCACGGCAGTTTTCGTCCGGGCGCTACCGCACTTGCAAGGCGTCTCGCAACCCCAATTGTTCTTCAGTCAACGGGTCCCGGTCGACTTGTGAAAGATCAATGGCGTGATCTTCTTGTTGATGCAACGAGGCTTGTGACTGCACGAGACCACGCATGTTCGATCATGTGGAAGGATGATGGCGCTGTCTGGATTGGAAGATGGACTGGACTCAAATATCAGTGGCGTGATTCTGGACTCTGGCGTGCGGCCCCACCGAGCGTGATTGGTGTTCGCGAATCTGCGGTGCTCTCTCTGTCATCCACCAACATCAGCGGCGATAAGAATTGCGCGACGAAGGATCACGATGTCACCAATGGGTCCACCACCAGCCTCCTCGATCTCGAACTCGAGTGGGCCAGGCTGAACAGAGACCATGATCTGTGCCGACTGGTTTTTTATAGACAGTGGGTAACGACCGATCTCGTGGCTATTTTGGCGCAGTACAACTACGCAATCCCCCCATGGACGGACCGATGGTGGAATTTCTATATGCGCGTTCAAGACGGAAAATCCCTTGGGGATTTCGTAGATGAGCCGTTCCGGCCCCCGGACTTCTATCGCGGACGCACCGAGTGGGTCATCAGTCAAACTGATCTTTGGCGCCGGATATTGCGCACGCGGCAACGCAATGGCTGTTGGCGGAAGCACCTGCGCCTTGAGTGCAGAGAGTGGAACGATCCGCTTGGGTGATTGTGATACACAGCGAATTTCTTCGGCTTCGATTGGAAGCGATGATCGATTGTTGATGAGTGACATTCCTTGCAGAACAAACCCACCTCCCACTACGCCAGCGATAGATGATCCGTCAATGACCGATCCGTCGGTCAACCAAACACGCACAGCACCAATGGTTGGTGATTTCGAAACGAGAGATAACCCAGCGATTCGATCACTTGGTATTTCACGTTTTTTCCCGTCGGTTTCGATCACAATAGGCTCACCGAACGATTCGATGAAACCCGTTACGCGATCGCCATTTCGTAAAACAATTTCGTCCGAAGCGTTTGCGATCGGTGGCTGACTCATGGGTTGAACTTGAATGAATGATGTGCGTTCTACAGGAATATCCATCAACCCAATTCCTGGATGTTTCCATCGAACGACTGGACCAACTGGCCCTTCATGAAATCCACCGAACGCTGCGATAATGATTTGACCATCAGAGAGTCTGGTCATTGCGAATGGGGGACGATCCATTGTTGTCGTTTCATCACTCACTGGACTCCACGCCAAAGCGGTGGCCCCAATATCCACGCCTTTTTCGCTACGAATAACGCCGCTGTCATCTCTAGTTGCGCGCACCCATTCTCCGCGCGCCGTTAAAACTTCAATTGCCGGCGTTGTATCACCAGATACGGCTAGATAAATGGAGACTATAAAAGTGAAATTGATCATGAAGCCCTTATCGCTGAAAGATCGGTAGATATCGATTCGGCATTTGAAGCACAATCAACGCCATTGCTGTTGCGTACGCCTCGCCTGCCTGATGATCAATCCACGATCCGTCATCACTCTGCATCGCAATCAATTCATCGCGGACGCGCGACCACCAATGTTCCCAGCGATCCCCACCAGCGAGATACATCGCTTGGGTCGCGTAATACTGACCGTAAAAATAGTGTGCCTGAGATTGTGGTCCACCAACAGCAACAATTGAAGAGTTGTTGCTTAGATACTCCAAACCTCGTTCAATTGAATCGTCTTCGTACACGCCAGCATAAAAAAGGCTCGCAACACCAGCTGCTGTACGTGGCCATGCGCTTGTTCCTGGCTGGCGCATATATCGAAAGCCACCGTCCGCATTCTGGCAATCTCGAACATACCGAACAGCTCGATCAATTGTGTCCTTTGGAATCTTGATTCCGGCATTGCGCGCACTTCGCATTGCCATCACCTGACAAATTGTGACAGAAACATCTGCGTCATATGGAACTGGGTTGTATCGCCACCCGCCCTCATCATTCTGGCTGTTCAAGATCAAGTCGATCGCACGAACGAGCGCATCTCGAACGCGAGAATCGTTTGGATTCATTCCATAGACCTCACCTAAAAAAAGTGTGGCAAATCCATGACCATACATCGGCCCAGTTGTGCTTTCCGCGGCGAGTAATCCACTCTCAGATTTATTGTTCAACACATATTCAAGTGCATGCGAAACTTGTTCTCCATATCGGCCGCGACCTGGCAGATTTCCGTCAGCCATAAATGCCAAGGCGGCCAGAGCAGCAATACCAACATGCCTCCCATAGCGGCCACGCCCAAACGATCCATCATCATTTTGTGACGACGCAAGAAATGCCAAACCGCGCTGCACAGACTTTGTTAACTCTGGAGTGATTTCATTCTTTGCTGGTTTGTTTTCTGCGCCGACAACAGATGATTTAGGTATCCCAGGAACAAGTGAAGGTGGGTTCGTTGGTGGATTCGTTACCGTTGGTGTGGAAGGGGGGATGATTGCAGGTGAAGAAGGAACGGTTGTCTCGTTCGTGATTTTTGATGACTCTGCTATTGGCGACAAATTGTTGCCGCCAGTCTGTGGCGGAGATTGAAATGCAAAGATGGATGAGACGATAAAAATCATGAGGATCTTAATTTGTCTGTTCTTTACGGCTTAGCTTCTTCAGCGATTCGGCGGTAATACGCTTCTGTCCAGCGACGATACACCGATGACATTTTTTCTCGAACACCTTGGCGAAGAATTTCACGTGTCCGCGGTGGAAGGTTTCCCCATTCTGCATCAGTTTCCTCAATCACACCACCCTTCACTGCGTCAACTGCGGGTGGCAATTCCCCGGGCTGATCACCAGATGGTTTAGATTTTCCTGGGGATGCCTTCTCGCCCTGTTTCTCTGCTCGCTGTTTTGCTTCCGCTCGCCGCTGTTCTTCAGCCGATGCTGATTCGGATTTTTTCTGGCCTTGGCTTCCTTTGGGTTGTGATGATCCCTTTGATTGACTGCTCGATGAGGAACTTGAGGAAGATTGCTGTTGCTGCTGTTGTGATTGCGCTGACTGAATCAATGCGTCGAGCCGCGCAAGAACATCTTCTTGAATTCTTTGTACGGCTGTCCCAGATTCTTTTTCTCCAAGAAGAACCGCGCTCCGCCGCATCCCGTCGATCGATGCTTCAAGTGTGTTCTTCGCTTCCTTTTCGCTCAAGATTCGATTGAGTGCTTCTTTCTGCGTTCGATCATTTTCAGCACTCGTTTTTTTACTGTCCTTTTCACTAATTCCCAAAAGATCGTCGAGCGACTTACTTTGATCCGAATTGGGAGCGCTCGTCACTGGTCCCTGCGCGGGCGGAACAATCACAGTTCCTTCTGGCTTCTTTGGTGCCTCTTGTGTCGCATCGGCGTAACTAAATCCACAACAAATGGTTATCAATAAGAGCGTGAATGAAACCTGAATCGTTTTCAATTTGGGTCCTTTGGACTTGGGTTAACTTTAATCGGCGGCTCACCTTGCGGCGGAACAAGTGTGGCTGAACCACCAGACTCTCGCTCTTTCATCTTGCGTTCGATTTCCTTGCGTAAATCATCGGCGATTTTTGCGATCGATTCTTGTCGTTGTGAAAGGCTTTTGAGTACGTCATTGGGCAACTCTATAGTTTCGGCCGACTTTGTTCGCTCGTAAATTCGCTGTTGAAGTGCACGAATCACCTTCAGTTCTGCAAGTGGCGGAATAAGTGGCTTCTCTTCTTCACCTCCAGGGCCGCCACTACCACTTCCAGCGGCTTGACTTGGATCTTCAAATGGATCATTTTCTTTTTTGGACGCTTCGCTGAGCGCATTCGATAACCCGCGAAGAATCTCAAGAACTTCACCCTCCATTTGCACAGTCCCGTTTGTTGGTGGACCATTTCGTAAATCCGTAGCGGCCGCCGCCGCTGAATCCAACGCCATTTTTGTTGCCTCTGTGAATGTTGGAGACTTTTGAACATCAGTTGAACCATCTGATATCGCAGAAATACCTTGTCGAATGTTTTCTTGCTCAACACCCAGTCGACGCGCCTCAACCAACGCACGGCGGTCGGCTTCAACACCAACCAACCCTTTCGTCGCCGTCAACACGCCTTCTTGTCGATCGCGAAGCGCGCTATACGCCTGTGCGAGTTCGCGTGCGCGTTGTTGTTTTTCTTGATCCTCGTTTTTCTTTTCTTGTTGCCGAACAGCCTCAAGCGCCTCACGGAAGAGTGCTGTTCCTCGCACAAGATTCTCATGTCCGGTCGCAATTTCTGGTGACGCCAACGAGAGTGCGCTTGCTGCCCGCCCCTCTGACTCGGCACCACGCTCAATAATACGTACCACTTTTTGTGCGCTTGGACCTGCTGCACGGCCTTCGTCGGCAACCCCTGAAGCATTCAGTGAAAGCGTGGCGGCCTGTTGTCCGACACCAGGAGCGGAACGCACAACATCAGCTGCTTCAGCAGTGATCAATGCGAGACCCAGATCTTCTGTGCTTTGCGCTTGCTGAACCAACTGTTCAAGTGCATCTGCCAGGTTTGTAAGTCGACGGCGTAATGTTTCTGTTCGAGCCTTTTCGTCATCTGCAAGATCGTTCATCATCTCGTTAACCGTTTTCATTGCAGAAGCTGATGATCGCTGTGCCTCATCCAGTCGATTTTCACGCGTCGCCCGCTCAGCCTGCTCCATATGAGCTGCCAACGATTCGCGGTCTCCACGCTCAGCTGCTTGACGTAAATTCTCTGCGCGTGCTGGGTCTCCCTTTTTTACGCTTTCTGCGCGAGCCTTCAATTCTTCGACGGTATCACGCGCGGTTTGCGCAGCGGCTTTCGCTTCATCAGCGGCACGGTCTAGATTTGCGGATTCTTCAGCTGAAAGGTCAGCGCGACTGCGTCCAATTGTGCTTGCGCCGGCTTTGGATCGCTCGGTATCTGATTGGGTAATCGCCTCCGCAACCTTCTCTAACTTGCGGGCAGCCGCCCAAGCATCTTTGTCGCGATCAAGAAGTGTGGCAAGGTCATCCAATTCACGGCGAACCTCTCCCTGTGCAATTTTTGCTTCTTCTATCTTTTTGTTTGCACTTTCCGGTGTGGTTGTGTCTGAGGGACTGATTTGACTTTGTGTGACTTCTTGAAGATTGTTTCGAGCAACGTCACTCTGAATTTGTGCCTCTTTCAAAATGTCGGTGGCGGCTTCGATCAAACTGCGGGTTGCATCATCTTGAACATCATTTCTATCAAGTCTGTTTTGGAGCGACTTCATCATTGACTTAATCGTCGAAATACGTTCGCCGATTTCTGTCTGTGGACGCACCTGAGCTGAAGCCGGTTCATCACGTGACGACAAATTCACTTGACGTTCATTCGCTCGAACGGCGCCCTGACGGGCTACAGCAAGTGCATTTCTCGTTTCCTCTTCGAACTGTGGGCGTGTCAACACACGCAACTTTCTGGGGTTTGAACGCGTCCCTTCGCGTGCAACACCAGCAACCTGAAATGAATCATGGGCGACGGTCACAATTTCGAACACCTCTCCTGGCTGCGCATTTGCGCTTGATAGATCGAAGGTGGCTGTCACCTCAGCCTCATGAGATCCAATAGTCTCAACCGAAGCGAGTTCTTTTTTCCATGTGGTAGATCTCGTTGCTTCAAGTGTGATGTGATCAAGTCCGACATCATCACGCGCTGTTCCGCGAAGAGGGATACGAGCTGTCTGAAGAACAGTCTCGTCAGCACTTGGATCCACAACAACCGCCTCTGGTGCTGTGTCGATTACGACATCAAATGTGATTCGAATGTCGTCGATATTTTGCACGCCGTGCCCATCAACCAACCGAGTCGTAAGTAATCCTGATTTGTCTGCAGTCCACACGAGACTCCACACCCCATCTGTTTCGCTGAAGGAAAAGTCTGGACTTGTTTGTTTTTCACTTTTTGTGTTACTCGACCAGTCAAATGTTGATCGAAGCCAACCATCTCTCTCAGACCCGATCGGCGAAACTGAGATTCGTCCTTGTGGTTTCATCTCAATCAAAATGATTGATCCTTGCAGAATTGAAACTGGAATCCTTCCTTGGTTGTTTGTCCCATCAGCAAGGTCAAATCGTTGTGGTTGAAGCACCTGGGTGTATGTGGGTGGAGTAACAAGCGCCACCAATGATTGAAGCTTTGGTGCATCAACAAATTCAATTCTCTGTATTGCTGTTTCAACATCTCGCGTTAGAAATTGAAACTCAATCACTTCAGATCCGGATTCGACCAAACGCTCAAATCGGGTTTCCCCTTGGTGAATCAGTTGGATTTGTTCCCAAGCACCCGTGACCCCTTCGACAGTTCGGCGAAGCCGAACCCAAACTGGTTCTGTTTCTGGATTACCGCGGAACAAATCAGCTTTCAATGCAACTGCTGTTTGCTTTGGGTGATGGGTTGCAAAGGTTGTGCTTCGAATACCGGTACGCGCTGGCCAATCGGCTGTAATCCATGGAGCCAACATCCGCACAAGCCCAGTTTGAGCCAAGTTCGGCGACACTACAAAAAATCCAATCCACAACAACAAGACAACTGCAAGGGCGACACTTTCTCTCTTTGTTTGCTTTGTTGAAACCAAACTCGAAATAGCGCTCATTGGAACCAACGCCGCGGCATCGCGCTCAACCTGTTCAGCGAATGCGTTTCCTTTAAACTTTGAATCGCCCGCAAATTCAACACCGGACGCCAGTCGGCCAACAGCGTGGGGGTGTCGTTTCTCAACCTCGAGCGCTAATCGAACGCGTGATGATGGTGATCCAAGGGTTGGAACAAGACGACGTTGAATCATCCAAACAGCAAAGATGATTAGACCTAAAAGGATCACCCAACGCAATGGTGATGGAAATCGAATAAGCGCATCGATTGCAATACATGCCGTGAGAGACATAACAATTGTCCGACCCAAAATGATCGATCTCTCCACAATGCGTGTTGTGCGCAGGCGTTGACCAACCTCATCAAATTCTCGAGGCAGATTTCTCATATCCATTGCGTTCAGTTGAATAAAATTCTACGCCAACCTTAAGAATCTCCGACCAACCCATTCGATTAAAAGCAGAAAAAGAACCGCGAAGAGGGCGGCTGGGCTGTTCCATATTGGATCAAGAATGGCCCGTTCTCGACTCATTGCGCGTTTTGGAAGCAGTTGTTGTAATCGATCAATCTCTTGGGGTGCAACAACCGCCCCACCGGTTCTCGTTGCGAGGTCTATGAGTTGTGGGTGATCCGACTCTGGGTGTGCTAACTCTATATCGCTCCGAATGACTTTTACTATCTGCTCCATTGTCCCAGTCCTTGCGGAGTCAACTCGTATTCGCCATAAACCAGGACTCTCAGCAGACCAAAGTCCAACCCAACCAGCCGTTTCGTGGATCAACTGCAGTGTTTGTTCAGCAACAACATCCTTTGATTCAATGGGTTGAATCTGAACTTCAATCGGACTATCGCCTGCGAGCTCTCCAGCTTTGGGGTCTTGAACTTCAACACGAATAATTGCGGGGGATCCAACTTCTGGTTGCTTTGGTTCAACAACCAAACGAAACGATTTTCCGTCTGATTGTGCAGCACCACGAGATAAAAACCGAATAAATTGAATCCAAAATCGCTCTTGGTATGTCTCACCGATTCCATGACGCCATCGCCACGTTTCGTCGGTCGCCACATATAAAACCAATCCTGCGCCGTAACGCATAGAAATTACGAGTGGTAAAGAAGGCCCACCAGACAATGATCGACCGCGAGCGAGAACTTCTGTGGCTGGTTTGAGTGAGTCAAGTTCTATTCGCTGAGCCCACTCTAATCGACCGCGTTCACCAGCGGATGTCAACGCGAGCGGCCACCTCTCCTTTGTTGAATCACCCAAACGCATCACGCCAGAACGTAATGCGTTTTCTGTTGGTTCAACAATCACCGCTTCATCAAACCTCTCAAGAACACCACGCATTGGAAGGAGATCCTCAAGGTCTGTTCCACGCCACGAGTTTGGTGTTGAGCGTTCCCCACCGATCCACAACAGGCCGGCGCCACGTTCACTTACCGATCGCTTGATTTGTGAAATTTGTGTTTCTGACAAACTGCTCGCGGGAACATCACCCATAATAAAAAGATCGTAATTTGCAAACTCATCATCGGTTTGCGGCAACCGCTCAAGTGGTGCGTTTCCTTCTTGTGCGAAATCTCGATCAGCTGACAACAACATGACCGAGCTTTCGAATGAGGATTCGCGAACCAATAGGTTTTTAAGGTATCTAAATTCCCACCTTGGATATCCCTCGATATAGAGAATGCGAAGCGGTCGATCAATAAAATCAACCTGCACGACTTGTTCGTCATTCGCCCGAACAAGATCATCAGGACCAGCGCGAACCCGCACAATCCACCGAACAGATCCTGCTTCTGTCTGAGCGCCAGCTAACACTGCTTCGCTTTGTTGATTCACAAACTCATCGGGCTTTACCTCCACCGTATTAATAACTCGCCCAGTTTGTTCATCTATCAAATCAACCTCCACTGGCGCGTGTGGTGTGCCACCGACACATTGGAGCGTTGCTACCACAGGAACCTGATCACGAACAAACGCGCGTGATGGTGCTTCTGCTTCGGTGATTGCTAAATCTGTCATCGCCTTTGCTGATCCAAGTGGAACTACAAAGACTGGTATCGCTCGTGCCTGAAGCGTCCGTAGAACGCCTCGATCAATCGGACGAATTGTTCGTCCATCCGAAAGAATGATAATTCCACTCGTTGGTCGACCAGCGAGCTTGCGTAGCGCTGTCTCAATCGGCACTGTTAGCTCTGTTGCCCAACCATCAGCTTCGGTGGGATGTTGCGGATCAATATCAAATGCTGATGCATGAAAACCAAGCCAAATTATTTCTTTGTCCTTCTTAATGTCGGACCAAATATTGTTTTTCAACAAGCCAGAAATCACTTGATCTCTTGACTGAAGGGACCCATCCTCTTGACGATTGTCAGTAACGGCCATACTTCGGCTTCTATCAACCAACACAGCAACCCAATCTGGTTGATCTTCAACAATTGGAAGCCGTAATAGTGGTCCAGCAATCAACGCGGCAACCAAAACAAATAGTGTTGCTCGAATAATTGCGAGCACTATGCGTGTGGACCGTCCGCCAACCATCCGCCTGTAACTCCACGAAACAAGAAGTGTCGCCGTAACCAATATCAAAAACCAACCCCACATGGCTGGTGGATGTTGCCATGTCAACTGAAGTCCTTCCGCACCATCTGGTATTACATCAAGACCAAACATCCAACGCACCCAATGCGATGATGTCATTTTGATTCCCCTACAACACTTTGTTTGATTGACCCAATCGAAGAGTGTCGAGCAACCCACGTCTCAATGATCAACAAAAACAGAAGAGAAGAAAAAAACCAGACAGCGAGCGATTCTCCTTGAAGTGCCCTTGCTATCGGAATGTCTTGTTGTGTTCGACCTGGAACACCCCTTGTTTGGGTTGTATTTAGTGCACCGGAGGCGATATCAGTTGCGATGTCGTTCTTGTTGATCTGGACCGAAAACCCTTTGAATTCTGCACTAATTTCCTCGATCGATGTTGGTTGTGTTGTTGCCGCCATTGGATCAATATTGGCTACAACCCATCCCATTGTTCTATTCGTGCTATCGACTGCTGCGTAAACACCTGGAGAACTTATTGGTTGGGCGAGTGTTCCGTTTGGATCGACAGAAATTACGGTTTGGTTGATATCGATTACACCAGCACGCCCCACCATTAAACGCAGTCCAACCACTCCTGAAATGGTGGTTGGCATGCGATCACTTCCTACATTCATTTTTCGGCCCCGATCCACCTGCGCGATAGATTGCCGAATCAATTCCTGAAAAAGTGGAACCATGATTGGCTTTGCGGGAATGTTTGTCCACCCAAGATCAGGTGGTGTGGCAAATAGAACAACTGAACCACGCGAACCTTCGTTTGAACCTCGAACAATCAGTGGTGAACCATCTCCTAATTCTAAAACTACATCTCCATGATTCACAGGAACCGAAATTGCGAACCACCTATTGACACCAATGGGTTGAATGAGATCTGGTAACTCCGATGAGATTTGTAAAAGAAGGGGGTGTGGGATATCAGACCGACGCACAGTCATAGGTGGTTCACTCTTTGTCACATCATGGGCCACGCTCCACCCCAAATCAAACGCCCGCAAAAATCCATCTGACCATCCACTATTCATTGCTTGTGGCGGTGGCGTAATCACAACAACCAATCCCAATTTTATATTTTGTGCCAAGACCGTCCAACCGGTGGCATCGACAGCGTCTGGACGAACAACCACGATTGCATCAAGTCCTTTGCATCGCTGTGTATTTATCGCTGTTGGCTCAATGACCTCGGTTTCAATGCCAACATCGTCTCTTGGTCGCAGTGCATTCTCAACCCATGTGCCCACACCGGTTTCGTTTTCGGTTGGCTGACCAACACCACTTACCGAAACACGATCAACTATTCCAACACGAATTGTGTTTGTTGTTGATACAACCAAAAACCGAACGTTGTCAGCTGGTTGGGCGTCATCTTGAAGAAGTGACGCACGAAGAGCGGTTTCTGTTTGGCGATTCGCTTGGATATTTATTGTTCCATCAACAGCCCCTTCAACTTGACCTTCACTCCAATCGATTCGTAAAGATGACTTTGTGTTGTCGTCTGAAACAATCTCGATCTGTGAGTGATCAACACTGAGGCGTCCACCTTCGCGTCGCGCCTTCACCCGTACTGGAATTCCATCGTGTAAAGAAAGGGGACCTCTTGCCTGGGGTTCAAACGAGACAATTTGTGTGTTACTGACATCGGTCTGGTTTGGTGGTGTAACGAATATTCGTGGTTCGTCTTTCGGTGCTGTTGTTGCGGTCTGTATTGTTTGGTGAACAAGACTTCCACGGCGAAAATCACTTAAAACGATCGGAGATATGGATGAGTCATGAGCAACGTCTATTGCTCCACCGATATCTGATGGGGCGTCAGAAACTTGTGTGTTGTTCAGTATTGACTTTGCAGCTGCCAAATCTGTTGATGGTGGCCACACAAGTGGTCGAGCGCCAGCCGCCAAAACCAAACCAACTCTGTCACCTGCTTGGAGTTGGTTGATTGCTGATACTGCCTTTGTGCGACAAGATGAAAAAGCGTCTATGTCTCCGATGTGTGTTTGTTGAGAAATCCCATCATCAAGAATCAATACGAGTTCTTTTTGTGGGTTTGAGTTGTTTGTGCCTCGCTGCTCATTTTGAATGAGGGGACCAGCGATTGCCAGTCCCGCGAATAACACAACAAGACACCTCAAAATAAGTAGCGTTATTTTTTCGAGGTGCCGCCGGCGGGTGGTCTGCCGAATTGCTTGCATTAACAAATCCATCGCTGCCCAATCAACCTGTTTCTTTCTTCGTTTGAAGAAAAAATGTATTGTGATGGGGATGATCATTGCCATACCACCAACAAATACAAGCATTGGTGTTGCGAACATCATCTTGAAGATCTCTGCCGAGCAAACGCTTGTCGTTTTGCAAGAAGTGATGACAAAATTGGCCCAACAGATTTATGGGTGTTAAAAACAGCACAATCAAATCCGAAACTCCGACTTATGCGATCGATCTCTTGAAGGTGTGTTTGAAGTGCTTTTTTATAAGCATCTCGTACAGATCTTGAATCTATTTCGATGGTTGGTTCTCCTTCTAGCCCAACAAATGGCGCGTCAACATCGAGATCGAATTCGATTTCTGCATTGTCAAGTGTCACAAAAATAATGACATCATTACCGCGGTGACGAAGGCGAGCTAAAACTGCGCGAACTTGTTCGAGGGGCGCGAGAAAGTCTGAGATGATTACAAAGAGTGTGTGTCCCTGGTTTTGACTCAGCGCCTGCTCAGCAACCTTGGGCCAATTCACCTTCGTTTCCATTGGCTCTGCAGCAAGACAACGGACAACTGAACGCCAGTGATCACTACTGCTTGACCGTCTTACTCCACCCCGAATGCCGTCTGAAAAAATTCCAAGACTCACCCGATCGCGCTGACTGAGTGAAAGAAATGAAATTGCCGCGGCAACAGCTGTCGCGTGATCGTATTTCGTCCAGCGGTTTGTTATCCCTTGTGCTTTTGTTCCGCCCCAACCAGACTTTGTGTCGAGCGTTCCAAACTTCATTGAAGCTGAACCGTCCACCAAAATTGTGATGTTGAGATTGGTTTCTTGTTGATACTGCTTTATATAAAGCTTGTCGTTGCGTGCGAAAACTTTCCAATCCAAATGGCGAACGCTGTCTCCCGTGGTGTACTGCCGGTGTGATGCGAATTCGACAGCGGCACCCTGTCTTGGCGAAACATGAAGCCCGTTCATAGCTCCTTCTGCCACCATTTTGGCGCGCAGTTCAAATGATGCGAGCTGTGAGAGTGTTTCTGGGGCGAGATACTGCTCGGCCCGCAAGGGAGTCGTTGGTCCCTCTGTCATTTTTATGCCGCGCTATCGAGTGGCGTGTTCTTTATGAGATCACCAACCAAACGATCAGTGTCGATTCCGTCGGCTTGGGCGTTAAAGTTCAGCATGATTCTGTGACGCATCACGGGTAAGACCACCGCATGGAGATGGTGTGGCATGACGTGGTGTTCGCCGGACATAAGCGCTTTAGCTTTTGCCGCCAATATAAGAAATTGGCTGGCGCGTGGCCCCGCACCCCACGAAACATAGTCGCGAATAAATTTCGGCGATCTCTCGTCCAGGCGTGTCGATCGAACAAGTCGAAGTGCGTATTGAATGACATGGTCCGCCACTGGAATGTCTCGAACGAGTTGTTGGATTCGCAGGCATTCGGGAGCGCCGATGATCGCTTCTGGCTTTAAACCATGTCCGCCAGTTGTTCTCTTCACGATGTCCAACTCTTGGCTCTCGGTCGGGTATCCGATTCGTACGAGAAACATGAATCGATCAAGTTGGGCTTCTGGAAGTGGATATGTTCCTTCTTGTTCAATTGGATTTTGTGTTGCTAACACAAAGAATGGCTTTGGAAGTGCGTGGGTGTATCCGCCAACCGTGACCTGCCCCTCTTGCATCGCCTCCAGAAGCGCCGCCTGTGTTTTGGGTGGGGTTCGATTGATTTCATCGGCTAATACCACGTTGGCAAAAATGGGACCTTTGACAAAGTGAAGGTTTCTGTTTCCTGTCTGTTTGTCTTCTTGTATCACTTCGCTTCCAGTGACATCGCTGGGCATAAGGTCTGGGGTGAACTGGATGCGAGAAAAACCAAGTGATAGGGTTTGGGCAATTGTTGAAATAATGAGTGTTTTTGCGAGTCCTGGAACGCCTTCAACAAGCGTGTGGCCGCCACAGAACATCGAAAGAAGAATTTGGTCAAGTATTGCTTCTTGTCCAACGATTGTTTTGCTGATTTCGGCACGAATCAACTCTGCGGTTTTGTGAACCGCTGCGGCAGCTTCGAGTGGATCAGCGCTATGAAGGCTAGAAAGAATGGTGGAAGACATGGATTTTTACCTCGGGCGCAGTATAGGGTTGTCACATGCCAGAACTGCCAGAAGTTGAGTGTATTCGTTCGTATTTGGAACACACCTGTGTTGGAGCAAAGATCGCGCTCTCACAGTTGGTGCGCGAAGATATTGTTGGGTCTGTTGGTTCCCCTCGCGGAAAAAGATCGGCTAAAAAATCAACAACACCAAAGGTTGCTCTCCTCGATAGTTCGACTCTTGTTGGTGTTGAACGAAAAGGAAAACAGCTCGGACTAATCGCAGACAACGGGCGAGCACTTCTTATTCGCTTGGGAATGTCTGGGCAACTTCTTGTTGTTGAATCTGTTGATAAAAACCTATCTCATGTTCATGCTGTGTGGTCGCTGCGATTCAACAACACTTTGAAGTTTCTGTTGTTTCGTGATCCGCGACGCTTCGGGTCGATTTTGCCTTGTCGAAACCGTGCTGGTATTGATGATCACTGGAACAAGCTTGGGCCTGATGCTTTAACGATTTCGCAGCCGATACTTTGGCAAATTATGAAGAACCGCGTAACGGGCGTGAAGGCCCTCTTGCTTGATCAGGCGCGTATTTGTGGTCTTGGAAATATTTATGTTGACGAATCCCTTTTTTTAAGCGGAATTCACCCGAAAAAACAAGCGTGTTTTTTGAATGATGTTGAACTCCAATTACTTGCATACTCAATCCGCAGAGTTCTATCTAAAGCGATTCACGCTGGTGGTTCTACTTTGCGTGATTACCGCACTCCAGATGGTGCCGAAGGAAACTTTCAAAAAGCCCATTCGGTCTACGGACGAATCGGGTTGTTATGCACAATGTGCAAAGCAACTATTGTGGGAGATATTGTCGGCGGAAGAACGACCGCGTTCTGTCCGAATTGCCAAGCTCTGTGATGTGTTTGACAGTCAGTGTTGGCGGATAATTCTCTTCTCCCTTCTATAGAAATCTCTTCCTCCTCCTCGTATAGGTGTTTGCGAATTGGGGATAAAAGGTTTTGTTGATCCATAAACATAGTCATAACGGGTGGTTACGAACAAAAACCAACAGACACAAGCTGTCAACTGCCCTTCGTTGGCGATCTACAAATTTTCACAACCAGTTCGTCACAAACCAAGGAGTTGTTCGTCATCAAACAACCCCCGATGCGCCGGGACGATCAAAACAAGTTATTAACAACCAACGAACACATTAAACGACAGGTGTTGTTTGAACAAACGAGCCCTCTATTCGGTCAACAGCCTTCGAAATATCAGGGTCTGCCTCTCGTCGAACCCCAATGGTTCGTACCGCATGGAGAACCGTTGTGTGGTCTCTTCCACCAAAGTAGCCACCAATTTCCTCAAGGCTGTAACGGGTGTGTTTGCGGGCCAACCACATACAAACCTGGCGCGGAAGCGCGACAGATTTGTGGCGTCGCTTTGACATAAGGTCAGAAAGTTTAATGTCGTAATAAACCGTAACGGCATCAATAATCATTTGGATAGTCGGTTGGTTTGATCTACCAAACACCAAACGGTCATCGGCGATCGCTGCTTTAGCGACATCCAAACAGATCGCAAGCCCGTTCGCCATCGCATACCCACGAACCTTTGTGAGGGCTCCTTCAAGCTCACGAATGTTGGAATCAATTCTGGCGGCGATGTAAGCCAACACATCGTCCGGAACATTTAGGTTGATCAGGTTCGCCTTTGATTTCAAAATCGCAACACGTGTTTCATAACACGGTCGATCAACCCGTGCAACCAATCCACAATTGAATCGACTCACCAGACGTTCTTCAAGATCAGGAATGTCGTTTGGAGAAGCGTCAGACGAAAGGATTATTTGTTTTCCAGCCTGGTAAAGCGTGTTAAAGGTGTGAAAAAACTCTTCCTGGCTCTGTTCACGCTTTGACAAGAAGTGAATATCGTCGATCACCAAAACATCCAGGTTCCTGAATCGATGACGAAAATCTTGCATTCGTCCAGACTTAACACAAGCCATAAAAATTTCAGAAAAACTTTGGCATGAGAGATACCCAATTCGTGTTGTTGGTTTCTGCCGCAACACAATTTGGCAGACAGCTTGCAAAACATGCGTCTTCCCTAAACCAACACCACCATGCACAAATAGAGGGTTGTATGCGCCACCAAGATTTGCGCTCACAGCCACAGCAGCGGCGTGCGCAAGTCGGTTTCCTGGCCCAACAACAAAAGTTTCAAAAGTGTAATCCGGTGAAAGAACTAACTGTTCTTCAAGATCGTTCGGTGTTCCAGAAGAAGGTGCGCCATCGATCGATGTTTGGTTGTTGGTGTTTTCTTCACCTACAAATCGCACAGCCAACAAACGCCCAGTGACTGCTTGTGCAGCTTCTGTGAATGGCGAAAGGCATGTGCGTTGAAGGTATTGACGACGAACTGGTTCGGTCACTAACAAATTCAACACCCCACCATCAATTCCAGTTGGTTCGATTTCATCAAACCAGTGGCGGCAAATCTCAGGGTGGTTCTTTTGTAAATAGATATCTATTTGCGACTTCAACTCACCGTGTGATTGCGTACTTTTTTTCATGGAAGGGGCCGACACAACAGTCGGACGTTCCAAGTTAGAAGACGACGATTGAATCGTCAACCAATTTCCGTGTTTTCGACCGAGGAAGTATCTGTTGGGTGTTCAGTATCAAACTCGAGAGATTGTTGCTCAAGCCTTTTTCGGTTTGCGCGGAAATCCATAAGCATATGGACCGATTCGGCGCGGATACCAGCAACATCATTCAGTCTTTCGCGGGCGAACGACAACATTGTGCGTCGCGAAGCGTGCACAACAACAACATGTTCCGCCTTCCACGCTGCAAGCAAGGGACGTAAATCCTCAACATGAATATGTTTGCCAATTTTTGCTTTATCTTGATGTTCCGAATCAAAAAAGGTGCATTCGGTAATTACAACCCGAGCGTTTACAAAGTCGGAGTGATATAAAAATGGCGCCGGCTCTGTATCACCCGTGTAGGCCACAAGAGAAATATCCACCGCGCGCGAAATTTCTTCACCACCCAAACGCAGTTGTCGAACACGCTCTTGTGGGAGGTCTATAAACTCCTCACGCAACTTCTTGCGCTTTTCAACAACCGCATACGCAAGACTTGGTATGGTGTGACTCGAAGCGTGGGCTCGAAGGAAGGTGTTTGGTTTGATCTCAACCTCATCGCCTGGGTCCATTCCAATAATTTCATAAGGTGTCTCTTGGCGCTCAAGGGCTACCCAAGACCTCATCATGGCCTGAAGAGGTTCAGCCATCGAACGGGGGCAATAACACTTACCAGTCGGTAATTTCTGGAAAAATCTTTGGCTGAAGTAGTATGGCAACCCAGCAACATGATCCATATGTGTGTGGGAAAGTGCCAATATTTTGGAAGAAATCACAGGTCTTGGGCAAAGACCAATATCAAAAACAATGTCATATTCTGGGATTCCGACAGATGTTTGCTCGCCAGCAACCGAAATGCCTTGAACCCGGATGGGGGGGAGGTACAAAAATCCAATTTGCCCCTCTCGGGGAGCTTGTCGTGGAACCATTGTGTGTGCCGATTTTCTAAAAGTCCGATCAGGGTGGGGTCAAATGCTCGATAATAGCAAGTGGTCTGGGACGAAACGCTGAACAAAACTTGCGTTTAAAATTATCAATTCAATAATGTGGACAGGAAAGGTGAAATGAATAGCAACCAGCAGGAATTCCCCAAAGAAAAAATCATCAGTCTTTACTCTGATGACCCAGAAATCCACGATTTAATCGTTGAGTTCATTGGGGAGATGCCGCACCGAATTCGGTTGGCAAATGAGGCATTCATGCGGGGAGATCGGCTTCGTTTGCAGTTTTGGGCTCACCAAATGAAGGGTGGGGCGGGGGGCTATGGTTTTATGGAAATTACAAACAGGGCTGCTGATCTCGAGACAGCACTTTTAAAACAACAATCAACCGAAGAAATTCTTGCAGCGCTACTGATCGTCATAGATCTGTGTGAACGCGCCGCCGCAGACTGAAAGGCGATTATGAGCGATACAAATCTGCCTCGACTGCTCGCTATTGATGATTCAGAATTGATCCACAGACTGCTGCGACTGCGACTTCAGAATGAACGGATACAACTTCATACCGCCAATAGTTCAAGAGAAGGACTTCGGATGGCAAAGGAGTTGAAACCCGATGTCATTTTGCTTGATGTTGACATGCCAGAAATGGATGGGTTTGAATTGATCGCGAGATTAAAAGAAGACCCAGAGACCCAAGAAATCGCCGTGATATTTGTGAGTGCGGCCAACGAACCCGGGAACAGGGTGCGTGGTCTCGACTTAGGCGCTGTTGATTTCATCGCGAAGCCATTCGATATCGTCGAATTAAAAGCGCGGTTACGGTCCGCCCTTCGGGTGCAGCACCTCATTCGCATATTGGCTCAAAAGGCTCACATTGATGGATTAAGCGGGTTGTGGAATCGAACATATTTCGACCAAAGATTGAACGCTGAGTTTTCTGAGTCAATTCGGTACAACAAACCACTCACACTGGTCCTCGCTGATCTTGATGGATTCAAATCGACAAATGACCGCTTTGGACATCTATTTGGCGATTTTGTAATCGAAAGATTTGCCAACATTCTCAATAGTGGTCGCGTGAGCGATATTGCATGTCGTTATGGTGGTGAAGAGTTCGCAATTATTCTTCCTCAAACAACAATGGCCGAGTCAATCGATGTGATAGAGCGATATCGCAACCAATTCGCGAACACAACATGGTCCGATCATCCAGGTCTCGTTGTTACAGCAAGCTTTGGTGTTTGTGATATTGAAAGCATGGAGTTGCCACCACTCCCCAAAACACTCTTTATGAGCGCCGACCAAGCGATGTATCGAGCGAAACAAGGTGGACGCAATCGGGTTGAGCGGTTTTTCACAAAGGTAAACACAAAGTAAACTTTGATTGAATGACCACCAGTGAAGACGAAGCTATTTGTATTCGCCACTGGGACTATTCAGAAACAAGTCAAACAGTAGGTCTTTTCTCACAAAAATGTGGTCTTGTACGCGCAATCGCAAAGGGGTCTAGGCGTGAGCGTGGAGGATTTTCTGGTGGCGTCGATTTGCTCACACGGGCCGAGATCACACTCACGATGAAACCAGGAACAGAACTTGGAACGCTTGTCGAGTGGTCTTTGGTAGAAAGTTTTCCAAACATACGACGTGGTGTTCGAGCAAACAACATTGCCTACTTTGCCGCCGATCTTGTTGGACGACTTTTTGAAACACACGATCCACACCCAAACATGTACGGCGGATTCAGCCACCTTTTGAGACATATCAGCGCCGGTGGCGAACAAGAAGATGCTTCAAATGAATTGTTACTATTGGATTTCCAGTGGATGACATTGAAAGAAGCTGGATTACAACCCATACTCGGAGAACGAACAAACGGAGTAGAGGTTGTTCACTTTGACCCACGTGATGGTGGGCGTGTCATCGAAAAACCAAACGCTTCAACCTGGCGTGTTCGTTCTCTCACAATCGCCACTCTTGATGTTCTACGAAATCAGACAGGTGAAGAAAGACCCGATCTTGACCCAGAGTCGATCGTTCGCGCCAACCGCCTATTGGCTGCATACATCCGCGACACGCTGGGTGAAGAACCATTCACAATGCGGCGACTGTTTGGGGTTCTTACTTGATTCACACCAACAGATTTGTAACCATTGAAATGTTCAATAGAATTGAATTATGAAGACGACATACCGAGAAACCCAACTTCCCAACGGACTTCGAATTGCTGCGGAATGCGCACCAGATGCCGCAAGCGCAGCGGTTGGAATGTTTGTGTGCACTGGGGCTCGTGATGAGCCACACAATTTGATGGGTGTAAGTCATTTTCTGGAACACATGATGTTTAAGGGTTCAGCAGCAAGACCAGCAAGCGAAGTGAATGAGGCATTTGATCGGATCGGAGCAAGAAACAACGCTTTTACTTCTCATGAAATGACTGCGTATCACGCTCATGTTCTTCCCGATCATTTGAGCCAGTCATTCTCACTCGTCGCCGATTTGTTGCGACCAGCGCTTCGTGATGCTGATTTCAACCAAGAGAAAAATGTCATTTTGGAAGAAATTGCAATGTACGAAGACAATCCATTTTGGGTTGTGTATGAACGTGCGCTCGAGGTTTATTTTCAGGGTCATCCACTGAGTTACCGTGTGCTCGGTACGAAAGAATCTGTTGGGCAAATGACTCGTAATCAAATGCAAGAGTATTTTTCACAGCGGTACTCACCATCAAACACAATTTTGGTTGCTGCTGGAAATATAAATTTTGACGCTCTTGTCGAGCAAGCCAAGGTCGAAACTGAGAAATGGGATTCAAAGGGAGTGAAACGCGAATACCCAACACTCGTTCCACATCGAGGCTCATTTACATTAGAGATAGAGAAGGCAACACGTGGGTACATGGTGCTGATCTGGCCAGCTCCAGACCAGGCAGATCCACGGCGCTATGCCGCAATGCTTTGCGCACAAATTATTGGGGATTCTGAGGGATCACGTTTGTATTGGTCTTTGGTGGAAACGGGGATCGCTGTTCACGCGGCGGTTGGGTATCAAGGTCGAGATGGCGTCGGTGAATTTGTCGGGTCGGTCGTGTGTGCGACAGAAGACCTGGATGAGGCAGAGGCTATTTTTCGTGCAGAATGTAAAAAACTGAGTGACTCACTGACTGAAGACGATCTTGTTCGTGCGAGACGAAAAATAGCGACAGCTGTTGCGGTGGCAGGCGAGAGCCCATCAGGAAGAATGCAACGACTTGGCAGTATGTTGGCGTCACTTGGAACATTCAACGCTCTCGAGTTAGAGCTCGAGCGGATAAACGCATTGACACTTGACGACCTTCGAACACTCTTGCGAGAATTTCCATTCGATCCATATGTTGTTGGTCGCGTTGTTCCACCTACGGATAAAAGCAACCCAGAATCGACCATGCCAGAATCGACCATATAAGTAAAACTATTTTTAAAGCAATCGAAGGCCAGCTTCCCAGTGTCCGATTCGCCCATCGCTGTCACGGACCGCACGACACCAAGAAATAACAGCTGGTCGATCAAATGAAATTGAGCCAGCCCCAAAGACAGCTCGGCCAGTCATTCCTTCTGGCAAAATAGTCGGAGAACTGATTCGTAGTCCACTCTCACTCAAATCAAGCCCTTCATATATTGAAGTCTTATGTGGTTCGTGATGCCAAGTAACAACAACATTGCACGAGACGAAACTTCTTCCCCCACCACGGCGCTCTTCCGCAAGCGCAAGTTCGGTCGCACGTCGCATTGCTGCACGAATTGATTGACTTAGTTCCATTTCAATGCTCTCCTTACATGTGCCTCACTGATATTAGTGTGATATTTCAGAAGGCTTAAAGCAAACAAACATTGGTTGATTTGAATGAAGTTTTTCAAAACAGGAAAACCGACCAATTTTTATAGGACAATATCCCACCGGAGTACTCAATATTACAGTTGGCGTAATCGAATCGCTTGCTTGTCAGCGTGATACGAACTTCGCACGAGCGGTCCACTTTCGCAAACACGGAAACCTCGCGCAAGCGCTTCGGTCTTGAAGCTTTGGAAAGTATCTGGATGCACCCAACGGTCGATCGGCAAATGATTTCTTGTTGGTTGGAGATATTGACCAATCGTCAGTACATCAGCTTTTGATGCTGTCTGAATGTCATTCAGGACTTCAAGCACTTCATCGTCTCGTTCACCAATCCCAACCATGATTCCAGTTTTGGTGACAAGCCCACTCGCCTTAAACTGAGCTAGAACCCCGAGGCTCCGTTCGTATTTTGCTTGAGGCCGAACCGCTGGATGCATCCGCCGCACCGTTTCCATGTTGTGGCTAATGATCTCTGGTTTCGCATCACAGACGACGCGAATGGCATCTTCCTGCCCGCCAAAGTCACCAACAAGCACTTCAACACTCATCTCTGGACACGCATCATGCACTCGGTGAATTGTCTCAGCCCAGATCGCCGCGCCGCCATCAGGTAATTCGTCTCGGTTCACACTTGTGATCACCACATGTTTAAGTTTCATGAGCCGCAAACTCTCAGCAACCCGCCTCGGTTCCTCCAGATCAAGTTGCGCAGGTCGACCCGTTTTAACATTGCAGAAACCACATGAGCGTGTGCAGGTATCTCCCAAGATCATGATCGTCGCGGATCCACGACTCCAACATTCACCCATATTTGGACAACTCGCCTCTTGGCAAACCGTATGCAATTTGTGTTCGTCGATAATTTTTTTCAAACGAACATATCCATCACCACCCGGCATTTTCGCTCGCAACCAATCTGGTTTGCGTCGAATTTCGAGTTGTTGAATCGCCGTTGTTCCGACATCGTCAGGACGGTTGTTGAGAACGAGATCGGTCAAACTAAACGTCGCTGAACCAGTTGCGCGCAATGTGTCGCCGCCAAGCGGACGGGGATGGCGTGCCAACGTGCGTGCGACTGAGTCAGATGGAGTGTGATCGTGGCCAAGATCGGACATAACGGAATTCTACGGGGTCTTTGGCTGGGGAAGAACAGGTTTTGGCGCGATAAAAATTCTGTCTGGAGTGAGGACGATATGTTTATCGTCATCCATTGAGAAAGTTACAGCCCCATTTACAATCTCAAATGTTCCCAACAAAAACGGAACACCATCCAACCCACCAGTTTTCACACCCTCAGCTTTGTTCCAGGTCCATCGTCCATCGTCCACACTCCCATTTCGCCACACACGCATACGCCCATCTGCCATAAACAAAACAGATTCACCGCGGAGAGTATCGACAGAAGAGTTGACTTGATCGACTTTCCACTTACCAAAGAGCACAGATGCAGCACGGTCGACAGGCACAGCCTTACGGATTCCTCCAACGCGCTGTTGTTTTTTCTCTTTGTTATCTCGAGTCGGCATTGATGTTCGGCGAGGAGTATCGGTCGCCACCACATCAACCTCAGTTTTTTCGACTGGTCGTTCTTGGCCTGATGTCTCTTTGATTGTTGACTTATCACTTTTTTGTTCGTCGGTAGGAATATTTTTTGGTGTGGTCGACGCAACAGATTTACTTCTTGAATTTGTCGGCTGAGATCCTGTATCTGTTTCTGGATCTTTATAGAGTGGAATAATTGCATCATCTTCTGGTTGAATCATTGTGACGGTTTTTGCCTTTGGCATTGGGGGATCAACATCATCACTTTTTGGTGTTGGTGTTGCGCAGCCGTATGTGAGGACCAACAACAACACAACCAGAACGAACCGAACTTGCTGATAATTAACAATTTGAAATTGCATCATGGTCGTCACAGAAAATCCTACATGGTTGTTGGGAGCGGAATAGAGAGTCGTTCCGAAAGTGCCCGAAGAAGTAAGTATTCGCGATCAGATGTGAGTTTGTCTGCTGTGACACAAGCGAGTGCGGCATGAACGAACGTTCCTGCGGCAGTCGGTCTCAAGGTTTCAAGTTGATCAAGATCCTTTGCAAGCGAATCAAGGGTTCTTTCGTTTTCTGGAGGCAACACCGCGCTCGGAAGACCTGCAAGCGTCAATGCCGACAGAAACCAGCGCTGCGCCTGACTTTCATCATCGGTTCCTTGAAGTGCGATCATTCCAAGGGTTCGTTGCGCGCTCAATGTGACACTTGCGATACTTGCCTTGTGGGGGGCAGCAACCTTTCCAACACGAACACTGATTGGCAATTCGACACGCATTCGCAGTATCTGCATCACAACCCATTCAAAGAGATTGATTGAACCATCAACACGAACTGAGTCTGAAAGAATTGAACGAAAAGCTTTGTACGACTCTGTCGAACCTCGCACAAGTGTGGCGCACGCCACATCAACGACTGCGAGGCGTTGTTGGATTGTGAGTGGCTGGACAGCATCCACCAAACGATCAATCTCAGCAGCGATTATTGGCATTCGTGATGTGATAAGTCTTCTCTGTGCGATCGCGTGTGTTGGTTCTTGTGAGAGGGTGACCGTCAGTACAACCGCCTGTGCGCCCGATGGATCATGAGCCGCCGCTTGCAGTGACTCTCCACAGGCTGAATATCCAACTTGAGCGCGCAGAAGGTTCTCGGCAGGAATGGATCCAACCGAGGCAACGCTTGAAGCCAAACTTTTTTCATTGGGTGAATTTGGAAGGGTGGCTCCGGCGATTGCTTCAATTCTTTGAATACGTTCCAGAATTGGCGGATGGGACGCAAATAGTGCGTTGACTCCCTCGGCAAAGAACATGTGATTCAATTCACTCGCTGCACCGTGGCGCATTGTTGCGGTTGCCTGCGATCCGATCTTTCGTAGGGCACCTCCAATACCAGCTGGATTTCTGGTGTATTGAACTGCGCTCGCGTCCGCAAGGAATTCGCGCTGTCGGCTGATTGCTGCCTGCATGAGGCGCCCAAAGAAAGTGCCAATACACCCGATCACAACGAGACCGACTCCAAACAAAGCAAAGGCTGCGGTTGACTTTCCGTCTGATCGTCGGCCCTTTGGCGCATAAAGCGAAGATCGGAGAATGAAGTATCCAACATAACCGATTGCCATAATGCCAAATATCGCGGCGATTGCGCGCATGTTGATGCGCATATCACCATGAAAGATATGGCTGAATTCATGCGCCATCACCCCTTGAAGTTCATCTCGAGTCAATAAGTCAATTGCGCCACGCGAAACCCCAATAACCGCATCTTGCGGTGTGCTTCCAGCGGCGAAAGCGTTAATGCATTCCTCGTCTAATACATAAACAGGCGGCACAGGCATTCCGCTGGCAATAGCCATTTCTTCGACAATATTCAATATTTTTCGTTCATTGGTCTCTTGGGAAGCAGGATCGATTCGGATGCCGCCGAGCGATTCCGCCACCAGTGCGCCACTCGAACTCATCGTCAGCAGTTTGAATGTGAATGGAATACCGATCATCAATACGCTGACGATGATTGCCGCTGGGATTGCATCCGGCATAATCATTGCGGTCAATGCCGTGACAGATGCAAGTACTCCAACTGATCCAAAGAGAAAGAGAAATACAAGCCAACCAGTTCGGTTTTGAGCGCGATCTTGGTGTTCGAAAAAGTTCGCCATATTAGGAACTAAAACTTCACTTCTGGAAGTAATCGATCAGCCGCATTTGCTTCAAAGAGTGTGAGCGCTGAAAAATGAAAAAGCATCGCGACAAGATTGGCTGGAAAAACCGCGATCTCCGTGTTGAAACTCATGACCGCATCGTTGTACGCCTGGCGGGAAAACGCAATCCTATTTTCTGTAGAAACAAGTTCTTCCTGAAGTCCTATCACGTTGGTGCTTGCTTTGAGATCTGGATACTTCTCGATTGAGACTCGAAGCGTCATAAGCAATTGGTCAAGCGCACTACTGGCACCCGCGACCGCTTGGATGGCGAGCGCGTTTTGGGGTTGTGCTCCAAGTGTTTCAAGCCCTGCGAGGGCTGTGCTGCGAGCTGCGATTACAGATTCGAGGGTTTGTCGCTCGTGGGACATATATCCCTTGACCGCTTCAACGAGATTTGGAATGAGATCGCATCTCCGCTTCATCTGTACGTCGATTTGGCTGAAGCCATTCGCTGCCCGAACACGGCCTCGGACGAGTCGGTTGTAACAACCGATGATCCAGATTGTTGGAATGAGCAACAGGACAATAATGGCCGCAATCAGATAAGGCACGCCGAAAGAATACGGTGACACTACTCTTGCGTTGAAGTGACCGACAACCCTAAAGAACCATCCGTCCCACAATATCTCTTGGACAACCTGACTCGCCTCGGATTTGGGGAACCAACCGAGATTCAGGCGGCAATGCGCGAACCAATCTTGGGCTCAAAGGATGTATTAGCCCTTGCACCAACAGGAACCGGCAAGACGCTTGGGTTTGGGGTGCCCCTGATGGCGAATCTGCTGAACAATCCTCCAAAAGGGAAACGTGGCGCTGGTGGTGCGCGATATGTCGAACCATTCGATCGACTGCGTGCCGTTGTTGTTTCTCCAACACGAGAATTGGCTCAACAAGTCGCTCTAGACCTTTCGACTGTTGCAAAAGGTTCACTGCTTCGAATTGGAGCTGTCTATGGAAAAAGTCCCACAGCTCCTCAGCGAGAGATGGTGCGGGCGGGCGTTGACATTCTTGTTGGAACACCTGGACGACTTCGTGAGTTCTTCGACGAAGGTGCACTGTCGTTTGCAAGCGTGCAAACATTCGTCATTGACGAAGCCGATCGAATGGCGGACATGGGGTTTCTTCCACAAGTCGAGCAGATTCTGAGTGCTGTCCCAAGTAAGAGGCAAGTCATTTGTTTAAGCGCAACTTTGCCACAAGCAATTGAGTCGCGAGTTCTTTCGCTTCTGCGCGATCCAGTCAAGATGGAAGTCGGCGTGCGAAATTCGCCGATCAATCGAAAGAATGTTCGCTGTGATGTCGTGGATGACGACAAGGTTTCGCTCTTGCTGGCGCTTATTCGAGAAAAACATCTTCGTGGCATCGTGGTCTACGCCCGAACAAGGCGTCGAGCAGGGTGGGTCGCAGAGGCACTGCGTCGAAATGGAATTACCGTTGGACTTCTCCATGGAGATCGATCACAACGTTGCAGAAATGAAGCTCTCGCAGCGTTTTCTGAAGGAAAAACGGAATGTCTTGTTGCGACCGATGTCGCTGCACGTGGTCTTCATGTACCACGCATTCGAACCATTATTAATTATGACGTGCCACTTATGCCCGAAGATTTCGTTCATCGAGTTGGACGCGCTGGTCACGGTGGGGGTGCGGCTGAAAGCTTTACGTTCGTTGACACTCTCGAATTGACAGCATGGGCACGGGTCGTGAACTTGGTCGGTGAGGAGATACAAACGATTGCTCTTCCTACATTCGCGTCCTCTGTTCGACGACAGACTGTGCGAAAGGCTGCACCAGCAGTCAAGCAGAAGCCACTCAAACTCGTTTTTGATAAGCCAGTCGTTCCAAAGCCAAACAGAAAAAAGAAACTCTTTCCGTCGGCAGCGAAGGAATCGTTTTCGAGCAAGACTCGGATGAAACGAGCTCGTTCTACACCCATCAGCCGCGATACCAAGCCAGGTGGCGGGATTCGGCGTTCTGGTTCAGGATCGTCTGGATGAAGTCCGCCAGATCTTGGATCATCGTTGGAATAGCGCTAGTCTTAGGGGTCTTGAGTATTGCCATAACCACATGGATCTTTCTCGTATCGATCGTCAGTCCACAGGTAGTTCATTCTGATGTGATCATCAGAAATGGAACAAATCTGTGGATAACTGGGGGTGCTGATGCGTTGGGTCTTCGTTGGAGAAATGCGCAACAAATAACGAGCTTGAGCGTCGCGCAGAATGATCTTGGAGGCATCGATCAAGAGTGGAGTGATGGAGTTTCTAATGGGTGGTGCGAACTCGCTTCCGCACCGATTCGAACAGGCGCACTCTCTATTGGGTGGCCACTGCCATGGATAATTTGCCGTTTTTCAGCAGAGAAATCGATCGATTCTTTCCCGCCATCCCCAGAGATTGCAGATCAAATTCAGGTCTTGACGACAGCTTCCAACCGAGTCGTCTCATGGAATGGCCAATTTGTGATGAACACCAAGACGGTGCTTTCAGCACTAATTTCCACTTTTGTAAGTGCGTGTGTTTGGTGGAGTCTTCTGACAATCGCGATCATCTATCAGGACCGCAAGTCAAAAACTATCCGACATGGAATATCGGAATAATCCAGTAGACAAAGAGATAGAGAACGAGCGCAAGTGACCCCATGGCGAGGATTGACTTCGCCGTGAATAACGAGACTCGGTACCAAAAATGATCAATGGAATGATCGTGGGTAGCGCGATAGGCAATTGAAATTCCAAACACCAGGGGGAACATGAGTACCCACCAATAGTTTTCCGGTACTCCAGCTGGCTGAAGGAACGGAATCCAAGCGATGATCGTCATGCATCACCCCTCGTTGATTCATTGAGTCCAGCAGGGCGTCGTTTAAGCGCATCGAATATGACCACAATGTTCATCAACCCGGCGAGAGCGCAATAAAGAGTCCCGACTTCACTTGCCACCGTGATTGTTTTGAATGTGCTCATAAGCGGCGGCGCCATACGAGGGTTGGAGGGTGGTGACTCGACCAATTCACCAACTTTTCCACTCTTAAGAAGTCCAGCATTCGCCCAGTCTGCTGCAAACGCGATAGGTCCGGTACCGGCTTGTGCGTAAAACCACAATGGATCTTCGCTGCGATCAACGCAGTCCACTCCACCGATGAGCACGCCGCTTAAGAACAACCCAAATATTCCGATCATCGAGAAGAAACCGCGTCGACGATGGCCAGTCATGATTTGACCCATTCCGGGGCAAATCCAGCCTAAAACAGCAGCACCCCAGTGCAACGGTTCGTCAAGTTGGTCGTAGTCGTATGACATCAGTGATGAGTGAGACGACAGACTACAGTACGCTTGCAATCAAGCAGAAGGAGCACACTATGACGAACAAGACAGTATCCCAAGGTGGCAATTCAGAAGGTCAACCATCAGACCCAATCGAGTCGGTGGTTGATCGTCGATTGGGAGTTGATCGCCGGGATATTTCCCCTGCGAGTCCTACAAATCTTGAACGAAGGCGTGGCCCAGGTCGTCGATTGACCGACTTTGTGAAGTCTGCTGAAGAAGGCGAGATGTCTCGTGAGCAATACACGTTCTTGTTGGCTATTGATGCTTTCAAGCGGGTCAATCACAAGACGTTTCCGAGTTGGACAGACGTTTTAGAGGTCGTTCGTAAGTTGGGATACCGCAAGACGATGCCATCGGAGCTAAATTTGGGTGGGAAAACACAAGATTGGACCGAAAAGTCGGACTCGATCAGTGGCGTCAACAAGGCATCTTCAGATTCTGAATGAGCGACTCGATCAAGGGGTGAAGAGTCGTTTCAACCATCGGTTTTGGTCTGCCCGATGGCACGGAAAATTTTTTTAAGATTTTTCCTTTTTGAACCAGTTTGCATTGATTTCGATGTACTTGTGCCATTCGGTTGGCAGATCGTCCTTTGGGAAGATTGCTTGAACTGGACATTCATCGACACACAAACCGCAATCGATACATGTCTCTGGATCGATATACAACTGATCGACCTTCTCATATGTCTCACCTTTTTTTGTCGGATGAATGCAATCAACGGGACAGACTTCAATACACGAGGCGTCTTTTGTTCCGATGCAAGGTTCAGCGATGATGTGTGGCATAGTCGAAAAATACTAGCAAATAGCGGGAAAATTTGGTCCTAAACGCACCGAAAGCCGGCATGATGCCGGCTTTCGGTACAAATCATTCAGTCACTACGAATTACCGGCTCTTCTTAGCCTTCTTCGCAGCCTTCTTAGCAGCTTTCTTCTTTGCCATGGTGTGGCTTCCTTTAGTTACGCTTGTGCGTCGGAGAGAGTGGGCGCCAGCGTAACTAAGACGCTCACTCAGGAACAGTCAGTTATGTTATCGACAAATCAAGAATAGAACTTGACCCCATGACTCCACAATCACATTCGAAGTGTCAATTCAACCCTATTCGAGTCTGTCTCGTTGGTGCTTCTGGACGGATGGGGCAGCGCATAGATCGAGCATGTCATGACTCTGCGAGAGGGGTGATTGTGACCGCTCGCCATAGTTTCAGTGCTCCACTGGACGATGCGGCATCGAACTTTGATGTTGTCATCGATTTCTCGAGTGATGTTGGGACGCAAACCGCGATCAATCTGGCGCTGCGGACTAAATGTCCACTCCTAATTGGCACAACTGGTCTCACAGATACCACCCGCGATCATTTGCTCAGGGCGGCGCGGCACATTGCGATTTTGATCGCTCCAAATACCTCGATTGGTATCGCAGTGATGCGGCATCTTGTTGCGGAGGCGGCTCGGTTGCTGCCAGCCGATTTTCATGTGTCGATTTCAGAAGTCCACCATGTTCAGAAGCGCGACCAGCCATCTGGTACGGCAATCGCATTGGCTGATTCTGTCGGCCAAGGTCGCGCAACACCCTTCCCAAAGGACCAGATAGATTCGATTCGTCAGGGTGAAGTTGTTGGGGATCACGAGGTCAACTTTGCTGGATTTGGTGAGGTACTCACGCTGCGCCATCATGCGAAGGACCGTGATCTTTTTGCGATTGGGGCGGTTCGTTTAGCGATTTGGACGGCAAAACAGCCTCCGGGGCTGTATGGTCTCGATGATTGGTTTTCACAGTTCAAAAGGGAAATACAGTGAAGCAGCAGAACATTGAAGTTTTTACCGTTGCGGGCGGCATGAAATTGGCGGTCGAACCAATCGAAGGCGCTACAACAGTGACCATCGTTTGGACTGTGCCAGTTGGATCTGCTGGTGATCCGATTGGCGATCTTGGGGCGGGTGAGTCAAGCGTTTTTTCCGAGATGATTCTGCGTGGCGC
Source organism: uncultured bacterium (assembly GCA_903919715.1). GTDB lineage: Bacteria > Planctomycetota > Phycisphaerae > Phycisphaerales > SM1A02 > F1-60-MAGs104. Next base: position 2,101 of record CAIXJC010000024.1, on the reverse strand, counting down.
TGGCGATCGATCAAGCCGAGAGTTCAGCGATGCGCTCGATCGGCTGGGAGTTCAGCGTGCAACATCTAGTTCTGGATACTGCATCACGATTTCGGCGACGTGCATGGCCGAACAAGCTGCGGAGACGATCCAATTATTGTGCGATATGGTTTTGCGCCCTCGATTTGAACAGGATGCGCTGGAGGCCAGCCGCGAATTGGCATTGCAATCACTGGGGTCGCTCACCGATGATCCCCAACATTTTGCAAACATTCAAATCAATGAGATCTCTATCCCAGCACCGTTCAACCGACATGGTTACGGAACTGAGACAGGACTGAAGGCGCTCACAACAGAAAGCTTGCGAGCCTCTTGGCATCGTCGTTGTCGACCAGGCGGAAGCATTATGGGAATCGCTGGAGCGATTGAGCCGACGAAGATTCGTGATCTCATGGAGAAATTGTTGGAGGGCTGGAGCGGAGTATCAGTTGAACCAGTCGAGACTGCTCCGGCGATTCGCGGGACCGTTCATGACAAGCAGGCAACATCACAAACTCATATGTGCCTCGCCCTTCCAGGACCGCGCGAGATCGATGAATCGAGCCTTGCGCATCGGCTTATGGTGCGGGTTTTGGGCGGTGGGGGTATGTCGAATCGACTCTTTTCTGAGGTGCGCGAAAAGCGCGGACTTTGTTATTCCGTGGGGATGAGTTACGCCTGTGGTCGCGACCGAGGGCTGACCATGATTTATGCGGGGAGCACCCCTGAACGTGCAAATGAGACGCTTGCGTGCATTCGTTTAGAGCTAGGCCGAATGGTTGGCGGTGTGACAGAAGGTGAATTCAGTCGTGCTGTCATTGGGCTCAAGAGTGGAATTGTCATGGGTGGCGAAAGCACGATGGCACGCGCTTCAGCCCTCGCTGGCGACCTATTTCGGCGTGGAAAGGTACGAACGCTCGCTGAGGTCGTCGCATCTGTCGATCGTCTGACACTTGCGCAAGTCAATGAGCATGCGGCTCAGGTTCTTGCCCCAAATGAAGTCTGCCAAGCGTCCCTTGCAGTTGTTGGCCCCGAGCCACTCTGAGTTGACTCCGTATACTTCCCGACATGTTTAACAGTGTTCCAATCGAGCCCGGCAAGCGAGTCAAAGTTACGCAGCAATTGCCAACACCAGATGGTGCATGGACGACGACGGTTCACGGAACTGTTCAGAGATGGCGACAGGCAGCAACAGGTTCTTGGTTCGTTCACAGCAAGGATGATCGTCTTTGGCTGGATCGACTTGAGATTCGACTTGATGATGGTGAAACCACCGTGCTGAATCTCGATCAATACTCGATCGTCGAATCAATCTAAAATTATTTCTGTTTCACGAACCTGGGGTTGCAGTTCTCTGTGGCGCCGCCGCAGGTCGACCATTCGAATTCGTATCTGCCGGCATGTTTGGTGTTCCAGGCATCATTGGCGATGGATTTCGAGTGAATGGCGGTGGTTGAAGTGGTGCTGGTAATGGAACGTGCTTCCACGCCTTCGATTGAAGAGAGTAATCCTTCGTGGTGGATCCTCGCCGCACGCTGAGAACGATTGAATCGCCAGGTGCCATTGTTTTCAGGCGAGCTCGAATGGCTTCGGGGGTTGCAGGAGCCTTGCCGTCGATTGCTGTTACTAAATCAAAGTCCTCAATTCCAACCAAGTATCCAGGGCCATTTTCCATCACGGCGACGACGAGCGCGCAGTTAGAAACATCAGCACCGAGATGTTTGGTGAGCGCCTTTCCTGGCGTTTCGAAACGAAGACCAATCATGACCGGCGGATGTTCTTTTGGTTGAGGAATAGGAATCGTTTGAAGGACTTGTCCAGTCGTTCCAATGACTTCCACGGAATCTTCAGTGCGGCGAAGGTGTTCCTTGGCAACGCGTTGTCCATTGATTGAAACAAAAATATCTTCACCAATAAATTCCACATCGAATCTCGGTTGCGCAATGGTCGCGGGAGTTGTTGGCGGCGCTACTGGTGCAGGCGCAGGAATTGGCGCAGGAGGAGTTGGTTGCGGAACTGGTTCAGGCGCAGGTGCCTCGGCTGGCGGAACGACTGGTGCATCAACTGGCGGAATGACCGGTGC
>CAIXJC010000023.1 GCA_903919715.1 uncultured bacterium | reverse complement strand
GCCACGCTGATCGCCACTTGGGGGCGAGGTACTCTTGCGTTCACCAGCCCGATTAGCTCAGTTGGATAGAGCACTGGTTTCCTAAACTGGAGGTCGCGCGTTCGAGCCGCGCATCGGGCGTTGTCATTTATAAAGGCGGCCAACGCGGGTGGAGATTTTGGGCATCACAAAAAATCCCTAATACGCCATATAAAAGGCAATTTTAAAATTTTTTATTTTTTTTGACTTTGCGCTTCTTGGGGTTATCTCGAATGCAGTCTAGGTTTTTCGGTTGATTCGACTTTAAAGGAATCCAAATATGAAATCGCCAAACATTCTGCTTTCAATCGTCGCCGCAGTCACTATGACTTTTGGTCTTTCAACTTCTTTGGTACAGGGTCAGGGGAGTTGCGCAGGAGATGTCAACGGCGATCATGTTGTCGACGGCACAGACCTTGCAATCCTTCTGGGGAATTGGGGTCAGTGCCCGGCAGTTGTTCCAGCGTGGGCAACGCTGTTGGAAGCCGCGCCAGACCCTGCGGTTGTGACCGATGCGAATCTTCGCGCTGCGATTGTGGCAAGTGGATTTGCGTGGCGCATTCGCGACAACTCAAGCAACATCGAAATGTTGTTGGTTCCTGGTGGAACATTCATGATGGGGTGTAGCCCTGGGGATGCGGATTGTCTAGCGGATGAAAGCCCCGCTCATCAAGTGACTCTGACGAATGCTTTTTATATGGGCAAGACCGAAGTGACACAGGCGCAGTGGCAGGCAAAGATGGGGAGCAATCCGAGTTACTTCGTTGCAGGGAACGGATACCCAGGAAGCTTTGATCGTCCAGTCGAATCAGTCTCTTGGAGCATGATTCAGGATTTCAATAGTGCGACTGGTTTGTGCTTGCCAACCGAAGCCGAATGGGAATACGCATGTCGAGCAGGAACAACGACCGCGCGTTACGGCGAAGTGAACGCTATTGCGTGGTACTACCAAAACTTGACTAATTTCGGCACTCAACCAGTTGCCGGCAAACTTCCAAACGCCTTGGGTCTCTATGACACGCTTGGCAATGTTTGGGAGTTTTGCAAGGATTGGTACGGGCCTTATTCATCCGTAAGCGTGACCAACCCCACAGGACCCGCGACTGGTTCGTACCGTTTGATGCGCGGCGGCAGCTGGTACTACGGCTCCGACAGCTGCCGCGCGTCGCGGCGCTACAACCACTCGCCCGACGACATCTACTTCGGCGGCGGCTTCCGTGCCGTCAGGACTCCGTAATTCGTTCCCCCAAGCTTCCACCACGCAAACCCCCTGTTTACGGGCAAAAAACGCTCATTTTTCGATCATTTTTGCCCCTAAACAGGGGGTACGCAATTCTCAAGGCGGTATCTGCCCGTAAACCTTGCCCGTAAACCTGTGCCGTAAATCTCAACGAAGATTGAGATTCAAATGCAAAATTTTGAAATTGCAAAAACGCCATCGTCTTCTGCGAAATTTAGGATTCTCAACACTCAATCCCACTCGTTTCACACCACAGAAAAAACGCGCGCAGCATGATCAACTGCATCAGCAAGTCGGCCCGTCGCAAATTTCAAATTGGTCAAAAAGGATTCTTGCACAACTTGGCGGTGATCAACCAAATCGGTCACAGCTTTCAGCGCAATGAATGGTGTCTGAAAATCGCGCGCGACACGAATGATTGCGGCAGCTTCCATATCTTTGCATGTCACAGATTCTGCTGCGAAGAAAGCCATTTCATCGACAGTCGTGTCGAGACTCGATCCTGTCGAACAAGTTCCGTGCTTCGCATTAGTCGCCGAGCGAATCTTTGGAAAGTCCGCCGTCGTTTTTTCGCCCTTTGCGAAGGCATCAAACTTCGGCAGGGCAACGCGCTGATCGTGAAATAGAAAACGAGTCGGCATATAGATGTCGCCAATCGTCGCGCCTTGGGATGCGAATCCTCCGCACGTGCCAGCATTGAATATGAGTTTGGGGCGGGTGATCCGCAAAGCAAGAAAGGCAACAATCGCCGCAGATTCTGTGCCGATGCGATCGCAATCAAATTCGGGATCACAACCGTTTGTGACCAGAGAAATGCAATGACCGTGAACAATGCCTTGCCATAATTCCGAGGGAAGATTTGGGTCCATTCTTCCGATGGGTTTCAAAGACAAGAGATGAATGATTGGCAGAGCTTCTGCCCGCATAGCAACCTGAATGAGCAGGTCGCTTGTGTTTCGGTCCGTCATTGTGGGTTTCCATTTGCCCGCTCGAAAGTACGAGCGGGGCTGCTATTTTTTACAGTGGCGATGGGCGGACTCGAACCGCCGACCTAAGAATTATGAATTCTCCGCTCTAACCAGCTGAGCTACATCGCCGAGGATCGCAGAGTATATCGGAGTCTGCGAAATGGTCGCTCGGCAAGCCGGAGTGAATGGCACGGGCACGAATTCAAGCCGAATGCGACCTCGTCAAGCTGAATGCGACCTCGTCAAGCCGAATGCGACCTCGTCAAGCCGAATGCGAGTTGGCGGTCGAAGCGGATCGAACCCATCGGCGTCCCGCAGCAGTCTGCGCAAATGCCGGTTCCTTCTGGGCGATCGCGGCGGCGATAAGTCCCATGAAGAGCGCTTGAGGAGCGAGTGGGCGGCTCGTCAATTCTGGGTGGAATTGGGCACCAATAAAATATGGATGGCTCGTCAGTGGCAATTCAAGCACCTGCAT
>CAIXJC010000022.1 GCA_903919715.1 uncultured bacterium | reverse complement strand
GCAGCATCGAGCGCCGCCGTAAATCGTTCAGCCCGACTGTGAAGAGTTTGCATGAAATAGCCCAGTCCAAGAATTCCAGGCAAACTCTTCCATACCGCGTAGTCGAATCGCATGCCTCAAGAGTATGCGAGCGATGATCGCATGCGAAATGCGTCGATTGAGAAAAGAGCCGGAATTTCTTGCCTAACCGCATCGTGAGTAGCAGGGAAAGATTGGATTCCAAGCTCATTCAGCGATCAAAAACAACTCGTGGATCAGATTTTGCAAAACAGGATCTACTCAATTTCTCAGAGACAATTCCGCGCGACACGAAAGCCGTGTCCACCTTCATCAACGAAATTGGGAGTAAAGCTGTAGCGCCGCGATGCGCGACAGAACGACGAACCAAATCCCCAACTCCCTCCACGAATGACTCGTGTCGAGCCACTCGAAGGTCCTTGTGGATCTGTAACGCTTGCCGAGGAGTACTGACAGGAGCCCAGAAACAGGCCGCCGCTTATAAGGCACTGACCACGGCTGAATCGGGGTCGGAAGAAGTTTCAAATGAAGCGTGCAATTATTCGCAGGTGCCACCTATTCAACCAACCTCGCCCCCTTCCTATACTCATCAAACCAATGTCCATGCTCGAAACTCCCCGTACAAACTCCTCGCCCGCAACTCACAGTCGACCGCTCGATCCGACCGACACTTTTGTCCGTCGCCATCTTGGTCCAAGCGATGCAGATGTCGCATCAATGCTGACTGATCTTGGATTTGCATCGTTGGAAGACTTGATGACTGCAACGATTCCTGCGTCGATTCGCGTCAAGTCGCCGTTGGTGATCGCTGATCCAACCAACACGGGCCAGTTCTCACAGCGTGGCGAACATGAAACGTTGCTCGCGCTGCGCACGATTGCATCGCGCAATCAAGTTTTTCGTTCCTATATCGGAATGGGTTACAGCAACTGCATCGTCCCTGGTGTCATCTTGCGAAACATCTTTGAGAATCCAGGTTGGTACACGGCGTACACGCCTTATCAGCCAGAAATCGCACAAGGTCGACTCGAAGCGCTGCTCAATTTTCAGACGATGATTTCGGAGTTGACTGGCCTGCCAATTTCAAATGCTTCATTGCTCGACGAAGGCACTGCCGCTGCCGAAGCAATGACGATGTGCTTGGGAATCGCAGGAGGCACGCGACAATCGTTCTTTGTCGCAGAGACATGCCATCCACAGACGATCGCCGTTGTGCAAACACGCGCATCTGGACTTGGAGTTGATGTGATCGTCGGCGATCCGTTCAAGACAGATTTCACCGCGAAACCATTTGCAGGAATCCTTGTTCAATATCCAGACACGAACGGATGCGCGAGTGACTGGAAAGATGTTGCGGCGCGTGCGCATGCCGCTGGCGCGCAAGTTGTCGCTGCATGCGATCCACTTGCGATGACATTGCTCGCACCTCCTGGCACGTGGGGCGCGGACATCGTCGTTGGAACTGCACAGCGATTCGGCGTGCCGATGGGTTTCGGCGGTCCGCATGCCGCGTTTATGTCTACGAAACTAGAGCATGTACGCAGAATGCCAGGTCGTTTGATTGGCGTGAGCCGCGATCGACATGGTTCGCAAGCTTTGCGATTGTCCATCCAAACTCGCGAGCAACACATCAAGCGCGATCGTGCGACGAGCAACATCTGCACTGCGCAAGTTCTTCTTGCGGTGATGGCTGGAATGTATGGCGCGTATCACGGCCCAGATGGTCTGGTCAAGATTGCAAAGCGTGTGCGCCAATGCGCCAATGCGCTCGCGGCTGGAATTCGCACGATGGGTCACACCATCGCTGGTGATTCCAAAGGTGAATCCAATCCGAATTCCCAGTCCACATGGTTCGACACACTTCGCGTGCATGTGAAGGGAACAGCCTCCGCAGCAATCATCGCGCATGCGACAAGTTTGAAAATCAACTTGCGTCCGTTTGCGGACGGATCACTCGGCGTCACGCTTGATGAAACCGTCACAACAAATGACCTGCAAGATTTACTCGCATGTTTCGCAACTGGAACCGGCAAGCCCGCACCAAAGATCGAAACGTTCGAGACGAATGTCACTGCGATCCCAACGGCGATCGCTCGCACGGGAACGTTTATGACACAGGATGCGTTCAACCTGCATCACTCCGAGACTGACTTGCTTCGATATATAAAGAGACTCGAGTCAAAGGATCTTTCCCTCTGCCACAGCATGATCCCACTCGGATCGTGCACGATGAAGTTGAATGCGACCAGCGAAATGCTGCCCGTCACATGGCCAGAGTTTGGTCAGCTGCATCCGTTTGCACCGCGCGAACAGTGGCTTGGATATGCGGAGATTTTCAAGACACTCGAACTGTGGCTTGAAAATATCACTGGGTTTGCAGCGGTTTCTCTGCAACCAAATGCTGGAAGCCAAGGCGAATATGCCGGATTGATGGCGATCCGTGCGTTCCATCAAAGTCGCGGCGAAGGTCATCGCACTGCGTGCCTCATTCCGGAAAGTGCACACGGCACGAATCCTGCAAGCGCCGTTGTTGCGGGAATGAATGTTGTGTCGATCAAGTGCGACGATCAAGGCAATATTGATCTCGCAGATCTGCGCGCGAAGGCACACGAGCATGCGAAGGATTTGGCGGCGTGCATGGTCACCTATCCGAGCACCCACGGCGTCTTCGAAGAAGGCATTCGCGAACTCTGCGAAATCGTGCATCAACATGGCGGTCAGGTCTATATGGACGGAGCGAATCTCAATGCGCTCGTTGGGCTGGTGCGACCTGGCGAGATTGGCGCAGACGTTTGCCATCTCAACTTGCACAAGACTTTTTGCATTCCACACGGTGGTGGAGGTCCAGGAATGGGACCGATCGGCGTTGCTGCGCATCTTGCGCCTTTCCTTTCAAGTCATCCAGTATTAGCGCCTTTGAATGCTGGACCACAATCAATCGGCCCAGTCAGCGCGGCGCCATACGGCAGCGCGAGCATCTTGCTCATCTCGTGGATGTACATCTCGATGATGGGCGCGCAAGGTTTGAAGAAAGCAACGGAAGTCGCGATTCTGAATGCCAACTATGTCATGAAGCGTTTGAGCACGCATTACCCCGTTCTCTTTGTGAATCACAACGGACGATGCGCGCACGAATGCATCATCGACTGCCGTGGATTCGAACCGACAGCTGGCATTAAGAATGAAGACATCGCCAAGCGTTTGATCGATTATGGATTTCATGCGCCGACGATGAGTTGGCCAGTTCCTGGAACGCTCATGATCGAACCAACAGAGAGCGAATCAAAGGAAGAACTCGATCGGTTCTGTGACGCAATGATCGGTATCCGAAATGAAATTCGCGACATCGAAGCTGGTCGCATGAACCGTGAGGACAATCCACTCAAGGGCGCACCGCATACGGTCGCTGAAGTTTGCTCGGACAAGTGGGCTCATGCGTACACGCGAGAACTCGCTGCGTATCCCGCCCATTGGCTGACACACTTCAAGTTTTGGCCTGCAGTGGGACGCGTTGATAATCCATACGGAGATCGCAATCTCGTATGCACTTGCGATGGGATGAGCGCATATGCGTGAGTCGGCAATTCTTCTCTCGTAAAAATCTGTACTTCTTATTAGGTTGGCAGCCTTCGCTGAAGTAGATTTATAAACCTTGTGGCGCGATCTGTGTGCCACAAGAAATCGGTAGACAGATTGGCACGAATGATCGGCACAAACGAAAGGTGCGACAAATGACTCAGGCTTCCATCTCACATTCCACAACGCATTCAACAGCCCTGGGGTTTTTCGCCGTCGCGGGAATTGCTCTGGTTTGCAGCAGTTCTGCAAATGCCAGTGTTTACACAACGACCTATACGCTCAATACGCCATACACCGCTTCATCGCCGAATGCGACGCAAGTGCTTGTTCACTGGTCTACAAATCGAACGAGTGGCACGGTCGAACAGAGTGACCTCACCGACTGGAGCATCAGTCTTCTCGGCGGCGGAAGTTTGTTCTACACCGACAACGTGATCATCGGCGGATCCGTGCAATCCAATGGTGGAGTTGCACGCGGACTTGCCGATGTTCTCTTTCAATTTAATTTCGATACGTTCACATCGGGCGACTTTGACAACATGTTGACAGGCATCAGCCTCAGCAGTGCAACAGGCACGGCGTACAACATTTATAGTTATCCAAACAGCCTGCTCGGTCCGCCATATTCGTCCCTTGGACTTTGGTCCAACGGTATCGAATCAACACGCCAACTTCCTGGATACTCGTCAGTGATCACCGTCCCTGCACCAGGCGCATTTGCGGCGATCGCGCTCGCGGTGGCGATCAAGCGTCGTCGGCGCAACTGACTTCGAGAACGCTTCGAAAGACTCAACAAAAGTTCATCAACTCTGAACACTCCTTCGCCTGAGTGTGACATTGTGATTCAATGGGGATCACTACACTTCCTGATCGCCCCATGAATCAGCGCAAATTCAAACGTAAGAAACAATTCACTGGATTGTGTGCGCTCCTTTCTTGCATTGCGACGGTCATCATGAGCGGCTTCTGTATCGCAACGCTTGCGATCAGTCAGGCGGACCAAAAACGAGAGCTTGTGACGCTCAAATTGCTCAACGATGCCGTCGCGAGTGTGACCGAAGCAGCTCACGCAATGGACGGCCAAACGATCGCATGGAACGCACTGATCTTGCACTCTGGAGGTGGCCTGAAGGAAAGATCTGTACTTCGCAGTGCCTTTGCGCAACAATCTCGAGCGGCCGCAGAGGCGATGGAATTATTGCTCCAGCGAGGGCGCACTGCTGCGCTTCCACTTGAAAATGCAGAGGCCGCAGAAGCAGCGTTCGCAAGTGCGAATGAAGCATTAGGCGAACGTATGACAGAACTTCGGACGATGGCTGGAGAAACACAAACGCTCGATGCGCTTCGTGCGATAGATCGTTCAGTAAAGCCCATGCTGAATCAAGCATCATTTCAAATTGAAAGCGTTGCGAAGGTATGGTCTGAAACTGCCGCAGCGCGGGGCACTGAATTTGTTTCTCAGTCCGTTGCATCGATGGGAAGAATGAAGGCGTGGCTTGAAATTCTGACGTTGATTACGACAACATTGGTCATTGCAACAGCCGTACTTGCTGTTCGTTCGAAAGAAGGCGCGGGAAATGACCGCACTTGAGGTCATTCCCGTCTTTCTTGCTGGGCTCACATTTTTCTTCCTCGGACTCGATTCGATTCGGTCGAGTTTGAAAAATCTAGCCTCAAGGTCGATGCGAAAGCATGCGATCAATGCAACAGCAAGCCCACTGCGCGCGGCCATTCTTGGATTCACCTTTGGGGTCGTGAGCCAAAGTGCGACGGCTGTTTCATTCTTGCTCGCTGGATTGATATCCGCTCGTCTCTTAACGATGCAACGTGCGTTGACGGTCGTCGCTTGGGCGAATTCCGGAACGGCGCTCCTTGCGTTTCTTGCCGCAATCAATTTGAATCTCATCATTCTTTGGTTGATCGGGATTACTGGCCTTGCGCTGCGACAGCGTCGGTGGATCAAATGGACGCCAGCCTTTGGGACGATGCTTGGAATTGGCCTACTCCTGTTCGGTCTCGCCCAACTCAAGCGCGCAGCGTCTCCTCTTCAAGAGTCCCAATGGTTTTTAACAGTCGGAGCAGCGCTGAATGGATCGCTCGTGCTTGGATTCATTGGTGGCGCACTCCTGCGCATTGTTATTCAAAGTTCAAGCGGGATCGTCGTGATCCTGATTGCACTTTGTGGCAAGGGCATCCTCGAGCCTCAACAAGCCATGATGGTGATCCATGGAACTGGAGTAGGCGTCGGACTGTCAATCATCTTCTTAGGGCAAGAGCTCCGCGGTGACTCACTGCGTATCGCATACTGGCAAGCCATACTCAACGCCATCTCGGCTTGCGCTCTCGCTGCTTGGTTACTGATTGCTGCGACAGAAATAGTCCCATCGCTCGTTGCGATTCTCAGCAAGTTCGGTCTCACCATCGAAGCAGTTCTTGCAACTGCTTTTCTCATACAGATGCTGATATGTCCGCTCGTTGGATTGATTTTAAGTTCACGCGCGAAATCACTCTTGACGGAACTCGTTCCAGATGTCGTTGAAGACGTCCTTGCAAACCCACACTTTCTTGTCGACGGCGGAGTCGATTCACCAGAACTTGCTGCTGAACTTGTGAGCAGCGAACAGTTGCGAGTCATGGCGGCACTTCCCACACTCCTCGATGCTGGAAGGTTGGACAAGGACGCCTCCCGCGGGCACGACGTAGTGTTGATCCGCGAATCTCTCGCGACTCTCAATTCTGAGATTTCTGCATTCATCTTGGAGTGCATCGAACAGACACCACATGATGATGAAACCAGCACCCTCTTGGTCAATGCCCTCGGACACCAGCAAGCGCTTGCCGAAATGGTGACAGCGGTCGATTCGCTTGGCCAAGAAGTGAGCACGCTCACGGCAGAATCAACGGCACGAGAACTCGGCGGACAATTGGTCGAAGTATGCGATGTGATGCTTCGAACATTGCACGATGCGATCGAATTGAAGGATGAATTTGACTGCGAGCTCTTGGCCACAATGACGAGTGACCGCGGCGACCAAATGGAAAGCATCCGCCGCAAAAGCGCAACATTGGAATTTGGTACTCCCAAAGATCAAGCGGGAGTCCTGTATGTCACAAGCATCTTCGAGCGAATCGCCTATCTCATGCGCCGACTGGCGACATAATCCAGCGATCGCACAAGTCGATCTCAAAAATCAATCTTGATCAAAAATGGCGCAACTGCCAGCGCAACACACACACCAATCAAGACGGTGTTGCTATCGATGAAGTATGGCACGATGCAGAGTCCCACTCCGGCCAGGAGCGGAATCAACTTCTGCTGCTTCTTGCCGTAGACGAAGTATGCGCATCCCAAGATGCCTGCGAAGACGCTGATGGTGATCGATGTGGTGTCCATTATTCTTTATCCTTCCAATGCAGACTTGCGCATGAAAACGATGTTGCGTGCAGGGCACTCGAACTGCCAACCAACATCCGCAGCGATGCGCGCAAATGTCGCCTCGCGATAAAACGTGACATGCGTTGGGTCGCGGCGATAATGCCACTGTTCAAACTGCTCGTCGTTCGTCTGAAAGTTCGTCATGATTGCGAGCAAGCCACCACTGCGCAGGAGCGTGTCCAACTTGCGAAACTCTGCGCGCGGTTGGTGAAAGTGCTCCACGGTCTCGGTGCATGTGATGAAGTCGTAGGTGCGATCCAGTTCCGATGTATCAGCGTGAAAAATCGGGTCATACAAATGCATTTCATGACCCGAAGCCGTCAATATTTGTGCGAGGGCAGGTCCAGGACCGCAGCCATAATCCAAACCAACTTGCGGCGACGGCAAACATCGAAGCAGCGGCGCGGCGAGTTTGCCTAAAAAATCCACATACCCCACGTCGCCGGCATCGTTGTTGTGCTGCATATACCTCGCACGCTCCTCACTGAGCGTTGGAAGATGCATGTCCGCAAGCAACGTGGCCTCGCAGTTTGCGCACCGCCAATATTTTTTGGTATCGATGACTGCAAAGACAGCAAGTTGACGCTCTCCGCATACTCGGCAGAGTGGCAAGACTTCTGAAGAATCATGCTGCATCGATGCCAATCTATCAGTACAGGATTTCTTTCGGATTCAAGCTAGCGATATCGAAACATCAAATAGAAAATCCCAAGAACTTGTACGAGCACGACAAGCGCACCAAAAATTATTGCGAACCATGCGTGTATCGAGCCTCGAATGATCGGGGTTCTTTTCAAACGTCGAAGACCAATGATGCCAAAGATGATGCCCGCGATAGCGAGAAAGATTCCCAGGAATGGAATCATGCTGAAAATACTGAAGTAATAACCAGTCAGCGCCATCGGATTCTTGTACGGAATCAATCCGCCGGTGGCATCCCCCTGAACCAGTGAGGGCGTACCTGATATGCCCGGCACAAAGCTCGGCGGCGTGTTCAACATGAACAGGCCCGGAACTCTATCAAGCGTAATCCAGTCAGAACATCCTTCGTACCAAGCAAAAGTTCCCGAAGCAATCACGGCACCGCTTCGAAGCTTGTCGTTGATCTCTTCGAGAGTGAATGGACCTTGTCGTTGATTGTCTCTGACAATGAAAATCTGCACTTATGCAGCCCCATCTTGAGGCGCACCGAAACTCAGATTCACAACCGCAAAGAGTCCACATCCACCTGCGACAACAACACATGTTGCGATTGTGCGCCACAGCGCATCACTCTTCGAGAAATCCCAAATAGCCAAGACGCTGGCGACAATACTGACGAGGATGCACAACGTGATAACCCAGAACGCAAAGGCGCGAACCTTCCCTGGATTAAGAAATCCACGAGGCTTACGTTTCTGTGGCGACGCGATGACGGGCTGCAAGTTGAGGGCCGGAGGTGTGAGTTGATCCATCTGCAAATTTCCTGTGGAATTGAAACTGTCCGGATCGAGAGACGCGATTGGACGCGAACGATGCGCTCCACTCGTTCGCCATCAATTTACTCCCTGCTGATCGCGATGATCGTCAAATCGTCGCCTTGATAATTCTGGCTCCACGCTCGCACGGATGCGAGGAGACCCTCCACGATAACGCGCGGATTTTGCTGCTTTCCGCCACAAGCCGCTGAAATTGCTTCCGCCGCACGCTCGGATCCGAAGAGTCGATCGACACTAGCGCACTCTGGCCCTGCTTCAGTGACACCATCCGAAACGAGCACTAAATCCTCGCCTCGATCAAGTTGGAATCGACGCGTTCCCCATACAGAATTCGCTTCGAGCCCGAGCACCGTTCCTGTTGCATCCATTACCTCGGACGTGACGCCATCGCTCCTCACTCGGATCGCCGATGGATGTCCAGCATTGGCATATGCGATCACACCAGATCGAGGATCGACATAGAGAAGCATTCCTGTCGTGAAATTCGTTCGCGGCGCTTGGGCGATCAGTTCGTTATTCACTCGAGCGAGTGCGATATGGGGCTCGTCCGATTCGATCGCGGCACGGCGTAGCAATGTTCGACAAACTGCCATCATCATCGCCGCTGGCATCCCCTTCCCACACACATCCGCAATCACAAGCGCGAATGTTCCATCGGGTCGAGGAAACCAATCAAAGAAGTCTCCTGCGATCTCGCCCGCAGGAATGCTGAAGCCGAGGATGGACACACCGAGAAATTCGTTCGTCGATCGCTCGTCCGGATTTTTGATTTCTGAATCACTCTGCGGAAGAAGCAGACGTTGAACATCACGCGCTGCCTCGATTTGTGTCTTAACAGCCATGCGCTGTATTTCCGCAGCCTCGCGCTGTGCGATCGCGTCCTCCAATTCGCCGCCCATTTTATTAAAGGCATCCGACAGCATTGCGATCTCATCTTTGCGATCAGTGGCGGGCGCACGGGCAGAAAGATCGCCTTTGGAAAATCTTCCGATCGCACTCACCACTCCTTGCAGTGGAGCAACGGCACGACCAGCGGAGCGCCACACGACCGTCAGTGCGACGATGGCTCCGAGCAAGAGCAGTCCAGGCCCAAACAGCAACGCCTGAATGATCGATGGGAAAAGTTCGCTCTCTGGAAATGATCCGACAAACACCCAATCGGTGGTGGGAACTTTCACGAAGACCAAGCGCGATGCGTTGAATGAGAAAATGGAACCAATTCCAACGCGTTTGAATTCCACGCCGTCTTTGCGAAATGCGTCCACCCCATCGAGCATCTGATGTTGAATCGACGAAGGCAAGAAATCCGCCGCTACTTTCATCAACGTTTCGGGATCGGATGAAGAAATAAATCGGCCAGCTCCGGAGACCACGGAGAAATCGAAACGATCGTCATCGTTCTTGGATTGCAACACATCGACGATTTTCTTTAATGCGACATCCGCCGTCGCAACGCCAGCAGGAATTCCGTTCTGTGCAGCAAAAGACATCGAGTAGGTCGTCATAAATTCGTCGCCGCCACCCTTGTCAAAATATGGTTCGCTCCAATTGCCATCGGGCTCAACACCGGCCTGGACAAACCATGGCGCTCTTGAGAAGGCATATGTTGCATCATCAGCAAGATTCATCGTTCTCAATCCAGTTCCATCCGCCTTACGACAGACATATGGTCCAAATCCATTTGCCGAAACGCCTGGAGAACCAGGAGCAAACGCAAGCGCCGCTCCAAAGACAAATGGGTTGACCTTGAGAACCGTGGTCAGCAGTGCATTGAGTTTTTTGCTTGACGAAGGAGACTCGAGCACAGCGAATTGCGTTCCGCCAGCTCGGAGAATCTCGACCTGCAATGCAACTGCATGCTCGATCGCAAGAAAATCTGATTCTGCTTTGAAGCAGGCGATCTGGACATTCGCCCGAATTTCCTGTCGTGAGGACTCAACCAAAAGGTCGCGATCCAATTTGAACTGGACCACGATCATCAAGACAAAGGTTGCCAGCAATGGCACGCCAATGCGAATCACGAGCCGTCGCCGCAGCGAATGCCGCGGATGAAATTCTGTGCTCACAGGATCCATTGTGCGAGAAGACTTGCCAGGCCAAGAAAAATGAAGAAGCTCATACTGTCCGTGACCATCGTCAGAAAAATGGTCGATGCCGTTGCGGGATCAAACCCAAATCTCCGCATAATGAGAGGCATCGCGCTTCCAGTCGCGCACCCGATCATCATCGTCGTGGACATACTGATGGCGATCACGATTCCAATGTGCCACGACTGTCCATACATCGTCTTGAATACAGCCACAAATCCGCCGACGAGTATGCCGCAGAGGATGCCGTTGATCAATCCTGCTGTCAATTCTCTTCGAATATGAGTCGACGTATGTCGCGGGCGCATTTGATCAAGCACGATTCCGCGCAGTGTCACCGCGAGCGATTGTTGGCCAGCAGTACCAGATTGATTTGCGATCACTGGCATCAATACTGCCAGAAGTGCGATCTCCTTAATCATCCATTCAAATTGCATGACGACCATCGCACCCACGGCGCATGTCACAAGATTGATCACAAGCCATACGAACCGACTTTGCAGTTTTTGCGTGATCGATGAATAGACGCCCTCTTCCTTACCTGCACCAACCATGCGCTGAGCATCTTCAGTGCCTTCTGCGCGAATGATGTCCATCACGTCGTCGACGGTCACGATGCCGAGCAATCTTTGAGATTGATCGACGATTGGGAGTTCTAAATAGTCATATCGCTCAAACTCACGAGCGAGGAGTTCACGGTCGAGTTCTGGATTGACTGCATCAACGCGGCGCTCGCAAATGTCACCAATCAATTCGCTTCCCCGCGACATGAGAAGCTTTCGTAGTCCAATCGTTCCCTTCAAACGACCCTTGCGATCAGTGACGAATGCCTGCTGCGCACTCTCGTTGTGCTCACCTCGGCGAATATGTTCGATCGCTTCTGCGACGGTTTCGTTTTCGCGCACAGAGAGATACCGTGTCGTCATCATTCCGCCGGCACTTTCGCGGGGATAGACCATCAATTCGCGCAGATTGTGCGCCGTTCCGGTGCCCATCAACGACAGCAATCGATCGCGATCTTCCTTCGGGAGTGCCTGTAGAAGATCGGTCGCATCGTCGGGTGCCATTGCACTCAACATTCGGCCGGCGTATCCCGGATCGTCCTCGATCAGATCTTCGATCACACTGACCGCAAGCGGAACCGCCATGTGACTCATGGCATCGGCGGCGGAATCAACCTCCATCTCACCGACGACATCAGACGCTTCATCCTGTGGCAAGGCCTCAAGTGTTGTTGCAGCATCTGCCGCATCTTGTTGCTCGACCGCATCGGCGAGTATTTCTGGCGATGCATCGCTTTCGATCAGATCATCAACACGCGCATCTTCAGGCGTCTCGACGCGCGGATCGCTGACGACATCTTCGCTCGCATATTTGTGATGATGATGGTGATCGTGAGGAGTCATTAATGCCCTTCAAAGACATCGACTCGATCCCATTGCCAAATCACGCGATTTGCATGTTCAAATCCAAGCACGCTGATCGATCCCGCCTTGAGACCGAAACTTCGCCCTCGCGATGGTGGCAATTCCAGCCACATCGCTGCGATCATCCGCGAAAAGTGTCCGTGGGAAAACAACAGAACATTTCCATTGGTGGTGAGGCATCGCTTGACGACCATGCGTGCGCGAGCTGCGACCTGATCAATCGATTCGCCGTCAGGACAACCATCACGCCAGAGATCCCAATCGAGACTGGCATCGTGTTCACCACAGAAGTGCATCGCTGCAATCTGCGCAGATGTTTGACCTTCGTATTTGCCATAATCCCATTCGAGCAAATCAGGATCGGGTTGAACGCGATCCGCGAATCCTGCGCGACGCGCAGTCTCCATTCCCCGACCCAGTGGGCTTGACAACACGAGAGCGAAATTTTCCTTCGCCAATCGTGGCGCCAATTGATCCGCCTTCAATTGACCTCCAGTGGTCAACGGCACATCGGTGCGGCCCGTATGCCGACCGTTGAGACTCCACTCGGTATCAGAGTGACGAACAATCCAAATTTGCTGTGCGGTTGATGACATAGGAATATGTTGGACAATACCCTGCCCGAATCGTTTTCGTCGGTTGACACTATGCCAATTCCAATCAACGAACATCCCCTCGTGCAGACCCAGTCGGGTGGTGGTTTGTTCACGATCACCTTCAATAATCCAGAGATGCGAAATGCGCTCAGTACGTTGATGTTCGACCACCTCGAGGATGCCGTCGCGCGAGCAACAGACTCGACCCAGCGCGGAGAGTCGATCGTCGTGCTTCTTCGATCATGTGGTAGCGCATTCTGTGCAGGTTTCGATCTTGCAGAGTGCGTTCACGATCATGGAAAACTCGAACAATTCGTGCGGCGTCTCGGTGCTATCAATACTTCGCTTCGAGCAATGCCCGCTGTGGTTATCGCGCAAGTTCAAGGGCCAGCTCTTGCTGGAGGATGCGCGATCGTCGCCGCATGCGACATTGTTTACGCATGCGATTTCGCCTCATTTGGTTATCCCGTCCACCGCATCGGAATCTCCCCCGCAGTCAGTCTGCCAACATTGATGGCGACGGCTGGTTTCGGTGGAGCGCGCCAATTGGCACTCTCGGGCGAAATCGTCAATGCGCAGCGTGCTCAAGCGCTCGGACTTGTTTATAGCGTCACTCGAGACGAATCTGCGCTCACAGCGGAAGTCACCCAACGTATCAGCGGATTAGTCGCGAAAGGCCCACAAGCGTTGCGTGTCACAAAGAAGTGGCTCAATCACATCGACGGCAGTGATCCAGATGGCTTTCTTGGACGCCGTGCGCAAGAAACGATCGATGCAACGGCGCAACTCTGTTCTGGAATCGAAGCAACCACGATGCTCCATGACTTTTGGAGTAAACGCAAGAGCGGTTCATGAAGTGGGTCGAAGACATTCGCCGGTTTCTACGTGATCTTGATTACTACTCCATCAAACGCCCCACGACGATGTGGTCGCGGTTGGTCGTGCGAAATCTTTGGGTGGCGCTCTGCTTGGGATTCGTTTGCTCGATCGCAATTCACTTTCTCGCCACACCCGCTCCCCAACCGATCATCTGGTGGGAGTTCATTCGCAACACGCTCCTCTGTTGGCCCTTCCTTTATATAGCGGGATTGTGCCTCACGGGCGTTGTATGGATGGCGAAGACAATGCACTCGAAATACTCGCAGCATGTTCGCAAAGAGCTCCGATCGCAAGGACTCTGCCCTCACTGCCGACACTCTCTCCGAGGAAATCGGTCGAGCATCCGATGTCCCGAGTGCGGCAAAATGCTCTATGGATGATCGACTTTGCGTACCCTTGGGGGCATGGAAGATCTCGTTCGGCTTTCGGTCAATCAAGGTTGCGCCACAATAACGCTACACCGACCCGACGCACGCAATGCGCTCGACTTCGCGCTGATCCAAGCGCTCGCCGATGTCATCACTCGTGTTTCGAAGCAAATCAACGATGCGCCTGATTCAGTGCGCGTTGTCGTTCTCGCTGGTGAAGGAAAATCGTTTTGTGCAGGAATGGATTTGAAAGCTGTCATGCATGATCCGATTCGAATGGGTGAAATGCTGCGCCAACTCTCGATGACACTGCTCGCACTGCGCCACTTGCCGGTGCCGACAATCGCGCGCGCGCAGGGTGCTGCGATCGGAGGCGGCTGTGGATTGATCGTCGTCTGCGACTTTGCAGTCACGCACCCAGAATCGAAACTGGGATATCCCGAAGTCGACCTCGGGGTCTGCCCCGCTGTTGTTGCGCCTTGGTTGATCAAGAAA
The DNA here is from genome assembly GCA_903919715.1 of uncultured bacterium. Lineage (GTDB taxonomy): Bacteria > Planctomycetota > Phycisphaerae > Phycisphaerales > SM1A02 > F1-60-MAGs104. The sequence continues at coordinate 32,115 of CAIXJC010000022.1, read as the reverse complement.
ATCGGCGCTGGACCTGCTCGCGCGATGCTGCTTTCTGGCGGGACGATGAGTGGCTCTGAGGGATTTGCGCGCGGACTCGTCACACACTGCGCCCAAAGCGATCAGCTTGATACGACCGTCGCCACACTTGTTGCGCGCCTACTGACTGGCGGACCGCACGCACTCGCATGCACAAAGAAAATGCTGAATGAATTGGATGGATCGAACGACGAGCGGGTCGCGATTGAAGCGGCTGAACTTTCGGCAAAAGTCATCGCTGGCGCCGAGGCGCAGGCACATCTTGCACGACACTTTTCGTCCAATTCTGCCCAGAATTCACGATCAAATTCAGCGCCACAATCAGAAAGGTAATCCATGCTCCCCATTGAACGAACTTCGGATGGAATCGCGATCGTCTCCTTGACCGCAAATCCATACAAGCCTCGCGGAGGAGTTGTTGTATTAGATTCCTGGCTGATCGCCGAAATCGCATCGACACTGGATGCTGTCGCAGCAGCCACGCCAACGGGAATCGTTCTGCGTTCAGCGAGCGAACGAGTCTTCGTCGCTGGAGCGGATCTTGCCGAGATTGATGGGCTCAATGATGTTGCTCTCGATGCGTACTTGCGGCAGGGATCGGATGCATTCGCGCGCCTCTATCAAATTCCATGTGCGACCGTTGCGCTCGTACACCGAGCGGCACTTGGTGGAGGGTTGGAAGTTGCGATGCACTGCGACGCCATCGTCGGGACGCTTGCGGGCGCCGAGGAAAAACCGTGGAGAATCGGGTTGCCAGAATGCGGTCTTGGAATCTGCCCAGGTTGGGGAGGCACGCAAATGTTGCCCGCACGGATCGATCCTGTCACAGCAATCACGCAAACGGCGACTGGACAAACAACACCTGTGAATGCATTGCCTGCTGGACTGTTCGATGTTGCTGTGAACGCTGGCGATGATGCGCTGTGTGCCGCACTCGATTGGATCAGAGCTCATCCACGCATGATGGCGCGCACGCAGCCGAATGCAATTGACTCTGTGAATGCACCGCGCATTCGATCGGCGCTTGCGGCGGCGCGCGGCACACTCACTGCAACTGACGCTGCGCTTGCCGTCTTGGACTGCGTCGACATCGGAATCAACAATGGATGGAACGCTGCGCTCGCAGCCGAGCGAAAACACCTCGTTGCGCTTCGCCACACGCCCACAGCACGCGAAAAACTGGCGCAATTCCTGAAACCCTCGGGTTGATCCGATTCCCGACTTCAGAGTTCGCTGGCGTCGCTACCTTTTGAACGTTAAATGGGCTATTGTTCTAGCTCTTTGCAACGCACCAATGGAGTTTCCATGACAACGACTACAAGCAGCAACATCGCCGACAGCCTGAAAAACATTTCCGCCAACGATCGAAAGCAGATCGAAGCCGCACAAGAAATGCTCGGTCCAGATCCAGCAACGATGGGTGCGATCAAGAACACCTTCTGGGGAAACTTTCGCGAAGATTTGATCTTTCCATATCCAAAGAGCACGACAGAAGAGACTCGCCGATGCGATGAATTGCTCGGACGACTCGACGCCTATCTGAAGACCGAACATCCAACGCACGGAATCGATCAGCAGCAGCACATTCCAGATTGGGTTGTCAAGAAACTCTTTGACCTCGGCGTGCTCGGCATGACCATCTCGCAGGAGTTCGGTGGTGGCGGATTCGGAATCACCAGTTACAACCGAGTGCTTGAACGAATCGGCCGTGCATGTGGATCGACCGCCGTCATGGTTTCCGCACATCAATCAATCGGTTGCAAGGCATTGATGCTCTTCGGGACTCCTGATCAGAAAACCCACTTCCTTCCACGTTTGGCGAAGGACACACTCAGCGCATTTTGTCTCAGCGAACCGAATGTTGGATGTGATGCTGGAGGACAAGAAACTCGCTGCGAAATCAGTGAAGATGGAACCCATTACATTCTCAATGGGGAGAAAAAATGGGCCACCTCCGCTGCGCTCAGCGGTCTCTTCACAGTGATGTGCAAGCAGCGCATGACCGATCCAAAGACTGGCAAGTCCAAAGATTCTGTCACGGCGCTCATTTGCACTCCAGACATGGAAGGCGTCGAAATTTTCAGCAGAAATCGATCGAAGTGTGGCATCCGCGGAACGTGGCAAGCACGCATCCGACTGACGAACGTCAAAGTGCCGCGTGCGAACTTGCTCTCCAAGGAAGGTCGCGGATTGAACGTCGCGCTGACCTGCCTGAATTACGGTCGTTGCACGCTTTCGGCGGGAATGCTCGGTGGAGCGACATACGCATTTGAACAAGCAACAAAGTGGGCGAAGTATCGCTTTCAGTTTGATCGACCACTCGGTGAATTCGATCTCGTCAAGGAACGTCTCGCACGCAGTGCGGCATACGTCTATGCCATGGACGCAATGCTCTATATGACCACGGGATTCTTGGATCGCGGCGACGAGGACATCATGCTCGAAACCGCCATGTGCAAGATCTTTTGCAGCGAATACGGATATCGAACTGTTGATGATGCGATGCAGATTCTCGGTGGCGAGTCGTATATGACCGAGAACAATATCGAGCGCATTTGGCGTGATTCCCGAATCAATACGATCGTCGAAGGCGCCAACGAAGTGATGCATTCATTCGTCTTTGCGTACGGATCAAAGCAACTCGGCGAATGGATGTTGGGGATCAAAGCGAAACCATTCCGGCAACTCGGTGCAGCTGCACGAATCGGCGGCGAACTCTTCTTAGGAATGCGAAGACCTGTGCCGAAATTCGAAAAGATCCACCCAAAATTACAGCGCCATGCTCAGGAACTCATGTTCCGCATTCGAGATCACTCGTACAACGTCAAGATGATGTTCAAGGAGCACGAAGAAAGATTGATCGGAAATCAGTTCATTCAGGCGCGCCTTTCGAAGTGTGCGATGTGGATTCATGCGGTCTCGTGCACGCTCAGTAAGTGCGATGCAAATCTGCGATCCGGGCTCGATGGCGCGAAACTTACCCATGAACTCTTGGTGGTCGATCAACTCTGCGCAATTGCGAACGTCAACATCGACGAAGAGACACGCGGATTGCGTTGGAACATTGATGCGATCACCCGAAGCTGTGCCGATTCTGTGCTCACCCAGGCGGATGGTCTCAGCAATGCGGACTATTCCATTCCTGAGCGCACGCCCGTGATGGCCGCTCGCGGAACTGGACTTCCGATTGCGACCGATGGCATTCCCCAGTTCGGAAGTGGAACCGCCTTTAAGGGCCGAAAAGTCGAGTGATCTCACAAGCGATTTCACCTTGTTTCTCCGTATATTTTGTCCTGTTTGGTCGGAATGCCCTTCCTCGTCTATTCTTTTCCATTCGCGTATCGATGTCCAGTCACTCAACAATCTTTTCCTTGGAGTATTGAATGCACATTCTTGAAAACATGGTTCAGCACGGACACGAACGCATCTCCTTCACCAACGATCCTGCAACTGGGTTGCGAGCGATCATCGCGGTGCACTCGACCGTGTTGGGAAACGCGCTCGGCGGAACGAGACGCTTCCATTACGCAAGCGAAAGTGAAGCGATCTTCGATGTCCTGCGACTCTCTGAAGGAATGACATACAAGGCGGCGGCGGCTGATCTCGCTCTTGGTGGCGGGAAGAGCGTCATCCTCCTCAATAAGCAAGGTGAGCAGCCAACCGAAGCGCAAGGGCGCGCGATGGGTCGATTCGTCGAAAGCCTCGGCGGAACATATATCGCTGCAGAAGATGTCGGCGTCAGCCCGCAGTTCTGTGATTGGATGGCACAAGAATGTCGTCACATCATGGGCGGTGAAGCCGTTTCTCATGGCGGAGATCCAAGTCCTTGGACTGCGCTGGGATGTTTCAATTCGATGAAAGCATGCTTGCGACATCTTGGCCGCAAAGTTGACTTCTCGAATCTCTCTGTTGGCGTGCAAGGGTGTGGCGCAACGGGTTACAAATTGGCAAAGCTGTTGCGTTCAGCAGGCGCTGCGGTCATGGTCACCGATGTGCACGTCCCCACAATGAAGCGTGCTGTTGAAGAATTGGGTTGCGTTGCGCTTGGGAATGACCGCAATCTATTCCACGAAAAGCTGGATATTGTGGCTCCGTGCGCCATGGGTGGCGTGCTCGATCATGCCACGATTGGAAATCTTCGCTGCGAAATCGTCTGCGGAACAGCAAACAATCAACTCATGAATCCCCACACCGATGGAGCATTGCTGAAGAAGCGCGGCATTCTCTATTCGCCAGATTTCATCGCCAATGCAGGCGGTTTGATTCGACTCGGTGGATTGCATCTCGGCATGACCGAAGCGACCATCGACCAGAAGGTCACTGCGATCGAAGAGACAACACTTGCGGTGATGCGCGAGTCAGCTCACGCTGAAAGCGTCTCAGATGCGGCAATCGCTTATGCGAAGCGCCGGATCGATGCAGCGCGTAAGGCGAAGGCCGCACAGATGGCTCCGACCACCTGATCGGTTGATCGCATTCGATGTCAAATCCAAGTATTGGTCGCCTTGAATTAATTTGCGGGCCGATGTTCTCTGGAAAGACGACGGAGTTGATTCGACGTCTCGAAGCTGCGCAATTCATGCAGTCGGTCACGCTCTCATTCAAGCCGACTTTCGATACGAGGTATGCCGACCAGGAATTAGTTACACACGGAGGCCAACGCATTCGCGCCGTTGCTGCAAAGAACGCCGCAGACATTGTGCGCAACAGTGGCGATGCGAAAGTCGTCGGTATTGACGAAGCGCATTTTTTTGGATCTGAACTTTCTTCAGCCTGCAGCACGCTCGTCGCCGCAGGAGTGCGAGTCATTGTGGTTGGTCTCGAATTTGATCATCGCGGCGATGTATTTGAGCCGTTTCCATCACTGTTGATGCGCTCAGATGAAATCATCCGACTCGTCGGTGTCTGCACCGTCTGCGGAGGCGAGGCTATTCACAGCCAGCGCATGATTCCAAACACGCAGCGCATCGCTGTGGGCGGTATTGGTGACTACGAGCCACGCTGCGGCGAGTGTTTCAAGCCATCACGTCTGTGATCGACGATTCAGTATTCTCAAGCCAACATGCAACAACTCACTGGACTGATCGGCATTGGTGTCATTCTGGCCATTGGGTTCGCCCTCTCCACCGATAGACGTCGCATCAATATGCGAACAATCATGTCGGGTGTTGCGATCCAGTTGCTGATCGCCTTTCTCTTTCTGCGCTTCCCCCCAGTCGTTGGAATATTTGATCATTTCGCCGCTGCAATCACTCGGGTCATTTCATTCGCCGACACGGGGACGACTTTCATCTTTGGAAAAGCGGCGGATGCGAGCGGACCGTGGGGCTTTATTTTCGCAGTGAAAGTTCTGCCCATCATTATCTTCTTTGCATCCCTCATGGCTGTGCTCTACCACCTAGGCATCATGCAGCGACTCGTTGCTGGACTGGCGTGGATCATTCGACATGTCTTGAATGTCACTGGAGTCGAAGCACTTTCTGCATCGGCGAATATTTTCGTCGGTCAAACGGAAGCGCCGCTCACCGTCAAACCGTTCATCGCAACAATGACCCGCTCGCAAATCATGGCGGTTATGACCGTCGGATTCGCGACCATCGCAGGAAGTGTGATGGCGGCATACATCGTCATGCTTGGTGGCGATGACGATGCGAGTCGCATTCTGATGGCGAAACATTTGATGACGGCCAGTGTGATGTCCGCTCCAGCAGGATTGGTGATGGCGAAACTGATGCTGCCAGAAACAGAGACACCGCGCGATGAATCACTTGATTCTCTGAGAACAATTCCAAAGACCACCTGCAATGTCATGGATGCGGCCGCAGAAGGAGCAACTGATGGCTTGCGACTTGCGCTGAATGTGGCGGCAATGCTTGTCGCATTCGTTGCACTCTTGGCTTTGTTGAATTACCCACTGGCGGCACTGAGTGAAATCGACTCGATTGCGGCATGGCGTGCAGTTCACGGCATTCCAGTCATGACTTTTCAAAATTTACTTGGGTACGTCTTCACTCCACTTGCGTGGTGCATGGGCGTCGGTGCGGATGATGCGCGCAAAGTTGGATCGCTTATGGGCCAGCAAATTATCGCCACCGAATTTGTTGCCTATGTCGATTTGAGCGCGTCGCTTCGTGATGGAACGATTGGCTTTCGAGCAGCGCAAATTTCAACATACGCACTCTGCGGCTTTGCGAATTTGCCGTCCATTGCGATTCAAATCGGCGGTTTGAGCGCGATGGCGCCGAATCGACGCAGTGACTTTGCGGCACTCGGCCTACGCGCAATGGTCGCCGGCGCGCTCGCCTGTTGGATGACTGGAAGCGTTGCAAGCCTGTTTATTGGAAGTTGAGTTCGGCACGGAAAATGCGGCGTGGCGAAGTAGGTCGATTTCTCCCCCAACTTGTTTCGGACCAATGTGCGCCGGTGAAATGAACTACATTCACGTTGAGTATGGCCGAGGAATATTCAACTGTTTCGCATCAACCAATCCCTGTTCGCCCTCGTTCGAGCGGGTGTTGCGGATGTTCAGGTTGTGGAACAATCTTTGTGCTGCTCATTCTTGTCGCTGGAATCTATTTCGGCGTTCGATCATGCGACACAATTAATAGAGTTGCGAATGCCATCACAGGAATCGTTGCCGTGCAAACGACGGTCACGAGCACATTGACTAGCGCGCTTGGCGATCTGCAGCCACAGGGTGGACTGCTCGTTGGATGGCGCGAGATCAACACCAATGTTCAGTTTGACCGCGAGACAACGGTCGGTGCCTTTGGGTACAAGATCCCGCTCGGTTCCGTGCATGTTTTTCTCGAAGTTCCTGGCAATCGCGCTCAGTACATCATTCCATCCAATGGGCCCAATGATGAACACTGGAATGTTGAAGCGGTGAGCGAAAACGTGATCATGCTGACGCTGCCGTCGCCGATCGTGAATGACAAGGTGGTCGAAGTTCAATCGGATCCTAGAAAAATGAAGGTCTACATCGACAACGATTGGATGGAACACCTCATTCCAAGCGGCGGCGATATCGACGACGCCAAGCGCCTCCTTCGAAAAGCAGTGATTGAATCAGCGCAAACGAAGCCAGCGCTTGCAGAAGTTCGAATTGAGGCGCGACAAGTTGCGAGTCGATTCTTCAGCGAACTCTTCACGCGTACGCTCGGCCGATCAGTCACCGTCATCGTGAGATTCTCTGATGAAGTTGTAACTCAAGGCTCGAACGATTTTCCAAAGTGATCCGATTCCTCGCAAAGTGCGCTCGGCGTACCCTTGTCTCCAATGATTCCAGCCGCCATTCCATGTTCGGACGATCTGCCATATCCATCGCAGAAACAACTTGTATTTGGCGCAGAAATGGTTGCAACAAGCCAGCCGCTTGCCGCGCAGGCAGGACTGGAAATGCTTCGTCGCGGTGGCAACGCAACTGACGCAGCGATCGCAGCAGCGGCGGTCTTAACGGTGACCGAACCCACAACCAACGGAATCGGTGGCGATGCATTTGCAATCGTCTGGGATGGAACAGCACTTCATGCCGTCAACGGCAGTGGGCGATCGCCTGCTCTTCTGTCGCATGAACACTTTGCTGGCATGGACAAGATGCCAATGGATGGCTGGTTACCAATCACTGTTCCTGGGCAAGTCGCGCTCTGGGCGGACATGAACAAACAATTTGGTCGATTGCCGTTTGATGCGCTCCTCGCACCAGCGATTGCTTACGCCCGAGATGGATATCAAGTCGCACCGCTCACTGCGCAATTATGGAAGCGTGCGGCAAGTGTGTATGCCAAGCGTGCCAACACCGAAGCATGGTGTGCGACATTTCTCAAGGATGGTGATGCTCCGCATGCGGGATCGCGAATGCGTTTGCCAGATCATGCGCACACGCTTGAATCGATTGCGCAAAGCAGTGGCCGCGCTATGTATGAAGGCGACATCGCAGAGGCGATTGACGCCGCCGCTCGCAATCAAGGTGGCTATCTTCGATCGTCTGACCTCGCCGCACATATAACTGAATTTCCTACGACAATTTCCGTGCCTTATCGTGGCTATCGACTTCACGAAATTCCCCCAAATGGCCAGGGAATTGCGGCATTGATCGCACTTGGCATTCTTGAAACCAGAGACTTCGCAAATCTCTCTGCGGATTGTCCAGATGCGCTCCATATCGCCATTGAAGCAATCAAACTTGGCTTCGCGGATGCGCATGCGCATGTGGCCGATCCTGCTTCCATGCGAATCACTCCTGCAGAGTTGCTGCAACCCGCACGACTAGCACTGCTCGCACAGCGCATCGATCTTGCGCGAGCGCAGGATTTCAGCAGCGGCATTCCAAAGCCCGGCGGTACGGTCTATCTCTGTGCGGCAGATGCGCGCGGAATGATGGTCTCGTTCATTCAGAGCAACTACGCAGGATTCGGTTCTGGCGTTGTGATTCCTGGAACGGGCATCGCGATGCAAAATCGCGGCGCATGTTTCAATCTTGAAAGAGGTCACCCAAACTGTGTCGGGCCATCGAAGAAGCCATACCACACAATCATTCCAGGATTCGTCACCCGCACAACACCGACGGGCGATGAACCGGCCATGGCGTTCGGCGTGATGGGTGGGTTCATGCAACCGCAAGGACATGTCCAAGTCATGATGCGCATGATTGACTTCTCGCAGAATCCGCAGGCGGCACTCGATGCGCCCCGTTGGCAGTGGATGCAAGGAAAGACAATTCAGTTGGAGCCAGGATTCTCGGACGCAACAATTGCCGAATTACGCCGCCGCGGGCATGAGATAACTATTGCGGGCGCACGAACGGTCACTTTTGGGCGCGGGCAAGCGATTGTTCGGATGGCTGATGGTTGGATGGGTGCGAGCGACCTGCGCGCCGATGGACTTGTGGCGGCACGTTGAGTTCGCCCCCTGTCCGCTACACTTTTTCAATGCCCATCAAGAGTATTTTAAAGTTGGAAATCGAGCGTGTCTCGATCCTCGACGAACACGGAAATTATGACGAGAAGCTCGGTGCCGGTCTGATTCCAGACGCCGACATCGTCAAGCTCTACGAAGCCATGTCGTCCTGCCGATACTTGGACGAAGTCGCCTTCAAATTGCAACGCTCGGGACGCATGGGCACCTATCCACAGAACATGGGTCAGGAAGCCACGAGCTTGGCAGCGGCATATGTGTTGAACCAAGACGACTGGTTGGTCACCTGCTACCGCGAAAATTGCGGACTCTTCTGGCGCGGCGTTCCAATGGAAGCGATTCTTCTGCACTGGATGGGCGACGAGCGCGGCAATGCAATGCCTCGTCCACACTTTGCAACACCAATTGCCGTTCCAATTGGAACACAGATGTTGCATGCAACTGGATTGGCATGGGCTTCAAAGTATCGCGGCGAAAAGCAGATCGCATGCACATTCTTCGGCGATGGCGCAACAAGCGAAGGTGACTTCCACGAAGCTGCGAATTTTGCTGCGAATCTCGATATTCCTGTCGTCTTCTGCTGCCAGAACAACTTCTGGGCAATCAGCGTTCCAGGCAAGATTCAGTGCAGTGCGCCAACCGTAGCACAGCGTGGAATCGCATACGGAATGCCATGCATTCAGGTCGACGGCAACGATATTTTTGCGTGCGTCTATGCGGTCAAAGAAGCCGCCGAGCGAGCGCGCAAGGAATCCCGTCCGACCTTCATCGAAATGGTCACCTATCGACTTGGTGATCACACCACCGCAGATGACGCACGTCGATACCGCGATCAAGCGGAAGTCGACGTTTGGAAACTTCGAGATCCACTTCTGAGAACTCGCAAATTTATGGAGAGCAAGAAGCTTTGGAATTCATCCAAGGAAGATGCGATGCGACAGCGCATCGAAATCGCGGTGAACGCCGCCGTCGCCCGTTCCGAACAGATCGTGGCGCCAGAAGTCTCCGACGTCTTCAATTACACATTTGCAGAACTGCCCGATGATCTCGCCCACCAGCGCGATTCGATGCAGACCCATTCCTTGGCATCCGAAGCCACTGTTCGAACGGAAGGACACTAAAAGCCATGGCGAATCTCAATCTTGTTCAAGCAATCAATCTGGCACTCATTCAGGAAATGGAAAAGGACGACCGCGTCTTATTGCTCGGCGAGGATGTCGGCGTCAATGGTGGCGTTTTCCGAGTTACCGAAGGACTTCACGCACGCTTCGGCGCACGCCGCGTCGTCGATACTCCGCTTGCTGAAAGTGGAATCATTGGAACTTCAATCGGACTTGCGATGGCGGGCCTGCGACCAGTTCCCGAAATTCAATTCGACGGATTCTTGGGACCAGCCTATGACCAGATTTGCAGTCACGCCGCTCGCATGCGAACACGAACACGTGGCGCGTTCACCGTGCCCTTGACGATTCGCGTTCCTGTGGGCGGTGGCATTCACGCCCCTGAATTGCACAGCGATTCTCCTGAAGCAATTTATGCGCATCAACCTGGCATTAAAGTTGTGATGCCAAGTTCGCCTTATGACGCGAAGGGACTTCTCATCAGTTCGATTCGTGATCCAGATCCGGTCATCTTCTTCGAACCCAAGCGTGTCTATCGCGCATTCCGAGAAGAAGTTCCAGAAGATGAATACACAATTCCAATTGGCAAGGCTCGTGTTGTGTGCGAAGGAACGGAACTGACCATCGTCAGTTGGGGCGCCAGCGTTCTGCAGTGCATGGAAAGTATCGAAAAGTCATCGCGTTCAATCGAGTTGATCGATCTGCGCACAATTTTCCCAATGGATCTGGAAGCAATCGAAACGAGCGTTCGCAAGACGGGTCGATGTGTCGTCGTCCACGAAGCGCCTCGCACCGGCGGCATGGGAGCCGAAGTTGCCGCGCAAATCATGGAACGCTGCTTCCTCTATCTCGAAGCTCCTGTCCAGCGCGTAGCTGGTTTCGACACGATTATGCCTTATTACAAGCTTGAATTGAGTTACATGCCCGACGCCAACCGCATCAGCGGCGCCATCGAGGATGTCTTCTCATTCTGATCCGCTTCGTTCTTTATCACGCTCGCCTTCACCCCGTATCCTGAACAAACATATGGCTGGACTCAAACAACCCGCTGACAAGAGCCACTTCCTTCTTCCTGATTTAGGCGAAGGTTTGGTTGAAGCAGAACTCATTCGCTGGTTGGTCAAACCAGGCGAAGCCGTTAAGGAATCACAACCGATGGCGGAAATGCAAACAGACAAGGCACTCGTCGAAGTGCCAAGTCCGTGGGCTGGAACGATTAGCGAACTCTGCGGCAAGGAAGGCGACATTATTAAAGTTGCCGCAGTACTTGTGCGATATGGCGCAAACGTTGCGAGCGCCTCAAAGCCTGCAACTGCGCCAGTGAAAGAAGCAGTGAAAGCGCCTGCGCCTGCATGTGTTTCATCACAAGTCGCCGCTGGAGTGAAGACGCCAGCCGACGACCTGAGTAAAGATCAAGGGACGGTCGTCGGCAGTATGCAAGGAACATTGAATGTTGCAAGCCGATTCGCACGCCGAACTGATGAGCATCTCGCCACGGCAACATCAACCAAGACACCGCAAGGCAAGTCGCTTGCAACTCCAGCCGTACGGCGCATCGCGAAAGAACTTTCGATCGACATCAATCGAGTCGACGGCACTGGACGAGGTGGTCGAGTGACCGCCACTGATGTTGGATCTTTCGCGCGTTCCTCGGCTCCTGCAGTGAATGCACGGAACTCGACCGCCAGCACTGGATTTGCTGCGCGCGCCGTTCCTGCGCCAACCAATTTGCCGCCAGTCGACAAAGATGGTGTTTCACAGCGCATTCCATTTCGTGGAGTTCGTCGCAAGATCGCAGAGGCGCTTGCGAAGTCCGTCCAAACGGCAGTCCATTTCACCGCTGTCGACGAAGCCGATGTCACGCAACTCGATGCGAAGCGAAAAGAATATTCACGAGTGATCGGCGAAAAACTCTCGATGCTTCCATTTGTAATGCTTGCGGTTTGCAAAGCGCTCCGTGCATTCCCAGCGCTCAACGCAAATGTCGATGATGCAAATAACGAGATCCTCATCAAAGGCGTCATCAATATCGGCGTCGCAGTTGATACAGAATCTGGCTTGATGGTTCCAGTTATTCGCGATGCGGATCGCAAGTCCGCTTTGGAACTTGGAACTGCAGTGCGAACCCTCGCAGCAAAGTGCAAGGATCGATCAATCACCCGCGAAGAATCAATGGGCGGAACATTTACGATCTCCAATGTGGGCTCGTACGGTGGAATGTTTGCGACTCCGATTATCAACTATCCAGAAGTCGCGATCCTCGCCGCAGGTCGCGCGAGAGAACGCGTTCTCGTCAAGGACGGAAAGTTCTACGCTGGACTCGTTCTCCCACTTTCGATCTCGTGCGATCACAGAGTGGTCGACGGTGCGCAGGCGGTGCGATTCCTCTGCGAAGTCATTCGACTTCTAGAAAATCCAAGCGAATTCACCGAGTAACGTTGGCAGACTCGACACCCCAGATCGATTCTGGCACATCGCCCATTCTTGATTTCAACGATCCAAGGCTCGACGACTATCGCTTTCTTCGCGATCGTGATTTATCGGGAGCGCGACGAAATGAAGGGCTCTTCGTCGGCGAGACACTGCCGATCATTACGCAGATGGTTGCAAGTCTCGGACTGACCCGAAGCGTTCTTGCCTCTCAGCGCATGGCCGAACGTGCAGCGCAAATAATTGCGAAATCTGCGTCTCCAAATGTTCCGCTCCTTATTGCCAGCGATGCGATCATCGAACAAACTGCAGGATTCGACGTCCACCGCGGTGCACTTGCGATCGGCATTCGCACGCAACTCGATCACCGCACGCCTTTCGAACCTGCGTTTCAATCTGCCAAGCTGCTGATCGCTCTTGATGGTGTCATCAATATGGACAATGTTGGCGCGATCTTTCGCGGTGCCGCTGCGTTTGGCGTTGGCGGAGTTCTGCTCTCCAAAGATTCGCACGACCCGCTCTATCGAAAAGCCTTGCGCGTCTCGATGGGATATGCGCTGACGATTCCGTATGCGTGGTGTGATGACCTTGCAGCGACGATTGGCCACATGCGCATCCAACGCCCACAACTGCGTGTGCTAGCTGCTGATTGTTCACGGTCTGCACAGGACATTGCGGACTTTGATGCACACGCCCGTGCCGACACCCCGCCAACAATGTTGATCGTGGGGAGTGAATTCGAAGGGATCTCTGCTGAGGTGCTCAAAGCATCCACTCACCGCGTGCGAATTCCGATTGCGACATCGGTCGATTCGTTGAATGCTGCTGTTGCTGCAAGTATTTGTTTGCATCGGTTGGCGACCACGCCTTCCTGACTTCGAAACGGCGATCCGCCAAGTGCGGCCTACGTTCAGTCCTTCGCCAAATCTGAACATGTTCTTCACAGAACGCATTTGTGGACGCCCTATTTTTCCCACTTGCTCTTTCGTTGATTTCATGGCTAGGGATCGCTCTCTCTCGCCAATGACTTTCATCGCAGAGTGCAGAGCGCCCAACATGAACGAAATATTCCAATACCAAAGAAGTTGTATCAACAGAATCCTGGCCGCGATTCGGACATCGCGCTCGATCCTGCTCGCCGCCAGCTTTTTCGCCGCATCAGTTGCAATTGCAGCGCCGATGCAGTCATCCCCAACTCAAGCGGCAAAGCCAGCCGCAAAAAAACCAACGCCAACGGCAGCGGCAGCAAAGAAACCTCCAACTGCGAAACCTGCTGCACCGTCACCATCCACGCCAGCTCCAGTTGCCGTCCAACCTCCGGCAGCGAAACCATCTCTGGAAGAAACTCGCCTCACGCTGACCAAGTGGATCGAAACTCAGCAGATCATCTCGAAGGAACGCAACGACTGGCAGCAGGGAAAGGAAATTCTTCAAGGCCGAATCGAACTTGTTGGGAAAGAAGTTGCGATGCTCAAGGAGAAAATTGCGCTGTCACAGGCGGCGGTTGTGGAATCAAACACAAAGCGGGATCAGTTGATTGCCGAAAACGATCTCCTGAAATCATCGACTGCGCAATTAGCCAACGCTGTCACTGCAATGGAGGATCAAATTCGAAAACTCTCGAAATTGATGCCAGATCCTGTCGCAGCGAGACTCGTTCCACTCCTCCAACGTATCCCAATAGACCCAGCAAACACGCGTGTTTCGACTGCTGAACGCTTTCAGAATGTTCTTGGAATTCTCACAGAGTTGAACAAAGTCAACAGCGAACTCGCTGTGACGTATGAAATTCGAACGCTCGCCGATGGATCCTCCAGCGAGGTTCAAGTGCTCTACATCGGACTTGCACAGGCGTACTACATCAGTCCGCGTGGCGAAGCCGGGATCGGACGACCCACCGAGGATGGTTGGAAGTGGGAACCAGCTCCAGCAACATCGGAGTCGATCCTGATGGCACTCGAAATAATCCAAGGAAAGCACACTCCGACATTCGTCCCACTTCCAATGAAAATTCAATGATGAACCTACTACGAACACTTTCGCTTGTAATACCCGTCTTGCTTTCTGGGACGGTTACTGTCGCCAACGCTCAAACTGCCAACGAGTCGACCGAAGGAAACCCCACGATCAGTCAGGCTGCACGAAGCGCTGGAAGCGAATTGAACAAGAGCATTGCTGAACTCAATGCCATCCGTGCGCAAATTGCTGGTGAAAAACTTCCCCTTGCTCAAGAGTTGACCACCTTAGAAGAAAATGTGATTCAACTTCGCCGCGATGGCGAGAAAGTTCAACGCCTTGTCGATGCAGGTGCTCTTGAAATTGGAACTATGAAGGCGGAAATGAAGGCTCGCCAGGATGAATTGAGTTACATCGGCAGTCTCCTTGACGAATACGCTCGAACATTCGAAACCAAAGTCGGGGTCGGCGAAATGCAAATCTATGGAGAGTCTGTCGAAACTGCGAAACAGGCCGTCGAGAACAAAACACTCACTCCGACCGAACGATTTGCACGGCAAACCTTGTTCACCAGCCTCACCATCAAACGCCTGTTCGATGTCATCGGTGGAAATCGATTTGCTGGAGTTGGAGTTGACACCCTTGGCAGTGTGATGAAAGGGCAATTCGCCATGATCGGGCCGATCACTTTCTTTCGCGCCGATTCTGGAATGGCTGGAGTTGCTGTTCCACAAGTCGGTTCGCCCAATCCACTCGTACGACCTCTCGAAGGAGAACTCGCTGGAGCAATCGGAACGTTGGTCGCATCGGGTGAAGGGACCATTCCACTCGACCCATCTCGCGGTGGCGCGCTGAAGGCGCTCGTACAGAAAACAAACATCGTTCACATTTTCGTCAAAGGTGGCCCAATCATGTGGCCATTGCTGTTTGCATCGATCGTCTCGCTTTCCGTCGTATTGGAACGATTGCTTTTCCTCCTTAATGAGCAACGCAAACGCAGTCCAAAGACCCTTGGAAAGTTCTTTGTCGAAGTTGGAAAAGGCAACCTTGCCGCAGCGATTGAACTCGCGAACAAGTCAAAGGACGCGGTCGTGACAACGCTCGGCTATGCACTCGAGCACCGAGATCAATCTCTTGGGCATGCGCTCGCTTATGCAGAAACGCGCGCCTTCAAGCGATACCGACGTGGTATCGCCATCTTGGACACAGTCATTACCCTCGCTCCATTGCTGGGACTCCTTGGAACCGTGACAGGCATGATGGCGTCATTCTCTGTGATCGGCGGAGACCTCAGTTCTCCTGGAGCAATCACTGGAGGTATCTCCGAGGCCCTGATCGCAACGGCGTTTGGACTTGTGATTGCGATCTGCTCACTCTTACCCTTCAACTATCTCAACAACCGAATTGAAGGAATTGAAAATGAAATGCTCGCCGCTGGCGAACAGCTGAAATTGCTCGTTGAAAAACGCACAATTGAAAATCCACTCGCCGACGTCGATTCCCTTCTCGAGTCATCCGCAACTGCTGCGATGGCTGGAGGGAACTGACCGTGGCTGGTGGTGGTGGCGGGCTCTCCCGCGGCAAAAAGAAAAAAGCTCGAATCGAGATCATTCCTCTGATCGACATCATCTTTTTCCTTTTAGCCACATTCATCATGGTTTCACTCAGCATGTCGAAGAATCAAGGAGTGCAGGTTGCGCTGCCTGGTGCAGCGTCGGCCCAATCACTCGGTGATCAGTCTGAAATGGAGAAGGCCGTCACGTTGAGCGTCAATGAAAAGGGCGAGATTTTCTTTAACAAAGACAAGATCACGCTCGCACAACTGCCGATGAAGCTGCAGACATTCAAACTGACATCGAAGGATCCAAAGGTGATCATCAATAGTGACGGCGCAGCGGATTTCAAATACGTCGTCGGAATCCTCGATGAGGTTCGAAAATTGGGGATTGCCAAGGTCGGCATCAACACGGATAAAAAATGATGAAGGTGCGCGTGATCTTGTGCATCGTCGGCGCATTCGTTGTGCACCTTGCGGTTATTTGTTTTGGCGGGATTCTTTTTCTTGATGACGAGAAGAATCATTCAAGCCATCAGAATGTGGAACTCTTGTCCACAGACGTCGAGAAGGACAAGGCTGACGAACAGGTCAAAGAACAGGTGCAGGAAGAATTGAAGTCCGAATCCGACGCACCTCCGGATCCAAACCAAGTTCTTCAAAGTGTCGACTCGCCCGTGGCAAGTGATGACGCGCCCGCTCTCGATGCTGCAAGTTTGAGCGCCATTGAACAAGTACTCAATGGATCTAATGGTGGTGGCGGCGCAGATTTCGGCGGAGGACTTTCGCTTGCTTCCGGTGGGCGAATCGGTGGAACTGGACGAGCGGGTGCTGATGATCAGGAATTTCAAGGAGCATTCAGCCTCTCCGAAATTGATCAACGACCCCGCGCCGTGCATCAAGTTGCTGGCGCATATCCCGCTGAAATGCGCGCAAAGAATATCGAAGGCGTGGTGACCCTCATTTTTATCGTCGACGAAACAGGTCGAGTGGTCAATCCGCGCGTGGAAAAGTCTTCACATCCTGAATTCGATGCGCCAGCATTGGAGGCCGTTCGTCAATGGAAGTTTGAGCCTGCAATCAAGGGCGGTCAGCGCGTGAGCTGCCGCATGCGAGTCCCTATTCGTTTTCAATCGAGATAACACAATGCGATTCCAATTCATCACAATCATCGGCGTAACTCTCCTCGGTTTTCATGCGTCAGCCGATGTGCCGCATTCGAACGGAGATTCGGCACCAGGACCGTCGATGCAGATTTCGCAGCCAGACTTGTCACTGATTTGGAACGATCCTGGTTTCCAAAAATCGTTTATTGGCGGATACGGCATCAATCCAGATATCGAGCCTCGCATATCTCAGGACGATATGGCGCTGCTCGAACTGGTGCGACAACTCATGGCAGATGAACTCCCAGCAGCGGAGGCGCTCCTCAAAGATTCCGTCAAACCAGACTCTTCGGCAACGATTGATCTCACCCTCGGTGGCGCACTGTTTCAACAGGACAAGATGGATGATGCGCTGATCAATTATCGAAACGCCGTTGCGAAGTTTCCGAATTTTCGGCGTGCATACCGAAGCATTGGTTTGATCTGTACTCGCAAGAGTCAATTTGAAAGTGCAATTGCAGCGTTTAACAAGATGATCGAGCTGGGTGGCGCAGATGCGTACACGTACGGACTGCTGGGATACTGTCATTCTGCACGTCAGGACTATCAGCCTGCGGAAGCGGCGTATCGCAACGCATTGCTTCTGCAACCTGACAATGTTGAATGGCGGCTTGGACTCACTCGTTCTGTCTTCAAGCAGGCGAAATACGAAGACGCTGCAAGTTTGTTAGATGTGTTGATTACGACCTTTCCAGACAAAGCCGATTTCTGGCTCTTGCAGGCACACACATACTTAGGTCTTAAGCAGCCAATTAAGGCTGCGGTCAATCTTGAGGCGCTCGACTCAATCGGCAAGTCCACCGTCGACAGTCTGTACACACTCGGTGATATCTATGTTTCTGAGGGGCTTCAGGATCTCGCACTCAGCGCATTTGATCGCGCAATCACCAAGAATCCAGCACAAAGCGTGGTGCGACCGATGCGGTCAACAGAGATGCTCGCCGCGCGCGGCGGGTTACTCCAAGCGAAAACTCTTCTCGCTCGCGTTAAATCGAATTGGGGCGACTCAATCAACGATGTCGACAAGCGCAAGCTGCTCAAGTTGCAAGCGAGGCTCGCGATGAACAGCGGCGCAGGCGACGATGAAACGGCATCAGCCCTCGAAGAAGTCATCCAACTCGATCCACTCGATGGTGAGGCACTCATGTTGCTCGGACAGCACTACAACCGAGCGGGCAAGCCAGATCAATCGATTCTGTACTACGAGCGAGCAGCGCGTATTGATGCGTTTGCCGCCAACGCCAAAGTGAAAATCGCACAAGTCTTTGTCGGTCAAGGTCGATTCGGCGAAGCGCTCCCCCTGCTACGTGACGCACAATCCTTGAAACCACGTGAAGATATTGCCCGATACATCGAACAGGTCGAGCGTGCATCGAAAAGCAAGCGCTGATGATTTCTAAACGCTTTCTTCTTGCGATCTGAACACACGGCTTCGCGTGTTCCTTCACAATCTTCCCCATGCATCACACGCATGTTCACGGACTCTTAACCAAGAGCACACTTGTATTCGAATGTTGCCGTAGTAGTGTTTTGGAGTCGATGCTTATGAAATATTTAAGCACGACACGGATGCGTTTTATCCATTCATCCGCGGCGGATCGACGTTCGATTCCGCATCTATTTGGCTTCGAAATTCAATCCAGAAAGGTTCACCCTCAATGAAGAATCGTACGCTTTGGACAACACTCGCCGCCACGATCGGCGCATCATTCGTCGTTGGCGCAGCAAATGCTGCGGAGGTTTTAATTTCCAACGACATCGCAACGTCAACCACTTGGACCAAGGACAACACATACAACCTGCAAGGTCAGCGATACATCCTCCCAGGAGCGACATTGACCATTCAAGCGGGCACGGTCATCGCAAGTGATGTAGGGGGCTCATTGGCCGTCACCCGTGATGCACGCATCGAATGCGTGGGAACAAAGCTCGAACCGGTCATCTTTACGTCAAAGGCTGACGTGGCAACATGGACTGCTGGAAATCCAAAGACTGGAACCTGGCGCGCATCAGCAAACGAGTGGGGAAATGTCACGGTTATGGGAAATGCGTACATCGGCAAGTATGGCGCTGGCGCAGTTGTCGGCAATACTGCCGCACCAAATGCTGGCAACTATGCGAATATGGAAGGTCTGACAGCAAGTGGAAGCGGCGATACTCGTACGTTCTACGGCGGCGGAAATGACCTCGATAACAGCGGACGATTTGAATATGTCTCGCTTCGATATGGTGGAAAAGTCGTTGGACTTGGCAACGAGTTGAACGGACTATCGCTCGGAGGCGTCGGCAAAGAGACAATCATTGACCACATCGAGATCATGAACAACGTCGATGACGGAATCGAAATTTGGGGCGGTAATGTCGACTTGAAGTATGTCAGTATCTGGAACATCGGCGACGATTCATTCGACGTCGATCAAGGATGGCGTGGTCGAGTTCAATTCGGATTGCTTGTGTCTGGATATTCAATCGCAGGTGCGGCATCTGGTTCTGGGTTCTGTGACTCGAGTGTTGAAATGGACGGCGCGGAGAAGTCTGACGCTCAACCAGTCAGCACAGCGAACTTCTACAACATGACAATCATCGGTCAACCTCTCAGTGGGAAGGCTGGAACGAAGTACCGCGACAATATGCGCGCGCAGTTCAACAACTGCATCTTTATGGATATCGGAAAAGAAGTAGTCAAGAATGACAACACAGACGGTGAAGCAACTGGCGGTCAAACAGGTTATGGATACAACGGGACACTTTCGTGGATTGACACATGGACAACAAACTACAATGTCTACTCCTCGGTGAATCCTTTCGCAAATCCAGCTGCTGCATACACCGCACAAAAAGCAGGAAAGCTTATTCAGTACACCGATAGCGTTTTCTATAACAATGTGAATGCTGCTGCGTATACCGAAGCAAACTCCCGCGGCGTCTTTGCTGCTGGCAATAACAATGTCTTGGCAGCCGCAGGTTCGTCTCCAATCGCGAGCATCACCCGTGGACCAAACGTGATTTCGGGAACTGTCGTCGTCCAACCTGTCATTCTCTTGGACCCACGCGCAACCAATGATGCTGCAACAAGTGTCGCCAGCGCACCGAGCGATGGGTTTTTCGCACAGGCTCAATACCGCGGCGCATTCGGGCCGAATGAGAACTGGCTCTGTGGATGGACTGCAACAGATGCTTACGGAATGAGCGTCGCGCCTCCCGGCGGCTGCGCAACAGCTTGCCCAGCAGATCTCAACGCGGACGGTCTCATCAATGGAAGCGACCTTGCTGGAGTCTTGAGCGGCTGGGGATCATCAGGAGCTTCTGACATCAATCACGACGGCACCACGAATGGCGCCGACCTTGCCGCAGTATTGAGCGGTTGGGGCAACTGCATCTAAGTGGTCGGTCGAGTGCAATTCGAGCACTGTGACCAATTTGGCTTGAATCGGAGCGTCTGGTGATTGAGACATTCTCTGCATCAGACGCTCCTTTCTCTTTCAGGAATCAATGTGAAATTATCCCACAGACAAAAAACTCTCCTTCACGTAGCGCTGTCCATCGTGGCAATGGGGCCAGTCGGTTGCGCCGACGAAAGTACGCAACCGAACAATGCCGTTCCTGTCGAACAGAAGACAGCGACGCCTGCTGCACAAAGCTCTGCGGGCTCTTCGCCTACAACAGCATCGAGAGACGCACTCCTCGAAATAGCATTTCAGATCGGGACCAGCATCCCAACTGAACCACATGCACGCGATCGCGCACGAATGCAAGCCCTTGTGGCGCAAACCTGCCTCGACAATGGCTCTCTCGATCAAGCGATCAAGTACGCATCGAAGATCGATGGATGGCGTCAAGGAGAAATGTTCGCGCTGATTGGGCAGCGCTATGCGACGATGAACGATCCACAACATGCGCGCGACTTTGCGGCGAGAGCAATAGAAGTTGCGGCAGGCGAAACGGACTGGCGCCACGAACGAGTCATCACGGAATCCGCCAAGCTTTATGTGCAGCTCGGCGACACCGCCAAGGCATATGAGCTTGTTCAAGGGGCAACACAAGCAGAACTGGGAAAAATCGAAGTCGCACGAACCGTCACCATGCTTCCGGCCCAACTCGATACTCAGGCAGACATGTTTGATAAAGCAATCGCTACAAAGAACTTCGATCTCGTTCGTGGTGCAATCGATGGATACATGGCGTGGCTCGATCGCGTGTCCGATGATGAAATACGGTCCAATCGAGCGCTGAAGGCTATCGACAACGCGATTCCTGGTCTGCCGTTAGATCTCCAAGTGAAATGCGAAATCGATCTTGCAGATCTGCTTTACAAGAATCATCACACCGACCTTGCACTTGTGAAGCTTCATTCTGCAACTGAAATATTTTCATCGACAACTTTTCTGCCGGAAGATGTCGCGCCACTTGGTGCACTGGTTGCTCGGGCGCATCAGCGAATGGGCGATACACAGGGGGCACGCCAGCAATTGCAAAAATTGCACTCAGAACACTCGACTCGACGTGATGGCATTGTCGACCTTCGCCGCGCGACATCACTTCGTGCATTGGCCGAAGGGTTCTGCGAGCTCGGCGACCGCGACGAAGCGATTGCGTGCTATGCGGCAGCGCTCGAAGAAGGAGCGATCAACCCGAATGCTCGTCCACGTGCCGAAGACCTTTGTGCAACATGTATTTCAATGGCGAAGTACGGCATTTTGCCAACATCAGACCTGATGCGTCGCATTGACAGCATTCGAAATTCTTTGACTGATCCATGGTGATTTCGAATCAAACGAATTTCATTTTCATCCTTGTCGTTTGCATCCTGGCGTGTTTTGCGCAGGCGCAATCGCCAGTCGGCGGTTCAATTCGTGGAATCGTGTACGACAAGGAATTTGATGCACCAATTCGCGGCGCCACTGTCAGCATCCTCGGGCTGAAAACCCGCGCCTCGACCAACGAAAACGGTTCGTATGTCTTGCCGAATCTCCCCGTCGGTCCACACACGTTGGTCATCACGAAAGACGGATATGTCCGAGAGGTCAAAGCCAATATCCAGGTTAATGCTGGGCAACTCGTCGATACCGACGTGTATATGGCTGGAGAATTCGAGGATATGGACGAATTTGTCGTTCAAGATGTCGATCTTGGTGGCGATGTAAAAGAAGAAAAGGAGATCGTCGAGCCTGTCGATCTCAAGGCGATTACGTTCATTCCGACCCTCGAACTTCAACTGCGACTCGAGAGCCCTCAACTTCTCGACTCCGTTGGTGTGGAAATAATCAACCGATCTGGAGCTGCTGATGCTGCTGCCGTGCTGCTTCTCGTGCCTGGCGCGACTCTTCAGGATGGAAAATATGCGGTCATTCGCGGGCTCCCAGATCGATACGTCAGCACACTTCTCGATGGAGTCCGATTGCCGAGTGCCGATCCAAATAAACGAGCTGTCAAACTTGATCAGTTTCCAAGCGCGGTTCTCGAAAGCATTCAAGTCAGCAAGACATTTACGCCTGATCAACAAGGTGACGCCTCTGGTGGAGCAGTCAATATTGATTTGAAAGACATTCCAGACGAAGGATTTTTGCAGTTCAAGTCACAGATTGGATTCAATTCGCAAGTCAAGAACGGAAGTTTCCTCATGTACCCAGGCGGAACGCTGGGAACCTTTGGTGAAAACAACACTCTTGCAACTCATCCTGATCAGAACGGACAATCATGGCCAAACAACCCAACTGGAACGACAACAGGCGATGCGCCAGCTATCTATAAATGGTCCCTTGCAGGTGGCAACACGTGGGAGATGGACGAAGGAACGAAGTTTGGAGCATTTGGAAATTTTTTCTATGACCAAAATGCCTCGTACTTCGATAACGGAGTCCTGAACTCCCTCGAGCAAGAAGGTCCAGGAACGCCACTCGTCCCAGAAAAATTTGGAACTGGGGACGACTTTAAGACCCAACTCTTTGACGTGACACAGGGAACTCAATCCGTTCAGTGGGGCGGAATGGGAATCCTGGGACTCGAAACAGAAAACAACAAACTTGCCGCAAAGTTCCTCTACACATCACTGTCGGAAAATCAAGCTGTACTACTCGTCGACACAAACGGAAAGGACTATTTCTTCCCGGGATACGACCCATACGACCTCGAAGGTATCGGCCATGATGTTCCAGAAGCTGCACCATACAACCGACTTGAAACACTTGATTACAGTCAAATGGGAACTCAGTCGCTCATTCTGAGCGGAGAGCACACACTGGGATTTCTTGGTCTTGGTGACACCAACAAGGATTCTGATTCAACCTTCGGCGCACCAATACTGGACTGGCGATTCTCACTCAGTCAAGCCACAGAAAATCAACCAGACCAAACTCAGTTTGCGGCATATTGGGTTCCTCCATATCAAGTGGCCCCTGGCTTTGTCCTTCCTGAGCAATGGATCCAATATCCGCCTGCACAGAGCGCGTTTGTTGGATGGGTACAGCACATCAGTTATTACAACGAGGAAAACAGCACACAAGGTGCATCGAATGTGAAATTGCCTTTCATGCAGTGGAACGATCGACCGGGGTACATCAAGGCTGGAGTATTCGTCGATTCGGTCGGTCGCTCATTTACACAAGACACCTTCAGTAATACTGGTGATCCAGACTCATCCTATTCGAGTCCATTTGACAAACCGTGGAGTGCAGTTTTTCCAAGTCAAGATCATCCAATCTATCAATCGACAACTGATATCTCGTACGACGGCGCGCAAAACATTATGGCGTACTACGGGATGGTCGATATGCCAATCAATGAAACAATGAATATTGTGACAGGTGCTCGATACGAAAAGACAGAAATGTCGACGACTGTCCTCCCTGACGAGAATGCGAACTGGATCAATGTGCAGACGCAGGCCGTCCAAAACTTTGACGGTCCGAATGAATGGGATGCGAATTTCACTGACAATCGAGTCCTCCCGATGATTGGTTGGAACTGGAACCTTCAAGACGACCTTGTCTTGCGAACGTCCTTCGCACAAACTTTGGCCCGACCGAATTTCTTTGAACTAGTTCCAGTCGTTCAGTATGAGTACATCGGTGGTCCAATCTTTATCGGCAACCCCGCACTGCAAATGAGTTCACTCAACAACTATGACATTCGTCTGGACTGGACGCCACACGAGAAGTGGCTGCTCTCTGGATCACTTTTTTATAAGGACATCCAAGATCCAATTCAGTATGTGCAGCGATACACGGAAGGATTTTCTTACACGAGTCCGCTCAACTTCCCAGATGGTCAGTTGTATGGCGCAGAATTTGAAGCTCGAGTCACACTCGATCCGTTGCTCGGTGAGGAATTCGAGGGACTCGCTCTCGGCTGCAATATGACCGTCATGTCATCGCAAGTCACGCTCTCCGACGCGGACGCCGCTGCACTCGCTGTGTACGGCGTCAACGACACAACCCAACCGATGACAGCGACTCCAGATTATGTTCTGAATCTCAACGCAACCTATGAGTACAAACCTTGGGGCACGCAGATCGGACTTTTTTACAACTTGCAAGGCACGTCGTTGATTACGGCAGCCAATCCACACACGACTCTCCTCACGCCTGCCATCTATCAATTGTCTTATGGAACTCTCAACTTCACGTACTCGCAGGAACTGCTTGAAGGATTGAGACTTTCCCTTGGGCTGAAGAATATTCTGAATCCAGAAATTCAAACCCAGTACCAAACAAGTGAGGGAATCACTGGCCTTCAGTCTTCATACACCGCTGGCATAGATTTCGCGGTCGGTCTGAACTATCAAGTCAATTTCTAGCCCGAAAGTACGAGATCAACCGCGGGCGATCTTGGGCCATTGGCTTTCGAAAAGTTAAAAAACATCCGAACTCATATTCCCCTTCGTCGTAGGAAATTCTCACGAAAGGATGGAAACTATGGGCGACCGAAGACTCAAATTCAATAGGGCAGATTTCAAAGAATCCTTGCAAATCAAGCGAAAGCCGCAAGAAATTCTCCGTGCCAGAAACATGTTTGCTGCGCTGACAATCGTCATGGGTATCGCTGGGAGCGAATCCATTGCGACCACGAAAGAAGCCCAGGCCAACAGCACGCAAGGAAAACAAGAAGAAAAACAACGAGATCCGTCGAGCTCAAACGATGAACTCCATTATGCCCGCAGTCTCTCGCGTGCATTTCGCGAAGTTGCGAAGCGCGTTGGCCCGAGTGTTGTCTCGATCACAACAATAGATCGAGCCCCATTCTCAAGCGAGTTTGGTCGCAGCAATCCCAACACGTCGCCAGAGAGTCCACGCACTCCGCGAAACACGCGTCCACAAGGCGAACGACGGGGTGAAGGAACCGGCATCGTCTATTCGGAAGCTGGCTTGATCATTACGAACAACCATGTCGTGGCTGGTGGTGACGAAATTATTGTTCGATTGTCCGACGGACGAGAATTGACTGCAACGAAAATCGGCGCAGATCCTGATACGGATCTTGCTGTGATTCGAGTTGATGCGAAAGAGCTTCACGCCGCAACATTTGGTGACTCAAACGCAATCGAAACTGGTGACTGGGTCCTCGCGATTGGTTGCCCATTCGGATTCGAACACACCGTGACTGCAGGAATCGTCAGCGCGAAAGGTCGCGCCGGAGTTGGACTCTCTACATTCGAGGAATACATTCAAACCGATGCTGCGATCAACCCAGGCAATTCTGGCGGACCGCTCATCGATCTCGATGGAAACGTGGTTGGAATCAACAGCGGCATCGCCTCACAATCAGGTGGAAGTGTTGGAGTTGGCTTTGCCATACCGAGCCACGTCGTTAAGCGCATTGCAGAGTCAATCGCACAAGGTCACACAGTGCGCCGCGGCTGGCTTGGAGTTTCGACGCAGGCGATGGACCGTGATCTTGCGAAAAGCTTCAGCAGAGCGACGAGCGATGGAGTCCTTGTTTCACGAGTTGTCTCTGGAACTCCCGCAGCGCAAGCAGGATTGGAAGTCGGCGACATCATCGTTGCAATCGACGGGAAAAGCACACAGACGCCTGCGGAGTTCATGCGAACAATCTCAAACTACGCGCCAAATACACCGATCAGCCTCGCTCTCATCCGTGATGGGAAGCAAGTCACAACCGACGCAACTCTCGGTGAACGGCCGTCCGCAACTGCGACCGCATCAACACCAGATCCAGTTCCATCCGGGATCGATGAATCACTTGGACTGGAAATTCGAACGCTTGACACGGATTCTGCGACTGCGCTCGGCGCAAACGGCGAAGGTGTCTATGTGGTCTCGACAATCGAAGGCGGTCCAGCCTCAACAGCCGGAATGGTTCCTGGAGATGTCATTCACGAAGTCAACGGAATCACCATCACCGATGTTCAAACCTGCCATGCCGCATTTGCGAGATTGAAGAACTCGCCAATCATCCGAATTTTATTCGAGAGAGAAGGAACTATGCGATTCACGATGGTGAAGCGCCTTCCGTAAACAAATCACTTTCGCCCCGCCTCAAAAGCGGGGACTCCTACGAAGCGTATTCGTGGGTACCAAGCCATGGCGGAACGCCCTCCGCCATGGTTTTCTTTTTGCAATCGAACCTATCCTTGAAACAACGCCATGGAACTCGATCGTTCACTTCAAGTTGATTTTCGCCACCGAGTGCGATTCACTCAAGATGCGTTGCACCCAGATAATCCGACGCTCGCAAGCCTTTGTTCTGATGACGTATGGCGGCGGATGATTGTGTTTATCGACGGCGGGGTTCATCATGCACATCCCGATCTGACCGAACGTCTTGCGAATTATCTCGGAGCACGGGCAAAACTCGGGGAGCTCGTGCCTGAACTCAAGATGGTGGAAGTCGTCAGCGGCGGAGAAGAAGCGAAGAACTCAAACGATGTTTGCGAGCAAGTGATGGCGGCGGCCGACCGATATGGAATCGATCGCAAGAGTTTCATTCTGGCAATTGGCGGCGGCGCGATGCTCGACGCTGTCGGACTCGGCGCAACACTTTCCCACCGCGGCGTGCGGCTCATTCGAATGCCAACGACAACTCTTGCGATGGATGATGCCGCAATGGGGGTGAAGAATGGGATCAATAAGTTCGGCAAGAAGAACTTCTGTGGGACATTCGCTGTTCCGTGGGGTGTCATTGCAGATGAACAATTTCTAACGACACTGACCGATCAGCAATTTTTCTCTGGCTTCAGCGAAGCGGTCAAAATCGGATGCTTGAAAGATCCGAGCCTCTTTGAACTCATCGAACGCGACGCTTCGA
Organism: uncultured bacterium; assembly: GCA_903919715.1. Classification (GTDB taxonomy): domain Bacteria; phylum Planctomycetota; class Phycisphaerae; order Phycisphaerales; family SM1A02; genus F1-60-MAGs104. The sequence goes on along the minus strand of CAIXJC010000022.1, from coordinate 4,690 downwards.
AAATTGTCACACGTGATCTTTGCACGGCGATGCCGATTATTAAGCGGAGTGCGCAATTGCACCTCGATCACATTACACAGGGAGGCGATGCATTCGAACTCCACGAAGCTCGGCCGCTCGACTTTGGCCATTGGTCCGCACACAAATTGGAATCGATGAGTAACTACGAGATTTCTCATGGCGATGCGGTCTCGATCGGTATCGCCCTCGACTGCGAATATGCCGTAAGAACGGGTCTACTTTCCCAGAGCAATTGCACTCGCATCATCGCCTGCCTTCGAGCACTTCGCCTTCCAACATGGCATCCCCTTCTGGCGAACACGGACCAACTTCTTCGCGGGCTTGAGGAATTTCGCGAGCACCTTGGAGGCCGGATGAACGTCACGCTGCTACGAACAATTGGAAATGCCACCGAAGTTCACCAGATGGATCATGAGATTGTTTCTGCATCGGCGAGCGCTCTTGCCCCCTAACATGGACGACATGGCGACTCCTCTCAGGTCAAACGAAGTCGTGGATCAGTATTTTCTAGAGCACCGCGCGAAGGTGCTCGATATCGCTGCATTTCTGGATCGCTTTGATCGCGCTGCGATCGTCGATGGTGTTGCGCCTTCCGCCACGACAAATGATGTCCGCGTTCGTGCATTATGCGCTGCCCTGGATTTGCTGCGCGATGGCCAACCAGAACGTGCGCGACGAGCGCTGGAATTGTGGAGCGATCACTCCACCGATCCCGTTGCAAAGGCTGGCATGAAGGGCGCGATCGGCGCTGTGCCACTTCCCTGAAGTTGAGCGAACCATGTACATCGACCCTCATATTCACATGGTTTCGCGTACGACCGATGACTATCAGCGCATGGCGCTCGCGGGTTGTGTTGCGATTACAGAGCCTGCGTTTTGGGCGGGATACGACAGATCGTGTGCGCAGGGATTTATGGATTATTTTCGGCAGCTCACCGATACCGAACCGAAACGCGCCGCTCAATTTGGGATTCAACATCACACATGGCTCTGCATCAATCCAAAGGAGAGTGAAGACATCGGTCTCGCTCGCGAAGTGCTTGCAGAAATCCCGAACTTTCTGGATCGGCCCAATGTGCTTGGGATCGGCGAGATCGGCCTCAATAAGAATTCACGAAACGAGTTGATCGTTCTTGAAGAACACATCGCTCTGGCGAAAAGTCGGGACTTGTTGATCTTGGTGCACACTCCACACTTGGAAGACAAGATGAAGGGCACACGAATGATTATGGATGCGATCAAAGATCATGGCGTCGATCCAGGACGTGTACTCATTGATCACGTTGAAGAACACACGGTGAGGCAAGTTCTCGATCGTGGATTCTGGGCGGGAATGACGCTCTATCCAGACACGAAGTGCACGCCCCAACGAGCGACCGATATATTCGAAATGCACGGAACTGAACGGATGTGGATCAATTCGGCAGCTGATTGGGGAATCAGCGATCCACTCGCAGTGCCAAAGTGCCGCGATGAAATGCGCCGACGAGGTCACTTGGATTCGATCATTCGCAAGGTCTCGTTTGATAATCCGCAGAAATTTCTTTCGCAGTCTGGTCGATTCCGCGTGAAATGACCAACCGCCACTTCACTTTTATTGTTGCGCTATGTGCGGCTTTCTCGCTCGCGTCATTTGCCCAAACGATTCCAAGTGGTGGTACAGCTGGAAAAACTCCCAAGACAACTACGCCACATAGTTCAACCAACATGTCAAACCTCGTGGTGGTCATACCGCTCAATGGGGTTGTTGGACCAACACTCGATGACGATCAATGGTTTAGCGCCGCCGATTTCAAGAAGGCCCTCGAGAAGGCAGAAAAACTGGATCCTGCGGCGGTCATTCTTGAAATCAAGAGTCCGGGAGGACTCGTGTCCACAGAAGAACTTATTATTCAAACAATCCTCGATAGCGAAGCGCGTGGCACACGCATCGTCGCCTGGGTCACTGATGCTGGGAGTGCCGCAGCATTGATCACGCTCGCATGCAAGGAAATTTTTATCAAGCCATCAGCACGTGTTGGAGCCGCTGTCACGATTGTCAGCGGAAGCACTGGTACTTCATCGTTGAAAAGTTTGACAAAAGATGATCCAGAACTTGCAGCAAAGTACGAGTCGTTTCATAGTGCCATCCATAAAGCCGCCGCAGAGGCGACGGGGCGATCGCCCGCCATCGCTGCTGCGATGTGCGATATGTCGAAGGAACTTTGGTGGTCGAAGGATGGCGGTTTTTCAGATCAACAACGCACGCCCACAGATGAACGGATTGATGGACCAAAGGAAGTTCTCACTCTAACTGCTGGCACGATGGAAAAAACAGGAATCGCCAAACAGGAAAATTCCCTCGACGACATGATCAAGTCGCTCGCGCTTCGGCGAACTGCTGAGATCAAGCGACTGGACTCTGAGATGACGTCCAATCCGAAAAAACTAGTTCGCCTACGAGCAAAAGCCGATGAATACCGCCATCAAGCGAGAGACTCCAAGCCTGACTCAGACAATCAAAAACACGTAGAAGCTGAGTTGGCAAAGATCATTCTTCAAGCGAACAAATTGCTTGAAGAGCGATAGGTCATCAGCCCCCCTTTCATCTCACGACATCTAAAATTATACCAAGCGTCTCTTCCGGCGCACGAGATGTTTGGTTCCTGCGACCACTCCAACAACGCCGATCGACATCGAAGTGATCGATAGCCACATCGGCGGTCGCACGTACTTCCCAGTCATCGCCCAATCAGTCAGCTCCATTGTTGCCGGTCTCGGCGGCGGGTTCAAATCAATCGTTCTATTGTTATCGACAACAACTTGAAGTGTGCCGAAGACCACGAGCGCCACCGCAAGTCCATAACCAGAAGAACTTCGGCCTCCCCACCATGCTGCAGTAAAGCCACCGAAATACGCAGCTGCAATATTGAGCATCATCGCAAAGATGTTCCATGCGGGAGAAGGTTGCCACGAATCACCGACGAAGACTCGGTTAGCGCCCAACAGGAATGCGCCGATCGTCATGCCAACGGTGATGATCAAAGCGACTGCAACATATCCCAGCACGACACCGAACAAGATTCGGAAAAATTTCATTTCTCCACTTTACATTCTCATCAACAAACCTACGCTCACCACCTCACGCGGCATGGATGTCGCGCGGCACGCATTCCGAATTTGGTTTATTGCAAGGACGCTTCTCATGACTGACTCATTTGTCAATCGAATTCCCCCGCTCGTCAAAAATTTTGGATTTGGCATGTTCTGCCTGGGCGCAACGCTTGCGCTTGGTGTCGTGCTTTCATCACAGTCGATCGGTCAAGCGATTGTGCGCATGAAATCACAAGATGCGCCCATTCAAGTGAAAGGTCTCGCTGAAATCGAAGTCGTGTCGGACCGTGCGACATGGCGTGGAACAGTGCGTGCGCGTGCAAAGACGCTTGCCGACGCATTTGCGATCCTTGAAGCAGGATCGACCAAATTGCGTGCGATGATCGTTGCTCAACAATTCAAGGCGGAAGAGATCAATGCGTGCGAAGTCGATACGTCCATCGTGTACGGAAAGACCGAGAAGGGCGAAAACACGAATGTCATTGAGTCATACGTGTTATCGCAAGGAACAACAGTTCACTCGCCACGGGTTGAAGCCGTTCGCGATCTTGCCTTTCGGGCCACTGACTTAATCAAAGAGGGTGTCGAAATCGATTCAGGATCGCCGTCGTACTACGTCAGCATTCTCGAGTCGATCAAGATGACACTCTTGGAAAAAGCAACGCAGAATGGTTACGAACGCGCTACGTTGCTCGCCCGCGGATCGAAGAGTGAAGTTGGTGGATTGATCAGCGCTTCGCAAGGAGTCTTTCAAATCGTTCCGGTTGGATCAACTGATGTCAGTGATTATGGTGTCAGCGATACATCGACCATCAATAAGTCAGTGAAAGCCGTCGTGAGTCTCGTCTATCAAATCCAGAGATGAATCCGTTCAAACGAGCGATTCGTTCTACACTTCGCGAATGCGAATTCGTAGATTTCTGCTCGTATCAGCATGCTTTTTGATCGCCTGCGAAAAAGGTCCAGAAACAACAATTGCGCCGGCACCACTTGCGGCCGCAACCGTTTCTGCGACTCAGCGCGCAGGCGATCTTCTTTTCGCACGGTCGAATTGCAGTGCGTGTCATGCTGTGGACGCATCTATTACGAATCGCACAGGCTTGCTCAGCGCACCGAGACTTGATCGAATCGGCGCACGGCTCTCGTCTGCATGGATTGCGCAGTACTTGTCATCATCGCCCCATATCGGTGCAACTGGTATGCGAATGCCCAACGTTCTGCACGAGCTCGCTGCAGATAAACAAGAGCAATCCGTTCGCGATCTCACTGCGTATCTTTCTTCGCTGCGTGGAGGTCCGTCGCCACAGCCATTTGAAGCGACTCGCCCATCGCAGATTCAAGCGGGCGAAAAACTGTGGCGAACAATCGGTTGTGTTGCCTGCCATCCAATCGCACCAGATGAGATGTGGGTCTCAAACAAGTGGAATGCTCCTGAACTTGCTGCATTCTTAAAGAATCCAACAACGGTCTGGCCCGATGGTCAGATGCCTACGACGATGCTGTCGGATGAAGAGGCACGGTCGTTGACTGCGTGGCTCCTACGGGGTCAAGGGAAAAACAAGGATGGATCCGTTGC
>CAIXJC010000021.1 GCA_903919715.1 uncultured bacterium | reverse complement strand
TGAAACAGAAATCTTGTTGGTGAAGAGTCCATCGCTTGCTGAAACACCTGTCGGTGCGACAATCGCAAATCCGACGAAGCCCGTGTCGCTTGAACTTGGCGCGCTGACGCCAGCGGTAAAGAGCGCCTTCACTGTGTAACTGAACGACGTTCCTGGCGTGAGCGATTCATCAATGTCGTCGTACGCCACCGTCGCGCCACTTGCGATATCTGCGATCTTCGTCCCGCCGCGGAAGAGTTGATATCCCGTCGCATTCGCCGCCACATTCCAAGAAACAGAAATCTTATTAGTGAAGAGCCCATCGCTTGCTGAAACACCTGTCGGTGCGACAATCGCAAATCCGACGAAGCCCGTGTCGCTTGAACTTGGCGCGCTGACGCCAGCGGTAAAGAGCGCCTTCACCGTGTATGTGAACGACGTTCCTGGAGTGAGCGATCCATCAATATCGTTGTATGTCACAGTCCCACCACTTGCGATGTCTGCGATCTTGCTTGGACCGCGGAAGACTTCATAACCAATCGCATGCGCGGTCGCATTCCACGAAACGGCAATCTTGTTGGTGAAGAGTCCATCGCTGGCTGAAACACCTGCTGGTGCGACAACTGGGAATCCAACGAAACCGGCGTCGCCGTCACTCGGCGCACCACTTCCCGCCGCAGTTGTAGCCCGCACGGTGTATGTGTAACTCGTCCCCGCAACCGCAGTGATGTCATTGAAGCTAACCGCTGCGTTACCAACGGTTGAACCATTCTTAAGTCCATCACGGAACACGTCATATCCGGTTGCGCCCGTCACGATGTTCCAAGTCACAGAAACGTCTGTCGCACTGGATCCATCGCTTGCAGAAACTCCAGTCGGCGCAACTGGAGCGCGCCAACCGCTCGCTGCTGGATCGCTTTGATCACTCGAACCAAGAGTGCAGATCGCCCGAACCGTGTACGAATAGTTCACTCCGATAGTGATTGACGTGTCATCGAAATCTGTCGTAGCCGAAGCTCCAACGGCGACGGCATCACCATCACGGAATATTTCATAACTCGCCGCGCCAACGACCGAGGACCAAGTGATTGACACTCGATCGGTCAAACCACCCGAACAAGCGACATCCGTCGGGGCGGAAAGTTGCCGGAAGCCCGTGTCAGCTGCGCTCGCGCCACTACTTGCGGCGGCACTTGTTGCGTGAACGGCGTAAGAATATTCCGTTCCAGGAACTGCTGAAGTGTCATCGAAACTGACCGCAGAATTGCCGACAGTCGAACCGATCTTGATCGCATCGCGCATGACGTCATACCCAGTTGCGCCAACCACGACATTCCAACTCACTGCGACATGGAGCGTGCTCGTTCCATCGCCCGCAGCAACGCCAGTCGGCGCAGGAACAAAATACGTAAACGCACTCGGAAGCGACGAAGTACTACCAGCACTCGTCACCGCAACCGCTTGCGCGCCAACTGCTCCCGCTGGAGTCACCGCAGTGATACTCGTTGCCGAAACGACGACGACCGACGTTGCCGCTGCTCCGCCAACCGACACGCTGCTTGGGTTAGAGAAATTCGTTCCAGAGATCGTGATCGCAGTGCCACCGCTCGCTGCTCCCAAAGTTGGGTTCACGCCCGTAATCGTCGGCGCAGGAATAAAATAAGCAAACGCACTTGGAAGTGACGTAGTTCCCGCCGAAGTCGTGACTGCAACCTCTTGCGCGCCAACTGCTCCCGCTGGAGTCACCGCAGTGATACTCGTTGCCGAAACGACGACGATCGACGTTGCCGCTGCTCCCCCAACCGACACGCTGCTTGGGTTAGAGAAATTCGTTCCAGAGATCGTGATCGCAGTGCCACCGATCGTCGATCCGGATGTTGGGCTGACGCTTTCAATCGTCGGCGCAGGATTCGTATATGTAAATGCTCGGGGCAGCGACGCGGTTCCAACTGGCGTCGTTACTGCAACCGTTTGCGCCCCAACAGTTCCCGCTGCTGTTACAGCCGCGATCTCGGTCGCAGACACGACGCGGAATGTTGCCACTGCTCCACCAACACTCACGCTACTCGCCTCCAATAAGTTTGTTCCCGTGATCGTGATGGCTGTTCCACCAAGGGTTGGACCGGATGTTGGGCTGACGCTTTCAATCGTCGGTTGATGAACTGAATCGCCCTGCCGTGCGACAGTCAGTGTTCCACTCCCGAAACTATTCGAGTAAGAACCAACGCGAATCAGGCATATCTGCCCAACTTCTGCAGGGAATTCGACATAACTCGTCAGGGTTTGGCATAAATCCGAATCGTCATTGCATGCGATCAGGATTCCACCGCAACCGTCGAGAATGTCGATGCGCGAATCCAATGTCGACTGATCACAAGTACTTGCAAAGAAAATCCCAGACGATGGCGCAACAAACCTAAACCATACGTCGTTGTGAAAATCGCCACCGCAACAACCGCAGTACCCCGCCGTTGGATTGTTTCCATCGGTCGTAGCGCCTTGCGTGCTGAAATTGAAATTGCCAAGTCCAACAACTTGAGCGTTTGCGCAATCGTCATTGCTCGTCACAAAGTCAAGACCTCGCACAATTCCCGCCGAGTCTCTCCCGTCGACTTGATACGTCACCGCGATCGACTTTGCGTCCTGCGAAATGGCAGCGTTGTTCAGATTCAAACTTCCAACATTCGCTACACCAAGACCGACGAGGTACGTCCCAAGGTCAACAAGTCCAAGCGCCGGAGTCCAAATGCAAGCAATTCGCCCAACTTCGCCGTCACTGCGAGTTCCCACAACAATCGCACCATTTCCGCTGAGACTTAATCCGTGAAGATCCGTGATCTCCGCGGGAAGTTCAGCCATACCGCCCGCGGTCGTCCACCGAAACGCGCGGCGCGAAGTGACGCCAGTTTCCGAGTTCGTGTTTTCCGACAATCCTAGAACAACGGACCCATCATCATTCACAGCGACTGGCCAGTAGAGGTCCTGTTCACCACTTGGCAAAGTTCCAAGGCTCGACATCTCGCCCGCTCTCCATCGAAAGGCCTTGCGAACAAAGTTGGACCCATTATGTCCAGTGCATGTTCCAACGACGACTGAGCCATTGCTGCTTGTGAAAAATGCTGCGGAACTTTCTGTTGCTGGCAATTTGCCGAGTGACTGCATTCCATTGCCACTCGTCCAACGAAATGCTTTGACGAGCTGATTTTCAAAGTTTCCACTCGCACCGACAACGACCAAACCATCGCTACTCACAGCGAGGGCGGCAGAACTTTCACCCGCACTCAATGTGCCGAGGCTGAACATGCCAGAACTTGTCCAGCGGAAAGCTCGGCGAACGGGCACGAGGTTGAGGAGAGAATGGCTCGTGCCAACGACGACCGAGCCATCATTGCTCACGCACTTTCCCCCACCGCTGACAGCATCAGGTCCAGGAAAAATGAAATCAGCTCGGAGATACGACGACGTATCGAACGCGCCAGCGTTTTTCGGCAAAGTTCCAAGATCAACTTTTCCGCCGACATTTGTCCAGCGAAATGCATGAGTGAAGGTGCTCGACGACTCGAGCGGCGACAACCCGCCATCAATGGTCATCGTTCCCACAACCGTCGATCCGTCACCACTGACAGATTCTCCGCGAGAATCAATCTCGCCAAGCACCGTGTTCACTCCCAAATCAAGAAGTCCACTAGTGCTCGACCAACGGAAAGCGTGGTCTCCAAATTCAACCATTGGGATCGACTTCTCAACGGAACCAAACGCTGCTGATCCAACGACGATCGATCCATCGCTACTGAGATCCGCGGGAGTGATTGGAGTTTTCAGCGATCCAAGATCAATCACACCACTCGCATCGGTCCACCTGAAAGCGCGCATGTCAACGAATTGCCCTGACCCATCCAACTGTCGCCCCATCATTCCAACGATGACGGATCCGTCGCTACTGAGTGCCTCGGGGCGAGCATCGGTTGCTCCGCCCGGTAGCGGCCCGACCCAATTCATTCCCGCAGCAACGGTCCAGCGAAAAGTCTGGGTCTCTTGGGCAATACCTGTGACAATGTTGATGCGTTTGGAAAGTCCGACAACAACGGACCCATCATGATTTATTGCAGCCACATCAGCGTCTGTGTGATTTTCTTGCAACGTCCCGAGGTCTTGGATCGCATCGCCAACTGCCAATCGAAAGAGGTGCGAAATACCGCTCTGCAAGTCCGTCCCAGAACCAGCGATGACGAGCCCATTACCGCTGACGAAAAGGTCCTCGTTGTTTAATGTGCCAAATGGTGGCGATCCAAGATTGACCATTCCGCCCACACTCGACCAGCGGAAGATGTTCGTAAAAGTCCCAGACTGTTGATCTGATCCACTGACCATACCGACCACAACAGATCCATCGCTGCTGATGCATGTCGAATAAAAATAGACTGAAGCGCTCGGAGTTCCCAGCCCAGTCCAACCGGAAGTCGTCCATCGAAAGGGTTGATTGAAAGCATTTGCGATGATGACGGACCCATCATCAGAGAGACGTTGAGAGCCAGAAATCCACGCAGCCGCATTCGGTGCTTGGCCGAGGTTGGTCCATCCCGCCGCAGTCCAGCGCCACAATGTTTTTCCGTCGCTGCCCGCACTCATCGCAACAACTGCGAGACCGTTGGCACTCACGCGGGGGGCGCTCTCCCAGTCCCATTGCTCACTGCTTGCAAACGGTTCGCCGAGGTCAACCCATCCGTCAGCAAGCGTCCAACGGACAACATTGCGTTTGGAAAGCCGAGGAATTTCACGCAGTGTTTCCCAAGTGCCCACAACGACATCACCTGAACTGCTTGACGAGCTTGCGACGGCCGCGCGCTGCGCTCCTGCGAGTTTGCCAAGATTGACGATGGGACCAGGACCTGTCCAAGTGAATGTCGCATCGGCACTGAGACCACCGACGACTGCTCCATCGCTACTGACAAACTTCGCCGCCGAGTTTGCGTCGAATTCGCCAAGTGGCGTAAACGTAACGGGAGGTGGCGACCCACCACCAATCGCCGTCGGCACAACGCACAAAGCGAAAACTGCAACCGCTAGTCGGCGGGCAATTATGCTCAATCTGAAAGTTCTATCCATGAATGATTTCATCTGACTCTTGAAAAAACGCCGCCTCGATCATGCCACTGAATCAACAGAATGTGGTATTTGAACGCGACAATACAAATAGGGGCTGACAAAGACTTGAACTCTAGTTACCTTCTCACACATTTTCTCGCCAAATCATCAAATTCGTTGAAATAAACGCCATGTCTAGCCGGTAAGTTTCGGGGAAGGTTTTGCCGACGGGTCTAGCGGCCAGGCGAGTCCGGCATTGGCGCAGGCGGGGTCGTCAAAGTATCAAGCCAACTCTCCAACGCATCCGGCAACAGTGGCTTGAGAATGTCTGGCACTTGGTGGCGACGATTGGATTCCACAATTGCGGTCGCCGTCGCTCCCATGCGGTATGGATGTGCATCCTGCGAAGGATCCATCACAATTCGTACTGGGAATCGCTGCGCCAAACGAACCCAATCAAGTGTCGGCGAAACAGTCGGGAGCACGCCATTGCTGCCCTGGTTCTGGTCATAGAGCGCCCAGCCGATTCCCTGCACAACCCCTCGAAAATGAACGCGTGGATACGCCATCAAATAGACGGCAACACTCATTCCCGGCTCAATCATTCGAATGTCGGTCTCTTGATAATTCGCAAGCAAATACCAACTCGAAGTATCAACGAGTGCGAAGACCTGCACTCCGATCTGGGCGAATTGTCCGACCGAACTATTAAAGTTAGTCACGTAGCCATTCACGGAGGAACGTACTTCGCAGTACCCGACATTGAGGCGTTTCTCCACGACGGTCGCTTGAGCGCGAGCACGACGCACATTCACATCCCCCACTTGTCCAAGGTTTGCTTGCGCTTGAGAAAGCGCGGCCTTGGCTTGAAGGACATTTGCCTCAGACGACTTCACGTTTCGCTTCGCAGCATCGACCTGATCTGGAGTCACGAACTGCTTGGGAAGAAGCGGTTCAATTCGTGCGAGGTACTGCACGTTATAAAGCGCAACCGCCTCCGCGTTGACGATGTCTGCTTCGCGCTGAGTGATTGCATCCTTGAGTGCCTGAATTTCCAAATCGACGTACGCCAAATTTGCGAGTGCGACATCCAACTCTGCTTGATAAGGGCGAACATCCACGCGGAAAAGGAGATCTCCAACACTGACCTTCTGATTATCAACGACCGCTAATTCCGTGATGTATCCAGAAACATTCGCAGCGATCCCGACGATATTCGCACGAAGGTATGCATCATCCGTGCGAGGTCGAATATCGAGTTCCCACCACGTCAGGAATGAAAGCCCAATCGCCGAAACAACAGACAAAATTCCAAAGAGACGTCCGAAGATTTTCTTGAGTCGAATCGACGACGACACAGCGGCCTTCGGCGCGACAGGCGTCGCTGCCTTGACGGGTTCAGGCGCAGACTTTGCGGGTTCCGATGTCATAGTCGAAAGAACCCAAGCCAAAGACCGAGCGTGCAAGTCAGATAGACACAGAAATAGACCGTCACACGTGGACCGACGAATGGTTCTATCCCAAGTCGATAGACAATCCAGCGGATTCCGCCCAACATAAATCCTGCTGCGATCATGCAGACCAACCATGCGGGGAAGAATGCGCCATCGACTTCAAGAATTGGATCGCAGCCAGTCAACATTGACAGGCAACCGATCAACAAGAGTGCGATCGGCGAGATCGGCAACTTCGTTGAGGCGAAATGATTGTCATTCGACATCATTACCCTAGCGTACTCAACTTGCTAAAATTGCGGGATGGATTGTTGGAGTCGATCAATTTCGGTTGCGTCATTGCCATGCATGGCGTCGATCGCCGTCGGGCTACTTCTATCTGGGTGCATTATGGATGGTCCGTTTGTCGATCAAGACATCGACAAACTTGTCTCGAAAAATTCCACCGTCGGATGGGCGCCCAAGGGAGCGCCAGCCCCCGTCACGCCTCTTGCGATTCCAGTGGATCAGGGGAAAGCCGACGCCGCACGCCGCGACGCTGCGGAGTCCGTCGTCGGGGCGCCGCTACTTGTCGCAGATCCACCCAAGAAATTGTCTCTTACGCAGTGCATCGATCAGGCGCTCAGCAATAGCCCTGTCACGCGCGGGGTTTGGGAATCTGCGCGCGCTACTGCAGCAACTGTTGGGATCGCAGATGCGGCGTACATGCCACAAATTGCATTCACTGGAGCGATGGGACCGCAGAAGTTGGCGGAGGCGCCGTTGGTCATTTCGCAAACCGCGGGAACTGCTGCCATTGGAATGAATTGGGTGCTGATGGACTTTGGTCGCCGAGATGCAGACAGTGCTCGAGCGCGAGCACAACTCATTGCGTCGAATTACACATTCAACCGTGCGATGCAGCAGTTGGTTTATGAGGTCCAGAATTCATACTTCACGCTCGACGCGAAGATTTCTCTGCGCGAGGCTGCACGAGAAAATGTTGCCACCGCCCGAAAGCAACTCGATGCAACCGAAGATCGAATGGCGGTCGGTCTTGCGACGCGGCCAGAAGTTCTCCAGGCGCGTCAGCAATTTCTCCAAACGATTTACGACTTAGAAAATGCAAAGTCTGAGGTCTTTACTGCGCAGGCAAAGTTAGCCGTCGTGATGGGAATTCCTGCGGATCGTGCGCCTGAAATCATCACGTTGAATGAACTCCCCTTGCCTGATTCATTGACCAAAGGCGTCGACATCGCGATTCAGTCGGCGCTCGGACTGAGGCCAGATATCGCGTCGGCGATTTCGGATGTGCGTGCGCTCGAGCAGAAAACCAAGCGAGCCGAGTCAGACTTTCTGCCAATCGTTTCCTTCCAAGGCAATGTTGGTGTGACAGGGAATAATTTTTCATACACCCAACCCGGGACAGACGGCGGTAGCGATACCAGCACAATCGGAACGTACGGCGCGCAACTGACTGCGGAATGGTTGCTCTTTGACGGATATGCACGAGCCAATGCTCTGCGTCAGGCACGGAGCGAAGTGCGCGTCGCCGAAGCGAAATTGGAACAACTTCGCCTCGTCACGACAGGCCAAGTCTGGGCGAGCTATTTCGACTTCTTTTCGGCGCAAAAACGATACGAGGCGGGAGTCGCACTCTTGACGGCATCGCAGGATTCCTACGACAGCGTCTATCAAAATTATCTCAATGGACTCGCAACAATCAACGATCTGCTGCTTGCGGAATCGTTCTTGTTTGATTCCAGATTTGAACTCATCAAGTCTCGCGCTCAACTGTTGACCGCGAGTGCCACGTTCGTTCTTGCGCTCGGGAGCTAATTCCATGAAGGCTGACTTTCTTAAATCAAAACATTCACAGGGACTTGGATTCGATGCGTATGTCGCAACTGATCCAACCCGTGCACCAAATTGGCAGGAAAAGTACCAGGCAGTCTCCCTCGAAAAATCGCAGCGTGAATTGCTCGCGAGCTTCGTTCGGCCGATGCCCGTGATCTGCCTCAGTGGTATGTGGTGCGGCGACTGCGCAATCCAGTGTCCGTTGATCGCTGCGATCGCTGCGGCATCCCCAATGATTGATTTGGTTTTTCTCGACCGAGACGAACACAGCGACCTCTCGAATGAAGTTCGCATCGCCGGCGGCAATCGTGTGCCAACCGTGCTTTGGTTGAGCGAAGAATTTGAGTTTGTTCACTTACTCGGCGACCGCACGCTCTCGCGATATCGCCACATGGCTGCCACCAAGCTCGGCGACTCTTGCCCACTTCCATTTTTCACGCCGCCAGCAGATGAAAATGCGGCAGTCCTCGCAGAGTGGCTTGCCGAGTTTGAACGGGTCCACCTCATCCTTCGACTCTCGCCACGATTACGCAAATTGCACGGGGATTGAGCACACTTTCAGAGCCTCAGCCGTTGAAAATTCTACCGGGCGAGTTCCGCAGGCGACGAGCGTCCGCGAAGTCGCCGAGGACCGTTTGAGCCCGGAAGGATCTTTTCACGGCTGCCACCATTCTGAAGTTCGTTCGCCACCGCAATTCCTACGGCTCAACGCTCTCGGATCTCATCGAAGCTTGAGGCTCACCAAAGCAATCATCGTCAGTACGATCGAAAGCAGCCAGAACCGCACAACAACTTGCTGTTCCTTCCATCCGCCGAGATGAAAATGATGATGTATCGGCGCGCAGCGGAAAATTCTTCGACCTTGTCCATATTTCTTTCGCGTCCAGCGGAACCATGTTCGTTGAGCGAAGACACTTCCGAGTTCCATAAAAAAGATTCCGCCGATCAGCAACAACAGCAACTCTTGGCGCACCGCGACTGCGAAAAATCCAAGCAGCGCACCGAGTGCCAGACTTCCGGTGTCACCCATAAAAATGCGCGCTGGGCTGCAGTTAAACCAGAGAAATCCAAGACACGCCCCCGCCATTGCGCCCGCCATCACCATCAACTCTCCAGTGCCAGGCACGCTTGGAACCATTAAGAAATAAGCCGCTCGAGGACTTCCTGCTATCCAGACAAGAACCATCATTGCCAAACTTGCGATGATCAAGGTTCCCGTGGCGAGTCCATCCATTCCGTCAGTCATGTTGACCGCATTGGAAGTTCCTGCGATTGCCAGCATCGCAATGATTGTAAAAAAACCGATTCCCAAGATCCACACGCCATGAGCGATTGGCGGCGGTTGAATAATGGTTTCAATTGATGGAGTCGGGAGATAGGTTCGCTGAAATGGAAGATTCAATACATGAGCGTCGGCGGAACCTCCCCACCGATAGAGAAAGAATCCGATGATCAATGCGAGCCCAAGTTGAAAAAGCAGTTTTTCCCATGCGAAAAGACCATCGCGAACTCCAGGCGATCGTCGACTCTGAGTCAATTTGAGCCAATCATCAACACCACCAAGCGCACCGAAACTGATGACGACCATCAACCCAAGATGGATGTATCGATTGTGAATCACATCCGCGAGCAGAAGTGTGCTTGCGATCAACGCTCCACAGATGATCACGCCACCCATCGTCGGAGTGCCTGCGCGGCTCTGCATGAGCTGGTTCAAACTGTCATTGCCAAATTCGGGAGTGTCGCCAATCTTGCGCTGGGCGAGCCAGCGAATCACGCGCGGACCAAACGTCAACACCAAGACGAACGCTAACAGCGCAGCAAAGAGTGCGCGAAACTCCAACTGATACATCACCATGACGACCCACGACAGTCCGCGGTCATCGAGCCAACTTTGGGTCGCTTCCGTCAGGTTGTAAAGCATCAGGCAGCCAATCGTTCTTGGAGCGACGCCAACAGACGTTCGAGTGCGCAACCGCGCGATCCCTTCAACAAGATCGCATCACCCACGGCGAATTCTCCGACCACTCGCTTGACCGATTCGGGAGAAAGATCAGGCACGTGAATGACACGACACGTTCCTGCGTCTGCGCATTCTTGCGCACCATGCGCGGAGAGATTTCCAATGAAAATCGCAACATCTGGAGGCGATCCATTCACGCCGCGCCCGACAGCGCGACCGATTTCTGCGTGCAAACTCGGACCCGACTCGCCCAGTTCCAACATGTCACCAAGCACGGTGATTCGGCGTTGGTTCGCTGGCACCATTTCCGTAAACGTTGCCAATGCAGCGAGCACCGCATCTGGATTGGCGTTGTACGCATCGTTGAAGATCGTCAGTCCACCAACCTGCTGACGCACGAATCGCATCTCGCTTGCGCGCACACTGAGCAACCCGCGTGCAATTTCCTCATCGCTCAAACCTCGATCGATTCCGATCGCGATCGCCGCGAGCGCATTCATCGCATTGTGTGCGCCGTCAAGCGCGAGTCGAACGCCAAACTTCCGACCACACACTTCGACCTCTAGGTCTTGCCCGCCTTCTGGGCGAACCGTACGACCGCGAAGTCGCACATGATTCATTGGACCTTCTCCGAAACGAACAACTCGGACGCCCGTCGACAATGCGCCTTCGAGCGCCGCATCGAGCAGCGCATTATCGCCGCGAACAACAGCAAGTCCGCCAGATGAGAGGCTTGAAACCAATGCAAATTTTTCTCGCATAATCGAATCGAGCGAACCAACGCCCTCGAGATGCGCACGTCCAACCATCGTGATCACTGCAATATCGGGACGGGCGAGCGCTGCGAGGGACTCAATCTCTCCGGGCGCATTCATGCCTATTTCCGCTAACAAATAGTCGTCGCCGCGGCGACCTCCACACAAAGTAATCGGCACTCCGATGTCATTATTGAAACTCTTTGGACTTGCAGATCCGCGAAACTTCGTCGCGAGCACGCCTTCGATCAGTCGACGCGTTGTGGTCTTGCCTGCACTCCCCGTGATGCCAACGACTCGCGTTGCGACAAGACTCTGTCGCCAAGATCGCGCGGCTGACTGCAGCGCCTTGCGCGTGTCTGCGACCACCAATACTGCGGCTGATGATGGACCGCTGAGTCGAAACTTCCCCCACTTCGATTCTTCAACCACCAGAATCCGCGCGCCCGCACGAACTGCATCCAACAAATGGTCATGTGCATCATGTCGATCGCCATGAAGAGCGAAGAAGATCCGACCAGAAAGGTCCGACCGAGTGTCGGTGCCAACTCCTCGAGTTGGGCTCGACGATGTCGGTGCGATCGCCCACGAACCATTCACCGCATGACGCAATTCTTCTGGCGTCATGAATTGCGTGGCAGCGGATCCGCCGCTCGTAAGTGTCGAACCTATGACAGTCATGCTCGTGCTCCTATTCCCGCCGAAAAATTTCGAACTGATGAATTCGCGGACACTGCGTCCACGGAAGATTGATTCTGTTTGGGATCATTCGATTTCAATCCGCCGAGCGCCGCACGCGCTTCAAGGCGATCGTCAAAGGGACGCTTGTCTCGACCGATGATCTGATAGTCCTCATGCCCTTTGCCTGCGATCAACACAACATCTCCTGGAAGTGCCAGCGCAATCGCTCGCTTGATCGCAATTGCTCGGTCGCATTCGCGTTCGACAGGCACCGTACATTTCGCTGGAATTCCAGCGAAAATTTCATCGATAATCGCATCGGGCGTTTCCGTTCTTGGATTATCGCTCGTGACGATCACATAGTCCGCGTGTGACACGGCCGTCGCCGCCATGCGCGGACGCTTCGTTCGGTCACGATCTCCGCCACATCCAAAGACGAGAATAATTCGTCCGCAACCCACAACTGGGCGCAGCGCAGTCAGAACATTCAAGAGCGCATCGTCGGTGTGGGCATAATCCACGAGGACCGCAAAGGGATCGCTTGGTGCAGTAACCGGTTCGAGTCGTCCCGGCGGTGCCGTCGCAGTATTCATAGCCGCTGCGATCGTCGCACCGTCGATACCAATCGCCCACGCTGTTGCTGCTGCCTCGAGCGCATTCATTGCGTTGTGCCGACCGACGCAAGGGAAATCAACTTCGACATCGCCCCACGGTCCGTGCAACCTCAGCCGAGTCGATCCAAGCGATACTTTGAGCGTCTCCGCGAAGCATTCAGACTTCGCATCCTTCGAACTGCACCGCAGCACATGCGCGGCGCAACCGTCAAGCATTGCACTGTGCGCTGGATCATCAATATTGACCACCGCACAACTTCCCGAGCGGAGCTGCCGAAAGAGTCGCGCCTTCGCCTGCGAATACGCGTCCATCGTTCGGTGATAATCCAAATGATCGCCAGTCAGATTGGTGAAGACACCGACCGTGAAATCGATTCCATCAACGCGGCCTTGATCGAGCGCATGGCTCGAGACTTCCATCGCCGCAACTTTGCAATCATTGCGAACCATTCGACCCAAGATTGATGCCAATTCTGTCGCGCCGGGGGTCGTCAACTCCGCCGATGAGCGTGTGATTCCATCGTCAGTGACAACCGTTCCAAGGAGTCCACACCGAAGTCCGCTTGTCCGAACAAGATGCTGAATCAGATACGCCGTTGTCGTCTTGCCGTTGGTTCCCGTCACGCCGATCATCCGCATCGCTCGAGCTGGAAAGCCATGAAATGCATGGGCCAGTTCGGTTGCTGCTTTGTTGGCATCCAACACTCGAACCAAGACGACACCGCTGTGATTCCATTCATGAATCGATGACGTCGAGTCGACACAGATTGCAACCGCCCCCTTCGCGACTGCATCCGCAATGAATGATTCACCATTTCCAGAACTGCCAACGCGGGCGACGAACAGCGTCCCAGCGCCGACTTTTCGAGAATCGTCCGTCACGGCGTACACCGTGGGATCTAATTCGCTCAAGACCGAAACGCCGTCCACATTGGCGATTAATTGAGATAATTTCATACTCCGCTCAACACCTTTATCATCGGCATATCGGAGCCTTGCGCTTCAAGGCAGAATGAGCATCGCATCACCGAAAGAATAGAATCGATATCGCTCCTGTTGAGCGATCGCATAGAGCTCCTTCAATTGATCAAGTCCGACGAGCGCTCCGACGAGCGCCAAGAGCGTCGACCGTGGCAAATGAAAGTTTGTGAGCAGTCGATTAGTCCACTGGAATTCAAATCCTGGAGCGATCAAAATGTTGGTCGAAAAGTCCATCGCAACATCCTCCGAGCAACCAGCCTCGACTCGTTCCAGAGCGATCGCCGCATACTGCGCAGGAATTGGGCGTGGAATCGACTCGAGCAACCGAACAGAAGTCGTTCCAACAACGAGACTTAGATCGTTGTTGATCTCCGACAGCCGCAGCAGATTTCCCGCACTGATTCTGCACCGTTCGTGGTGCATCGGATGCGCTGAAAGCAGCGGCGCCTCGATCGGTCGGAACGTTCCCGTCCCAACCTGCAGTTCGATAGCAATTCGCTCCATCCCGGTACCCGCAATTCGAGCAAGCAATTCTGGCGTGAAGTGCAAGCCCGCCGTCGGTGCGGCACAACTTGGCAAATCGGATGGTCGGGCGAAGACCGTTTGGTATTCGTCTCGATCAACCGACTCCGAATACTTCGCCGAACTTGCAACCTTGCGAGCCTGCAAGATGTATGGCGGCAAAGGCGTCCGTCCCGATCGATCCCAAATCGTCGAAGGGTCGCACTCTGATTCAAACGAGACTTCCCAAGCCATCTCGCGCCGTCCATGAAGTTTGATTCGATCTGACGCCGTGGCCGTCGCCCCATCGGGAGGGCAGAGTTGCAGCTCATCACCCTGGAAAAATCGCTTTGACCCCTTGATCAGCGCAAGCCATCTGTCATCTGCCGCTCGCCCAAGAAAGAGTCCCTCGGTCTCCCGTCCGTCGGTGATCCGGCGAGCGACGAATCGCAGCGGCGCAACACGGGTCTCGTTGACAATCAATTTGCCACGAGGGTCCAAATATTCAACGACGTCCGCGACTTTGCGGTGCTCAATTCTGCACGATTGACGGTGAAAAACCATCATTCGCGCATGATCTCGCGGGTGTGCTGGAGCGGTTGCGATCAGCTGCGGATCAAGGGGGTACTCCAACTCCGCTCCCGCAAGGTCACCGACCATTGGGCGGTTCTCTCTGCCGAGCCCTTGCGCTGTCACGATGCACTCCCGCCTGCGGAAGTCTGCGCACCACTCTCAATTCGAGCGCCTGTTCCCATTCGGCGACCGTTCATAAATGCTGCGAGCGTTATGGCGCGGCTGCCAGGCGATTGCACCTCCAACAATTCAATCGCACCCGATCCACACGCAACAAAACCGTCGGGGCGAACAACTCCTGGGGTTGCATCGCCATCAATGGGAGTCTCGGCGACACGTGCACGAAGCAGACGCACTGGAAAACCATTGATGGATGCATCAACACCCGGCCATGGACTGAGGCCGTTTATGCGCGCACTGACTTGGTATGCGCTGCAGGAAAAATCAACCCATGCGTCAGCGCGCGACAATTTCTTTGCCCGAGTCACCAGCGTTTCGTCTTGCACGGCGCCACCAATCAACGCCTGAACGTCCGCTGCGCTCGAAGGAGATCGCGCGCTGCTTCGGAAACGTTGCACCCACTTGGAAACGGTTTCAACGAGTGGCGCTGATCCAAGTATCGAAAGGCGATCATGCAATTCCCCAGCTGTTTCCCCAGGAATTGGCGCTGTTTCTGCAATCGCAAAAAGCGTTCCAGCATCCATTCGCTCTGCAACACCAATCACACTGACCCCAACTTTCGCATCCCCTGCCATCAACGACCGTTGAATAGGAGCTGCACCGCGCCATGCTGGCAGAATCGATCCATGCAAATTAAAAGCGGCGACGCCGTCGAGCAATTCTGGCGACATGCGCTGCCCAAATGCAACAACCACGAAGAGGCATACACCTGACTGTCGAATCGCTTGAAGTGTTTGCGCCTCATTGACATCGGCGGGGCGCACGAGAACGAGTCCGTGCGAAAGTGCCCACGAACTCACCGGCGTCGCCTGCGATTCTTGACCTCGACCCGCTTTGCGGTCGGGTTGCGATACGACGCATTCGATTCTCAAACCCAATTCGCTACAGCGCTGTCGAAGCAATTCGAAAGGAGCGACCGCGAACTCACCGCTTCCAAAGAGTGCAATGGGAATGAGAGTTCCCTCGGCGACCGAGGATCCATCCCCGTTTTTCACTCTTGATCTCCGCCCGATTCGAGCGCACGCAATCTCTTGCGATTCACGATTCGATCAATCACTGACATCCGATCAATAATCAGAATGCCATCAAGGTGATCCATTTCATGTTGCCAGCAGCGAGCCATCAAGTCACTCCCCTCTAATGTGAACGATTGCCCCTGTAAGTCTTGCGCTTCGACGATGACGTGAGGTTGACGACGAACCGTTCCGCGAATATCGGGCAGGCTGAGACAACCCTCCTCAGATGATTCGAGCAGACCGTCAACGAGGATAAATTTCGGGTTGATGAAGATCAATTCATCACCGCCCTCCTCAGATTCCCCCTCAGTCACGAAAATTCGCTTCGATGCGCCGACCTGTGGAGCGGCGAGACCGAGCCCACGTTCTTCCTTCATAATCTGAATCATGTCAGCCACGAGGGATACAATCCCCGAGTCAATTGTGTCGACTGGTTCGGCACGACGACGAAGCACGGCATCAGGGTGAAGGAAAAGTTTGCGCATATCGCCCCCAATCCTATCGAGAAACCAAAGCCGTTTGCCCTTCGGTGGAGATTGCGATACTGTCGGGTACTCTGCAAGACTGTCCGGTGAATCGAAAGGTGACCTTCCGTGATTTTGCCTTGGAAAAAGAACGACAACGACAAACCTTCGTTTGTGCCCTCGCCTGAAAAAGCGCGGATGTTTTCCGAACGCGCCGAGAAGGCGCAGTCGCAGTCCTCGTACGACGTTGCCCTGTTCTATTTCGCCAATGCAGTCAAGTGCGATCCGCAGCACATTCCCATTCACGAAGCGATGTACGCGTGCGCTAAGTTGCACGTCGTAGGTGGCGGAAAGCCTGCCACTGCTGCTGAAATCAAGCCACTTGATGGCCCCTTGCCGATCGATCGACTTGCGATCGCTGAATTGCACTGGATGCGAGACCTGAACAATGTCGATCGTGCTTTGGACATGTTGACGGCAGCGGTCAAAGCCGATCAGATTCCCTTTGGAGCGTGGGCGGGACCAAAGGTATTCAATCTCCTTTCGGTCTCCTTTCGTGACAAGCCGAACAAGAAGATGCTCCTCCGTGCGAAGAATTTGTTTGTCGAAGTGAATTCGTGGGAAGAAGCAAAGCTTTGCATCGAAAAGGCGTTGGAGATTGATCCATCCGACATTCAACTTGATCGAGAATTCAAGCAAATCTTAGCCAATCGAGCGATCGTCGCCAGCGGTTTCGATCGTGCAGATGGTGGCACTGGAAACTTCCGCGAGAACGTCCGCGATCTTGACAAGCAACGAGCGATGGAGGAAGCGGACGCGCTCACAGGAAGTGCGGGGTCGGAAGACCGAAATCTTGCACGAACCAAGGCCGAGTACGACGCGAATCCGACCGTTCCAGACAACATCCAAAAGTATTGCACGTCGCTGCGCCGAATGGGAACTCCCGAACATGAGGCGATTGCGTACCGCACGTTCTTGGCGGCATACGAAGCACTCAAGGAATATCGCTTCCGGATGGCGGCTGGCGACATCAAATTGATGCGAGCGATGCGGCAACTGAATGCAGCAGAAGAAGCTGCGAAGGCCTCTCCTGCCGATGCAACTGCCCAAGCAAATGTCGCACGGGTGCGTAAAGCAGTCCTCGATCTGCAAGCTGCGGAATATCGAGAACGCGCGATCAATTACCCAACCGACCGTTCGATCAAGTCGGAACTCGGGCGAATTCTGTTCGAACTTGGACAGTATGAAGATGCGATGGGATGCCTGCAAATCGCCAAGGAAGAACCGAAGATGCGAGTCGCAGCTGCACACATGCTGGGACGTTGCTTCGCCGTATCCGGATGGCACGCTGAGGCAATCGGCGAATTCAAAGATGCCCTTGGAGCGCTTGATGCGACGCAAACTGACCGAGAGCAACACATCAAATATGACCTCATGCTCTCGCTGATCGAACTCGCTCGCAGCGAAAAGAGCGGACAGCATGCTCGAGATGCTGCGGACATCTGCTCGAGCATTCTGCGTAAAGACATCAGCTATCGCGACATTCGTCAACGCCGAAAGGATCTCGACGAATTGGTGAAGGAACTGGGTTGAGCGCCAGCGCTAAAACTGTGCCAAAAATTGCCTCAAACGCAGCGTCGACCCCACTTCGAGTCGTCGCCATCATTCCCGCCCGTTTGAATTCTTTGCGATTCCCTGGAAAACTTCTCGCAAACGAAACCGGCAAGACCTTGCTGCAGCATGTTTGGGAACGCGCTGCACAGTGCTCAAGAATTCAGGAAACGATTATCGCGACCGACAACGAACTCATTCGCAGTACGGTCGTCGGATTCGGCGCGCGCTGCATCATGACGCGATCGGATCATCCCAATGGGACAAGCCGAATCTGCGAAGCCGTCGCAGACATCGATGCGCAGATCATCGTAAATGTCCAGGGTGACGAACCTGAAATCGAACCAGAACTGATTTCGGCTGCGATCGTTGCGCTCGAAAATGATGTGGGAGCATCTCTTTCAACAGTCGTTTCGCCTTTTCTGCCCCACGAAGATCCTGCAAATCCCAACATCGTCAAGTGCGTCATCGGACTGAACAATCGCGCGCTCTACTTTTCTCGCGCGCTCATTCCTTGCGTACGCGATCAAGGTCACTCCCGCGCCGAACCACGCAAGCATGTCGGGCTCTATGTCTATCGCCGAGAGTTTTTACGCATTTTTCAAACGCTCACGCCAACTCCACTCGAAGAGACTGAGCAACTTGAACAACTCCGTGCGCTTGAACATGGATACGCAATTGCAGTTGCTCATGGCGTCGCTCGTTCGCACGGGATCGATACTCCCGAGCAATATGCGGCATTTGTCAAGCGACATCGATAGCGGCTTATGGCTTGGCTGCCGCGGGTTCAGCACGAATCTTCTTCGCCCATCCCGCGGCACGATCACGAAACTTAGAATCAGGGTCGCTCTTCGCAATCGAATCGATTCGGATCAGTGCATCGGTTGCTCGCATGGTTGCGAGCGCATCCCCAGCAGCTTCTCGAGCACGAGACTCAGGGTCATCCAGAAGTGCGGCCAATTGCGACACAGTTTGTGCACGCCCAACTGATTCCGACACAGGCGGCGCCAATTCGGCAAGCGTTTCAATCGCAGCGGGACGCAATCGTTCGACATGACCGATCGCTGCGATTTCCGCGACCCGATCTCGAAACTCCACAAGATGAAGTGACCGAATCGCTGAAAGTGCGCCGCTTCTCACACGCTCATTGGGAGTCGAAACCGCCAACATTTTTTCAAGTCCTGCGTGAATCTCAGGACTCTTCGTAATCACTACTCGCTGCTCGGGGAAATCCACTCCACCCAATCGCGCAACTCCTTTCGCCGCTGCGATTCTTGGGCCATAGCCATGATCTTTTTCTAGCACAGATTGGAGTCTCGCAAGCGCCTCATCCAGCGGTGCCACTGCGATCGCATCAGTCAATGTCGCGCGTAAATCTGGATGGCACATTTTCGCTGCATCTTTGGCAGATTTCCCTAGAGTCGGCACGACCAATTCATCGAAGAGCGCACGAGTCATCGCGTGCGATTCGGGCGAGGCCCACGCCGCCAGAGCTTCCGCAGCTTCGACGCGTAAAGTCTCCCGCGCCTTCGGGTCGCGCACCACCTGCGCAAACGCATCACGTACTTCTGGCAATTCAGTTGCCTTGAGTGCACGCACCGCCTGTCTCCTGGAAGCAGAAGTTGGACCGTTCTTCATCTGCTCGATCAAGAGTGGCGTCGCCTGAGATACTTCTAAGACTTTCAAAACATCCAACATTGGATCGACTGCGACCATCGTGGGCGGGCCATCCAGTTCCACTTGCCGCTGTGCCGTCGCACTCGAGACTGCGATTGCGACCGTTCGCTCACTCGATGCCGTACGCACAAGAACTGGCAACGAAAAGGTCATCGGACCAGTCGCAGGATTACGATTTTTCTGCTCGACTTCAATCGTCAACACTCTCGATCCTGCGTCATACTTCGTTGCGACCTTCACAACCGGACATCCAGGCTGAAAGCACCACTGCGCGAAGAACTGCTCGAGGCTACGACCGCTCACCTCCTCCAGACATTGACGAAAATCGCTCGTTTCTACGCATTTCCCAGCGAACCGCGAGACATACAACCTCACGCCGCGGAAGAAAATATCGTCGCCAAGCAATCGCCGAAGCATGTGCAGTATCGACCCACCTTTGGGGTATGGATTTGCTGCACGACCAAAGGTCTCGCTCGGATTGGAATAAACCCTCGAACACATCGCTGGTGGCGTGATCGCTGGCTCACCTTGGGGAATCCCAGAATCACCATTGGCGACCCCAGCATTGCCAAGCACTTGATCGTAATAACCATCAGCCCCATCGCGTTGTTCCATCCAAAGCGCCGTCCCATACGTTGCCCAACCTTCGTTGAGCCACAAGTGATCCCATGATTTGCATGTCATCAAATCGCCAGTCCACTGATGGCAAAGTTCATGCGAAATGAGACCATCAAGATCTCCCTCAAGAAGCGCCGTTTCATCCATGACTGCACCTGAGTTCATCGACGTCGCGGATGTGTTCTCCATCCCTCCCGCCGAAAAATTACGCACCACAAGTTGGTCGTATCGATCCCAGGGGTAACGGGTCCCAAATGCTTTCTCAAAGCATTCGATCATTCGATCCGTATTTGCATAGGTCGCTCGAACCAATCCAGCATGACTCGGCCGAGTCCAGACCGACATCGGAACACCACTGATTGGCGCAGGCAATTCAGTGCGCTGAAAGTTTCCCGCAACGAGAGAAACGAGGTATGGCACATGAGGTTTCTCCTGCAACCAATGCCATATTTCTCTATTCCCTTCCGTTCGATGCTCGATCAATCGACCATTGGAACTGACTGAAACTCCAGCCGGCACGTCAACGACCATCTCGGTTGCCATGCGAATATTGGGAAAGTCATGGACGGGAAACCAATAGTGATTGCTTTGAGCTTCCCCTTGCGTATGGATTTCCGCGGGCATACCAGATTGACCATCAACCGCAGGAATGCCAACCGAAAATCTCATCCCCTGCTTGGGCGCGCGAACTCGATATTCGATCGAAAACTGCAACGGGGTCGCTGGTTGATCCGCAGCGCACGGACCAATTGCTTCTCGAAGGCGAATCTGAAGAACTTCTCCATCAACCGACCATTCGAGCGGTTTCCCATCGTCCCCATGAACGGCAATGATCTCCATATCCGCCGCATCCAACCGCAAAGACTCGACCCGTTGGCCAGTCGCCGCGATGGTGTACGTCGCCTTGCCCTCAAACATCGGTTGGTTCAAATCCGGGACTCGAATGTCCAAACGGAGGTGCTTCCAATCCACTTGCGGATTCGGCGCGAAATGCTCAGTCGGTGCATCCCCAGCGGCACCTGCCGGACTTGCGATCCAGCATTGCGTCAAGGACATCGAGAGAGACATCACCGGCAGAAAGGCCAGTGATTTCCAGAGAGTGCACTTGGACATGTTTTTTGTCTTTCTTGTCATGCGCTTCTTGTACCCGCAATGCGCTTCTGAGTACCATCGAATAATGCCCCATTCGGATTCAGATGCTAGTTCAGGCTTCCTTTCGCAGTTTTCAAACAGCGAGGACTTGGGCGAACATTTCTCTCCGAGCCCTGCGGGATATGTTCGAGGTCGAACCCGATTCGTTGTCGTGATCGGAACAGTGATGAGCGGTCTTGGAAAGGGAATCTTTGCAAGTTCACTTGCGAAGCTTCTGCAAGACAAAGGGCTCTCAGTTGCTCCCGTCAAGCTCGAGGGATATCTCAATATTGATTCTGGAACTCTCAATCCATATCGACATGGCGAAGTCTTCGTCCTCGAGGACGGACTTGAGACCGACATGGATCTAGGAACCTATGAGAGAATTCTCGGACAGAATCTCTCGCGCAGTAATTTTATGACTGCGGGACAGATTTACACTGAAATTCTCGAGTGTGAACGGCGCGGCGGATATCTCGGCCGTGACGTTCAGATGATTCCACATGTCACGGGCGTGGTCAAGATGAAACTGCGCGAACTCGCGATGAAGGGTCCTGGCGGGAAACAAGTCGATGTGGTCTTTGTCGAAGTCGGCGGAACCGCAGGCGATTATGAAAATGGTTTTTACATCGAAGCGCTGCGCGAGCTCGCTTTCGAAGAGGGCGATGGAAGTACATGCTTCGTCGCATTGACATACATCATCGAACCAGCAATCTTGGGCGAACAAAAATCCAAGGCTGCTCAACTCGGCATGAAGCGACTCATGGAAGCGGGAATTCAACCGCACATCATCGCGTGCCGCGCGAAGAATCCCGTCACTCCAAAGGTCGCGCAAAAAATCTCGATGTTCTCGAATGTGCCTATGAAACGTGTCTTTTCGATGCATGACCGAGAATCGATCTATGTGATTCCTGATGCAATGCGAACCGAAGGGCTCGACCGCGAGATCCTGTCGATTCTCGAACTGCATGACCGCGTTGATACGGTTGCTGAAGACCGCGCACGAAAAGTGTGGTCTGCATTTGCAGCCCGACTCAGTGGTCCACGCAATCACCACATCACGATTGGCATTTCTGGGAAGTATGCGGCGCTTCGTGACGCATATGCCTCGATCGACAAGGCGGTTGAACATTGTGCAGTCGAACTCAGCGCGTCGGTGGACATCCGTTGGCTCGACACATCCGATTTCGACACGGCCGAACACGCTTCTCATGCGCTTGATGGCGTCGATGCGATCATCGTTCCTGGTGGATTTGGAATGCGCGGAGTCGAAGGCAAGATTCACTGCGTCGAATTGGCGCGAACGCAACGCATTCCGTTCTTGGGAATTTGCCTTGGTTTCCAGATGGCAGTCATCGAGTACTCCCGCAATGTCTTGGGATGGACCGATGCGAACTCAACTGAATTCAACAGCAAAACGACCCATCCAGTAATCAGCGAACTTCCAGACCAAAAACGGCTCGAAGGAATCATGGGCGGAACGATGCGCCTGGGAGCGCAAGACGTCGCCCTCACTCCAAATTCGCTCGCATCGTTTCTTTGTGGTGGTGCAAAGCTTGTTCGCGAGCGATTTCGCCACCGCTACGAAGTCGATCCAGCGTTCATTGGGCAACTCGAAGCCGCTGGTCTCATTTTCAGCGGACGACATCCAAAGCAGCCAATTATGCAGGTGCTTGAATTGCCACTGACGAGCCATCCATATTTTATTGGTGCCCAATTCCACCCAGAATTGACGAGCCGCCCACTCGCTCCTCAAGCGCTCTTCATGGGACTTATCGCCGCCGCGATCGCCCAAAAGGATCCATCATTCGCGCAGACTCCTGCAGGGCGCCGTTGGGTTCGATCCTCTTCGACCGCGAACTCGCATTCCGCTTGACGAGGTCGCATTCCGCTTGACGAGGTCGCATTCAGCTTGACGAGGTCGCATTCAGCTTGACGAGGTCGCATTCAGCTCGACCGAAACGGGTTTCACCAGCATTCTTGATCAGCCGATCGACCATTTCGCAGACTCCGATATACTCTGCGATCCTCGGCGATGTAGCTCAGCTGGTTAGAGCGGAGAATTCATAATTCTTAGGTCGGCGGTTCGAGTCCGCCCATCGCCACTACACAAAGTCCCTGCCCCGTTCGTCTCGTCGAACGGGCCCGAGGCAACGTCTCATGAATGATCGAAACACAAGTGACTTGCTGATTCAGGTTGCACTCCACGCTGAAGCACTGCCGATCATTCGGCTCTTGTCACTCCATCCAATCGGACGACTTGACTCCAACCTTCCATCAGAACTTTGGCAGGGTTCCGTCCACGGACACCGCATTACGATTGTCACTCACGGGCGCGACTGTGAATTTGATTGCGACCGAATCGGCACAGAATCTGCGACGATTGTCGCCTTTCTTGCTTTGCGGATGATGCGCCCCAAATTGTTCATCAATGCTGGAACATGTGGCGGATTCGCGACGCAAGGAGCGGCAATCGGCGACATCTATATGCCGACTCGATTTCTTTTTCACGATCAGCGCGTCGCCCTTCCAAAGTTCGATGCGTTTGCGGTCGCAGATCGAACGACGTCGGACTTCCCCGCCATTCGAGCGGCGGCGAATGCGAAGCATGGAACATGCTCAACAGGATCAAGCCTAGACACAACTGTTCACGAAATAGCCTTCTTCGCTGCCGAATCCGTGACATGCAAAGATATGGAAGCTGCGGCGATCGTCAGAGTCGCCGTCGATCTGGAAACCCCGTTTGCAGCGCTCAAGGTTGTCACAGACTTGGTCGATCATCGTCAGGCAGTACAGGAATCATTTCAGCGCAATTTAGAATTTGCAACGGATCGACTTGCCCACGCCGTTGATCACGCCGCGCGCGTCTTTTCCGCAGCGTGAAAACGAGCGGCGAGAGTGTTGCAGCGTCTCGATTTGCTGAAAACGATGATCTGTTTTTGCACTTTCAATATTTTTGTTTTTGAATCTTCGTTGAGATTTACAGGCACAGGTTTACGGGCAAGGTTTACGGGCAGATATCCCCTTGAGAAATGCGTACCCCCTGTTTACGGGCAAAAATGATCCAAAAATGAGCGATCTTTGCCCGTAAACGGAGCCGTGACGAATGGGGGCTTGGCGAAGGCCGCGGACTATTCCTACGGATTGCGCACGACGCGGAAGCCATTGCCGTAGGCGATGTAGTCCGGCATGTCGCAGCCGCGCCACGACACACGACAGCGACCCGAGATGCTGGCCCAATCACCACCGCGCAACACATGGGCGGATCCCGTCAGGGGTCCAGTAGGATTTGTGGTTGGACTCGAGGCGTAGTACGTGCCGCCATACCAATCCTCACACCACTCCCACACATTGCCTGCCACGTCGTGCAATCCAAGTGCATTGGCGTACTTGCCACCGACGGCTTGGGGTTGACCGCCTGAATTACTGGCGTACCACGCGATATTCCCAAGCAGAGTGTCGTCGTCCGTACCACTCGTATATCCAGGAAAACTGTGAAACGCAGCTGTAGTTCCTGCGCGAAATGCGTACTCCCATTCTGCTTCAGTTGGCAATCGCAAACCCGTCGTCGTGTTGAAACTCTGAATCATGTTCCAAGAGACTTGTTCGACTGGGCGGTTGGTATCCCATGTGAACTTCGGCGGCTGGAAATAACTCGGATTGCTCCCCATCTTCGCCTGCCACTGAGCCTGAGTCACTTCATAACGACCGACATAAAAAGCACTCAAAGCCAGTTGGTGCGTGGGGTACTCATCGGAAGCGCAGGCATACAAATTCGATGCACTGCATCCCATCGTAAATGTTCCGCCTGGCACAAGCAGCATCTCGATGTTCGTTCCGTTGTCTCGAACGCGCCACGGCAAGTTGGTCGCAGTGATCGCCGCGCGAAGATTCGCATCAGTCACCACCGCAGGATCTGGCGTCCACTCCAAAACCGTTCCCCATGTTGGATCCGGACAAACTCCCCAAGCGCCCAAGACGATCGCGAGGTCACCGCCGTCGACACTCCCATCACCATTGATGTCGCTCCCAACAGAACCTCCGTTTGTTCCCCAGGTGCTCAAGATTTGCGTGAGGTCAACTCCATCAACAAGGTGATCGTGATTCACATCCGCAAGGCACTGTGCCTGCACCGTGGATGTTGAAAGACCGAAAGTCATAGCGACTGCGGCGACGAGTGATAGAAATGACTTCGGCGAATTCATGTGTGACTCCTAATTTGAACGGACCCGAAAGATTCGGCTTCTCGTAAATTAGCCCAATTCACGTCAAATCCCAAGGAAAATCTCGGCGTTTGGGAATTACTTCACTTGGAATGCCTGCAGATGCGGAGTTTGAACGTGAAAATACGGCTGCCTTTAGGCTTAAAAAATAAACCCGTTTTAAATTCAAATACCACTTTAATATTCAGGCGCATGCACTTGCTTGCCAGCTGCTTGCTGGCTGCGTGGAAGGCTTTTTGAAAGCGCCCGATGCGCGGCTCGAACGCGCGACCTCCAGTTTAGGAAACCAGTGCTCTATCCAACTGAGCTAATCGGGCTGGTGAACGCAAGAGTACCTCGCCCCCAAGTGGCGATCAGCGTGGCTCTTCATAATCCGGGTAACGCCCGCCAGACTTTCGATCAGCCTTCGCTTGAACGAAATAAAAGACGCACCAACCCGACAGAAAGATGATCCACAGGGCGTTTGAAAGCAGGACGAGTTCCATGGGAATGATGATAGTGAGTTTCGAACCAACTGCGTCTACCCTGATGCTTCCACCGATGGACGATCCCCTTTTCAACATCGTGCTCTGGCAGCCGCAAATTCCACAGAACACTGGGAATATTGGGCGCACCGCAATGGCGACCCATTGCCGACTCCATGTGATCCATCCCATCGCCTTTGATATGGACGAGAAAGCTTGCCGCCGCGCTGGATTGGATTACTGGGAGCACGTCGACTGCCGCGAGCACAAGTCGTGGGAGGCGTACCTCCTGCGGGAAACTCCCAAGCGGCTCTGGCTGTTCACGACCAAGTCCGATCGGCCGCACTGGAAGGCCGACTTTCAACAGGGTGACCACTTGCTCTTTGGGCAGGAACAAGGTGGAATTTCGCCTGAAATTCATGAATGGGTCTCTGCGACCTTTGGCATCGATCACCGCATCACATTTCCGATGATTGCCGCACAGAGCGCTCGGAGTTTGAATCTCGCAACCGCTGTCGCATGCGGTGTGTACGAAGGACTTCGGCAGATCTCGCTCGCAACTGGACGAATGCCCGCTGCGTATGATCTCTGAACCGATATCAGTGGTGGATTGACGGCATTTTGCCGAAGCCCAGTTAGACCAGTACTTCGAACGGAACAAGCATGAAGACTAATTCTTTCAACCCAAGCCAATCTCAATCGCAGCGACGTGCTTTCACATTGGTCGAACTGCTCGTTGCCATCGGAATCATTATGGTTCTCATCGGCATTCTGCTTCCCGCGCTTGGCAAAGTCTCAACGAAGGCCCGAGCAACAGCGACGCAAGCGACCATGAATGAATTCGCGAAAGCATGCGACGTTTTCTACACGCAGTTCGGGTACTACCCTGGGATTGTTCCCGAAAGCTATTTAGCGAATACGCCGAATGCTCCGATCAGCGGAACTGAGAATGCGCTCCTTCATTTAATGGGTGGAGCAATACGAAATGATGACCCGAATTATGCAGCCGCCGCTGGAACAGTTCTCACGTTTACTGGACCAACTGGAAGCATTCCACCAACCATCTCGATCAAAGTCAATCCAATTGACATCGGCCGAGGACCGCGCGTCGAAGGGAAACAATACGATCCGTTTTTCACTCCCAAAGATGCGCAACTCAAGATTGCACTTGGGCAAATTGGCGAAGTTATTCAGCTTCCCGATCTTCTTGACGCGTGGGGGCAACCAATCGGATACATCCGATCCGCAAGACCAACGGGGCTGTTGACACGAACTCTCGCGAGCGACAATCCGCAGTTTTATCTCGAGCCACTCCTTCCCTACTTCAACTCAACAGGCCTCGGCGATCTTGCGATTGACCAAACTGCCACCGGAGTCTTTTCGACCGGAACCACGGCGAACCGCACGGACTATTTAGCTCAACTCATTCGACATCCCGCGATGGGCTCGTTTGCCGCTCTGACCGATGCCAAAGCAGGAACTCCACGAGGAAAATACTTCCTCTTTTCTCCTGGATCGGACGGCATTTTCTTCGCGAAGACGGGCGATGGCCCGACTCCAACGGTGACATTCTCGTATACCGCAATAGACGCGCGAAAACCTGACGTCGTCACGACCTACAACGACATCGTTGTATCGGGCGGCGGATAAAAAAAGCGCGCCCCGCTTGGGGCGCGCTGAATTATTCATTCAACTGAGATTTCCTGCCAGTGATTGACTTCAGTTTGGAAACTTGAAGTCAGTCTTTGGCGGATCAGCAGATGGGGGTGCTTTTTCATCTGGTCCGCCTGATCCGCCTGGTCCACCTGCACCATCAGGGCGACCACCCTTACCACCTTTACCACCTTTACCGCCCTTACCACCTTTGCCACCTTTGCCGCCTGACTTCTCCATGTCCTTGCGAGCAGCAGCCATGTTTGACTTGACTTGAGCTTGCTGATCAGGAGTCAGCACTGCCATGATCTTGTCGCGCGCTGCTTCAAAGTTCGGCATCGTCGAACGCAACTTCGCCATCTCTTCCATCGCAGCCTTATCTGGCTTGCTGCCACCTGCACCAGGTCCACCTGCACCAGGTCCACCTGCACCAGGTCC
>CAIXJC010000020.1 GCA_903919715.1 uncultured bacterium | reverse complement strand
TGGGAATAACAGTCCAAGACTGGGAATAACAGTCCAAGACTGGGAATAACAGTCCAAGACCACAAACAACCAAACCATCCGAAGCCCAGTTAAGGGGTCGGCGCAGTCAGTGATTTCGTTGATGCTGGAACTGATCCAGGCGCGACATTTGGCCGAGGAGTGGCATCTAGCGGTGGAAGCATAAAGACCAAAGCGCCTCCAGGGACAACGCCTTCGCGTTCGCTTTGTGGACGTGCGACAACCACTCGTCGACCGTCGGCACGAATTCCAACGCCCCAGCGTGCCGCAGTCACGGCGACCGTTGGATGAAAGCGCAATGATTCCGACCAAGTTCCATTCGTGTCCTTGGTGAACGCCCCAACGTATCCAGGATTCTGATCGCCATTGAGCGCCGTGGGATCTCCCACGATGATTCGACCATCGCCGATTGCAATCGAGATTCCCCATCCAACACCTGGCGTCACATCGATTAGCGGTGCCAATTCGCCGTCATAAACCCATCCAGTTTGACCGCGTCGATACACCAACACGGCGGCGGTTTGTCCGGTGACCTGAGACATTCTCACAGCAACGACTGAATCACTAGACGCAATGACTGATCCAAATCCGAGGTAATCCAAGCGATCCGCTGGCGGTTTCAGTTCGCCGTCAACCGCCCACATTCCATCGGCATTCATTCGGTACACGACGACGACAGCATCGCCACCTACAACCAAATCTTGGTGTGGCGCCGCGGTAATCGCCTTCGGGCATCCGATGACAACCTGTCCCGGAGTCATGGAGATCGCCGCACCGAAAAAGGTCGGCTTGAGTGCCACATCACGCTGAAGAAATCCGATTCCCTTCCATCCATCAGCACCACGCTTGTAAAGAAAAACTTTCGGGGAAGGCTGCACGGTCCGCGACTTATCGCCGAGTACGCGCATGTCGACTGTGGAAATCGCCGCCAATACTCCGTCCGACGCAATCACACCACCGAAGGCAGGCTCGACCGACGATGTGGGCGGTTCGAGGCGACCTTGCTGCTTCCAACCAGAATTGGAATCGAATGTTTCAAATGCCGCGACTGAGCTGCTTCCGCCATCACGACGATCTTCAGAAACAAGCATCACACTTCCAACCATCACCATGCGCTGAAGAACCATCGTCCCTGCTTTGGTTTGATCCACAGACTGCATTTCGCGAAAAGGTTTCCACTCGCCGGTGGGTTGAAACTCGAATGTTGCGATTTGACCGACCGATCCGCCCGCCTTCGATGGATCAGGACCAGTTGCAACAACTCGATCACCCGACACCGCAACGACCATGCCGAATGTTGGCGAGACCGTTGGCGATGTCGCATCTAGAACTGCGGACTGATTGATTGTCGGAATGGGTGGCACCGAAATTGCAGCGCCGACAACGAGGGCAAGAAGAGAGATCATTTCCAAATCCTACCCGCTAGAAGTTGAGCGGCAACCGCAGAATTCCAAGGGTCACGTTCAGTATTACAAATCTTCGCAGAGGCGATAACACCACCTGCCCAAGTGGATGGGTATTGGACCCATTGTTTATCGCGATGTTGCAAGAGTGCTCGATTGTCAATTCGCAGCATTTGAGCATCGGTGCGGGAGCCGCTCTACACTTCAAGAATGCGAAAACTCCCTGTTTTACTCGTGATCGGACTTGCCTCCATCTGTCCGGCCGCCCGTGATGATGGCGCGACTCAAAAGGGCCCACTCGCGGAACCGACGATTCCACTCGACTCGCGTGTTGCGAAATCGAAAGTGACGGAACAATCTTTGCCTGCGCTCCCAAACGTTGTTGCGCAACCACTGCCTGCGATACATCGCATCAGTCGTACCGCATCAGAAGTTCCATGCGCTGCCAAGACATGGGCGGATGCTCGCCACGCAATTGATCTTGGACTTGCTCGATTGAGATCAACTCAGGATTCAAGCGGCGGATGGATGGTCGCCAAGACCGCCACTGGAACTGACCAAAAGAAACCATCGCTTGCAGCAGCGACTGCCGTAACCG
This sequence comes from uncultured bacterium, assembly GCA_903919715.1. Taxonomy (GTDB): domain Bacteria; phylum Planctomycetota; class Phycisphaerae; order Phycisphaerales; family SM1A02; genus F1-60-MAGs104. Next base: position 37,916 of record CAIXJC010000020.1, on the reverse strand, counting down.
CACTCGCCTTGAAAGCGTTCGCTCAAACAGATCAGACTCCAGCGAATGACCCAACCGCCAAAAAAGCACGAGATTTCGTGCGTGAAAGAGTGGGTGGTAACGCCATCGCATCCAACGCATCCGCGTTCAATCCAGACCCAGACGGCGGCCTTGCAAATTATGTTGCCAGCGCAGTCACCAGCGGACTTGCCGCTGTCGACGATCCGTCTGATCGACCGCTCATTGAAGTAAGTGTTGAGTGGCTCACGCGTCAACAATGGGATCAGAGCGAAGGCGTCTCGCCGCGTATGGACTGGTTCGGTGGCAGTGGATATGGGAAATGGGGCCGTCCTGATTTGTCGAATACTCAGATGATGCTTGATGCGTTGCACGATGCGCAAGTGTCGTCAGAAGATCCAGCGGTTCAGCGAGCCCTGGTCTTTTTAACCCGCACACAGAATCTTCCGCAGACAAATTCCGCAGACTGGGCGCAAGCTGGCTTGAAGGATGGTGGGTTTATTTACACGCCGGCGAATGGCGGCGAGAGTTTTTCGAGCGAAGCCGAAGGGCAAGGACGGTACGGAGAAAAGATTCCTGCGGGCCAGCCTCGAAGTCTCAAGAGTTATGGCTCGATGACTTATGCGGGATTTAAGAGTCTCCTCTATGCCGGACTTTCAGCTGACGATCCTCGCGTGCGAGCTGCATACGACTGGATTCGCAAACACTGGACATTCGCTGAAAATCCTGGCGTTGGACAGCAAGGCTATTTTTATTATGTCCACGCACTTTCACGAGCCCTGCTGGCTGCACGTCAAGATGTTGTGACCGATGTTGCGGGCGCTGCACATCCATGGCGTGACGAACTGGTCGCTGCGCTGATTGCCAAGCAAAATCCTGATGGATCATGGGTCAACGAATCATCTCGCTGGGAAGAATCAGATCCAGACCTCTGCACCGTTTATTCGCTGCTCGCATTGGAAGAAGCAATCAAGCCAGTGAAACCTTCGACGCCGGCAACGCAGCCGAAACCTTAAGGCGACGCCACCACGCTGCGATCATCACGCTCGTCGCCAGCAGAAGCGCGCCAGTCGCCTGATGAAGACTTGTGAACACAACTTCGGTGATCGGAATCTCTGCGTTCTTGCGGGTGATGACCAACACGAGTGCGCCAATTCCAAATGCGACTTGAAGCCCGACGAGCATCAAGATTCCATGACCAAGCTGTGGAAGTGGACGCAGAGTTTTCGGCAGTGCCATCGCACGCAGTCCAACAAGGAGCGTCGCAACGAATGCGATGACTGCCCACGTGAGGTGCATGTGCATCGCCCACTTGGGATAGGTTGGCGGGCCATCAAGAACTGGGATTTGATAATGCCGATAGAGCGCCCCAGAAATCAGCTGTAAGAGCAGAATCGTGACCAGTGCGCCGCTGAGACGACGACCCTTCGTTGACTCGCTCGCAATTGGCGTTGCATCACTATTCCAACGATGTCCGCAGAGGACTGCGATCAGGCAGAATGTTGCGAAGACAATTTGACCAAAGACTCCATGCACAACGGCCAATGGAACGCTCGGAGCAAGAGCAATTGGATCTTGCGAGATGGTCAAGTGGCCAGTGACGCGCATTCCGCCCAAAAGACCTTGCACACAGACCATCAGAAATCCGATGAGTGCAAGCGATCGCACGAGGCGCCCACTTTCGAATCGCGCCACGAGCACCAAGAGCGTGATCGTCGAAAGTCCGACGAGCATTCCATAGAGTCGATGCGCATGTTCGTAATACACGCCACCCTTCATTTGCGAGATCGGGTAGAGGAGCATGTTGTGACCAAATGAATTCGGCCAATCTGGAACGGCGAGGCCCGCTTCCAATCCAGTAACGAGCCCGCCCGTCACGAGCAACAGAAAAATCGTGGCAGCGGTGATCGCGCCAAAGAGTGCCGACGCTGGAAACTTCGACTGCCAACGCGCTCCAACCCCACCGACCGCACCACCGATCGCGGTGCAGAACAGACTCGCGAGATAAAGACCGCCGACCCACAATGCCAACTGTCCCCAGAGATCGCTTCCCGTATCGCGACCAAAAAGACTGCCAACAACCAACAAGTTGACCGTGGCGGAAACAAGTCCGATCTTTGCGCCAGCTCGCGCACCCGTCGCCCGTCCCACGGTTGGAGCCAAGCGACCACCGATCAAACCACCGAAGAAGAGCGCCGCGAACATGGCTCCAAACAGAATCTCCCCCGCAACGACACCAGGTCGCATCATGGCGATGTAACCAATCGCCCACATAACAACCGTTGTTGCAAAGCCCAGAGCGAGATGAAGTCCGCGTCGATCAGATGAGATGTCGTTCATTGCACCTTCTATACTAGTTTGATCGAAGACGTCACGACGATCTCTAACTTGGCTCGTACTTTGCCAACACTTGGCGCACTCGCCAAGGTGCGCCTGAATGCATTAGTGCTCGTCACAACAGGCGTTGGATTTGTCGTTGCGACACCATCAACGCCCAATTGGGCTCTCCTCGCATGGACTCTGCTTGGAACCGCGGCATCAGCCGCAAGCGCGTCAATGTTCAATCAACTGATCGAAAGTCGGCGTGATGCGATGATGCGGCGCACTGAGCGGCGGCCGCTTCCCCAGAAACACATAGGCCGACCGTTGGTCTTTGTGATGGCGGCCTTGCTTGGATATGCAGGCTGGGCCCTGCTGATTTGGTCCGCTGGTTGGATTCCAGCGGCGCTTGCGACTGCGAATATCGCGCTGTATGCGCTGGTCTATACGCCACTCAAACCAATCACTTCGATGAACACAATTGTTGGTGCGATCTGCGGTGCAATTCCGCCGCTCGTTGGGTGGACTGCCGCAACTGGCTCATTCGCCCCAGGCGGGTGGGTGATCGCTGGGCTACTTTTCGTCTGGCAATTGCCTCACTTTATGGCGCTTGCTTGGATGTACCGCGACGATTACGCACGTGGTGGATTTGTGATGCTGCCCAACGTCGATACAAGCGGTCAAGTCACCGCGCAGACCATGGTGCTGACATCGCTCATATTAATTCCGCTTGGATTACTCGTGACCGTCTATGGCATCGCTGGTTGGTGGTTTGCGGCTGGCTCAATCGTGCTTGGATTATGGATGGTCGTCGAAAGTTTTCGCTTCCTCCATTCGCGCACCGACGCATCCGCTCGCCGTGTCTTCTTTACCAGCATCACATATCTGCCGCTCCTGTTGATCGCACTTGTGCTTGATCGTGGATCCGTCTCGCCGAGCGCAGCACTTCGAAATGCGCCGGTCTATATCGCACCAGACGAGAAAATCCCGCAGTGACTAACACGGATTCGACCTCCAAAGCACGATTGACATTCGCGGCGGGCGGATGGGTGATTCTCGTTGCACTCGCCTTGGTCGTAGCGATCGTGGCCTTTGCATTTCTTGGGCCGATGCGCGGGGAAAAACCGATCGGCGACGGTCGCGATCCGTCGACCTACGGATTCGACTTACGCCACCTCTCCGTGCCGAAAGAATCAATGGTTGCAAGCGGAAATCCTCGCGATTTCCTGCGCTCACTTGATGAACCCGTTGTCATCGCAGGATCGCAGATCGCCCCGAGAAACGAAGCAGAACGAGTCAAGTATGCGGTGTCAACAGACCGAGTGATTGGAATCACGATCAACGGTGAGTCTCGTGCATATCCACTCCAATTGATGAATGTTCACGAAGTTGCCAATGACACGCTCGGTGGTGTTCCAATCGCAGTGACGTACAGCCCACTGTGCGACAGTGCTGTGATATTCAACCGGACAATCAAGGGAACCGTCGTCAAGTTCGGCGTCAGCGGATTGTTGGTCAATAGCAATCTGGTGATGTATGAGCACCCTGCATCACCAACTGTATTGACACCCCCCGCAGAGATGCACGTTCCAAGTCTCTGGTCACAACTTGCATTTCGAGCCATCGCTGGACCAGAGTCCGCATCCGAAACTCGATTGACGTTGATGCCTGGAACGCAGGTCTGCACATGGGCTGCATGGTTCTTACTGCATCCTGAAACGACGATTGCCCTCCCGAATGTTGCGGATCGACAACGGATGAAGGAAATGGATTACGAAAGATATTGGCAGGAAGACAAAGTCAACTTTCCAGTTGCCGCACTTGCCGACATTGATCACAGCGAACGGACCATTCCATTCGCCGAGATCGCGCCAACTGTTGCTCCGCTTCTTGATGCGGGGATGGGAACGATGACCATGATTATCGCTGTGCAATATCCCAGCGGATGGAAAGTCCTTCCGCTCGTCACCATGACAAAATTCGTTGATATCCACACATTTATGGCTGATTCAGCGACACTCGGAGTGCACATCCAGTGGCGAATCGTCCCTCTACGCGGAGCGCTGGTTCAAGAGACAACGACGATGCCGATCATGGTGCCCTGCCGATGGTTTGCGTGGCAAGCATTTCATCCGACGCACGCTGCGCCTGAATGAAGTGACTGCAGAATCTCACCGCGATCCAATCCACAGCGTTGCATACAACGCAACCCAGATGACATCGAGCGAGTGCCAATACATTGCGCACAACACGATCCCATTATGCCGCGCGGCGCCATAACGGCCTTCACTCGCATGACGTGCGACCACGCCCAGCGCAAACAACCCGCCAATGATGTGAACAACATGCAGTGCGGTCAATACATAGAACGTCCATGCGTAGAGGTTCTCGTCGATATTGACGTGATGCATCCACATGGACCACCATGCCTCACCCTGCAGTAGCACAAAGAGAAAACCAAGGAAATAGGTTGCGCTCGCAAACCGAGCACAACCGGGCGTGTCGTCGCACCGCGCGCGAACAAGGCAAAGGTGCAGCGTCGCACTTGATGCGAATAGCACCACAGTGCTTACAAGCAATGTGTACGGCAATCCCGCATCCGATGACGGACGCCACGGCGCTTGCATGTGCGGATTCAAACGTACGACGATGTATCCCAGAATCGTCGCGGCAAACACCATGCCAACCACGATGACAAAAATCCACATTCCAAACCGAGCTGCTCGGTCACTGCGAAGCGAATCTTCGAATGGATCTCTCTGTGGGAGAGTGACCATAGGCCGCTCCAATCAGATCGAGCCTGTGGGCTGCTCGATAAATAACGAATTCTTCTTTACGGATTCAGACCGGGCTTGAACCTTGCCACTGGAGCACCGGGTGCATTCGCATCGAGTGTCTCTTGTGCAACAGGCGGATTGCCCGTGTATTGGATTGCGCGATACTGGCTTGTATCGAGAACGCAGAATGCCATCATCAGCACAACGAACATCATGCAGCCAATGAAGACCAACAAATTGAATGGACGATCCCATCGAAGATGCATGAAAAAACTTGCCACGAGCCCAGCCTTGACCACGGCAATTCCGATGGCAACCCACAGGTTGAATTCACCGATATCGATATAGCGCACAGCGACTGTGATCACCGTCAATACCAAGAGTGTCGACGCCGTCGCCAACAAAGTGGAAACCGGTACAAGGTGACCAACGAGTGGGCCTTTCGAAGTCGCTGTTGCTGAATGTGATTGGGTCATGTGTTGTCGCCGTAAGTCAAACTCGTGAATGAGAAACGAATGAATGAGATACCGAATGAATCAGATACTTAATGAATCAGATAAAAGAGCGGGAAGAGGAAGATCCAAACAAGGTCGACGATGTGCCAGTACAGACCGACCAAATCAACCGGCGTGTAATAGTTTGGACCGAAATCGCCGCGGGTGGCGCGGTAAATAAGCATTCCAATCACGACCATGCCGACAACAACGTGGATTCCGTGCAGGCCAGTCATCGCGTAATAAATCGCAAAGAACAAATGGGTGTTGGGAGGCATCTTTGGATCTTCGAGATGATCCGAAGGAACATCATGAGGAATGATGTCATGCGTGACAGCTGATGCGTGATCAACCGCACCTGCACCGAGTCCGCCTGGACCCACCGAGGCTGCTTTCACCACGGAAGCATCAACCGCAGGATGCGTTCCAACCATCGGAACTCCCGACAGTGCCGAATTCAACGGAGCAGGAACTGCGACAGGCGCTGGTGCCGGGGCATGAGCGAGATCGGCTGCTTCCACCTCTCCAATTGCATTATCAGGAGGAATGTAAAAGCCTGGACCCCAAACTAAATTTTCGTGGATCTTGTGCGAGTACTCGAAGTATTTAATGACCAAGAAGCCCGCAGCTCCCGCCATCGTCAGCCAAAGACATATAAGCAGTGCAACGCGCTTGCCGCGCTGCGCGAAGTAGACGCCGAGCGCCATTGTGAGACTCGACAGAATGAGCACGCACGTATTGATTCCGCCCATCACCGTGTTGAGGTAGTGGCTTCCATATGAGAAAACTTCTGGGAATCGACTTCGAAGAACGGCGTACGCAACAAAGAGCGCACCGAAGAAGAGCACTTCTGTCGCAAGAAAGAGCCACATTCCAAGCTTTGCGCTGTCGAATTGCTGCGCAGGTGTCTCGAAATGATGAGCGAGGAATGGATACTTCGCATGCTCTGCAGAGCCATGACCGTGGCCGTCACCATCATGACCAGCGTGCGCCGCGTGTCCTTCGTGATCAACACTTGCTTGACTCATGAATGACCTCGTGCTTCCGCGGCGATTGCTAGCGCTTCTAATTCTTTGTCGACGACGTACCCCTGCTCCTTCTCATCCCAGCGAAGCATTGAGAAGTCGTAACAATTTCCTACCGTTGGCGGCGACTTGAAATTGTCGTGTGGAGGAGGAGATGTGCATTGCCACTCCAAACTTCGCCCGCCCCACGGATTTGCAGGAGCCTGTTTGCCAGACATCAGACTTTGTGCGAAACAGACGGCACAGGTGAAGAATCCGCACGCCATGATGTATGCGCCAATGGTTGAGATCACGTGATAAACCTGAAACTCTGGCTGATAGTCGTAGTAGCGACGCGGCATACCTTGACTTCCAAGCATGAACTGCGTGAAGAAAGTGACATTGAATCCGACAAAGATGATGATGCAAGCGGTGATCGCCATCTTTTCGTTGTACATGCGACCCGTCATCTTGGGCCACCAATGGTGTAAACCGCCGATCATTCCGATCAGCGCTGAACCCATCATGACGTAGTGAAAGTGCGCGACGACAAAATATGTGTCGTGCAAGTGGACGTCTGTGTTGAGTGTCGCCAAATGGATTCCAGTCAATCCGCCAATTGTGAAGAGGAAGAGAAACGCAAGTCCGTACATCATTGGCGCGGTCAAACTGATCGTGCCCTTATAGAGCGTCATGGTCCAGTTGAACGTTTTCACAGCAGACGGAATCGCCACACTGAATGAGATCAGCGAGAAAATCGTATTCATCAGACCGCTCTGACCTGAGACGAACATGTGATGTCCCCACACGATGAAGGAGAACATCGCGATGGCGATCGATGAGAACGCAATAAATCGATAACCAAAAATCTGCCGATGCGAATGGACTGAAATGATCTCACTAATGATTCCCATCGCTGGCACAATCATGATGTACACCGCTGGATGGCTGTAGAACCAGAAAAAGTGCTGATAGAGAACTGGATCGCCGCCCATTGATGGGTTGAAGATTCCGATGTTCATCGTGCGTTCAACGATCAGCAGGCAGAGCGTGATCGCGAGCACTGGAGTCGCAAGAACCTGGATAATTGCAGTGGCATAGAGCGCCCACAAGAAGAGCGGCATTCTGAACCATGTCATTCCCGGCGGACGGAGTTTGTGCACCGTCACGATGAAATTCAGGCCCGTGAAGATGGATGAGAATCCCAGAATGAAGACTCCCATCAGAACTGGAATCACTCCGCCCGTTGTCGTCGTTGTTGAATATGGCGTGTAAAAAGTCCAACCAGTATCGAAACCGCCAGCAGCGAGCGAATAGAGAGTGAAGAGCGCTCCACCGATCCAGAGATAGAACGAAAAGAGATTCAACTTCGGGAAGGCGACGTCCTTCGCGCCAAGCATGATCGGCAACACGAAGTTGCCCAGTGCGGCTGGAATGCTTGGAATGATCACCAAGAAGACCATGATTGCGCCGTGCAGGGTGAAGAATTGGTTGTATGTCTCGGCGCTACAGATCGTGCGGCCAGGCGTGAGGAGTTCGGTTCGGAGCAGAAGTGCAAAGGTCCCGCCCACGAGGAATGAAGCGAGCACGGCGGTCATGTACATGACACCGATTCGCTTGTGATCGAGCGTGAGGGCCCACGAAAGGAATCCACGCGTGTACGTGAGATAATTATCCTTCCCTGCGGCGGTGTCGAGCAATTCTGGTCTTGGTGTAACGATCGTTGTCATAAAAAACCTCTGTGGACTTGCTTCTACTCTTATTTCTTTGCTGGGCTTGCTGCCGCTGGAGGCACGGTCTTTGTCCATGCTCCCTTGGCGTCAAACTCGTCAAGATGCTTCATCATTCCAATGACTGAATCAATGGCTCTGTCATTCAACTGACCCTTAAACGTCGGCATGACATTTCCGTATGTTGCGACAAGATGCTTTCCTGGGTTGTAAATCGAATCGCGAATGTAATCCTCAGGCGTCGCATATTCCTTGCCTGTTCCGATGATGTCGGCATAACTCTTGCCGTCACTGAACCGCGCGCCCCCAGGAGTCGTCAGTCGAGTCCAGATCCCCTGCCATGAAGGTGCGAGGCCGATCGTTCCATCAAGCGAATGACATTGCTGGCAGCGAGCATAAATCTTTGGACCTGCCTTGAAGTACAGCTCATCGTCTGGAATCTCATCAAGCCACTGAGCTTGTTTGACCAACCACTCGTCGAACTCTGCTTGCGGAAGCACCAAAACTCGTCGATTCATGTTGGAATGACCTGTTCCGCAATACTCCGCACAGAAGAGGTGGTATCCATTCTTCTCTTCGAGTCCTGTTGGGATATCGCACTGAAACCAAAGCGTCGAATATCGCCCAGGAACAATATCTTTCTTCACGCGAAACGATGGGATATAGCAACAGTGAAGGACGTCGTTCGATCGCATGACCAACCGAACTGGGCGACCACTTGGCACGACAAGATTGTCCGATTGCGCACCGTTTGGATACTTGAACTGCCATCCCCACTTGAATGCCGTCACGTTCACGTCGAAGGAATTCTTTGGCGGCGTGATCAGGTCGACATAACCAGTAAATCCGAAGAAAAATATTCCGATACAGATAATCAACGGGATCACCGACCAAGACAATTCAAGTCCTGTGTGATGGGTCAGTCCGTCATTGCGAATGCGAGTTCCAGGCTTGGCGCGATACTTCACCACAAACCAGACCATCATCGCCACGACGACTGCGAAGAAGAAATAGCAGATGTAGTTGATAATGTTGAACATCAAATCAACATTGTGCGATTGGACCGATGCTCCGATTGGAAGCCAAAAGTCCGCTGGAGTGACGACCGGCGGAGCTGCTTGAGCGCTGGCTGTGGCAATGAAGATGGAGGTCAGTGTGGAGAGCATGGAAAAAATCCTAGGCGACTCGAGGGGTGATTGACTTGGATCCCTGCGGAGCGAGTTGTGCGGCGCGAGCGCCGCGTCGGAACAGGTAGATAAGTCCGGCGGCGATCACGACGACCGTGACTGCTCCGCCAATTTTCATTAAGCGCATTGCGAAGACGACATACCCCTGACTTGCGGGGTCATATTGATGGCACCAAAGAATGAATCGATCAAGAGGCGTGCCGATCTTTCCTTCGCCAGCTTCGACGATCGCCATGCGCATTGTCGTTGGATCAAACTTCACCCCATAGAGATACCGAACGATCCGTCCATCTGATGCAATCATCGCGAGCATGGCCGGGTGCGAATATTCTCCGCTTGGAAGTTCCTTATATTGAAACCCAACTGCTTGTGCGATCGCCGCGGGAGCTTTCGAACCAAGTTCAGTTGCTGGCGCAGTCAGAAAACGTGCGCCTTGATCTGCTCCCGCACGACCATACTCGGCCATGTATCCCTGCTTTTTCGCATGCGCAAGTTCGCAATTTTCTTTGGGGTTGATCGAGATCGAAACCAACTCGAAATCTTTACCGATTGAAAGGTCTACTTTCGAAAGTGAACGGATCGCTTCATTGAGTACAAGCGTGCAGAGCATCGGGCACTTGTAATAACCCAAGTGCAACATGACCGGCTTGCCTGATGCGAGGATCGCACCGAGCGTTGTTTCCTTGCCGTCGTCACTGATCAGGACCGTCGTCAGCGGAATCGTGTCACCGAGGTGCTCGATGATGTCGACTCCCTGCATTTCCTTTGCAACGCCGTCAGCGAGGACCGGCCCTTCGCCTGGAGCGAAAGGTGCAATCGACGCCTGCGCTGTTGCGCTATTCGCAGCAACGCTTATCGCGGTCATGGCCGCGATAATCAGCGAAAGGATGGACGCTTCAAACTTCACTTGGCGGCAGCTCCCTTTGGGGTTGCCACTGGAGCAGCAGGCGCTGGCGCACTGGGCGCCGCTGGTGCTTGTGCTGGAGCAACCTTCGGTGGATTCTTTGCATCCGCCACGACCAACTCCATCGCCTTCGTAATTGGAATGCGTACACGCGGCTCTGCACTCCCATCAGGGGCAGTCACCGAATACTTTTGATAGACGTCGAGCTTCGCAAGTTGAGCGGCTTTCATTTGTGTCTTCCAAATATTTGGAGGATCAATGACTTTGACATCGACTTCGTTGCCTTCAAATTTGAAATAGAAGACACATGTGGCGATCACCAAGACGGAAAGGATGATGATCGCCGAAAGCGAGACCACCCATGTCGATCCTGCTTCGGGATCGTCAGTCTGGACTGGAGAAATTGAATGCGCATCTTGAGACATGTATGGTTCCTTGGCTGTCAGATGTTTTCGAATTGCAGACTTTCATTCAGTCGTGGATCACGACGACACAGAACTGCGCCGCGCGAAAGTCGACCTGTCGCCACTGCGACGCTGAGTCCGACGAATCCAACCATCATTAGATAGTTCAGCGGATTGCTTAATCCAGTGCTCGTCGTGGCATATGCAGCGGCGAGCGCGTCATATGTATTGAAGGTCGCAACATCTGGCGGAACAACGGGCATGACCAACCAATAAATATCAATCCATGCAAAGGCGAGCATCCACAGCGCGCCGAATGCCAGAGTTCCTCGCCATCGCTTCGTCCAACGCGATACAAAGAAGAGGAATGGAATGATGAAGTGGCCAAAGAGCAGCGCAACGCTGACCCACGCCCAGTCACCGACTTGCCGCGCAAGGAACCAGACTGTTTCTTCCGGCAGATTTCCATACCAAATCAACATGTATTGACTGAATGCGATGTACGCCCAGAAGACAATTCCAAATGCCCAAATCATCTTGCCGATGTCTTGGTAATGCTCTGCGGTGATCACGCCACGCAAATAGCCCATTGCTTGCAGGCGAAGGCAACCGATTGCAATGACCGAAAAACCTCCGGCGCATGTTCCTGCGAAGAAATAGATTCCAAACATCGTGCTGAACCATGCTGGTGAGAGCGACATGATCCAATCGACCGCAGCAAATGTCGATGTCAGTGCAAAGAGGATTAACGCTGGAGCTGCGGCATAACGCATCTTGGTCGAGAGCGTCGCATCTCCCGTCTGATCCTGTCGGCGAGAGGTTGCGAGGAACCATCGCGCGGCGAGTGCCCAGAAGGCGAAGTAGAAACAGGCGCGGATCATGAAGAATGTCGGATTCAAAAACGCCGTCTTGTGAGAAACAACCGCGCCCTCCGCAGGCGATTCAGCCGACAGATGCGCCATATCCGCCCATGGCCAAACGAGCGCAAGCCCGTGACCAAATCCATTCCATTCACGATTGGTGAGAAGCAGCCAGAACATCGGCGCAAGGAAAATCACCCAGATCCAAGTCAGATTCGCAGCTTGCGCTTCGGCAACACGGCGCATGGCGACCGCCCAGCCTGCATTTGTGATGTGCTGAACAAGCGTGAAGAAGAACGCTCCCAGCGCGAGCGTCAACGCGAAGATTCCGTTTTGTAGCCAGATCATCGCGAAGCCATGAGGATCATTCTGCTTCCATGCGACGACAGCAGCTGCGATCAGCGAGATGAATGCAATGGCGTATGCGGCACGCGAAGTTCGTGAGAGACGCGCATCGCCAATGATGCTGCGGTCGGAAAGATCTGCGACGGTTGTGATTGAAGCGCTCATGATTTCAGAGCCCTCCCCGTTTATCTGCGGGCACATCATTCATAGTTGCATTCTGACTTCGTTGCAGTGCGCGAACATACGACACGATCGCCCAACGATCTGCTGGAGGAATTTGCGAACCATAACCAGCCATATTTCGAACTCCGTTGGTGACCGTATTGAAAAGTTGTCCGATCGGCTGAATTGTGACGGTTGCATCGTGGAGGCTTTTCGCAGCAACCCACACCGTTCCATTGACTGGCCCATCGGCATTAGCGACGAGTTCCATCGCACGCTGATTGATCGTGCCGTTCCCGTCACCCGAATATCCGTGGCATGGGGAGCAATAAATATTGAAGCGCTCCTGACCACGCGCGAGCAATTCCATGTTCATCGGCAACTGCTTCGGTGTGGTCGTTGCCCATTGACCATCCACCACGCCATCGACAAAGTGCGTATCGAGATATGTCTCGCCCTGCGCAACTGTCCCGATGATCTGCGGACGCTGAGATCGCTTGTCTGCAAAGAGCTCATTCTCTGACTGCGCCTTGAACTTCGCCTGAAGATCCATGTCTTGAATAAGATTGATCGGCCGATTTGGATTCGGCTTCGATCGTGCATTCGCCGCGATGACTGGTGGCAGCATGGCAAGGAGAGTCAAGATCAGCAGAACATAAATAATGATTCGTGGCATTAGCGATCCTCCACCGCTTCGACGTGCTTCGCGCCGAGGGCTTTCATGAACGCTTCCGTCTTGGAGCGCAGGTACTTGGGGTCGCGTGATTCGATGACGATGAAAAAGCGATCATCGGTCGCACGGCGAAAACGATTATTACTCAAGAGCGGATGAGAAAGCCGCGGAAGGCCATTCATCACGAGCATCAAGATCACTGCTGAAAGCGCAGAGAGCAGAATGGTGAGTTCAAAAATGATTGGAATCCATGCTGGCACAGACATCAGTGGCTTTCCTGAGATGAGGAAGGGATATCCCGAGACCCACACCAAAGCCCACACTGAAAAACTTGCGGCATTCGTAAATGCCTGCAAACAGAATCCGACGGTTGTTCCCGTCAATCCTGCGCCAAAGACAAGCAGCGGAAGAATTGTTCGCTTGATTCCCATCGCTTTGTCGAGACCGTGCACTGGGAATGGAACATGACAATCCCAGAAGCGATAACCAGCCGCATGGACCTTCTTTGCAGCTTCCATGATTTGAGCCGGAGTTTCGAATTCCGCCATCATTCCGTACACGGGCAAGGAAGCTCCGATTGGCGCGTCCGATGAGGTCTTTGTGTTTGGGGACATCGTTGTCATAGTGAACTCTCCGCTGAACGGGGCTCTCGAAGAGCGGGAATTGCTCCCGATGGTGCGCCGTGATCGTCACCGTGATGACCAGCATGACCAGCATGCTCGGCATGAGGATTCGCTTCGGGCATAACAGCCTTCACTTCGGCGATCGCGATCATTGGTAGATATCTGCAGAAGAGAAGGAAGAGCGTTCCAAAGAGACCGAACGCACCAACCATCGTTCCGATGTCGACCCATGTTGGCACGAACTGATCCCACGAAGATGGAAGGAAGTCATTGGCCAAACTCGTAACGATGATGACGAAACGCTCAAACCACATTCCCACATTAACGAAAATGCTCAGGATGAACATCAGCGGGATGCTCGTTCGCACCGCTTTAAACCAGAAGAGTTGCGGCGTGATCACGTTGCAACTGACCATGATCCAGTACGCCCACCAATATTGACCGAAGGCGCGATTGACGAATGCAAATTTCTCATACATCGCACCCGAGTACCACGCGATAAAGAATTCCATCGAGTATGCGTAACCAACCATGCAACCTGTCAACAAGATGATCTTGTTCATGTTGTCGAGATGGCGCATCGTGATGAGATCTTTGAGTCCGAAGAGTTGTCGAGCAGGAACTGCAAGCGAAACAACCATTGCGAATCCAGAGAAGATCGCTCCAGCGACGAAGTACGGCGGGAAGATCGTGGTATGCCAACCCGGCACCTGACTCACTGCGAAGTCGAACGAAACCACACTGTGCACCGAGAGCACGAGCGGCGTGGCAAGGGCAGCGAGCAAGAGATAGGCGACTTCATATCGATGCCAGTGACGCATTGATCCGCGCCATCCGATCGAAGCAAGCCCGTATGCGAACTGTTGGAAGCGACCCTTCGCTCGATCACGAAGCGTCGCAAGATCTGGAATCATTCCGACGTACCAGAAGACCAGTGACACCGTGAAATATGTACTGACTGCGAAGACGTCCCACAAAAGCGGACTGCGGAACTGTGGCCACATCTCCATCGAGTTGGGAATTGGGAAGAGCCAATATGCAAGCCACACGCGACCAACATGGATCCCTGGAAAGAGACCTGCGCAGACAACGGCGAAGATCGTCATCGCTTCTGCGAATCGATTGATTCCCGTTCGCCACTTTTGACGGAAGAGAAAAAGGATCGCGGAGATCAGCGTTCCTGCGTGACCGATACCAACCCAGAAAACAAAGTTGGTGATGTCGTACGCCCACATGACTGGGTTGTTGAGTCCCCAAACGCCGACGCCGGTAAAGATGAGATACGTCACGCAGAAGCCGAGGAATCCCAGCATGCTGAGGCAAATGACGAAGGCGATGTACCACGCCATCGGAGGTCGATTTTCGGCGACGCGACAGACTTGATGGGTGACCTCACCGAATTTGTGCATGTTCAACACGAGCGGCGCACGACCAGTCGTTGGCTGCTGCGTGTTATCCGTTTCGGTAAAGCCCTTCGTTGAGAACTTGCCGGCGGATTTCGAAGATGGATCGGAGGAACTCGACATAATCAACCTTCCGCCTTTCCATTGGATTGGTGTCCTGCTGCATGCGAATCATCGTGATCGCCCTCTGCGTCGCTCTCGCGCTCGATCGCTGGATTGGTAACGCGAGCGAGATATTGCAAGCGCGTCTTTGTATTCAGCTCTTCAAGCAACTGATATGACCGACCGCTGCGGTGCAGTTTCGCAACCTTGCTGTCCGTGACATTCAGATCGCCGAAAATGATTGCATTGGTCGGGCACGCTTGTTGGCATGCGGTTTCGACGGCGCCATCTGGCATCGGGAAGTCCTCGGTGCCAGTTGCAGTGCCACCAGACTTTGCCCATGCATTCTTGTACTTAATCTTCGCCGCCTGAATTCGCTGCGTGCAGAATGTGCACTTTTCCATCACGCCTCGCATGCGCACGGTGACTTCTGGATTGAATTGCATTCGCAACCAAACGTCTGGACCGTCCTCAACGTAATACTCCGGCTTGACCTTCGCCAAACCTTCTTCGCGCTGCGGTTCGCGTCGTTGATAATCGAAGAAGTTGAATCGTCGCACCTTGTACGGGCAATTGTTGCTGCAATATCGAGTTCCGATGCAGCGGTTGTAAACCATCGAATTGATGCCGTCCTTATCGTGGACTGTGGCGCCAACTGGACAGACCTGTTCGCACGGCGCATTTTCGCAGTGCATGCAGGCGACGGGCTGAATCGCGAAGCTTTCTGGCTTCGCTGGATTCGATCCGCGGAAGTATCGATCGATTCGGATCCAGAACATCTCGCGACCTCGCAAGACTTGGTCCTTGCCGACAACGGGAATGTTATTCTCAGCCTGACACGCAGTCACGCATGCGCTGCAACCAGTGCACTTGCTCAAGTCCACCGACATTGCCCAGCGGAATCGTGCGCCTTCAAGATTTGTTTCCGACCAAAGCGAAAGCCGACTTGCGACATGCGTGAGATGTCGTGCGAAATCTGGATGATCTCGATACTCACCAATAGTCGCTTCGCGAATGAGTGTTGGAAGTCGT
Source organism: uncultured bacterium (assembly GCA_903919715.1). Taxonomy (GTDB): domain Bacteria; phylum Planctomycetota; class Phycisphaerae; order Phycisphaerales; family SM1A02; genus F1-60-MAGs104. The sequence goes on along the minus strand of CAIXJC010000020.1, from coordinate 21,900 downwards.
TCCTGAACACCTGCTTCAGGAACCTTGCTATCGAGCGCATCTGCGGCACCGTGATCTTGTGTGTGCGCGATTGCGTACTTCGCGCCCGTCCGTTCAATTGTCGTTGCGAGCGCCCAGTCTGGATTCACAGCAGTACGAATTTTGTACGCATTAAATCCAGCATCGAGTGCGGTCGAACCAACACCAGGACCTGTTCGACCATACCCAACACTCAGTCCAACCGAAGTGTCGGAATAGCCAGGAGTCGGCCATGCGGCAGCTTCCACCGATCGACCGCCGACGACGATTTTCACCATGTCGCCACGGTGAACTCCAAGCGTCTGCGCGAATTGGCTGCTCATCAACGCAACATTGTCCCACGTGATCTTAGTCACTGGATCTGGAAGTTCCTGCATCCATGCGAAATTCGAGAATCGGCCATCCCACACTTTCATGTCGCGCAAGAAGACAACTTCAGGAGCATTGTTCGCAAGCACATTCGCTGCGTCTGCACGCAACGCTGTTGCAATCGCGCTCGCGGCGAGCGGCGCATTGTTCTGTGCCTTTGCTGTTGATCCCGCAACGAAACCTTGATCAAGCCACGTTCGCCATGCGTCTTCGAAGGCCGTTCCAGTGAGTCCGCTCAATGCAAGATGAGTTCGGCGCACGATGGCGTAACCATCCACTGGCTCGCTTCCGATCAGCTCTGCAAGCATCTCAATATGACTGCATCCGCCTTGACCTACGGGGATCATCGGCAAGATCAATGGTTGCTGAACGGAAAGTGTTCCATCGAAACTTCTTGCGTCATCCCACGATTCTAAAAAGTGGGCCTGCGGAATATGCCATGAGCATGATGGATTGACCGCTGTTTCATTCGCGTACATCCCAAGATGAATCACGTTGGGAACTTTGGTGAGTCCACCAACAAAGTCACAATCGACTGGGGCGTCATAGACGGGATCGCCGCCCAAGATCAAGAGCGTGTCGACCGATCCTGCATTCATCGAAGTGCACAGAGCGTTGAAACGATCTCGCGACGCTTCCATTGACTCTGCGATGTAATTGATCGTCTTGCCTTCATTGCCCAGCGTGCGATTGATCGCTGCAACCAATGCATGCGTTGTCGCAGACGCCGTTGCGCCAGCGGTCACCAAAGACGTTCCGCGATTTGACTTGAGATCTGCAATGAGTGCCGTGATCACTTCTTGACCGCGACCAAACAAGACCGCTTGTGTCGCCTGCGAATTTGCAATCGCATCGATCGCTGCTTTCAATTCAGGTGATCCATCGCCAGCGCCGACGCCCTTTGCGATCAGCGCAGCAACCAATCCCAGATCGCTCAAACGAATCGCAAGTCGTTCGTCTGCATTCATTCCAGTTGTCGTCAATCCATTTTCGATCGCATAGAGGCGAGCGATCTGCTGTGTCTTTGGATCAACCGCATCGACTGCGCGACCTGCAGACCATTGACGTGCCCAGCGCGGCGAGTCAGGAGATCCATATAAGAAGTCGTCGCCGAGAGAAACAATGATGTTCGCTTTATCGAAAGATGGAAGCGGACGGAGTTGTGCGGCAAACGCCAGAGCGATTCCTTGAATCACGTTGTCACGCGAGAGAGGTTCCCACGTGACAATCTGTGCTTGCGGGAATGCACTCTTCACGCGCGACATCATGTCGGCGTGAGTTGGACCGCCATGCATATCGGACAGAATTGCAAAGCCCTTACCACCTTGCGCACGCAGTGCTGCAGACTTGGTATTTAAGAAAGATGCAAAAGCGGCATAGGAAGAATGCGTGTTCTTCGACAAGACCCCGCGACTGCGATCTGGGTCGTAGAGACCGAGTACTTGTGATTGCGCTGCTGAAGAAATTCCTGCGCCACCCCACGGGTGCACGGGATTCGTATCGAGTTTGATCGGACGTCCGTCATAACTCTTCGCAAGGACAGGCTGAGCGAAACCGCTGAATTCCCAGACTGTGCTGTAATACACTGGCTCGCCTGGAACGCGATTGGCAGCCTGACTTGCGGCGGGAACAATTTTCGTCTCCGGCCATCGTCGACATCCAGCGAGGCCGAGACCTGCAAGCGCGAATGATGCGCCCATCACTTTGAGAAAGTGACGACGCTCGTTCTCGGTGACATGCTCCGATGCACCATCAGGAAATTCACGGTGCATCCAATCTCGAAACTCGTTTGAGCTCGTGAGATCTTCAACGCTCCGCCAGTAGGGCTTCTTTACCGATGACATGTCGAACAGTTCTCGCTTGGGTTGATGTGATAAAGAGTGACAAGTGACTCGCGCTCTTCGCGAGTCATCTCAACGCGTTGATCCCAACCCATGTTGGTGATCTGCGACACAGGACGAAGTCGATCGACTGGCTTGCGGTGACACTCAAGACACCAACCCATCGCAAGCGGTGAATATCGATAAACAACGTCCATTTGATCAATGCGCCCGTGGCACTCAACGCAACCGACGCCGCGATTGACGTGAGCGCTGTGGTTGAAATAGGAATAGTCCGGAAGCTTGTGGACCTTGACCCATTCCATTGGCATACCCGTTTCGTATGAGCTGCGAATTTTTTCCAACTTCGGACTGTCACGTTGAATCTGCGTGTGACAATTCATACAAGTTTGTGTTGGTGGCACGGCAGCGAACGCAGCGCGGTCAACAGTGTTATGGCAATACCGACAATCCATTCCAAGCTGCCCAACATGCAGCGCGTGGCTATATGGAACGGGTTGCGTTGGCTGATAGCCAGCATCGATGGTCTTGGGACTGAATCCGTATGCGACGACGAACGCCGCATACAGCGGCAACGTCGCACCCACCACAATGATGAAGGGCAAGAGCGCATTGGTCCAACGGGGAAAGAGGAATCGGCTCATGGATTTATTTGGGGTGATCGGGAGAGATATTCGCTGAACCACTTCGTGCTTTTTTTCACAAACTATGTCGAATACAGAATCTTATGAGGGAGGGCGTCAAGGCGCAAGGTTTCACAAGAATGGGAAATGGACTAAATTCAAAGTCCGTGAACGAGCCCCAGAAAGTTGAAATAGCAGCAGCTCGTGCACACACCGCCTGCGCAGACCTTTCCTCCGTTTTGTCCGAAATCGCATTATATGCAAACCAAACCATCCTGCCAGATTTTTCGCACGATGCCTTGGTCAGCGCTTTGACCAAACGGGAACACGTTTCCTCCACTTCGACTCCCGAAGGCGTTGCTTTTCCACATGCGATCTGTGACGGCGTTACTCCAAGCGCATCAGGCATAATCCTGCTGACCTTGGCCCAACCGATTCTGTGGGGCTCCAACCAGGTCCAAATCGTGGTCGGACTATTCGGATCCCCCGCTGAACCATGGCGCCACGTCAGAACACTGGCCAGAATTGCGCGGGCGTGCTCTCAAGTCCATATACGACAGCAACTTATAGCATGCGACACCGACGGCGCGCTGTTGAATTTGTTCGATAAGGAGTGCAATAACCATGCCTGAAGCAGCAACAAGCATGCGTTTAGTCATCCTCCTTGTCCAACACGGGCAGGCATTCGAAGCCGTTATTAACGCAACTCTCGATGCGGGAATTATCGACGCAACCATCGTCGAAAGCCAAAGCCTGGCCTCGATTATGCGCAAGGACATGCCAATCTTTGCTGGGCTCGCCGCCTTACTCCCGCAGTCAGTCGGAAGCCGAGCGATCTTTGCACTTTGCACCGCAGACAAGGCATCCACCCTGATCAGCTATCTCCGAGAGATTCCCAAAGATGACCGACCGATCGCGGCAGCGTTCCCAGTTGAACATTTTCTCGGATTCGACTCGTGACCAACTCCATCTTCTGGCTTGCAATCGGCGCGATGCTTCTGGTTGCAGGAAGTCGATGGACAGAACGAATACGCCGGCGCTTTCCGATTTCAAATGTCCTCGGTGGAGGTTGGGCGCTCCTTGCACTTGGAGTTGTGATCGGTCCTCAAGGTGCCCGCGTTCTGGATGAAGACCGCCTCACACAAGTGCAACCGATCCTCTTGGTATTGCTCACGTGGACTGGCGTCGTGGTGGGATTGCAATGTCAAGCTGCACTGATCCGCGCAATTCCAGCCGCACTGTGGCGCTGGATCACTTTAGATCTTGCTGTCAGTCTTCTCTTGAGCGTCGCTGCAGCGGGACTACTCGCCAGAATCTGGCAGCCAGAGTCCCCCGCCGCTGCGCAGTTTCTTTTGACCGGAACGCTCGCGGCGATCGCACTTGGATGGAATCCAGAGACGCGATCTTTAGGCATTCGAACTGATGCTCCAGCGATGCGACTTGCAGTGCTCGTTCAAGGCGGCGCAGGAGCACTCGCAATCTGTTCGATTGCGATCTCGACACTTGCGCTGCAATGTGCCCATCAAGATTCCAGCGGCGCTGTCGTCTTCGCACCATACGGAGGCATGCTTGCATTGGCGATGGAATGTGGCGCCGTGCTCGTTGTCTCACTCGGCGCATACGGAATATTACGAGACTCACGAGAAGATGATTCGCGAACAACGCTGATCGTCATCGGCGCACTCTGTCTCTTGTCTGGAATCGCGGTGACCTTTGGAGGCTCAGGGCTTCTGACTGGAATGCTGTTCGGCGCAATGATTGGTTTCGGGCGACGCAGACTGCGTGGGCTGGAACATCTACTGACACATTCCGAGCCCATCGTCGCAAGTGGATGTTTCTTCTTCGCTGGGATCACGCTTGCGTTGCCAGGAAACACAACGTCGATCAATAGCGTGATGACCGTCGGTGCGATCGCGCTGTCATTAGCGATCGCTCGGCGAGTGATGAAGCCGCTCATCATGACAATCGCACTTTCATCTTTGCGAGAAAACATCGCACTCGATTCGCCAGCAGCTCGCGCTCCAATTCGACAAGCGCCACTCACAATCGTCGTGCTCCTCGCATTTGCGATACAGGACTCTTCTGGACTCGCAGATCAATTACTCGGTCTCGCTGTGCTCATCTCTCTGATGAGCACGCTGTCCACATTCTTTCCCCGACGAGTGCGAAGTGTGGCGACATGAATAGATCTGCACACTCCACTGAACTTCGCAAGGAACGCCCGAGATTTGGCGCTACATTTCTCGCTGTTTCCTTGCTTTGCCTCGTCGGGCTCATTCTGATCACCCGCGAATTGCAGACGAACATCATCGGTATTCCGCGGTCGAATCTGCCCGCTGCGGGCGAGACGACTCTGCTTCTTGGAATGATGATCTTGGGATCGTGGCTCGCCGGAAGATTGATCCGCAGAGCTGGACTTCCGCCCATCACTGGACAACTTCTCTTGGGAGTGCTCGTTGGACCAAGCCTATGGGCGTGGCTGAAGCGCCCCGAGTTGGCGCTGATCAATCCGTCTCAGCTCGCATCACTACAAGGCGCTGAATCACTTGCAGTCGTGATGATCGGACTCGTCGCCGGCGCAGAGATCGACTGGGCTTTTCTCCGAGACCGAATGCGCATGATCACCGCGCTCGCTGGGGGACAAGTGCTTCTTGTCTTTGTTGGCGTCGCCTTTGTTGCGTTCGCATTTCTCGATTCAGTCGCGCAGTCGGTCATCGTTGCGACGATTGCTGCGACAAGCAGTTCAGCTGTTGCCGTGGCGCTGCTGAGAGAGATGAGACATCCGACAGAATTTGCTCGCCTGATTCTCGCAACGACCGTTGTGAAAGATCTGCTGCTCGTCCTTGCATTCTCGATCGTGCTTTTCGTTGTTGCTGCGACGACTGCTTCCACACATCAAGCTTGGCATTGGATCGCGCTGCACCTTGCTGGCAGCATCGGCGTGGGAGCAGCACTGGCATTGCCTCTTCGCTGGGCACTGGGACGAATCGAGCGACGCATGACCGCAGTCGTACTCGTGACAGCAATCTTTGTCGCAATTCTCTGTCGAACGATTGGCGTCGCGCCACTCATCACTGCTCTCACGCTGGGATATACCGCACGCAATATCGCGCCAGTTGCAACTGCGGCATTCTTCGCAACTGCACGGCGACTCTTTCTTGCAGTCTGCTGTGTCTTTTTCGCTGTCTCAGGAGCACATCTCAATTTCGCAGCGCTCGTCGCCAACTGGGGAGTGGTCTTTGCAGTATCGGGTGTTCGCCTCGCGGGAATTTGGTCAGGCGCCACGATCGCAGCGAGAATGACTGGCCTATCGCCAGCGGCAGCACGATGGGCATGGGCTGGCTTCGTCCCCCAAGCTGGAATTTCTCTTGCGCTCGCTGCACAAATTGCAATCGAGTTTCCAAACCAAAAATGGGCCAGCAGTCTCGCCACCATTGTGATTGCATGCATCACGCTCAACGAAATGATCGGACCGATTCTCATGCGGATCGCGCTGCGCAAAGTACCGTCCCAAGCATGAGATGCCGCTCATGATCGACACGCACTGCCATCTGACCTTCCCAGAATTCACCGGTCGCGTGAAAGATGTGCTCGATGCTGCGGCACTCGTCGGGGTGCACAGTGCGATCACGATTGCAACGACGACCGCTGACGCCATACGCACGACAGAATTAGCGGCGCTTCACCCACGACTCTTTGCATCGGCCGGTGTTCATCCTCTGTATTGCGACAAGCAATGTGACTGGGCCGAACTTCGACGTGCAGGCGAACATCCCAAGTGCGTCGCATGGGGCGAACTGGGACTCGACAATCACTACGACACTCCGCCAGCTGCGCAACAGCGCATCATTCTTGAAGAACAACTCACGCACATTGTGAATTGGAGCGCACAAGGGTTGGCGAAGCCAATCGTCGTGCACTGCCGCAAGGCGTTCGCCGATCTCGTTCCGATTCTCGCCGCGACTGGATTGCCAGGCGACCGCTTCGTCTTTCACTGCTTCACGGGTGACTCGAGCGATGTTCGGATGGCGCTCGACTTGGGCGCCTTCATTTCATTCACTGGCGTGCTGACTTTCCCAGGTGCCCCCGAGGTCCGCGCGGCGGCGAAGATTGTTCCAATAGATCGACTTATGGTCGAGACTGATTCGCCGTTTCTTGCACCACAGCCTGTACGAGGAGCATGGCCCAACGAACCGCGATATGTCGTGCATGTTGCTGCGGCGCTCGCCGAAACTCGTGGCGATAATCCCAACACACTGAATGATCAACTCGATGAGAACGCGGCCCGGTTCTTCGGTGAACTCCTGCGTCAGCCTAGGATGGTCGCCCCATGACCGATGGCACCACGCGAGCAAGCTCGACCATGAGCTTTGGAGACCACCTCGACGAATTGCGCAAGCGCGTATTTCTCGCCATTGTCGTCCCCATCCCGTTGATGTTCGCTCTCTTCGCATTCGGCGGTGAGATTCGCGCATTCTTGTGCGAGCCACTCTTGCGAGCGATGCGAGCAAACAATATCGCAGCGCAACTGACCGTTCTCAGTCCGACCGAGACGATGATGATGGATCTAAAGATCTCGTTCATCCTCGCATTAGTGATCGCTGCGCCGTGGGTTCTCTGGCAACTTTGGAAGTTCATCGGACCAGGACTTCATCACCATGAACAACGATTCGTACGCCTGCTGCTTCCTGGAAGCGGAGTGCTCGCCCTCATCGGTCTCGTGCTACTGTATTACGTCATGCTTCCGCTGATGTTGACGGTTCTCGTCAGCTTCAGCATTTCGCCGACGACGACGATGGATGCAGGCAGTGCACCAACTACGGCGGCGACCACGCCTTCCGTTCCAGTTCTCGAAACGGATCCTGTCTCGCCGCGAGCCGGCGATTCGTGGATCAATACGACAACGCGCGAACTGCGCTTTGCAATTCCTATTGCAGGCGACCAAGCCCACATCGAAATCGCGAGCGTCGCACTTACGCATCCTGGAACACTCGTGGCCGCATTTCGTTTGAGTGAGTACATCGATTTCGTCCTGCTCTTTGCAATGGGATTTGCGATCGCATTTCAACTGCCGATCGCCATGCTGCTCCTCAGTTGGGTCGGCATCGTCAATCCAAAAATGTTGCGCAAGAATCGCAAGTATGCATTCTTTGGAGTTGTTGTTATCGCGGCAGCGATCGCTCCTGGAGACTTACTCTCTCTCGGGGTGGTTGCCGTGCCACTTGTCCTTCTCTTTGAATTTTCGATTTGGCTGATCATCCTGGCGCCAACGTCCCGCGTCGCATCAGGAAGCGTGCTTTCAAAATTCAGCGAACGTTTTCGCACCAGCGGTTCCGCCGAAGGCAATGTCGGAGATGAATGACCGATGAAGCACCGTGATGGATTGCGTCCCGACGCTTCTGTCGGATGGCGCCTTCGAGTTCGCCGCCGAATTCTTCTCATTCCCCGCGGTGCATCTGTAGAAGATCAGCGAATGATGCGCCGCGCGATGGACTTGGCTCGTGCTGCAGGAGCGCGTGGCGAAGTTCCAGTCGGAGCAGTGATCTATCGCGGCGGATCAATCCTTGCAGAGGCATCGAATGACCGAGAAGCCAGCGGCGATCCGACGGGGCATGCAGAAGTTGTCGCGCTGCGACTGGCGGCGATCGCCAACGGCGGATGGAGATTGAACGATTGTTCGATGGCGGTGACATTAGAACCCTGTCCGATGTGTGCGGGAGCGCTCGTCAACGCACGAATTTCTCGACTGCTCTATGGCGCACGCGATCCAAAGGCTGGCGCCGTCGACACCTTGTATGACCTGTGCCGCGACCCAAGGCTGAATCACAGAATCGAAGTGATCGGCGGTCTGATGGGAACGCAATGCGGTTCTCTCTTGACGAATTTTTTTAGAGCTCGCCGCCTTGCAAAGCGTGCGATTCGATCGGCGGATTCATGAACACATCACCGCCCAAAGTCGTCTGCGTCGATCTCGGTGGAGTCGTCGTGCGCATTTGCAGATCGTGGACAGAAGGCTGCGAAGCCGCGAATGTTGAGCTTCGCGGATTCGTCGAAGGAAGTGGCGATACAACTGGCCCGCAGCGCCGATCAGCAGTCGAGCGCTACCAGCGCGGGCTGACGTCATACCCCGATTTCCTTGATGAAGTTGCGGCAATTTTCGGCGGCATCTACACGCCGCAGGAAATTGGACGAATACACGATGGATGGATTTTGGGCGATTATGCCGGCATCACGGAATTATTTGCGCGACTCCGAGGAATAGGCATTCGAGTGGCCTGTCTCTCCAATACAAACGATGCTCACTGGAAACAGATGGAAGCGACATCTCCAGCATTCGGTGCGATCGAACTCCGCCACGCTTCGCACCTGCTTGGGATCAGCAAGCCAGACCCTGCGATTTATGCCGCCTTCGAAGAATCAACGGGATGTCAGGGCGCAGACATTTTTTTCGCCGATGACCTCATCGAAAACGTTCACGCTGCGTCCCTTCGCGGCTGGCACGCCGTACACATCGACCACAGCGGAAATCCTGCCGGGCAAATTGCGCAAGCGCTTGCCGAACGCGGAGTGAATGTGAAAGTGCGCTGCGAATTTCCATCGCCGCTTGTGACTCGCACGCTGTGCCGCGCCGAGCAGCCGGGCGGAGTCATCAAGGTTCGACCCGCAGATTTTCTCGTTGACGAATTGCCTCTCTACGAACCATCTGGTGAGGGCGAGCATTTGTATCTCGGCATCCAGAAAGAAAACATGCCGCACGATGAGATGATCCGCGTCGTTGCGCATCACTTCAATGTCGACCCCGATTCAATTGGAACTGCGGGAAGAAAGGATCGCCATGCAGTCACACGGCAGGCGATTTCGGTCAATCTGCCTGGGAAAGAACCGCCGACGGAATTGACACATGATCGGCTGCTCGTGCTGTGGAGCCTCCGGCACGGCAACAAATTACGCACCGGTCATCTTGCGGGAAATCGATTCGCCATTCGAGTACGAGAAGTCGATCCTCTCCAAGTGCCAATCGTGCATCGTCGACTCCTTCAACTCGTCAAGAGTGGAGTCCCAAACGGATTTGGAGAGCAGCGATTTGGACAGCGCCTCGATAATCATCTCCTCGGCCGAATGGTGCTCGAAGAAAACTGGAATGGAATCATCGATCATCTCACTGGCACATCGCATCCAATCTTTCCAGATCATCAACGCGCCGCAAGATTGGCGTGCGATGCGCGTGAGTGGTCCACAAGTGTGCCGCTCTGGGGCGGCGGGGATCATGTCGAACGACGAATGGCGCTGGCGAAGTCACGTGGTTGGACAAGTTCGCGCAGCGTGAAGTCATTGGGGGGCGCAACGCTGCGATTCTGGGTGAACGCATTGCAGTCTGCGATCTTCAATCGCGTACTCGATGATCGACTTGCGGCGAATGAACTCGACCATATTCAAGCAGACGACATCGCATATCGCCATGAGGGTGGCGCATGCTTCAAGGTGAATAACGAGGAAACGCTTGAGTCGCTCAACACACGTGCGGCGCGATTCGAGATTTCACCGACGGGCCCGCTCTTCGGCGCGAAAATGCTTGCGACTGGCGAAACGGTTGCGCAAACAGAAGCTGCTGCAGCACGCGCGTTCGGCACGACCGTGGAACTCTTTTCGGCATCAAGCCACCCACCTTCTGGAGAACGCCGCCCGCTTCGAATAGCGATCGAGAATCCCGCGATCGACTCAGGCATCGATGAATTCGGTGGATACATCCGCGTCGCATTCGACCTGCCCCCAGGTGCATTCGCAACGATCGTGCTTGGTGAATTGTTTGGTCCGTTTCGCACCCACGTGAGCGCGAACTCGGCGATCTCCTCGAGCGACTAATCGCCTCTAATTAAAGAAGCGCTCAATCCTCGTCGGTTTTTTTATCTGGGTCGCCAAACAAATCTTCGCCGTCATCTTCCCCGTCATCTTCCCCGTCATCTTCCCCGTCATCTTCGTCGGCGTCGTCGGCGTCGTCGGCGTCGTCAGCGTCTTCAGCGTCGTCAGCGTCTTCAGCGTCTTGATCATGAACCAAGGGCGGAATCAAATCATTCGGCGCCGCCGACGCTTCTGCGATGACCTCTTCTGTGGCAAACATTGGCGCATTGCATGCAACGCCGATTGCGATGGCATCCGATGGACGGGCATCAATCACGAATTCTTTCGATCCTCGGCGCAAAATAATCTGGGCAAAGAAAGTCTTTTCTTTTAATGCGACGATTTCGATTCGATCAACCGTGGCGCCAAGTTCTTCGATCACTGTCGCCAACAGGTCATGCGTCTGCGGGCGCTCGACGCTGCACCCCTTGCGCCGACGCTCGATCGCGCATGCTTCCGTCATTCCGATCACGATTGGAAATGAACGCGTTCCGCCAACCTCAGAGAGTTCGATGATCTGCAAATCGACCATCTCTCGAATGAAAATTCTGGTGAGTTCAATTTGGACGGATGGGGCTGACATGGTGTGTTTCGACTGTGTAGGGAATATTACTGTGGCGACCAACTGGACAAGAGTGCCGACAAATCGGACGCGTCAACTGCGCAATCATGATTGAAATCGCCAGCGCAGTTGCATCCAACACAGATTCCCCACTGGCTGAAAAACGTGGTTAAATCTGCGCCATCGACGTGGCCATCGCCGTTCATATCGGCCGGCCCAGGATTCATGCTTTGCGCCAAGATCACTGCGGCACCAGCGTTGATCACTCCCGCTCCGGTGTAATCATCAAAGCCGACCGGCGCAAGATCTCTGGCGGTCTGCATCAGCACGCTTCGGATTGTTGCTGCACTCATCGTTGGATAAACGCTTCGCATCAGCGCAATTGTTCCCGTCACATGCGGAGTCGCCATGCTTGTTCCACTTCGATTGACATAACCATTCGCCAACGCGAGCGAATAAATCGTATCGCCTGGCGCAGTCACATCGACCTCTGGACCAAAGTTGGAGACGCTGTACCGCATATCAAATCGATTCGAACCTGCGACGGCGATTGTTTCATCCCACTTCGCTGGCCATGCCACTGGACCGTTGGAATTTCCCGTCGCTGCAACCATCGGAACTCCATGCGCCGCGGCGTACTGCACCGCTGCATGTAAATATTCAGATCCAAGGTTGTATTGAAGACTCATGTTGACCACATCGGCGCCCTGATCAACCGCCCACACAAGACCATCGGCGACATAGGACTCGAGTCCAGAGCATGGATTCACGATGACAACTGGAAGGATCTTCGCATCCCAACACATGCCTGCGATCCCAGCAGCGTTCGCACCCTTCGCCGTCATGATTCCCGAAACATGAGTTCCATGTCCGCCACACACATCACTTGTGTCCGTGGTGCCAAGTGGAATATTGCGACCTGGCAAGATTCGTCCCGCCAATTCTGTATGAGGAAAAACTCCACTATCAAGAAGTGCGATGATGATTGTCGGATTGCTGCTCGTGACGGACCATGCTTGAGTCGCACGAATGTCTGCGCCGATTGTTCCGCCGCTTTGCCCCGTGTTGAGAAGCGAGTACTGCGTTGCGAAACTCGTGTCGTTTGGAATGTCCGCGAGTCCACCGATTCCATCAACTTCACAGACTTCAAATCCAACCCAAGACGCCCGCAGCATGTCTGCGACAGCAAGCGCGTTTGACCCAGGCGCAATGGAGACGCGATACCAACGATCCAATCCCACCTGAGTGGCGATATCGGCTCGCTTGGGAGGGTCGGCGAGTGCCAATCGAATGTTGTCGACTCCAACGCTCTTCATGATGCGGCTGAGAGCAACATCGCCCATTCCAGTTGCAGTACGAAAAGTCAGGTCGCCGAGTGAGGTTGTCGCCATGGTGCAACCAGGACGTACCCGAACGAACAGATGATCTGTGGCGAAAAGCTCGTCGACCGCAGGTGCAGCTGCGCCCCCACCTTCCACCTTTCCAACGACCTTGCCCACGACCTTATTGGTGACATTCCCAGTCGCCTTTCCAACGTCCTGCGCCGAAGCGGTCGCACAGGTAATTCCCAAGGTCAAGACCAATGAAATATTCGCAACGATAGCCCGAATACATTTCGAATTTGGGATGACACACAAGCGTCTCATGGATCGATTCCAAAAGCGTAGGCAGACTTGTTTCAGCAAGCCCTTTGCCTGTACATTCCTCTCACGCTCAATATTCAATCAGGAACCATAAAATGCCAACAAACTTTTACACTTTTACCTCTGAATCCGTCTCCATGGGCCATCCCGACAAGATGGCGGATCAGATTTCTGACGCCATTTTGGACGCAATGCTGACGGTTGACCCCGCTTCCCGCGTTGCCTGCGAAACTTTGGTCACCACAGGCCTCGCCGTAATCGCTGGCGAAGTGACCTGCGGAGGTTATGTGGACATTTCCAAGGTCGTCCGAGACACGGTGCTGCGCATCGGTTATGACGCTGCCGAAAAGGGATTTGATGGACGCTCATGCGGCGTCTTGGTGACCCTCGGTCGTCAATCTCCAGACATTGCGCGTGGCGTGAATGTCAAGACTTCGACCAAGAAGAAGAAGGCGCAAGGCGCTGGCGATCAAGGAATGATGTTCGGATTCGCTTGCCGCGAAACGCGTCAACTGATGCCGCTGCCGATCATGTTGTCACACCGCTTGGTTGCTCGACAAGCCGAAGTCCGCGAGAAGGAAATCATCAAGGGTCTTCGACCGGATGCGAAGAGCCAAGTTGCGGTTGAATACGACGGAAGAAATCCCCGCAAGATTGTCAATGTCGTTCTCTCGACGCAGCATCATCCAATGTGGAATGATTGCCAAGGAAAACTTTCTGACGAAGTAATAAAGCACATCATTCGACCGGTGCTCGGTGATTGGTGGCACGATGGAATCAAGGTCTTTGTGAACCCGACAGGACGATTCGAAATTGGTGGACCCAATGGCGATTGCGGACTCACGGGTCGCAAGATCATCGTGGACACATACGGAGGTCGCGGTCGACACGGCGGTGGCGCATTCAGTGGAAAGGATCCATCGAAAGTGGATCGCTCAGCTGCATATATGGCTCGCTATGTGGCGAAGAACATCGTCGCTGCGGATCTCGCAGAAGTTTGTGAAGTGCAACTTGCATACGCAATCGGTGTTGCTCAACCAACATCCATTCTGGTCGATACGCAAGGAACTGGAAAGATCCCAGACGAAAAATTGGCGCGCATTGTTGCCGAATCTTTCGATCTCACTCCACACGGAATCGTCACGAAACTCGAACTCCTCAAGCCAATTTATTCCCACACGGCGTATCACGGCCATTTCGGACGTGAACCAGGCGAAGGCGGCAAGGGTTCGTTCCTTTGGGAACGCGCTGACATGGCGCCAGCACTGCGCAAGTCCGCGGTTCGAGTTCGCACCAAGTGAATGATCGATTTGCTTCACCCACGCGCGCGGCCGCGTTGACTCGCATTTTGGCGCAGGTCTCCTGCTTTCCAGAGTTGCGGTTCGACGCACGGACGGTGCGTGCGCCACGTTCTGCTCCCAACTTTGACTCGACTGGAAGCTCTGCACCAAAGTCGCATGGACGTGAAGCGACTGGCGAATCAATCGGTGGACTCGCCACAGCCATCGAACAAGCAACGCTGCGACATTGGCTGACCGCCGAATCCATTGCTCGCGTTCTTTGCAATCGGCCGTGGCTGGAAGTTCAACCTGAGATTCGCGCCGCACTCTTGGTCAGCATCACACAGATCTTATTTATGCCACGCGAACCCGATCATGCTGTGGTCGATGACGCAGTCAGTTGGACTCGAGGACGACTGCAAGCAGGCGCAGGCGGATTCGTGAACGCTCTTCTGCGGCGCATCGTTGGATTGCGCGGCGACTGCATTCCTGCAACTGAGAAATTTCCTTGGTGGGAACACGCCGATGCGCTTCCCCTGCCAGATGGTTCGGTCTTAAAGCTGAACGAGCCTGTTCTTTCATCCGATCCCATCGCTCGACTCTCCGCGCAAACAAGTCATCCCACTGCTCTAATCACACGTTGGTCGGTCGCACGAGGAATGGAGACCGCTCGGAAATTCGCAGTGCATGGCCTATTGCAAATGCCAATCGTGGTGCACGATGCAACGGGCAATACGCTTGCGAGCGATCATCCCGTTCGCAAATGCGCCACACCGCACTCCGTCGAAGGCTTTTTCGTCTGGAACGACACGACTGAAATGCTTGCGTCGATTCTTGCTCAGTTCCCAGCGCTGCTTGTGCAAGATCCCGCAAGTGCACGTGCGATTGATGGAACTCGCGACATGTCGCCTGGGCGAATTCTGGATGCGTGCGCTGGCCGTGGAACAAAGGCAGTGCAGTGCGCACTTCGACATCCAAACGCTGAAGTTTGGGCGACAGATCCCGATCCGCAGCGAATGGTTTCGCTGCGTGCGCGCGCAGAAGGCATCGCAAATCTCAAAGTCGTCGAACTCACTGAAATCGGCACGCTCCCTCGTTACTTTGATCTCGTCATTCTCGATGTGCCATGCTCCAACACCGGCGTGTTGGCGAGACGACTCGAAGCGCGATACCGATTCACCGAGCGCAATCTCGATGAACTTCTTCGACTCCAGCGTGGAATCGGGGATCATCACCGTGGTCTCTGCGCTTCTGGAGGAATGATTCTTTGGAGCACGTGCAGTATGGACCGCGCCGAAAATCAAGATCAAGCGAAGTGGCTCGCAAAGCAAGCCAGCGGAAAAGTTGTGCGCGAAGACGAGTGGTTGCCACACGGGGTGCCTGGTGATTCGCAGACCATGATGACTGATGCGTCGTATCACGCACGCATTACGTTGCCATAACTATTCACTAAATTTTTGAACGCCTCCCCAGATTCCGAGGTCCATTCGTGGCGGCGCAGGTCATCGTCTTTTAACCCACACCGCCTCCTGAGCTTGCCCGCGATCAAATACCGGCAAGGTCATCTCGCGGTATCGTCCTTCAAACCAAACCCCCAGAAAATACTATGACCACATTTCCACCTGAATATCAACCCACCACTCAACCAAGTGCTCACTCTGCGCAGTGGCCAAAAGTCTTGGGAATCATTTCGATTGTCTTTGGCGCATTTGGCGCAATGGCTGGCTTCTGTGGCGTGATTGGATCGGTGGCCTTGGGACCCATCAGCGAACTCATGGCGAAGTTTATCCCCGCGAACAAGAGCGGCCCCTCTACTGCAGAAACGTTTGGAGCACTCGAGAAGATGCAAGGCTGGATGATCGCCAATTCCGTCTTCACCACATTGGTTGCGATCCTCTTGATTGTCGGCGGTGCGAAATTGATAAAGCGGCAAGCTCAGTGCCGAATGATGCTGCTCTCTTGGGCAGCGCTGAAGATTCTTCTCGCGGTTGTTGCGAGCGTGCTTGGATATTTTTCGCTGCAAGATCAACTGGCATTGGCCGAAAAGAGTGGCACGCCTAATCCAATGTCCCCGGCGGCAACAAAGATGCTCGGCATGTTCAGCATGGGCTTCGGATTTCTCTGGGCGATTGCTGGGGCGGTCTTCATAATCATTTGGTTCAAGCGTGAGAAGATTCGCAGTGAAGTTTCTCGCTGGATGTGATGTGCTGTGCGGGTATCGATGCATGGCGGGGATGGCCGCGGAAATATCTACAGAGTCGATCCACGGAAATGCATAAGTAAGCAGCCGTAAAAAGTCCTCTCGGGGCTCAAACAGTCCTCGGCGACCGACACGATCCGATTTGCGAAATTTATTCACACGTTCCATCAGCGCCTGCGGAACTCGCCCGAGAGAACTTTCCATCGGCTGAGACGGTTGCTGCCCACATTTTCGGTGCGCAGCAATCGCCGCGAGCACTGCGTGAACAACAGACGGTCGCCTTAAAGCGCCAGGTCCATCACCGCGAGTTGTTTGTCATAATTTCAAGTTGGCGTCCTATATAATTCCAATTATGCCAGAAGCAGTTCTTCCCCCACAAAAACAAATGACTTGCATGTTGGGGCATCCAGTTGCCGAAAATCCAATCGACCGAATGTTTGATGCGGTGTATGCGCACTACGGATTGCAGTGGCAGTTTTGGAAATGCGATGTGCAGTCGGAATCCAAAATTGCGGCCGCCATTGCCGGAGTTCGGGATTTAGGATTTTCTGGCGCCTGCATAACCGTGCCTTATAAAGTCGCATCGATACCCCACCTTGATGAAGTGGATAAAGATGTCCAAGCAATCGGAGCGGTGAATTACATGACTATAAAGAATGGTCGACTGACCGGTCACAACAATGATGGCAAGGGCGTGGTGAAGGCCATTCAAAAAGTCACGACCATCAAAGGCAAGCGAGTTGCCATGCTTGGAGCGGGTGGCGCTGGAAGAGCGATGGCTGTTGAACTTGCGTGGGCGGGAGCGTCACACATAACCCTGTGCACGCGAAGGGAATCTCAAGGAGTTGAAGTGGCGCAAACCGTCACAAAGGCTTCAGGCGTACCGGCGCAATGGCAGAAATGGGCCGGTGAAATCACCATACCCACGGGGACGGACATTTTCATGAACGCCACGCATTTAGGAGCCGCTCCCGCGCTGGAATTGGTGCCGGTTAATTGGCAGAGCGTGAACAAGAATATGACTGTGGTGGATGTCATTACAAATCCGCGTGTGACCCCGTTTTTACAAACCGCCCGAGCGCTCGGTTGCCCGATTGTGGATGGCGTGGAAATGCTTGTGCAACTTGCGATGCAAATATTTTCGGAGTGGACTGGCATAGAACCAGATGAGGCCGTTTTTCAAAAGGCCGTGGCGCGCGCGCTGGGAGAATAATTCTTCTTTATCAGATTGGGTTGCGCCACACCCACGACAGAAGCAGTTTCAGTAGCAGCGCTTGAGAAGCGCGGGACGCCGATGGGGCCACTGCTCACGCCGCGAGAGATGCACAACCAACTCGCGTACTCGATTCGTTGAAGATGACAAACAAACGCTTGAACCGATTCATCACCATTCGGTCGACGCGCATTCGTAAGTGGTATTGAAACGATCGACTGAAATCAGAACCCAGCCCGATCTTCCCAAGGTCCGCTTCAAGACCATCTGGAAGGGACTGCGCCATCCCGATTCGGATTCCAAAATGAATCCGATCCGAACGCTGTCGCTCGACATGTCTGGATCGGTCGGCGGCTTGAGCCATGATCGGCCAGTTCGGCTCACGCTTCCTTGCCAGACTAAAGATCCGAGTGTTCCTTCGATCAATCCCATCCTACTACCCGCTGGCGTGATATCAGCAACGAATACATCGACCCCGTCAAGGATGCCTACATACCGATTGATCCCATCTGGAGCCGCTGCATATCCATTCAAAACCTCTGTCGCTGTCGCAATATCTCCACCAGCACCTGTTGTATTGAGACCAAAGTATTCGAGTGCCGCCACACCACCCCCGATCTCAATTTCAGCATCCGACTTTGGGGTCCACCCTGCGGAGAGTCGGAGTGCCAAATATTCGTCGGTTGACGATCCGAATCGAGCGACGATGAACTCTGATGCAATATCGCTGATCTCGGATGTCGCAGACCCAAGCACCGCCCGTGTCGGATCGAGCGCGACATCGATGCGCTCCCGAATCAACGCCCTGTCATGAAGAGAAATGGTGGGAAACGGCGCGAGCGTCATTTGTGCTTCCGCAGCCGTTTCGCGCACTTCGGCTGGGTAATGATCAGCGTCGGGCAGGCGGACGACCGTTGCATCGGCTGTCCACCACGCATACCCCCCCAGCCACGCCAACAAGTACCAACACAACAAAAGTGACAAATGGATGATTCATAGCTTTCATTTTTTCTCCTTCAAGTCATCATTGGCAATTGTTTTGCGTTGTGCAATCTGTCGGATATCGACAAACACAATCCCAACCTCCCGCGACCAGACAACAACACTGCGTCATTCCATACTGGGTACAGACAATTCCTGGAAGCTTCGAGCAGTACCCCCGAACATTGCAATACACCCGGCCCCTGATGGCGAATATTTGCAATAACTTCCTTTTCGACCGATCACAAAGCAAAGTGCGATTGCGATAAGACTCGCATGAGATCCCCTTACAAATCGACTACTGTCCAACAGAGTCGACAACCAAACACATGGTCTGGGATTGTGTCGCATGCAATAGCAGTGTATCTGCCAACGAACGCGGGCGTATCGATTCATTTGCTAAATAAACGGCAAATTTTTGATTGTGGCAGTTCGGTGATTGTCAGGAATCCTCTAAACGCAGCGTATTCCATCGCATTCGTGACGTGTGCTCATCAAGCGCACTGCATCGAACCAAATACTCTAAGTCTTATGGATTCCGCGCGACACGAAAGCCGTGTCCACCTTCATCAACGAAATTGGGAGTGAAGCTGTAGCGCCGCGATGCGCGACAGAACGACGAACCAAATCCCCAACTCCCTCCGCGAATGACTCGTGTCGAGCCACTCGAAGGTCCTTGTGGATCTGTAACGCTTGCGGAGGAGTACCACCCATACCGATCCTGGCACCACTCCCACACATTGCCGATCATGTCGTAAAACCCGAGCGCATTTGCCAACTTTGTCGCGACAGCTTTCGTCCCAAACGGTGGATTGTTTCCCACATTCCACGCAATGTCATTCAGCGGCCCGTACATCGGCGTTGTATTGCTAGCTCGACATGCAAATTCCCACTCGGCTTCTGTGGGTAATCGCAAACCAGTCTGAATACAAAATGGCTGAACCATGTTCCAAGAGAGTTGCTCGACTGGTCGCAATGGACTGTCTTTGAATCCAACAAAGGCGCTTGGATTGTTTCCCATTATCGATTGCCACTGAGCTTGAGTGACTTCTGTCTTGCCTAAATAAAATGCGTGAGTGATCGTCACTTGATGCGCTGGCATCTCATCGAACCACGCCTCCGTATCGCCAGGGCTTGCGCCCATCATGAATGTGCCAGGCGCGACAAGGAGCATCTCGATACCGGTTGCATTATCTCGAACTCGCCACGGAAGTCCTGTTGCAGAAATTGCGGCGCGAAGTGCTGGGTCCGTGATGACATCTGGGCACGGCGGAAATCGAAGAACCGTCGCCCACGAAAGTGGCTGGGTGGTCCATCTGCCCAGAAGTATCGCCAAGTCCTGCGCATCAACCAACAAATCCTGATTGATATCAGCGCGGGTCGCAAATGTCTCGAGTCCCCAAGCACCCAGCAACATCGCAAGATCCTGAGCATCGACGCGTTCGTCGAGATTGATATCAGCGGGATCTGCGGCGAAAGCAGTGCATTCTCCGAAAGAATCGATCGCCGTCGAGCAGAGAGAAAGAAGTGCGGCAACCAAGATCGACGGGAATAATTTGAAGTTGTGTGTCATGGCATGAATCCCCATCTCGAAAGCAGAATCGCAAGATCTCCACCTCCGATGAAACCGTCATCATCAAGATCTGCTGAACAATTA
Source organism: uncultured bacterium (assembly GCA_903919715.1). Classification (GTDB taxonomy): domain Bacteria; phylum Planctomycetota; class Phycisphaerae; order Phycisphaerales; family SM1A02; genus F1-60-MAGs104. The sequence continues at coordinate 1,614 of CAIXJC010000020.1, read as the reverse complement.
AAATCGCACGGCCCCCACGCTCCCAGCATGATCGCGAGGTCGTCGCCGCCGACCGTTCCACCTCCATTAATGTCCCCAAGGTAGAACGCACGGGCAAGCCGAATCGCTGCGCCAGCATCGATGCGTCCCATCCCAGATACGCCATCGGGTCCCGGTTCGCCAACGTCGTGGCATGTTGCTTCGAGAAACACTCGAAGTTGCGTGCAAGGAATCTGCGGCACCACTGCGTGCATGAGGGCGATGGTTGCTGTTGCATGCGGCGCTGCAATACTGGTTCCACTGCTGATTGCGTACTCATTCAATCCAGACGTCGAGAGCACATCAACGCCCGGAGCTTCAACATCGACTCCCTGACCGACCCCACTTGTTGAAGAGATCGCGTCAGCAGCATTCAGAGACCCAACACCAATTACTTCGACATACTTCGCTGGGTATGTCACGCCGATCTCACCCATATTGCCACTCGCCGCGACAATCGCAACACCCGATGCGTGCGCATAGAGCACAGCATTCTGCATAACGGTCGTTGAATTGTTGTACTGCAAACTGCAATTTATGACATTCGCTCCTTGGTCAGTCGCCCATGTCAATCCCTGCGCAAACCATGACGTGACACCACTGCATCCGTTCAAAACAACCACTGGAAGTATGCGCGTATTCCAGTCGATGCCAGCGATACCAACCGCATCATTGCCCGCCGCGGCAATAACGCCTGCGGTCATGGTGCCGTGGTTCGAACAATTGTCTGTCGTGTCTGTCGTCCCCGCAGGAATATTTATTCCAGGCATGAGGCGATCGGCGAACTGTTGATGTGGATTTACTCCGCCATCGAGAATGGCGACAATCGTTGTGGCGGAACCTGTCGAGAGATGCCATGCCCCGCGCGCATTGATGTCCGCATCTGGCGTCCCAACAATGTCTCCGACTGTTTGGCCCGTGTTTTCCAGCGCCCACTGCTGTGCGAAACTTGCATCGCTCGGCGTAGAGCATTCACTTGCAACAGCGCCGATGACATCCGCTTCTGCGCGTTCGATGGCTGTACTGGCGCTGGTTGAAATGCGTTTCGCGAGCGCGGGCACATTCGTCCCGAGTGGCAGATGGACCACGATCCAACGATCAAGACCAAGTTTTTTCGCGAGCGCTGTATTTGCTGGTGGAACTGTAAAGAGCGGCGTTACACCCAATGAACGGATGGTCAACTCCACCGTTGCAACCGCATCGAGAACACCTTCGCAGTCAAGCACAGCGACAACTCGATCGCTCGTCATTGACACGCTTGCGCCAGGCATTAACTGCACGAGTAATCGATCGCTCGCCCATCCGCCAACTTGATCTGGAGAACCAATCGGCGGCGCAGCGGAGGCGCTCTGGTCAGCGGAGGCGTTCTGGTCAGCGGAGGCGCTCGATGCCGACGAAGCGATCGCGACCAATAGCCCAAGAGTTACTGCGCAGTTGTGCGCGCTGCGAATCACCGCCGTCTTCGTCCGCCGAAGATTCCGGCCATACCGATCAGCGCGAGTGCGCCGGGAGCGGGAGCGCCACTGCCAGTGAGATGCATTTCGAAGATGGAATCATCCGGCGCAAGCACGGCAGAAGCAGTGAGCTGGAATCGAT
>CAIXJC010000019.1 GCA_903919715.1 uncultured bacterium | reverse complement strand
TCTCGCACGTGCTGTGGAAAAACAGAAGTTGACCGCAGACGCTGCTGCTGCTGCTGGGCAGAAGCTCTGTTATGTCACGACCATCGCTGAAGCCAAGAATGCCGACTGGGTCGTCGAAGCCGCGAGCGAAAATCCTGAAGTCAAGAAGAAACTCTTTCGAACATTCGCAGAAGTCTTTGCTCCAAATGTCGTGCTTGCGTCCAATACAAGTTCTATTTCGATCACGGAAATCGCAACAGCAACTGGCGCGCGCGCGAGTCATGTGATTGGAATGCACTTTTTCAATCCAGTGCCGCTGATGAAATTGGTCGAAGTCATTCGTGGACTCGCAACGAGTGACGAGACGGTTGCGCGAACAATGGATCTTGCACGCGCAATGGGTAAGACGCCAGTGCCTGCGAATGATCGCGCGGGTTTCGTTTCAAACCGTGTGCTGATGCCGCTCATCAACGAAGCGTTTTATGCATGGATGGAAGGTGTCGCAAAGCCAGAAGATATTGATCAGATCATGTTGCTTGGATGCAATTTCCCGATGGGCCCGCTGCGCTTGGCAGATTTCATTGGACTCGATGTCTGTCACGACATAATGATGGTGCTGTACCGAGAACTCGGCGATGCGAAGTTTTTCCCATGCCCGATGCTGCGACAACTCGTTACGGCGGGGCGGTTGGGCGATAAGTCAGGTCGCGGAGTCTTTGAGTATCCCCTCAAGGGCTGATTTGACGGCGAAATCTGGCGCATCCCAGGATCAACGTTGTTGCATTCTCGCATCGATTGTTGTGGGTTGATCATCGATCGACGCTACGATGAGTTTCTATGACTACGGTTCCACATAAATCACCTGCAGCGACTACGAAGCCCACTTCGGTCGATCCAGAATCAGTCACGCTTTCTGGATATCAAGTCGATGCCTCGTATGGTCCAGAGTCTGTCTCTGCGGTGAATGCTGCCAACCCAACGCAGCCTGCAACGCGAATCGGCGAGGCTGGGGTGTTTCCGTACACCAGAGGAATTCATAAGACGATGTATCGCGGTCGATTGTGGACGATGCGTCAATTCGCAGGCTTCGGCAGTGCCGAGGACACGAATGCACGCTTTAAATATCTCCTGGAAAATGCCAAGGGAACGAAAGCGAACACTGGACTTTCGACTGCGTTTGATTTGCCAACATTGATGGGCCGCGATTCGGATGATCCGCTTGCCGTTGGCGAAGTTGGTCGATGCGGCGTCGCGATCTCGACGATTGACGATATGGAGCGGCTCTATAAAGACATCCCAATCGGTGATGTCACCGTCAGTCAGACCATCAACGGTCCTGCCGCAGTGATCTGGGCGATGTACTTAGCAATGGCGCAAGAGCGTGGGATTTCATGGGACCGCATCGGCGGGACGTTACAGAATGACATCCTGAAGGAATTTCACGCGCAGAACGAATTCATCTATCCGCCAGAAGCCAGTGTCAAGTTGGTTGTGGACACGATGGAATTCGCCGGGAAACACACGCCGAAGTGGAACTCTGTCTCGATCAGTGGCTATCACATTCGCGAGGCGGGTTCGACTGCAACGCAGGAACTTGCTTTCACATTGCGCGATGGAATGGAATATGTCGAGTGGGGATTGAAGCGCGGCATGCCCGTGGACGCATTTGCTCCGCGATTGTCATTCTTCTTCAACAGTCACAACGAGTTCTTCGAAGAGATTTGCAAGTTGCGCGCTGCGCGCCGCATTTGGGCCCACGCGATGCGCGAACGATTCGGTGCGAAGCAAGAGCGATCATGGTTGATGCGAACGCACGTGCAAACTGCCGGATGTTCGCTGACCGAACAGCAGCCGCTGAACAACATTGTGCGTGTTGCATATCAAGCGATGGCTGGCGTGCTTGGTGGTTGTCAGAGTTTGCACACGGACAGTATGGACGAGACGCTCGGCTTGCCGACCGAGACCGCGGTGCGCGTTGCGCTGCGAACGCAGCAAATTCTTGCGCACGAAACTGGTGTTCACCGCACGGTCGATCCGCTGGGTGGTTCGTGGTATGTCGAAGCGCTTACCGATCAAATGCAGGCGGACGCAGATGCAATGATCCGCGAGATCGACGAAATGGGCGGAGTTGTTGCGGGAATTCACAAGGGATATTTCCGGCGAGCAATCGCAGAGGCGAGTTACCGCGTAGGGCAGGAGATGGAAGCGGGAGATCGAATCATCGTTGGCGTGAATGCGTATCCAGAAGGAAACGAAGAACGCACGATGGAGATTCTGCAGATTCCGCACACCGTCGAAACAGTGCAGTGCGATCGGTTGAGTGCTTTCAGAAAAAGTCGAGACGCAGATGTTGTTCGTCGTTGCCTTGACGAAATTCGCCGTGTCGCCCGATCAGATGAAAACACGATGCCTGCGCTCGTCGCTGCTGCACACGGACGATGCACGCTTGGCGAAATGGTCAATGCGATGGCGGACGTCTTTGGTCGATATTCGGGCGGGCCGGAGTGGTGATGCTTGCGGTTGGAGTGTTCGTTTCGCCAAGTCGATAGAGCGCCACCAGCGATAAGACAGTGAATATCGCCGCATAGATCGAAGGTCCGTGTCGCCACTCTTGCTTCTGAATCATCCATGTTGCCAAGAGCGGCGCAGTGCCTGCGAAGATGGCCATGGTCAAGCCGTATGAAATCGAGAAAATGCTGCAGCGCGGAATGGCTGGCGTGATTTCAACAAGCATTGCCCCTTGAATTCCAAAGAGAATCCCAATCGGAAAGGAGAGGATGATTTGAGCAATGATGAGGTCTTCGAGTTTTCCAGAAGTCCCAAGTTGAAATGTCGGAATGATTGCAAGCAGCAAGAACCACGTGAATAAAAGGCTGATTCTTCGACGACCATATCGATCTGAAAGCCAGCCCCCGATTGGGATGATCACAATTTGCAGCAAGAGGACGAGCGCGTTGAATCCTTCTGAGAGTCCCGCTTTCGCACCTGGAAGTGTTGCCGCATATTCGGGGAAGTAAACGAAGGCGGTATAGAAAACGATGTTCGCTCCCGCAACGATCAGTCCACACTGGATGAGTGTTCGCCAGTGCAAAGTGAATGCGATGAAGGCTGGGGTGCTTTGTGATTTCTCTACGTTTTCTGCAAAGGATTCTGTTTCGGGCAGATGCTCACGAATGAGAATTCCTGCGAGTGCAATGAAGAACCCTGCGAGAAACGGCAGTCTCCATCCCCACGAGATCATGTCCGCGTCTGACAATTGAGATTGGAGCAGCCACGAAACTGCAGATCCAAGCAAGAGTCCCATGAGCGCTCCAACCGATGCCAAACTGCTGACGAATCCACGGTGCTCGTGCGGTGAAATCTCTGCGGTGTATGTCATTGCGCCTGTGTATTCACCACCGACAGAAATCCCTTGGATCATGCGCAAGATGACCAGTCCAATAGGAGCGAAGATTCCAATTTGTGCGTACGTCGGGAGCAATCCAATCAGCGTGCTCGCAATTCCCATGAGAAGAATCGACCAGAGCAACATCGACCTTCGTCCAAGACGATCACCGATGTTGCCCAAGAGCACCGCGCCGACTGGTCGCATCAAATAGCCAACAGTAAAGACTGCGAAGGCGCTCAATGTTCCCGCAACTGGATCTTCTGTGGGGAAGAAGACGCGGGCGATCACCGATGCGAGATATCCATAGACAGCGAAATCAAACCATTCCAACATGCTGCCGATGCCGCCGCTCAAGATGACGCGGATCAACTGTTGTCGCTTGGCGAGCATTGTCCAAGCCTACAGGCGCACGCAATCACAATGGATCTCTACACTCATGGCCTATGGCATCGCAGGCGAATCATCAAGCTCCAAAGGGAACGCGCGATTTTTATCCTCGTGACATGGCCATTCGGCGCCACATCGAAGGTGCATGGCGACACGCTTCTGTCGTGCACGGGTTCGAGGAGATCGACGGCCCGACGTTTGAACATCTCTCGCTCTATACGGTGAAAAGTGGCGAAGGAATCGTAAACGAACTTTTTAGTTTTCGAAGAGCTGGCGGCGATGACGATTATGCGCTTCGCCCGGAGTTCACGCCAACTCTCGCACGAATGGTCGCTGCGCGGGCGGGTGGATTGCCAACACCTGTGAAGTGGTTTGCAATACCAACGCATTTTCGCGCGGAGCGGCCGCAGCGAGGGCGACTTCGAGAATTCATCCAGTGGAACGTTGATTTGATCGGCATCGAAGGTGCGCAGGCAGAAGTTGATGTGCTTTCGACTGCGGTTGTCGCACTCGAGCGATTGGGATTGACGCCAGCAGATGTGCGAGTCAAATTGAGTCATCGTGGAGCGGTTGCCGCTGGACTGCGGGCGCTGGGAGTTGACGCCGACCGATTGGCCGAAGCATTTACGTTGCTCGATCGACGCGACAAGATGGAAGCAAAGGACTTCGATGCACGCGCACTCGCGATTGGCTTGAGTGCATCGGCACTTGAACGGTTTGGAGAACTTGCGCGAACGAAATTGTCGATTGATAGCGACGCTGCGGCGATCGGGAAAGCGCTCGGATGTGATGTTGCCGACGCGGAGCCGCTGGCGGAACTTGCGCGAAAACTTTGCGCTGCCCAACTTGGTCCATGGTGCGATATTGATCTTGGAATCGTGCGCGGTTTAGCGTATTACACGGGATCCGTCTTTGAAATTCACGAAGCAAGCGGAGCGGAACGCGCGATTGCTGGCGGCGGTCGATACGACAAGTTGATTGAACTCTTCGGTGGTCCATCAATGCCCGCAGTTGGATTTGGAATGGGCGATGTTGTGCTTGGACTTGTGCTGAAGGAAAGAGGGAAACTTCCTGCTGATGAGGGCGAATCGCTCTTGCCGCGTCCTGATGTCTTTCTCATTTCGGCAGGAGCTGAGGCGGCGGATCAATTGCTTGCGCAACTTGCTGCACGCATGCGCCGACTGGGATTACATGTGCGGCATACATATAAGGCAACGCGAAATGTTGGCAAGATTCTCAGCGAGGCGGGAAAGTGTCGTTCGAGATTCGCCGTGATCATCGGCGCAGAACTCGAGCAGGGGATGGTTGCTCTGAAGGATCTCGATGCGAATTCTCAGTCGCTCGTTCCAGTTGCTGAGATCGTCGAGAAGATCACTCGCGCTTGCGCGTGATAAAACTTGGCGGATTCACCGCCAAAACGCGCCGACAACTAACACGAGCCACGCAGCGACTGCAAATGGAATCTTGGCAAGTGTGCCGACAAGTCGCCCGCCCGCCGCGCCCGCAGCGGGTGCGATCGAACCTTTCAGAGATCTTCCGCCTCCGCCGATTTCTCCGCAGATTGCGCCAAGTGCAGCACCGAGCATCGCGCCTGCAAGCGTTCCGACGATTGGAATTGGAATGAATATGGTTCCGACGAGTGCGCCAATCACTCCGCCGATCAGCGCGCCAATCATTCCCCACTTCGATGCGCCACCAGCTTTCGCACCCGCAGCGCCCGCAAGAAATTCGACGGCTTCGGCACCGAGTGCGATGATCACTGCAACTCCAATTGCCGACCAAGCAAACCATCCGCCTTGCGACCCCAACCACCATGCATCGACAAGTTCATTGGCAACTGCCAGCACAATCATGAACCAAATTCCCGGCAATCCAAAGATGATCGATATTCCAAATATTCCCGCCAGTAGCGCGAAGAATGTCGCACTTGAATAGATCATCCACATGGGTGGGAGGCTATCGCAACAGCGGGGGTGCTACATTTCATTATGCAACATTTCGATCGAGCGGGAATTCTTCAGATGGAACGCAACTTTCGCGTCAATCTGGTCAACACTCTCAGTGGCTATAAGCCGGCGAAT
>CAIXJC010000018.1 GCA_903919715.1 uncultured bacterium | reverse complement strand
CTCGGCGCAGCATGTTTGAGCCCGTCAATGCGTTCCCGCGGTGATGGCATAAAATATTTCCGTCGTGTTGAAGCGGGAAGAGAGTGGTCAAACATATTTGCGGCAGCCGTGGAAAGTCCTCACGGTGCTCAAACAGTCCACGGCGGCCGACACGATCCGTTTGTTCGCCGTTCGACATCAAGTTCAGTCGGCCGCCTGCGGAACTCGCACGAGAGAACTTTCCACGGCTGACACGATTTGAGTATTGCGTCCCGCGGCGTTGGCGTAAAACATTTCTGCATATGCCGAATCGCAGCGCGGATCACTCCGCAGGATCACCGAGGGGACGCATTGCAATCACGATCAGCGCTCCTCGCAGTGCGGTAAATCCACCGAGCGAAAGTCCAAACGCATCTGCGAATGTTGGTTCGAGCGGCGCCCAGACCACAAGTGCGGCAATTCCAGCCGCACATGCGCACCAATCGGGAGTCGGCCACTTGCGCAGACGCGCGACGATCAACGCTATGACGGCGATCACAAGTGGAACGAGAAGAGGATGTACCGCACCAGGTGCAGCGAAAGCGATCGCAGCGGTCACGAGTGCAATCGCAATCCATCCGCCGAGCCACGCATCCCAACTGGCGCATGTGCTTGCTCTGCGCTTGAGTCGCTGACGTGCGATCAATCGCGATGGGATCAGAATCGCTGTTGCGCCGATCAACAAGAACGCCACATCGCCCCACCAGACGCTCGCGACAGGCCACGGAAGTTCGACTGCCCCGGATCGGTGGAGTGCGATTGATCCAAGCGTTCCTGCCACGGCCGCGATTACGAGCCCGATGGCAACATCCACCGAGCCGATCAAAGTTCCAATGAGTGTGGCGGTCGACATGCGCCGAAATGAACGAAGCGAAATCGCCAATACGGTGATTGATGCGAGCACCAATAAAACACTGAGCCACGATGACCAGCGTGCCGTGAAGAATCCAAAGACATCAAACCAGACTGCGGCGCGATCGATTTGCGTCGTTGTGGTTGGCGTCCATTCAGCAAATTCTCGTGCGCTCGGCATCGGGGATTGGCCGCTCGACAATGCGCGAACTAATGCAAGCGCACTCGTTCCCATTTGATTCACCGTACGTGAATCGACATTGTCGATCGTGTCTCGCGCCGTGTGATAGTTGCGTGGCGAGCCGATAAATGCAAGATTGAACCCAGGCCTACCACCTCGCAGATAGACAGAGAAATCCGTGCCGTTGGGCATTCTCTCGTACGCCTCTGCGGCCAAGCTCGTGGCGTGCGTGGAAAGATTCAGCGACGCCAGCATCTCGGCGTGAGCGGAGCCGTTGCTGCCAGTTTCAAAGATATAGACAGGACCGTCACTGCCACGCGCGTCGAGATTGACCGCGGCGCCGACAAGCGGCCAGTTCGCATTTTCTATTGCGAACGCACGCGCGCCATGGAGTCCTGTTTCTTCGCCGTCCGTGAAGAGCACGAGCACATCATTTGATGCAGGCGAAGCGATGAGTGCGCGAATGATTTCCAAGGCACACGCGACTCCAACGCCATTGTCGCCAGCCCCTGGACCCGCCGGGACCGAGTCGTAATGCGCGCTGAGCATCACGAAAGGGGGCTGATGTTTATTCGATGCGCCTGGAATTCGCACCAAGATGTTCGTCATCTCAACAGCCGTTCGGTTCCAGCCTCGCGCGAAGAATTTTTGTTCGGTGAACGATGCCCCCAGTTCTGTCAGTCGATCCCGCAGTCGTTGATGCGCGGCATCATGTCCCGGTGATGCGACCCCACGCGGAGTGCCGTCAGCGACGAAATGCGTCAACTCGGCGACTGCTCGTTCGCCTGCAAATGCTTGCGCATCGGAATTTGTCGAAGGAAATCGCGCAGGGAAATGGCGAAGCGCAGCCAGAACAATCACCCCGACAAGGCATATTCCCACTGTGATTCGCGCGCGCCGCCGTGTCGCACGCGCGTCGATCATGCTCGTGCCGATACGCCGTGGTCAATCCCAGTCAGTTGAGTATGACGCTGTAGATACTTCAGCACAGTTGTCATGAACGCCGCATGGGACCATGTCAGCGGGCTGACTGAAAGGTGCGCGCCAGAATAGGGGTCGAACTGTTCGGCAAGAACTCCCGATGGGGCCGCGCGATCGCACGTCCACTGCAGAAGATGTTGCGCCTCAGCAAGTTCCTCTTCACTATGCGCACGCTCGATCAGCCAATGCGCATACCACAGCGTTGAAATGATCCAAGGGTTTCCAGGAACGCGCCCAGTATCGAATCGTTCTACTTGGTGATACGAATCCCTTTCGTACCGCGCCATTCCGCCGACATCGGTGTGAACCCAAAGTCGCTCTCGCAGCATCCGCATGTGCGCAATGACGCGAATATCGTTCGCGTCGAGGGCGTCGAACGCAAAGAGTCCGCATGCGCTTGCATCAGCGGTGAAATCGAGTTCGTATCCGCCATCGGCGAGCGGTGTTGCCATCCGCGCAAACATGTTGCGTTCAGGACTCCACATGTATCGGAGCATTGCCGCCTTCATGCGTTCTGCTCCCTGTTCGAACTCCGTTGCGCGATCTTCTGCTCCAACTTCGTGGGCAAATGCGGCGGCGGATTTCAGTGCGCCAATCGTTGCGGCGACAGTAAAAAGATGGATTCCACGGCGCTCTTCCCATAAATCCCAAGACGGGATCGGCAGCCCATTGATGTCGCGGTATCGAAGCATCCAACTCGCAGGATCAACAATCAGCGGGTTGTAAAGATCCCGAATGAATTCGACATCGCGGAATGTGCAGAAGTGCCGGCGAAGTGCCCACACAACAAGCGCAGTCTCATCTTGCTGGATCGGAAGAATTCGCTTTCCGTCGAGCGTCCACGGATGCCAGCTCGATGCCAGCGTTCCGGTCGGATTATATTTATGCAGGAAGTAACCACTGCGCTCAATCACTCGCTGCGCAAATCGGAAAAACGCTTGTGAAAGTTCGCTCTGGCCAGCCAGGACCAATGCATAGGAGACCAGGGCGCCATCACGTGGCCACATGTATGAATAGGTGTCGCCAGCGAATCGCGTGATGTCATAATCGTTGGCAGCAATGATCGCACCGTCGTGATCGATCTGAGTGCGCACGATCAACTCGCTTCGGATGAAGAGATCTCGCACTGACTTTGAGAGCGGCGAAAAATCAAGCCCTTCCTTCGTCGCCCATAAGCGCCAATATGCCTCGGTTCGAAGCATCATTCGCTGCGGAGTTTTCGTGCGAACCTTGTCGTCGAGGGCTTTCACCGCACCATAATCTTTGCCAGCACATATCCAGTACGTCACAGTCGACGAACTGCCTGGCGTGAGCATCATGGAGAATGCGACGGTCGAATCAACTGAGCCCTGCGCAATCGTGTTGCGCGAGAGGAGACCATCTTCGGCATCGCGCCAAGTTCCTTCGGCATCGCGGATGCGCTTCTGGCCGGTGGCCCATGTGTCGACACCGTATGAGCGCGCTCCACAACCATTGAATAGAAAATAAGTGTCGTCTTTGTAATGAACGAGTCCGCCAGTTTGAGGGTCGTAATTCACTGTATCGCCGATGGCGCTTTCGCCGATCGAGAGATCTTGATGAAAGAAGAGCCTGATGTCGCGCGCACGATTATGCAGATCGGTGACGGTGACGGAACGGAAATACACCGGACTCCAATAGTCAACTGCATCGCGGCAAACTAATTCGATGCCCAGCCGATCGTTACGAAGTCGCACGTCGGTGATGAGCGAGTCTTGAACATAATTCAGGTCGCGTGACCAACTCGGCGCTTCGATCCATGCGAATTGTCCGTCGGCCCAAACTCCGAATCGCTGGAGATGCCCGCACGTGTGGTTGGGCATGCCGACGTGGGGCCAGTACAAATCTCGGACGCGATAAAGATCGTCGAATGCGACGAGCATTTCACCATTTCCGACGGGAAGGTTGCGCGGCATGGGCTCGCGATTCAGTCTTTGAATCGGCCAAAAACAAGCGAAGTGTTGTGACCGCCGAATCCGAACGAGTTGTTGAGCGCAAACTGGATCGGCCGCTCTTGCGCAGTATGCGCAACGAAGTCCAAATCAAATCCTTCGTCGGGAGAATCGAGATTGATCGTTGGTGGAAGAATGCCGTTCTTGAGCGCCAGGATTGTCGCAATGCTTTCGATTCCGCCGGCAGCTCCAAGCGCATGGCCAGTAACCGATTTCGTGGAACTCATTGCGAGCTTCTTCGCGTGATCTCCAAAGAGTTCCTTGACTGCGGAGACTTCAGCAGCGTCGCCAAGTGGCGTGCTTGTTCCGTGTGCATTGATGTATCCAACTTGATCGAGGGAAACTTCCGCATCCTTCAGCGCATTCATCATCGCGCGGTGAGCGCCAGATCCCTTTGCTTCGGGAGCTGCGATATGAAACGCATCTCCAGATGATCCAAATCCAAGAATCTCCGCATAGATATGTGCGCCGCGCTTCTTTGCGTGTTCGTATTCCTCTAAGACAAGGACTGCGGCACCTTCTGAGAGGACGAATCCATCTCGATCTTTGTCGAATGGACGAGACGCCAAGGTTGGCTCATTGTTGCGGGTCGAAAGCGCTTTCATGGCTGCGAACGAACCGATGCACAGCGGAGTCACAGCAGCTTCGGCTCCGCCTGAAAGCATGATTTCCGCGTCGCCGCGCTGAATCAGATGAAATGCGGCACCGATGGCATGCGATCCAGTCGCGCACGCTGTCGCGGTCGCGATATTCGCTCCACGCAAATTGAACCGAATCGAAACTTGGCCAGCGCCAGCATTCACCATCAATCTTGGAACCGTGAACGGTCCGATTTTTTTATGCCCACCCGAGATAAGGCTTTTGACCCCAGTTTCAATTGTTCCAATTCCACCGATTCCAGATCCGATTGCGACGCCATGTCGATATGGGTCGCCTGATTGGAAATCGAATCCCGAGTCGCCAGCTGCTTCGATCGCTGCGGCAAGTGCAAGCAGAGCAAAGCGGTCGAAGCGGCGTTGCTCTCGAGCATCCAGAATCGTGTTGGGATCGAATCCGTGCACTTCACCTGCGAATCGAACGCCCCAGTCTTCGTTCGCATCAAAGTGTGTGATCGAAGCGATACCCGATCGGCCGTTGACCATTCCATCCCATGTTTGGGCGACAGAACTCCCAACCGGGGTGAGGGCACCCAAGCCTGTTACAACCACTCTTCGCAGCGTTATTGTCCGCAATGCCTTTGATCAACCTGCAGAATCAGTTTGCGGACTTCGCAGCATCGCCCTTGGGGCCAGCGCCGAAGTTCGCCTTGATGTAATCGATCGCGGAGCCCACGGTTTGGATCTTGTCGCCTTGATCGTCTGGAATCGATGTCCCGAATTGGTCTTCAAATTCCATGACGAGTTCGACGATGTCGAGACTGTCGGCGTTGAGATCATTCGTGAAACTCGTTTCTCGCTTGATTTCTGCCTTGTTGACACCCATTTGTTCGGCGACGATGGCGATGACCTTCTCTTGAATCTCTGCTTCTGTCACGGGTTGGCTCCTATATGGACAAATGATCGAAATGACTTAAATCGGACGGGACAAACTTATCGGCAAATGCCGATGATTCAGATTATAACGGCAGTTGACGATAATGGGCGGAGGTCGCTCAATCAATGAATGGGGTCAAGAATCAGGTTCGGAATTGGATCAATTTTGGGAGGTTATGATCCCTCCCCCAAGAAGGAGTATGTCATCGAAAAGAGAGTAGCAATCGTTACTGGAGCGAGTCGAGGAATTGGTAGAGCGATCGCAATGAGGTTGGCGGCCGATGGCCGACATCTTGTCGGTATTGCTCGAAACACTGATCAGCTCGAGGCGCTCCGCGTGGAAATCGCGGCGGCTGGCGGATCCTGCGAAATGCATTCGTGCGATGTCGGCGATGGGCTGGCACTTGCGGCAGCGATCGAAGAGGTTGCCGAACGTCTTGGAAGATTGGACATCATCGTCAACAACGCGGGAATCACGCGCGATGGACTGATCTTGCGGATGAGCGACGAAGATTTTGACGACGTTATTCGAGTGAATCTGCGATCCGCATTCGTCGCATGCCGAACCGCAGCTCGTCCGATGATGCGCGGTCGATTTGGACGAATCATCAATCTCGGATCCGTGGCGGGAATTATGGGAAATCCAGGCCAAGCGAATTACGCCGCTGCGAAAGCGGGTTTGATCGGACTTACGAAATCTATCGCAAAGGAATTGGGCGGCAAGGGGATTACTGCAAACGTGATCGCTCCCGGTTTTATCGATACCGATATGACGAGTTCCCTTCCCGCAGCACTGCGCGAGGCTGTCCTTCCAGCGATTCCACTGAAGCGATTTGGTGTTGCCAATGACGTCGCAGCTGCAGCGGCATACCTCAGTTCAGATGAGGCGGGTTACATCACTGGACACGTTCTGTCCGTTGATGGCGGATTGGCGATGTAACCAGTCTGTTCGTTTCAAGCGTTCGAAACAGAAGTCATTTGAGCGGCGCGTGCGGTTTCTTCCGCAGTGCTCCACCACCAGCGCCGCCACCTGGAGGTGTTGGCGTGTCGCCTTCGCCACCGCCGCCCGCCGCAGCATCAGCACCTTCGGCGAGCTGCAAATCGCTTTGAGGAATCTCAACTTCTTCGTCAGGCAAGTTTGAATATTTTTCAAAGAGGCCGTTGATGTACGTCTTCCAAGCACCGACCGAATCTTCGCCAGAAAGATGTGACATGATGTCTGGAGTGCCTGGAAATGCAGTGAAAACAGCTTCGTCGCCAGTCATCGCAGCATCCCACAGCATCGGTTGCTCGGTTGCACCTGCAGCGATCAGACCGAATGTTGCGAAGCCTTCATTTTCATCTTTGCATTGAACTTCGATGGCAGTAATGGTTGAGGTGGTCGACTTCCATCCACCATTACTGACGAGACCTGCGAGCACTTTTCGGTCGAGGTCAGCCATATGTCCGCCTGCGTATTGGTCATCGCCCTTGGCGAATGCATTCCAGAACTGCAGGACTGCGATTCGTTTTTCGTTCGTGTTTGGAGCAGCTTTTTCGGGCAAGTTGACTCGTTCGTCAATCTTGTATTCGGTCATCAATTCCGCAATCGACTTGATCGTCGGTTCTGGCGGCGGAGGTGGGGGCGGAGGCGCAACGCGGACGATGGGCGCTGGAGGCGCTTCTTCTTCGCCGCATGCGGTCAGCCCAGCGAACGCAGCGATGCCGATGAAGGCGACTGCGACGAATGAGTTAGGGGCGCTGGGCTTCACTGTGTACTGGTTTGTCTGCTGGTTTGTCATGGCTTGTTATCTCGCAACTCTTGTCAATTCGACGCATCAGTCCTTTGAGCACACTGCCCGGCGCTAATTCATGTAGCGCTGGACGATCGGCTCCAACGGGAAGTCCCGCAACGAGTGCCGACATGCTCTGGCTCCATCTTACGGGGCAAACAATCTGATCGACAAGGAGTTTTTTCAGTAAGTCGGAATTGTTCATGTCATGAGGCAGTGCGGTGACATTGCTCCAAACTTGATGCGTCAGTGGTCTAAATTCGACCGTTTCAAGCGCTTTTTGCATCGCTTCTGCTGCTGGAGCCATTAACGGGGAATGAAACGCACCTGCGACTTGAAGGCGAGTTGCACGGCATCCAACGGTCGCCGCGAATTCCAACGCTCGGTCGCATGCAGACGCATGTCCCGAAAGAACGATCTGGCCAGGAGCATTGAAATTAGCGCAGACTAATACATCGCCTTTGGCCGCACCGTCACAAACTGCTTGCGCTTGGCTTTCGTCAGCGCCGATGAGCGCCACCATTCCGCCCTGACTTGCCTGTGCAGCGGACTGCATCATTCGTCCGCGAGTCGCAACGAGTCGCAATCCATCTTCAAACGAGAACGCTCCAGCCAAATGGAGTGCGGTGTATTCGCCCAAGGAAAGTCCCGCGCATGCTGAAATCACAGAAGGATTTTCTTGATCCTGCATCGCATGAAAACTTGCGATGGCGCAGGTGTACAGCGCTGGCTGACTGACATCGGTTCGGTTGAGTGTTTCTGTTGGGCCATCGAATGAAAGCTTCGAGAGCGTTCCGCCCAGCGATGTCAGGTCGATCGTCGCGTCCGCGCGCGAGAAAATCGCAGCAGCGGCGGCACTGGAATCGTTCCAGCCACGACCCATTCCGACCAATTGCGCACCTTGACCAGGACAAAGAACCACGATTGCATTCGCCATGACGATGTACTCCAAAGAGGCTTCAGAAATAGATCAAATACGCCAAACGCCGCTGGCCCACGTGAGTCCGCCACCAAAGGCAACCATCACGAATGGTCGTTCCTTTTCGATCTTTCCAGCTCTCCAGAGTTGGTCGAGGCAGAGCCCGACGCTTCCTGCGGAACTGTTTCCGAATCGATCAATATTGATGTAGACCTTCTCGTGCGGCAATCCCAATTTCTCTCTCGCCGCTTCGATGATTCGTACGTTTGATTGATGGCAGACGACTTGGCCGACGCTCTCTGCGGTCAAGTTGGTCTTGGACATTGCGTCTTCGATCACTTCGCGAAATTTAGTCACGGCAAATCGAAAGACTTCCTTGCCATTCATTCGGAGGCTGCCCAATCGAATCGGATTGTCCGCATCGCTTTCTGGCACTTCCTGCGGTCGACGAGGCAGATAGAGCGAATGCCAACCGCGACCATCAGAGCCCATCGTTTGATACAAGCAGCCAATGCGCGGATCGGGATCACGAGTCAAGACTGCGGCTCCCGCAGAATCGCCGAAGAGAATCGATACGGTGCGGTCTTGATAGTCGACAATCGAACTCATCGCTTCGGCTCCAACAACGCCGATGCTTCGAAATTGACCTGATTGAATGAGAGCTTGTGCGAGGTTGATGCTGTAGACAAATCCGCAGCATGCAGCCGAAAGGTCGAATGCCGCAGCGGGAACAGCGCCAAGAGCTGCGCCAACGCGCGCTGCGACTGAAGGGCATGTCATTTCTGCGGTGACCGTTCCAACGATGATCAGATCGAGATCAGATCCTTTCATTTCGGCAGCGTCGAGCGCATTCTTAAGCGCATCTCTCGCCATCGTGAAAGTTCCCTCGGTCATTGGATCGCAGATGCGTCGTTCACGAATTCCAGTTCGCTGAAAAATCCACTCATCGGTGGTGTCCATCATCTTGGACAAATCGTCGTTTGTTAGAACACGACTTGGAACGCAGGAGCCGGTTCCGCGAATGCGGACGCCGAAGGGCGGAGCGAGATTGTTCATGCGATGAGGTGCGCCGCCGCCGCAAGGCGTTCGACGATTGTTTCGTTGACGCCAAGTTCAACAAAGTTGTGTGCGCGACGAATTGCGTTGGTGATTGTTCTTGCGACGCTTGATCCGTGGGAGATAAGGCAGACGCCGTTGACTCCAAGAAGGGGAGCGCCGCCGTATTCGTGATAGTCGTATTTTGCGTAGAGGCTTTTGACGACGGGTTCGAGTCGTGAAGCAAGTGTTGGATCGATCGCGAAGACTTCCTTGGCAAGCGCCTTGAAAATTCCAGACGAGAGTCCTTCTGCCAATTTCAGCATGACGTTTCCGACGATTCCGTCGGTGATGACGACATCGGCGTCGCCGTTAAAAACGCCTCTCCCTTCGACGAATCCAGTAAAATTCAGTCCTTCTGTGGCGCGCAAGAGGTCGCGCGCATCGCGCATTTCCTGCGTTCCTTTTTGTTCTTCACCGCCGACATTCATCAATGCGACACGTGGGTTGGCAATCCCAAGCACTCGCTGTGCGTAGATGTCACCCATCACGCCATACTGCGCCAGATGACTCGCCTTTGGTTCGATATTCGCGCCGACATCGATCAGCACGATTGGTCCAGCAAATGTCGGTACGGTGACCGCAATGCCAGGACGGATGACACCTTCAAGACGGCGCATATGAAGTTGAGCGGCGGCAACGCACGCACCAGTATTTCCCGCAGAAATGATTGCGTCGAGTCGATTAGGAAACTTCGGTGAAGCCATTCGGCCCATGATCACGAGCGACGAATCCTTCTTAGCGCGCACAGCGTCCACGGGCGGCTCATCCATTCCGATGACTTCCGTGGTTCCAACAACTTCGATTTGTGAGGATTTGATTCCGCGTTCAGCGATCGCTTCGTGAATGAGGGCAGCATCGCCAATAAGAACGAGTTGATCCCCAGGCGACAAGTTCGCAATTGCTGCGAAGCAACCCTTCAATATCTCATCGGGGGCGTTATCGCCACCCATGACATCGATCCCAATGCGCATCAGTTTCTATCAGGCGTTGGCCTGGAAACCCTTGAGTTGCAGCCCAGGTCGCACATAGCCGCATGAAGAGCAGGCATGATGTGGTCGCTTGGTCGCACCGCAGTTTGGGCAGGTGACGGTATGGGCGGCTCGGAGAGCTTGATGGTTTCGGCGCCGGCGCGTTCGGCCAGGCGATGTTTTCATTACGGGATTCATGTGATTTAGACCTCTTGGACCCCGGTATGGGGCGGAGGATCAGTCTAGCCTGCCGTACCAATCTGTCAAGGAATGTTCCAAGTGGGGTTGCCGTGTGGACAGATCCTCGGTACATTTCCCAACCCGCCAAAGAGCGAACATTATGCCGACAATCAACCAGCTCGTCCGAAAACCCCGCCGCAACCCAGCCACCAAGAGCAAGGTGAACGATCTTGCCGCATGCCCGCAGCGACGCGGCGTTTGCCTTCAGGTGAAGACTGTCACTCCAAAGAAGCCGAATTCAGCGCTCCGCAAGGTCGCTCGAGTTCGACTCTCCAATGGTCGTGAAATCACCGCATATATCGGTGGCGAAGGTCATAATCTTCAAGAGCATTCGATCGTGCTCGTGCGCGGAGGCCGTGTGCGAGATCTTCCCGGTGTGCGATATCACGTTGTGCGTGGAACGCTCGATTGCCTGGGAGTCGACGGTCGTAAGAAGGGTCGCTCGCTGTACGGCGTGAAGCGCAAGGCAGTAGCCACTAAAAAGAAGTAAGTCAGCTAAGAAGTCAGACATGAATCACAGGGCGCCGGCCCCTTAATCCGGATGCGAGACGGACGTTCCGCTCGTAAGGCAGTAATCGCGGCACATTTCTCCGGAGATGTCCAACCTCCCGTGCCGCGGTGAACACATACACGCTATTCGCGTGAAAGCCCCGAAGGAGTCAGTTATGCCAAAGCAATTCACAGCAAGCGAATCCCAACTCAAGCCTGATCCTCGATATCAGGATCTCGTCGTCGCCAAGTTCATCAACTGTCTTATGTACGGTGGCAAGAAAGCCACTGCACAACGAGTCGTTTATGAGGCATTCGAGATGGTGCAGAACCGCCTCGATAAGGAAAAGTCGGATGCGCTTCCAAAGACTGCGATCGAACTCTTCCATCGTGCGATCGACAATGTTCGACCAGCGGTCGAAGTCCGATCGAAACGCGTCGGTGGAGCGAATTATCAAGTGCCGATGCAGCTGAACCGCCGCCGTGCACAGAGCCTGACCTTCCGCTGGATTCTCGAAGCTATTCGCTCGGAAAAGGGCAAGCCAATTGCTCTTCGCTTGGCGAAAGAGTTGTTCGATGCAGCCAAGAACGAAGGCAAAGCGGTCACCACGCGTGAAAACACGCACCGTATGGCCGATGCGAACAAGGCGTTCGCTCACTTCGCTTGGTAAGCCACGGCTGTGGACGCGCCGAGTCAATTCGGACGTTTTCACCGTCAGATCATCCTGCCTGGATTTTCTATTGAAGCGCAACAGCGTCTTTTGGATTCTCACGCACTTGTTGTGGGATGCGGAGCGCTGGGATGTGCATCGGTCGATCTGCTTGTGCGGGCTGGCGTTGGTCGGCTGACAATCATTGATCGCGATGTTGTCGAGCAGACAAATCTTCAGCGGCAATCGCTTTTTACTGATGATGATGCGCGGCGAGGGATTCCAAAGGCAGAGGCTGCAGCGCGGCGAGTACGAGAGATTGATCCAACGATTTCTGTTCACGGCTGGGTTGATGATTTCCGTGCGGAGAACGCGCTGTCGTATGCCGATGGCGCCAACATCATCATCGATGGTTTAGATAATTTCGAGACGCGATATTTGCTGAACGATTTGGCCCTTCGCAGGTCAATCCCATACGTTTATTGCGGTGCCGTTGGATATGAAGGAATGACTTTCCCAGTGTTGCCGAGCGTTGGCCCATGCCTTCGATGCCTCTTTCCAGAACCGCCGAGTCCAGGAGTGGCGCCGACATGTGATCGTGCCGGAGTCTTCGGTCCAGCAGTCGCAGTCGCAGCAGGATTCGCGGTTAGTGTTGCTCTGCGGTATCTCGCAGGCATATTCGAAGCACACGATTGCGACCTTGTCAGCTTTGATCTTGCGACGGGTCGCCTGCGCCGAACGAAACTTGGTTCATCGGCGCGCGAAAAAAATTGCATCGCGTGCGTGCAAGAGCGACTGGATTTCCTTGATGGCACGCGCTCTTCGCAAGCGACGACTCTCTGTGGGCGCAATGCAGTTCAAATTTTGCCAGCATCATCAGGCGCGATTGATTTGATTGGACTTGCGCAGCGACTTTCGCAGCATGGCGCATTTACTGTTGAAAGTGGTCGAATGCGCGGTGAATTGCGCAGTGAACGCACATCGACTGGCGCTTCGTACGAGTTGACGGTCTTTGTTGATGGACGAGCGATTGTGCGCGGTTCGTCGGAACCGAGCGATGCACGAAGGATCTATACCCAGTACGTCGGGCTCTGATCAAGGTGGGCGGGCGGGTGGGTATCGTGTGCGCATGAACGCGGGATGCTTGCTTGCGCCGTCACTATGGATGACTTTGGGCTTGGGGGATGCGATGTGATTTGCGTCACCGCGCCAATCGGGGTGAGGCGGTGGAAACGAATCAGTTGTGCGGCATCGTTCATATTTATTCTCTCTCTTGCATTCATTGCCCCCACTGCGCAATGTCAAGGAACATCGGGCACATTTGCTGATCCGATTGGACTTGTCGAGTTCGTCGATGTGCTGCAGAAGAATGGGGTTGAATACCGCGAGGTCTATCCAATCATCGAAGCGGCGCATGTCAAGTATCTGGCAGCATTTCAGGAACTTCGCACTCAGCAGATTCAGAAATTCCAAGAGAAGATGCAAAGTATTGAGATGCACGGCAAACTCCCGACGAGCGATGAACTTCAAAGGGTTTGCGACACATATCTGGGAGTGCTGAAACGCATTACGGCGCTTGACCAAACACTTTTCGATACGGTGCGAGATGCAGTGCCACAGACGATGCAGGTTGGACTCGCCCAAGCGCGCGCCACTCGTGATCGTGTGGTGTGGCGCCCTGGCGGTGTTATGGCAAGCGTCGATCTGAGCGGGGTTGTGGATATTCCAGTGTTGCTGCGTGGTATGGATTGGAGCGCCGTCCTTGACGCTTCGGATATTCGTAAAGAATGTGATCGAGCGCTGAGTGATTTCGACGGTCGTCAGGGAAAGCTCCTTCGAGAGTTGATGATTTCGACGATGAAGGCAAGTGTCGAGATGGCGGCGGCGTTGGCTGGAACGCAACGAATCACGCCGCAGAACATCGGTGAAATCGATGAGCAGCAGATGAAGGATTTGATGATCGCAACTGAACTTGCGTACAACAGGGTGCGACTGCCACTGGTCGAGATGTGTCAATCCCTGCGTGAAAGCAGTGCCCGCGCGTATCGGGCGGCGTGGGCAGTTCTTGCGCATCACGACGCAAAGTTTGCACGACGATTTCGCAGTGCCTATCTCGCTGCGGCATATTCACAGTTCGACGATGGTTCGGGAAGTGGAGTGGAGCAAGCAGCCCATTCTGCGCTTCGACTGAAACGATTGAGTGACGATCAGCGTGGGGCGATTCGATCCATTTTTGCGCAGTGGCACGCCGCTGATGATCGGTTGTTGGATCAGATTATTGCGAAGGAGAATCGGCGATGGTTTGAGGAGCATGCGGTGGATGATCACACGATGCTTGATGTGTTGGCGGCCGATATTGCGGCCGATGGATATAAGCGTTCGCACGCGTCGGGAAATGCGCGAGCGGCAATTTTCGAAGCGGTTGGTCCTGATGCGGGAGAAGTGCTGGGAAAGCTTGGAACGCCTGAAGAGGCGCAATTGTTCCTGCCAGAAAATCTGTCAGCTCTCGACGGCGCACGCACGGGGGCACTCGATGCTGGGGGAAGTGATGTCGCTGCGCAAATTGCAGACGTGAAATCTTCTGCAGGTCAAACTGTTTGGAATGCTCGGCGCATGGATGACACGTGGATGTCGCGCATCGCAAATTCGCTGGGGAGTTCCGCGAGTGCGTTGGAGATCTTGCAGACTCTCAAGCACGATTATTGGAAGGAATGGGATGCGCGAGTCAAGCCCGAGTCCGATCAATTTGAGGCGTTGACGAAGCGAAAGCCATCGACGGTTGATGGTGGTGATTCAGTTCCACTCATCGAAGTCACGGACGATGCAGATGCAGATCGGTGGGTTGCGCGCGCGGTCGCAGCCGAGCAGATCCGCCGCGAAATTGAAGATCGATTCTTTGCCAATGTGGCAAATGCTGTGGCTGATCCTGCACAGGCGCCCATTGTTGAGATGTTGCGCATTGGGCGAATATGCGGCGATCACTGGGATGGCCTCGATTCGCTCTTCGACGGAATTGATGGAGGTGAGGAAAACACGAATGCGATTCTGGCAGCGACTGGCGTGCAATTGGCGCCGATCGACTGCGATAAAATTGCAGCGATACTCGCTCCAAAGTTGCTGGGACTGGAGAAGTCTGCGCAAGCGATGCATGCCGCTGCAATCGAGTATTGGCGGATTCTGCGGTTGAATGAGATTGGATGGACGAATTACGCCAAGACGTCGGACCAATCTCGATGGGGAGATTTTTATCGCGTCATGCAGCGGCGTGAAGAGGCATCGCGTGCTGCGGGGATCGCAGCCGCACGGACGAAAGCGACTGTTCAACGTGACGCATTTGATTCGATCATCGCAAAAATTCCCAAGTCGGCGCGGAAGGCGGTGCAAGGCGCTTATTTGCGTGATGCATATTTTTATGCATATGGGCAGACGGAGTCGGCGGCGGAAGGATTGGCCAAAGCATGCGCATTGAGTGACTTGACGGAATCGCAGCGCAGCGCCGTGTCGATCGCTCGTGATGAATTTAATGCCGAGCGAGATGCGGCGGTTGAAGCGATGATCGAGCAGATGAAAACCGAACCTCAGGGTGGAGTTGCGGGGCAAGGCGGCGGGCAGGAGCAGGCGTTGATCTCTGCGCAAACTCGTGTCGAACAGATGGAGCGATATGCATTCGCTCGCGATGCGGCGCGAGACAAATTGATCCTGCGACTCAAAAATACTTTGACCGCAGAGCAGTTGCAACGGGCGGGCGTCAAGTAGAGTTGAAGACGTGAAGGATCGATCACTCATACTTGCGCTTGATCAGGGAACGAGCAGTTCGAGAACTGCGGTGATCGACCGCCTCGGCCGTTTGGCGAGTGTTGCGCAGAAAGAGTTCAAGCAATTTTTCCCAAAGTCCGGTTGGGTCGAACATGATGCAGCCGAAATCTGGTCGGCGCAGATCGAGACTGCGCGCCAAGCACTTCGTGACGGCGGGTTTTCTGCAACCGATATCGCAGCAATTGGAATTACGAATCAACGAGAAACGATTGTCGTTTGGGATCGAAAGAGTGGTCAGCCGATCCATCACGCTCTTGTTTGGCAGGATCGTCGCACCGCGCCGGACCTCGCTCGTCTGCGCGAACAGGGGGTCGAAGAGCAGGTGATCTCAAAGACGGGATTGCTGCTTGATCCATATTTCAGCGCATCAAAGTTGGCGTGGATTCTGAACAATGTGGACGGAGCACGCGCACGTGCCGAACGAGGCGAACTTGCTGCGGGGACGATCGATTCCTGGCTCATCTGGAATCTGACGAGTGGACGATTGCACGTGACCGATGTCTCCAATGCATCACGCACAATGCTCATGGATTTGAAGACACTCGCTTGGGACGAATGGCTCTTGAAACTATTTGG
The DNA here is from genome assembly GCA_903919715.1 of uncultured bacterium. GTDB lineage: Bacteria > Planctomycetota > Phycisphaerae > Phycisphaerales > SM1A02 > F1-60-MAGs104. The sequence goes on along the minus strand of CAIXJC010000018.1, from coordinate 16,986 downwards.
AATACCGCGCGCGATTCTGCCAACAATTGTGGACAGCAGCGGAGTGTGCGGTGAGAGTGATGCCTCGATTTTTGGTCATGCGATTCCGATTGCGGGAATTGGAGGCGATCAACAGTGTGCGCTCTTTGGCCAAAGTTGCACGCAGGCGGGAATGACGAAAACGACCTTTGGGACTGGATGTTTTTTGCTTGCGAACACTGGGACAGAATTGATTCGAAGCCGTTCGCGTCTCTTGACGACGGTCGCATGGCGAATCAAGGGTTCCCCAGCGGTGTACGCTCTTGAAGGAAGTGTTTTTATGGGAGGAGCATCGATTCAGTGGCTGCGCGATGGACTTGGCATCATTCGTACTTCATCCGAAGTGAACGAACTCGCCGCACGCTGTGACGAGTCTGATGGAGTGGTCGTGGTGCCGGCGTTCACTGGATTGGGCGCGCCGCACTGGGACGCATCGGCGCGTGGCGCAATCCTGGGATTGACTCGCGGGACAACCGCAGCGCACATCGCACGTGCAACGCTTGAAGGGATCGCGATGCAGGTCGTCGACGTTGTTGAAGCGATGAATGCAGATATCCCTCCGATCGATCGTGATCACCCAATTGGGATCATGCGAGTCGATGGCGGAGCGTGCGCAAGTGATTTATTGATGCAGATACAAGCGGATTTGCTGGGGATTCCTGTCGAGCGACCTGCGATATTGGAGTCCACCGTGCTCGGTGCGGCGTATTTCGCTGGGCTTGCAACTGGAGTGTGGTCGTCCGTGAAAGAAATTGAATCACTGCGGAGTGTGGAACGAGTCTTTGCGCCGTCGATGAATTCAAGCACGCGCGCAGCGATGGTTGCCCGCTGGACGAAGGCGGTTGAGAAATCCAGAGGGTGGGAGGAAAACTCGTGAGCGATTTTTCACGTGCACAGATGTTGGCTCTCGCAGATGGGAAGTCCTTCGATGTCTTGGTTGTCGGAGGTGGAGCGACGGGGCTTGGCGTTGCGGTCGATGCGGCTGAGCGTGGATATTCCACATGCCTTGTTGAAGCGCACGATTTCGCCAAGGGCACATCAAGTCGAAGTACAAAGCTTGTTCACGGCGGCGTTCGATATTTGGAGCAGTTGGATATTGCACTCGTGATGGAGGCGTTGCATGAACGAGGATTGATGCATGAGAATGCGCCACATTTAGTGCATGATTTAGCCTTTCTTGTGCCTCGATACACATGGTGGGAAGGTCCTTTTTATGGCGCAGGACTGAAGTTGTATGACCTGCTTGCGGGCAAACGAAATTTGGCGCCGAGCAAGTTCCTTTCAACCGCACAAACGATTGATGCGATACCCAATGTTTCCCGCGAAGGGCTGCTTGGAAGTATTGAGTATCACGACGGACAATTTGACGATGCTCGCATGGCGATTTCGCTCGCGCGTACTGCCGCAGACTTGGGCGCCGTCGTCATCAATCAGTGCCGTGTAAAGGAATTACTGAAGGATTCGCATGGCATGGTTCATGGAGTACGTGCGGTGGACGGCGAGAGTGGGCGAACCATCGAGATGCGTGCCACCGTCGTCGTGAATGCGTGTGGGATTTTCTCGGATGAACTGCGACTCTTGGACGATGGCAAGACGCCACGCATGATTGAGCCTGCACAAGGGGTCCATCTGGTCTTCGATCGAACTTTGCAACCCAGCCAGCGCGCAATCATGGTGCCTCATACGGATGATGGCCGAGTGCTCTTCGTCATCCCTTGGCATGGCAGGGTCGTTGTCGGAACGACGGATACGCCTATGAAACAGGCGGAAATCGAACCTCGCGCACTGCCCGAAGAGATTGAATTCATTCTTCGCAATGCTGGGCGATATCTCGAACGCGAACCAACTCGTGCCGATGTCCGCGCGGTCTATGCGGGGATGCGACCGCTTGTCCATGAGAGCGGCGTCGATTCGCCATCGAAGTCGATCTCGCGTTCGCACAAGGTTGTTGTGAGCGCAAGTGGGATGGTGTCGATCATGGGCGGCAAGTGGACGACCTATCGGCGGATGGCGGAAGACACGATGGCGAGGGTGATCGATGTTGGACAACTCGATCGTCGTGCATGCGGCACAGAATCGTTGCATGTGCGAGGTTGGATTGCGCGCGATGACACTGCGATGCCAAGCGAAGATTGGCTACGCGTGTATGGAAGCGATGCGCCGATTGTGCGAGCTGTCTGCGGCGAACATGCGAGTTGGAGTCAACCATTGCATGCGCGATTGCCGTATCCGCTGGGAGTCGTTGCGCACGCGGCTCGCCATGAGATGGCGCGTTCAGTCGATGACGTCTTGGCCCGCCGCACTCGAAGTTTGCTCTTGGATGCGAAGGCAGCGTTCGACTCGGCTGATGCAGTCGCAGCGATTCTGGCGAAGGAACTTGGACGAGATTCCGCTTGGGCGGCGAAAGATGCTGAGGAATTCCGCAAAATCGCCAAGGGGTATCAACTCGCTCAGTGATCTGGGGCTGTATCTTTTTGCCATGAAAACTCTGTGCAGTCTGTGCCTGATTCTGCTGACCGCAACGGGTCTCTTTGCGCAATCGCCTGTTCCAGTGAGTGCACCGCAAGCGGCGCCAACTCAGGCTCCTCCGCCAGTCGCTCGCCAGAAGATGCCAGTTTCGTGGCAGATGCAAATGGGGTTGCGTTCATTTCAAGTCAGGATGCGAATCGCGATGATCGACAAGGTCGTCTTGGTTCCAGATGCAGCGACGTACTTGGACGAAATTTCTAGGTGGACTTTGCGCGGGCGTTGGCCAGTGTTGATCGAGGACGATCTCTATACGCCGATGTTCGTGCGAGCCTTCAAGCCGAGCAAGGTCATCCGACGATCGTCGATTGGTGCGATGCCAGCAAGTTTGGACGAGCGCAAGGCACTGGCAAAGAACGCGCTCACGCAGTCTTGGACCGTTCCAGGGAGCGATGCGAATCCGCAAAATCCAGCGCAGGCATTTGCTTCGGCGCATTTCGAGCCGATGGGGATTGTTCTTGCAAGTATGGATGATTCTGCGTGGACCGCAGCCATCGCGCTTGCCGCAGGTCACGGTCAGGTATTGAGTTGGCTTGATGACCCATTCGATCCTCCGAGTGCAACAATGAATGCGCAACAATTCGAAGCGCTCTCGGCGCGAATCGAAGATGCTGCGCGCACGACGACGCTGGGATACAGCGCACTCGGTGACGCAATTGATGCGGTCACAATTTGCCGAACAATGCCCGCAAAAGCGGTCGTTCCCCCTGGGCCGCAGTGGGCCCCGCCAGAGGGATCTAATCCAAAGCCTGGCGAGCCGATCGCCGTGACAGATGCGCTATGCAGAATTCCAGACGGTCATCGGTGGGCGATCGCTTCATCGATTTTTGGAGATGAAGTTCGCTGCGCATATATGGCGATGTGCAGTCTCTATCTCTCGCCGCACTCTATTTGGATGATCAATACGTATCAGTCGGACGGCGAGTGGGCCCGTTATTCGACGACCGAATCGGCAACCGCACTTCAGCACGAAGGATTTGAAACAGCGGATTTTTCAGGTCCGCAAGCATCAGAAGTTGCGTGGCTCAATATGTTGATGGGTGGTTTCAAGCCGGATGTTCTGTACATGAACACGATGGGTAATGTGGACTTTTTCAAGATGTGGCAGTCTGTGCAGTGTTACCCAGAAGATGTGCCGATGCTTCAGCGCCCGATGGCGATGCACTTGATTCATTCGTGGAGTTTGACGGCGGCTGAACAACGGGATTCTTTGGGCGGTCGTTGGTTGGAGCACGGCGTGTATGCCTATGCGGGCAGCGTGTTTGAGCCATTCTTGATCGCATTCGTTCCGCCAAGCGTTGTTGCGACGCGCATGGCCAACATGATTCCATTCCTTGTGGCAAGTCGTTGGTGCGATGGTCCCATCGATGCGTCATGGCGCGTCATGTTGATCGGCGATCCGTTGATGGTGATTCCTTCGCCAACGATGCCGTCACCACCTCGGCTTGCATCTCCTGCGCTTGATGCGGCGAAGGGCGAAACGGATGTGAAGGAGAGCGCACGTGCGGCGTTGATCGCTACGAAAACATCTGGCGCAGCTGCGGATTATGCACGAGCGCTGGGCGATGTCGTTCGGACTGGCGATGATTCGATGGCAACGCAACTTTGGGCAGTCGCTGCGAGCAAGAGCGAAGCGATTGCGACTGTGTGCGCTCCAATTGCTCTTGGGCCACTTTTTCGTCAGCGACAAAGTGATGTGTTCCTGGCGGCATATCGCATGATTCCTTCGCCCACGCCGATTGAGAAGGACATGCTGTGGCAGTTGTGGACGCAGCAACTTGCGTCGATTAAAGATCGCGCTCAACTGGATTGGTTTTTAACGCAAGTTCGCCCAGTGCGGCCAGCGGTTGATCTCTCGCGGTTGGCTCCCGAAATCAAACGAATCGCAGGAGTGAACGCGGCGCGTGAGGCGGTTGGCAGTTGGCTTGTGCGGACGACCGACGAAGAGTCACGCAAGCATCTCAACGAACTGTTGTCGACCCTGCAGTAGCGGGCGACTCTGGCTTGGAGTCTTTCTTCGCTGCGGATTTCGCGAGCGCTCTTTCGCGAATCGCCTTTGGCTTGAATTCAAATGGCGGCGTGAGAGACGCGTCGTTGGTTCTTGCCAAGTCGATCAAGCCTGCTGCGATGATGACGGTCCCAGCAAACGTCGGATGCAACTGGTCATTCTGAAGCAACTCGCCTAATTCGGCAGGATCCCATGTTCGCCCTGCGAGTTCGATGACGCCGCCAGACTTGAGCGCCGTCAGAATGTGCGAAAGGGGCATGATCGTGACGGTCGGCCGCGCCTTTACCCATTGAGCGATTCGTGCATTGATCGGCGCGAGCGCGTCGACTTCAGGCACTTGACTCTCGGAAAGCATCTTGCCGATCGCATCGTGCATGTCGGGGATGTCTGCAATGACCAGCGGAATTCCAGCCGACACAAGCCGATCAAGTTGAGCTAATCCTGCATCGAGGTTTGCGAGTCGATCCGGAGCAGTGACCATCGGCTTGCCATCTGCCGTTACCGTTCCATAGACGTACCAAAACAAAAAGTCGAGTCCAAGAACGAGCGTCGGATTGATCGCCAGCGATCGATCGATTTCGCTGCGCCCAACAGGGCCAGGGTTGGCAAAGAAAAAGCCGCTGGCATAGTGATGAATGATGGTCGTCATCGCAGACGCGCCATCGATCGTTGAAGGTCGTGCGGCATATCGCAGAACATCGGCGAGATTCAGTCGCGTCGGCGTTCGCTTTTTTACAGGCGGGTTGGAATCGATCGCAGGTGCATCCTCGCGGACAGAAACTCCAAAGCCGTCCGATGCGCTTGCTCCCACGACCGCAATGCGGTCATAAAGATGTCCAGTCGCAATCGGTGCTTGCGTAACCGACGGCGTAACAAGTGGCGTAACAATTGGAGAAATCGGTGGCGCGACCCTGTCGTCGGTTGCTCGTGCGCCCAACGAGAAGGCGACTCCGACTGCGATCGTCGCGAATGCAATAAATAGATTTCTGATTCTCATGCGCGAAATCGTACGCTTGCGATCGCCCCGACGCGGGTGGCAAATCGAGCAATTCGCTGAAGTGTCCCCCGAAAATGGTCAGTTCAAGCCAAGCGCTTTTGCCGTCAGCGCGCCCATATCGGCTGGACTTTCGGCAACTTGAACTCCCATTTCGCGCAGTGCATCGATCTTCGCTTGCGCTGTGTCTTCGGCGCCGCCGACGATCGCACCTGCATGTCCCATGCGTCGACCAGCAGGCGCAGTACGACCAGCAATAAATGCAATGACTGGCTTCTTCGAATTTGCCTGGAGCCATCGGCCGCCGTCGACTTCTGCACTTCCGCCGATTTCACCGATCATCACGATCGCGCTCGTATCTGGATCCGCAGTAAACAGTTCAAGTAGGTCAGTGAAATCCAAACCTTTGACTGGATCGCCGCCGATGCCAACGCATGTTGTCTGTCCGATTCCGCGTGCCGAACATTGCCAGACGGCTTCGTATGTCAGTGTTCCAGAGCGGCTGACAATTCCGACCGCTTTTCGCGATGGCGCATCAATGCGATGCATGTGGATGTAGCCAGGCATAATTCCGATCTTGCATCCGCCTTCGTATTTATTGTCGCCGACTTTTCTGCCTGGAGTAATCACGCCTGGGCAATTTGGTCCCACCAATGTGCTGTTGGGATATTTTTGAAGCATCGCACGAACGCGAATCATGTCTTGTACTGGGATGCCTTCGGTGATCGCGCAGATCAATCCGATTCCCGCATCAGCAGCTTCAATGATCGCATCGCCAGCGAATGGAGGCGGCACGAAAATCATTGTTGCGGTTGCGCCAGTCGCCTTGACTGCGTCGTGCATCGTCTCGAAAATCGGCAAGCCATTGGCGTCTCGTTGACCGCCCTTGCCCGGAGTTGTTCCGCCAACCATTTGGGTGCCGTATTCCAAGCAGCCCTTGGTGTGAAATGCTCCGGCGGTTCCGGTGATGCCCTGGCAAAGGACCCGAGTATTGCTATCGATGAGAATGGACATATGGGGAGGGGAGCATAGACCGATTTGGCAGGAATCGTGTGTAATGGGGGGATGAGCGCTTCCCCAGTAACCAAAGGTCTGACTTACCGAGATGCAGGAGTGAATATTGACGCTGGTGATGAGGTCGTTGATCTCATTCAGCCAGTTTTGAAGCGGACACACAGTTCGCGCGTCCTTGGGCGCCACGGCGCATTCGCAGGATTGTTCCAGTTGGATTTCAGCAAGAAGAGCATGCGCCGCAATTACAAGAGGCCAGTGCTCGTTGCATGCACCGATGGGGTCGGCACGAAAGTGCTGATGGCGGCGGAGCGCCGCATGTACGACTCGGTCGGAATCGACTGCGTTGCGATGAATGTGAATGATCTGATCGTGCAAGGGGCGGAGCCGCTCTTCTTCTTGGACTATCTCGGGCTCTCAAAGTTGCAGCCTGCGGAAACAAGCGCAATGATTGAAGGTGTTGCTCGAGGATGCGAGATCGCAGGATGCGCATTGCTTGGAGGCGAGTGCGCTGAAATGCCAGATATTTACAAGCCTGGAGATTTTGATATCGCAGGATTCTGCGTGGGCGTCGTGGAGTACGACAACATCATCGATGCAACTCGTGTCAAGAAGAACGATGTGATCATTGGCTTAGAAAGTTCTGGAGTGCATTCAAACGGATACACGCTGGTGCGTCGAATCGTCCGCGATGCGGGCTTGGATCTCAATGCGAAATATCCGCAGCTTGGTGAACGAACACTCAGCGAGATTCTTATGGAACCAACGCGGATTTACGCCAAGTCGATCGTCAAATTGGTCGAGAGTTTTCGCAAGAAGAAGGCGATTAGCGGTATGGCACACATCACTGGCGGCGGACTGCCGGGCAATGTTTGTCGCGCGCTCCCGAAGTCGGTCGATGCAGTGATCGAAAAATCATCGTGGACTCCGCCAGCGATCTTCCCATTTCTTCAGCAACATGGCGGAGTCGAAGAAGCCGAGATGTTTCGCGTGTTCAATATGGGAATTGGTTACACGATCATCGCGCGCCCAGATCACGCTTCGAGCATGATGAAGAAGTTGAAGCGAGCAGGTGAAAATCCGACTGTCATTGGAGTCATTGAAAAGGGGACTGGCGAAGTACGAATGAAGTGATTGCGTGTCGAGTGGAGTTCGATGCCAACGCTGCAGGACAAATGTCCTAGCGCTCAGGCATGCAGTGCAGTGCCAAAGACTGATTCGCCCCCTGGGCTCAAACATGCTGCGCTGAGCTTGGCGCAGACTGGCTCGGCTTGCAAACTCGCCAGGGGTCAAATCAGTCTGTGGTATGAGGCGACTGACGGAATTTGCAATCAATCGTCGAATAAACAGATCGTGTCGGTCGTCGAGGACTGTCTGAGCACCGAGAGGACTTTCCGCGGCTATCGCTGATGCGGATTGACTCTGCGATTCGATTTCGAGTCATTCGTCCACTCATGCAAATCGCAGTGCGGTCGCAGTACTCCGCGCAATCAATCCTTTCGTCGTCGCTCTTTCTTTTCGCCTTGGATTTTCTTCGACTCCAATCGCCGCTCGCGCGATCCACGCGTTGGTTTCGTTTTGCGCCGCCTTCGTGGCACGACTGCCGCGCGCAGGACAAGGTCATGAAGTCGCGCAATACATTCATCGTGATTTGCACGCTGCGATCGATGCTCTTCCGCCGAAAATCGAATTTCGGCATGTGGCGATTCGATCGACATTGGGTCGTCTGGATCGCCGCCGTGCAAGTGCGATTCAGCCATACGCGCAAGTCGCATTCGGCCTCCGTGATCAAGTCCACCAATCGACACGATCGCCACGCGCAGTTGCGCCTTTGATTCCACCTTGTTCACATTTTGTCCGCCGGGTCCGCCTGAGCGCGCATACGAAAAATGCAGCGCCATCGGAAGCACCCACGCCAATGGGCCGAGGGAGATCGCATGGGAAGGTCGAATGGAAGGAGGTAGGCTCACGCCGTGCATTTCACCCGCAAATCTCTGATCGTGCCGTTTGGGGCAACGTTGTTGGTCGCATCTTCGATCGTTTGCGCCGATGCGCCGATCTCGGTTGAGCCACTTTCGGCTGCTGATTTATTGGCGTTTTACGAAATGCAGAGTGCCACTCCGCCAACAACCGAGGCGGCAGTCCCTGCGGCGGATTCGGCGCCGACGGCTGATGGAACCCGCAGTGCAGGTGATTTCAACCTCACTTTTTCGCCAGCGCTTTGGATGGCGCGTGTGCGTGGCAATACGTCATGGAATGGTCCGAATTTCACCATCGACGATCAGCTGGGGCAGAGTGAATACGAAGCAACTCTCAGTGGCGAACTCGCGGCGTCTTGGGGCGTCTTCTATAAAGTGATGTTGACTGGATGGTTTTTTTCGACGGACGGAACGACATCCGCAACAACGGGTGGTGCGTACGGTTCCGTTGCGATTTCGGTCGGTGATCAACTCTCAAACAGTTATTCAGCTGCAGGTGCTGGTGGCGAATTCGACGTGACGCTTTGGCAGCCCTTTGCCGATCAAAAAACTCCGTGGGGACCGACGATCGTCAATACGCGCAATACGGCGCCCGATGGGGGATACAAAGCAGACCTTCGCATTAAGGCAATCGGTGCGGTGCGTTGGTATAGCGCGTCGATCTCTGTGAATGACCAGACGACTGGGGTGAGTGATTCATGGTCGATGGATGCAGTGATGCCAGGCATCGGCGGTGGACTCGAACTCGATTTCAATTTCAAAGGTCGCGTGCCACTGGTCGAGATGATCAAGATTGAGGCGTCAAGCGGGACAGGAACAAATTTCGTGAATGGCCAATATTTCACATTCATTCGAGCTGGAATCACTGCGATGTTCACTCCGAATGTTGGTGTGCAATTCGGATATCGCTTGGAAGACTTCAAGCTCGTGAATGATGCCGCAAATTTCGACGGCGGCGTTCAGGGCCTTTTCTTGGGAGCGAATGTCAAGTTCTAAAGCAAAGAAGAACCGTGTCACCATCGGCGAATTGGTCGCTCATGGGAAGCTCGCGGGGCGCGGCGACAAGCATGGGCGCATGGCGCGTGCGAAGTTGAGGCACGCAGTGCTGACTCGTTTGCCAGACCAGATTGTCGGGGGAGCGTTGTTGCGCAAGCATTTGACGAAGTCGATCGAGATGCGCAAGATCGAACTGAAAATTCCAAATTGGCCTGCGAAGTTTGATGGAATGCGCGTCGGGCATATCAGTGATTTACATGTCGGCGATCTCATGCCAGTCCCTCGTGCTCTTGAAGCGGTCGATCTCCTTGCACAGTCGAAGCCAGATCTCATCGCATGCACGGGCGACGTTGTGGACCTGGATGTGGCAGGATGCGAGCCAGTCTTTGCAGCGCTCGGTCAACTTCGTGCGTCGATGGGTCGATACTTCGTCCTTGGCAATCACGATTTGCTCGATAGCGCAGGGCACGTCATGCGGCTTGCTCGTGAATCAGGAATGACAACGCTGCGCGGCGAGACAATGACCGCACGGGGCGGGCTTCGCATCGGCGGGATCGATTGGTCACGCACGCTCGCTGGAAATGCAAAGGAAGTTCTTTCAGTCGTCGAGGATGGAATGGTGCCACACTTGCTACTTGCGCATAATCCAAAGGCATTTCGAGAGGCGGCAAAGTGGAATGTCCCACTGACGCTGTCAGGTCACACGCATGGGGGGCAGTTTGCGCTTCTCCCTTCTTTGCGCAAGACGCCTCGGGCAGCTGCATCACGCTCGCTTCGCGCTGGCCACTATCACGAAGGCGATTCACATTTGTTTGTCACAACGGGAGTCGGCGGTTGGTTTCCGCTCCGCGTGAATTGTCCGGCGGAAGTCGTCGTGATCACGGTCCGCCGCGGCTAGGTTCATCATGGTGATGCGCTGGATCAACCGGCGTGAGGGGATCGCCCGATCCTCGATCATCAACTGTTGCCGAATGTTGATCACGCCCAAGAAGGAGACACCCAAGCGTGATGACGAGTGCCGCAGTTGCTTCGGTCAACAGTCCATAGCCCAGAGTTATCCCGATTGCTCCGCACATAAAGAGACTGACAGCGGTGCTGACTCCTCGAAGGCTCGTTCGTTCGCGAAAAATGAAAGCCGCGCATACGAATCCAATGCCAGTCACAACCTGACCTGCGACGCGCGTGACATCACCTTGGCCTGCACCAAGTACGGCGAGGCCTGCGCTCATCGAGAAGAGGCAAGTTGAAGTTGTAAAGATGACGAAGACTCGCGCGCCGGTGTAGTGCGTCGAGTGTTGTCGCTCCCATCCGATGAGAAGTCCATAGAACGCGGCAACGGCAAGTCGCACGAGTGAACCGAGCGTGTAGTTGGTCCACAGGGGCTCGAAGACGAGAGGGTCGATTTGGAGAGGCGCCATCTTGTGCGCATCCTATGCATCTTGACGCACAGGGAGTGCGTCAAGTCCAAACGACTCATCCAAACGACTCATCCAAGCGACTCATCCAAGCGACTCAGTATCAGGCGTACAAACACCCGAACCGATTCGCCATGAAGTCTTCCCACGTGACATCCTCCATGCGCACGAGTCCATGAGCCGGAGTCTTTCCTTGTGCGAAGAGGTCGACCATCGCAGCGATTCCCGCAGCAGTCGTCAACTGAATCGCGGTCCAGTGATGTCCCCCGATCGTTTTCGCCATGACTCGCTTCGCATACACGCGCTCAGTCAATCGTCCATCAAGCATTCCAGAGGCGCTGACGAAAATCACAACTTGATCTTCGGTGGTGCTCGGTATCGCTCGCTCCAAGATTGTTCGCAGTTCATCGCGATGTTCGCTCAAGCGCAATTCTTGAAGGAGGAAACGCATGAGTTGGCAGTGGCCGGGAAATCGGATTGTCTTGTAATCAAGATTCTTCACGCGTCCCTTGAGCGATTCTGCGAGCGTTCCAAGTCCGCCTGATGTATTGAACGCTTCGAAGTCGATGCCGTCGATGATGAGTCTCTCAAGGTGTTCCAGAGCGGGGACGCTGACGAGCTGTCCGCCTTGCACCGCTTCGCAAGCATTGATGTATTCATTGATCACGCCTTCAGTCGACCATGTCAGGTTGTATCCAAGCTGATTTGATGGTTGCTGTGGGAGCGCTCCAACGCGCAGTCGCAGTGACTCGATCTGCGCAAATGGTTTCGCGAGATGGTTCGCAGCGATCGTGATGAATCCTGGCGCAAGTCCGCACTGTGGAATGAACGCAGTTTTCGATCCCTTTGCGAGCTCGATCACCTTCTTTGTGACGGCAACGTCTTCAGTGAGATCGAAGTAATTCGCACCAGCTTCGCGCGCACAGGTCGCGATTGTCGGATTGCAGTGAAAGGGAGCGCATGACACGACCGCCCAAGCGCCTTTGACGAACGCAGCGACTTGTGCGGCATTGGAAAGATCAACTTTTTCGCCTTTACCGCCAAATGTTGCAGCGGCTGCATGTGCACCATCGAGGTTCATGTCGCCGATGCGGACTTCGTAATCACCCGATGTTCCCAAGAGGAAACACACCATGCGTCCGATTTTTCCGCCGCCGAGAATGACAATTTTTTTCATAAGTATTTTTCGTTAAGAGGTTGGTTTTGGTTTCAATCAGGCTGGAATGGATGCGAGTTCAGTTTGAACTTCGTCCATCAAACCGCGAACAGTTTCGGAGCCGAAGTCGAAAGTGAGACCTGCAGCAGTGAAGAGGTCTGGCAAGGGACGCGAACCACCAAGGGCGAGTGCCCGTTTGTAATTCGCAAGCGCCGCCTTTGGATCGCGGCGCGCTTGTCGCCACATTTGCAGTGCGCCAAGTTGAGCGATGCCATACTCGACGTAATAAAATGGAGATCCGAAAAGATGCAACTGGCGATGCCAGAGAGACGCGAGAGTCTCTTCGTTTCCAGACCAGTCAATGTCGCCGCCAAAGCGTTCGTTCAATTCCATCCAATATGCCGACCGTTGAGCGCGCGTATGCCCAGGATTTGTATAGACCCAGTGTTGGAATGCATCGATCGTCGCAACCCACGGAAGAAGTGTGGCGAGTCCTTCGAGCTGATCGCGTCGAGCGCGTGCGTTTTCTTCTTCGTTGTAGAACTCGTCGAGTTGTGGAAATGTCAGCAGTTCCATGCTCATTGATGCGACTTCTGCAAATTCGATCGGGCTTCCGCGGTACGCCAGAATCGGATCGTGTTTGCTGAGCAGCGAATGAAACGCATGCCCAGCTTCATGCACCATCGTTGTGAGATCGCGTTGAAGACCCGCTGCATTCATAAAGATGAAGGGCAGTCGGGATTGTTGTCGTTGATATTGGTATCCGCCGGGAGCCTTCCCCTTGCGGGTTTCGAGATCCAAGCAGGATCCAGTGCGCATCGAATCAAACATGACGCCGAGTTCTGCATCGAGTCGGTGGAATGCACGCGATGTGCGCTCGACGAGCTGCGTGCTGTCCGCAAATGGACGCAGAGGCTCGCGCCCATGCAGATCAACCTTTAAGTCCCATGGCTTGAGTGTTTTCAATCCAAGAGCTGCCGCACGTTGACGATGCAAGTCACGCATCAAGGGAACGCACGTCTCTTCGATGGCCTGATGAAAGCGAACGCAGTCTGCGGGCTTGTAATCGAAGCGCATCATTCGTTCGTGCTGGTAGTCGCGGTAATCCTTGAATCCTGCATTGAGACCCATCCGATGTCGAACAGCAATCAACTTGTCATAGATGCCGTCGACCTCATCGAGATCGCGCAATCGGCGGGCGGCGACGACCGTCCACGATCCTTCGCGCACCGTTCGGTCGGTTGATTCTGCGTACCGCGCCATTTGCGGAAGGGTTTGTTCCTTGCCGTCAAAGGTCACGGTCATTGCGCCGCAGATTTTGCTGTATTCCTGATCAAAGGTGGTTGCTTCGGTTTGCAGCGGCACGTTGTCAGCGCGAAAAAGCCGCACGTCTTGGCGCAACGCGCGCAAATATGTTTCGTATCGCTGCGGATCGAGCTGCTTAGCGAATGGGCTTTCAGCGATCTTGCGATCAAGCTCTGCACCAGTCGTCCGCAGATTGGGTTCGACATCTTGCACGAACTTTAAGAAAGCATTGCGCCGTGCATCGTCGTCGGTGTGGCAGGTCATTGCGATATAGAGGTTGGCCTGTGCCTCGTCTGATGCAGCATCAAGATCGCTACGATCCAAGATGAGTTGCTCCAGTTCTTTCGCAGATGAAATCGTCCGCGTGTTGAGCTGTGCATAAAGCGGTGCAAGCTGATCCCAGCAAGCGGCGTCGAGATTTGGGGGCAGTTTCATAGTGGGGGTGGTTGTCGCGTTGGTCATATTTGTCTCACGTGTAGTGGGTTGGGGATCATAGGTGGGAGCGGTGTGGTCTGGATTGCCACTGCGGGAATGTGCAGTCGGGTGCTCGACGCTTCTGCGAGCGCGCTCGCATGCATTGGATCGGTGCAGAGTGTGAAGAGGCTCGATCCGCTGCCGCAGACATGGATCGGAAGTTGCGCCAGTTGCGCAATTTCTTCCATATCGTCCGACATTGCAGGGGCGATTATTCCCGCAGCCTCTGCAAGATCGTTGAAGGGGTCGGTTGGTAGCACGCTTGATTGCATGGCGAGTGAGCGCACTTTGCTTTCGCGCAATCGCGCTGGGGAACTCGCTGAGTTGGAAAGTGTGTCGAACTGTTTATAGACCGCTCCCGTGGGGCAGGGGACTTCTGGGAAGAAGAAGACCGCGTGCAGTTCTGGTGGTGCACCGAGCGATTCGATTTTTTCGCCGATGCCACCGATGATCGCGGATCCACCGTCAATTAGAAATGGAACATCGGAACCGAGGGTGGAAGCGATCGCGCGAAGATCGTCTGCGGATACTTTCAGTGAATAAAGTTTATTCAGTCCACGCAGCATCGCAGCCGCATCACTCGAACCGCCGCCAAGTCCACCGCCGACTGGAATGCGTTTCTCTAATCGACTCTTGACTGGCAATTCGCGTCCGACGAATTTCTCCAGTTGGCCGTGAGCACGGTGAACCAGGTCCTTGGAAATCGACCAATCGATGTCGCTGCGGCGTAGAGCATCTTTGTGCCAGATCGTTGCGAAGAGGGAAAAACTCGCTGGCGGGAGGGTTTCAAGATAGAGGTCATCAAAGAGGTCGGCCGTCACCATCCAACTTGAAATCGGATGCATTCCCTGCGGATTGACTGCGCCAATTGAAAGCGCAAGATTCAATTTCGCGGGTGCTTGGATGAGTATTGTTTGAGCCATGAGAGGGTGGAATTATAGGGTTGGCATGTACGCCCCATGTAGGCTTGAGGGCATGAAACCTATCGCCATGATCGCTCTCGTTCCACTCTTCGTCGCATCGATCGCAAATGCATGGGGGCCAGAGGGGCATCAAATTGTTGGTGCGATCGCAATGACGCGGTTGACCCCGCAGACGCGGGCGGCGATCATCGAGTTGCTTGGAAATGACGATCTTGCGAAGGCTGGACTTTGGGCGGACCAAATTCGCGGCGATTCCAAGTATGACTGGGCGAAGACATTGCATTATGTCAACGCCCCGCGAAATGAAGAGAACATTGTCTTGGAACGCGATTGCGCAAAGGGCGAATGCGTCGTTGGTGCAATCCCGCATTTCCTCGCTGTCGCAACGGATCCAACGAAGCCGATTGAGGAAAGACAAGAGGCACTGAAGTTTGCGATCCATTTCATCGGCGACTTGCATCAGCCGCTCCATACGGGATTTGCAGATGACATGGGCGGGAATCGAATTCAAGTGATTGCATTCGGCGATATGAAGACCAACTTGCATGCACTTTGGGATTCCGTATTGATTCATCACAAGTCGCAAGGCGATTGGAGTGGGCTTGCCAAGGCGCTCGAGACCGAGATGCCTTCGAAGGAAGTCGTCGTGTGGGAGGGGAACCTCGATCCGCTTGTTTGGGCAAATGAATCTCGTGCCATTACACGCAAGATTTATAGTGATTTGCCAGCGGATGGCAAAGTTGGCCAAGCGTATTACGAAGCGAATCTTTCGACCGTCGCACGCAGACTTTCTGCAGGTGGCGTGCGATTGGCTGCTGCGCTCAATAAGGCATTCGCTGCCATGAAGCCTGCAGTAAAGAAAGAAGGCAGCGCAGTATCGCCTGCCACCAAGCCGATTCCAACAACTGTTCCAATTCCGATTGTTGTTCCAGTTGCAGTTCCAAACCCAGCACCAGTTACAGTTCCCTGACGGGCGGAACGTTCTTTATAAACGCAACTGATCACGCTGCGACTGGCTATCGATCGCCGGGCGGAGTTGCCGCATTCGTCTCATCAATCGCACTCAGCACGATGGACATGTCTTCGGCGGTGATATGCCCATCTCGGTTGAGATCCGCGCCGACGAGGTCGTTCGCAGACCACGCTGCCAAGAATGCAGCAAGGTCATCGTTGTCGATCACACCATCGAGCGTGACATCGCCGCGTGACATCACGCAAACAGCAGGCTCGTTATCGATGGCGGGTTCTATCAACGCGCGCATGCGTTCAAGCAGTTTCTGAGTGATCGCCGTTTCGTTCGCGTCTTGACTGTGACTGGCAAGTGCGGCCGCAAGCGTGTCGATCTGCCCAGCAAGATTCGTGGCAATTACCGTGCAGAAGTCTGGAATGTTGCCGATTTGCGGTGGAATTTTTGTGGCCTCGCCTGCGGGATCAGTTGATTCATTCTGCGAATCGCCAGAGCCTGCAGCGAAGTTTCCAGATTCACTGCTTCCATGCCCGCTGCCGCCAGGAAGACCTGTTGAAGATTCTGGACCGCCTGCGATGCCGCCTTCGTCGCCGCCGCCTGTTACTCCAACTGGTCGAATCCCAGTGTCGCTTGTTGGCAGAGTTGTAACGGTCGTCGCTGGTGATGATCCAACGAGTACATACTTCGCCTTGACGGAATAAAGCGCAGTCACTCCTGGAGTGATTGTCGTGTCATCAAAGAAGAGCGTCGTTGGCGCAGTTGTCGCGAGCAATACCGCTGCTGTATCGCCAATCGTTCGCCACACTTCATATCCAGTCGCGGCTGGCGTTCCCGTGATTGCTGTCCAACTCACATGAACTTTGGTTGGATCTGTATCCGTTGCTGTCACAGTCGCGGGCCCAACACGATTGCGATATCCCGTGTTGCCAAGACTCGCGGCACTCACGCCGACTGCGCCCGTCGCTTTGACGGTGTATGTGTACGAAGTTCCTGCAACAGCAGTTGTGTCGGAATATGTCAGCACTGCTGCAACTGTTCCAATCGCAGCGGTCGTACCACTGCGGAAGACTTGATATCCAGTCGCGCCAGTTGATGCCGCCCATGTCACTGCGACGTTTGCTGTGCTTGTTCCATCGGTGGCGGCAACACTCAGAGGCGCCGTGAGATTTCGGTATCCCGTGTTGCCAAGACTTGCCGCACTCACACCGACTGCG